>CAVWJE010000001.1:0-413551 GCA_963755225.1 uncultured Acidobacteriota bacterium
TGACTTTGCCTGCCGGCGCTCAGTCGAAGTGGAATCGTTACGGTCCCGGCACCCGCACCCAGGCATCCGCGGTTTACGACGCTTCGACCAATCAGATGTTCATGTTCGCAGGCCAGCACGCGCCAACCAATATCGACTTCAATGATATGTGGGCGGTGCAAAATGTCATTCCCAAGTCCGCTTCCGCGCAGGAAAATCTTCAGTGGATAAGGGTATCGATTACCGGGAAGGGACCGAACGACCGCTTCGGGCAGAGTTCCGTCTATAACCCCACTTCCGATCGAATGGTTATTTTTGGTGGCGGCGAAGGTTTTCCCGGGCCATGCGAGAACGATTTGTGGGTAGTGACGCATATTAATTCGGTTGGAGGCAAGCCGGCCTGGACTCAATTTGCGGCGAACGGCACGTTGCCCGGCATACGCGAGGGACAGACGGCGGTTTACGATTCCGTCAATAATAAGATGATCGTTTTCGGCGGCACCAACTGTAGCGGAACGTACTACAACGATCTTTGGATACTGAGCAATGCGGATGGTTCGACGGGCACGCCGACATGGGCTCAGGTCACGCCTGTGGGAACGGCGCCGAGCGCGCGCACGCAGGCTTCAGCCGTCTATGACTCCGTGAACAACGTGATGACGGTTTTCGGCGGCGGAACGACGAATACCACCGTGTTCGGCGACGTTTGGACACTCACGAACGCGAATGGCTTAACGGGTACGCCGACGTGGACGCAACTCAAACCCACGGGTACGGCTCCGGCGGCGCGCGTGGGTCACAGCGCGATTTATTCCTCCACGAACGACACAATGACGATTTTCGGCGGAGGAAATAACCGCGGATCGGTTCTGAACGATGGCTGGTTTCTGAGCCATGCCAACGGAATCGGCGGCACTTCTTCGTGGACACAGATGAAGCCAACCGACACCGCGCCGAATCGCAAGAGCAATACCGTCATTTACGATCCGGTTTCCAATAACATGGTAATCTTCGGCGGCGACAGCACCTTGCCGCAGACATTCACCGACGATCACGTTTTTATTTTATCCAACGCCAACGGCACCGGTAGCCAGACCTGGACGCAGGATGGCACAACCCCGCGCTTGTCTCCCAGCGTGGTCTACGATTCGGTTACGGATCAGATGATCATCTTCGGCGGAGACACTGCTACCGGCCCGGTGAACGATCTGTGGTCCAGCCCGAAGATCGTTTCCGCGGGACAGACCATTACCCTGAGCCCCTATCTTTTGTCGCAAGTGTTCCCGATCGGAACCGCTCCCAGCGCTCGCTACGGGCATGGAGCCGCCTATGACGGGGTCAGCAACCACATGATTCTTTTCGGCGGCGGAAGCAGCGGCACAAGCTGCTTCAACGATGCCTGGGTGCTCGACGACGCTAATTCCACGGAAGGCACTCCCTCATGGGTTGAGTTGAGCCCTTCCGGCACGCTGCCTTCGGCGAGGCTGGATTTCGTTTCACAGTATGATCCGACCACAAATTCGCTGATCATTTTTGGCGGATCGAATTGCGCGGGCGGCTATCTGGCAGACGTATGGGTACTGAGCAATGCAAACGGTGGGCCGGGAACGCCCACGTGGTCGCAACTCTCGCCCTCGGGTATTGCTCCTTCGGCGCGCGAAAATGCGAGTTCGATTTATGACTCGACCAATAATGTGTTGACCATATACGCGGGCGATACTGGCAGCACTGGGCTCTCCGATGTGTGGACGCTCTCGCATGCGAATGGCACCGGCGGAACTCCGGTGTGGACGCATCTTGCTCCGACCGGCACGGCTCCAACGGCGCGCACCGGCCAAGTCTCCGTTTACGACTCCAAAGACAACCGCATGATTATGTATGGCGGGATCAACTCGCTGACAGGAACCGGCTTTCTCGGAGACACATGGGTGTTGACCTATGCCAACGGCATCGGTGGAACCCCGGCGTGGACTCTGGTGAAGGTGACCGGCACTGCGCCTACGCTTCGCCTCGACGGCGGTTTTTACAGCTCGGCCGATAATGACATGGTCGTTTTCGGCGGAGACAGCCAAATCGAGCCCTCGCCGTGGAACGACCGCACGTTCATTCTGTCGACGGCAAACAATTTGTGATTGTGAGGGGGTCGCGGTGAAGCTATGGCAGACAAGCGCAGAGTTGTTTCGCCACCTTCTAGCGGCCGCCTCGCTTATATGTATTCTCGCTGGCACCTCTCGGGCTGGCTCAACGCTTAAGGTGCTGTATTCGTTTAAGGGCGGGACCGACGGCAACAGCCCGTTCGACCAGTTGCTCATCGATCCCCTTGGCAACGTTTACGGTGTGACAACGGAGGGCGGCCTAGACACGGAGTGCTTCGACAACGGCTGCGGCACGGTTTTCAAGTTGATGCCTCGCAACGGACACTGGACCGAAAGCGTGCTCTACAGTTTTCCTCCTACCATCTACACCTACTCCGTTGCCCCAAACGGGCCCCTCGTCCGCGACAGCTCTGGAAGTCTTTTCGGAGTGACCGCAAACGGCGGCGACTCCGTCTGTCAATGCGGCGAGATCTACGAACTGACCGATTCCGCAGGGGTTTGGACGGAAACAGACATCCACAACTTCGTCGGCGGCACCGGCGACGGTCAATATGGTAACTCCGGCCTAGTGCGGGATAGCGCCGGCAACTTCTATGGCTGGACCGGGGAGGGTGGCAATGGAGAAAACTGCAATTCAGAGTGTGGCACGGTCTTTGAATTTACCCCGAACTCCGACGGCACCTGGACCGAAAATCTGATCTACAACTTCACAGGCGGGCGTGATGGGGAGAATCCCGGCGGACCTATGGCGATTGACGCCGAGGGCAATCTTTACGGCATAACAACATCAGGCGGAGTTTACGGCTACGGCACTGCTTATAAACTCGCGTTCTCGAACGGCACTTGGACAGAAACCTCCCTTTTCGATTTCACCCTGGACGCCAGCGGAAGCAGCGTGAGCCAGATCAGTGGGCTGGCCGTCGATTTCTCCGGAGACCTGTTCGCAGTTGCACCCTATGGTGGCGGCAATCAGGTAGGAATCGTGTATGAGCTTACGCCCACCGCAGGATACTCGAAGTACTTGGCACTGCATACCTTCACCGGCGCGGGCGACGGCGGCGAACCATTTGGAGGCCTGAGCATCGATAAGGCGGGAAACCTCTACGGCACCACAATCTATGGCGGAACCTATGAGTACGGGACCGTCTACAGATTGGCGCCGGGCAAAGGTGGCCGGTGGAGTGAGACTGTGCTGCATAGCTTCTCGAATGGCAACGATGGCTCGTATCCCTACGGCGTCATCCTCGATTCGTCGGGCAATTTGTATGGCACGGCAAGTGAGGGCGGAGCCAACGAATACGGGGTGGCATATGAACTCACGCAGTAACGGCTCATAGCGGCGTTGAAAGTTGTACGCCGATTTTTGCGTCCTTCGCGGCGGTTCTTTGCGTTCTTCGCGGTTAAAAGCTTTTCCTTCCCGCCAGCTGCAACCCCCATTGCATTCACAGGCACCCATTCTGCTCTCCCAACAATAAAAATGGTATAAAACCTTCATCGCGAAAGGCAGGTTTGGATGGCAAGCAATTTATCCGACAAAAGAGTGGCGGTTCTCGGCGCGGGCAAGCTTGGGGGAATGCTATTGCAGGCGCTGGTGCGGGAAGGAATGCTCTCAACAGAGTTGACGCGGGCGACGGTGCGGCACTCCGAACGCGCGCTGCGGCTCACCGAGAAGCTTGGCGTGGACGTCGGGACTGACAACAGCAAAGCCGTGCAGGCGCCGATATTATTTTTCTTTGCGTGAAGCCGCAAACGGTGCAGGAAGTGGTCGAAGAAATCCGCTCCAACGTCGCTCCCGGAGCGCTCGTGATCTCGGTGGCTGCTTCTGTCTCTACCAATCAGATCGAAACCGCGCTGGGAACCAAAGCCGCCGTGGTGCGCGCCATGCCCAATACTCCCTGCGCGCTGGGCGCGGGTATGACCGGGCTGTGCAAAGGGCGCTACGTCTGCGCGGAAGAGATCGCGCTGGCCTGCTCTTTGTTCGATGTGGTCGGAAGGACCGTCGTGGTCGACGAGAAGCACATGGACGCGGTCACAGGACTTTCCGCCAGCGGCCCGGCATTCATCTACATTATTTTGGAATCGCTGGCGGAGGCAGGCGTGAAAGTTGGCCTGCCGCGCGATATCGCCACTCTGCTGGCCGCGCAGATGACGATGGGATCGGCCAAAATGGTGCTCGAAACCGGAGATCACCCGGCGCAGTTGAAAGATTCCGTCACAACTCCCGCAGGCTGCACGATCGATGGCATCCTGGAGTTGGAGGAGGGAAAGTTGCGCGTCACCCTGATCAAAGCCGTGGTAAAAGCGACGCAGCGCGCGCGGGAACTCGCTTACAATGGCTAGTCGCCATCTGTGGTGCCGTATGGCTCACGCGTTGGGCCGGTTAAGCCCGAGATCCTTCGCTACGCCTGAAAAACGGCTGCGCTCAGGATGACAGTGGCTATGAAATGGTCAAGCTGCACCATTACCAGCGCCATCTGTAAATTTGCTGCGTCCCGCTGGGGCTAAAGCCCGCGTATTTATTGGCTACGGCGGCTGGATTCGCGCCCTTTCAAAGCCCTGCTAATTTTCGCCGATGTCAAGCCGAACAACTGAGACCGCCGCCTCTTCCACTCAAGGGCCCAACTCCAATGCTTACGCTTACGCCGCTTATTTCCTGGCGGCGATTGCTCTGATCTACGCGCTGCTGGCTGGATTGCATACGCTGCAGGATTTCGATTTCTGGTGGCAACTGGCGACAGGCCGCTGGGTGGCGCAGCACCATCGAGTTTTCTCCATTGATATCTTTTCTTATACCGCGCACGGCGCACCCTGGATTTATCCCGTTGCATCCGGCCTCATTTTTTATGTGATCTATGTCGCAGGGAGCTATGCTGCACTTTCCTGGATGGGCGCGGCGGCTTGCGCTAGCACGGTAGCGCTGCTCTTGAGGCGGAAGAATATCGCCACCTGCGCGCTTGCACTCATCGCCGTGCCTTTGATCGCAAACCGCACCCAGCCACGCGCTGAGATGTTTACCACGATTTTGTTTGCGGCGTTCCTCAGCCTGCTGTGGCAGCACTATCGCTCGTGGCCGGGACGCTCGGAGCAGAGGCGCTCGACGCATTCCTGGCTGTGGCTGCTGCCGATTTTAATGATTGCGTGGGTGAATCTGCATCCGGGATTCATCGCAGGCCTCGCGCTCTGCGGAGCTTATCTCTTATTAGAGATTCTTGATTTTCCTTTTTCGGAAAATCGCCATGACGTTCGCAGACGATTGAAACAAGCATGGCCATGGCTGGCACTGACCGCCGTCGCGACATTTCTCAATCCATGGGGAATCTTTATCTACCGTGCGCTTGCGCTCCAGCAGCAGGCACAGGGCCTGCACAACGTTTGGGTTGTGGAGTGGGAAAGCATCCGCCCATCGTGGAGCAGTTTTCACCAGGCGCTCGATTGGCGCGATCCGCAGAGTGTTTTCTGGTGGCTGCTCGCGATAGCTCTCTTGTGTGCGCTGATCGCTCTGTGGCGCAAGCATTTGGGCGCGGCGGCTTTACTGCTGGGATCCGCGTACTTGAGCATTCAGCATGTGCGCTTTCAGGCTCTGTTCGCCTGCGTAGCGGCAGTGCTGGGAGGGTCGCTTCTCGAAGAAGCGTGGGTGGCTTTCAAGAAAAAATCTGGACTGGCGAAAAGTTCGCGCGCAAAATCAAAAGCTTCCTGGCCGAAAACGAGCCGCTTTGGCTGGAGCGGCATCGCCGTCGTTCTCTTTACGGCGGCTCTGGCGAGCCTGACCGCAGTTCGTTCCGCAGACCTTGTTACCAATCGTTATTATCTGAAGTCTTCCGAGCTGTCGCTGTTCGGAAGCGGGCTGTCCTGGTGGTATCCGGAGCGGGCCATCGATTTTCTGCGACGAGAGAAGTTGCCCCCGAACCTCTTCAACGGCTATGCCCTCGGCGGCTACCTGACGTGGCGACTTTTTCCGGAGTATTCCGATTACATCGACAGCCGGGCTGTGCCGTTCGGCCCGGAACTGTTTTTCAAAGCGTACGATCTTAGCATCGAACCGCCGGAATCGGCCGCGTGGCGGCAGGAAGCGGACGCCCACAATATCAAAACCATCATCGTGTCGCTCGCGCGCTATGACGGGATTGCGTTGTTTCCGCAGCTTCGCGCCTTTTGCCAGAGCGAGACGTGGCGGCCCGTCTACATGGATGAGATCTCCGCGGTCTTCGTTCGGCGCACGGCGCAAACAGCATCGCTGGTAGATCGGTTGCAGATCGATTGCGACAAGGTTTCTTTGTCCCCGCCCCCAAAACTACACGCGGCAGAATCCTCTGCGAATTTAAGTTCGAGAAATAAAGCCGAACTGTTCAACTTCTGGGCCAACTCGGCCGAAGTTCTCTATAGCGTCGGGCGCTATCAGGAAGCGCAGGTATCGCTTGACCGCGCGCAGTCCATTTTCAGCGAGAACGCGAATCTTCACTGGATTCGAGGGCTTTTGCTGGAGCACTCCGGAAAAACCGCCGAAGCCGAAGCCGAATTTCTCGCCAGCCTCAGAATTGAGCCCAGCGATCAGACGTGGACCGTGCTGGGTCTTTCTTACATGGCAGAGAAGCGCTATACGGATGCCATTGAAATTTTCCGTCGGTCGGCGGAATCTTCTTCGCGTCCCCATGATTTGTGGATGCTTCTTGGCCAGGCTTATTTGCAAACGCGCCAGCCTGAGCCGGCGCTTGACGCGTTCGACAAAGCTGAGGCATCGAGTCCTTTTCGCGCTGGGGCCGAAGCGCTCGGCGCGCGCTTCAATTCGATGGTCGCAACCGGGCGGGCGAAGGCCTGGTATCAGATGGGCGATACAGCGCGAGCCGTGAGCTACCAGGAAGAAGCGGTGAGGATTGCGCCGGATGACGCAAGACTATGGTCGGGCCTGGCCGATCTTTATCAGGCAGAGGGACGGACTGCGGAAGCCGAGCAGGCTCGGAGTCATACGACGCAGAGGTGAGTTTTGCGCCGCGATTCCCCGTTACGGCGTGATTTCGAAGACGACGCCGCTGTTTTTTATTCCTCCGCCATCAGCCGCGCCATATAAACTTTCCGACGGACCGAGAATCAGACCCTCGGGGTACGATCCATCAGGTCCGTTCGTGAAAGTATGCAGAATTGTCTCGTTCCACCTAGCATTCGATTTCGCGAACTTGTAGACCGTACCGTATTGATAGGTGCCGCCTACTTGGGTCGTACCGTAGAGATTGCCCGAAGTATCGATGGCCAAATTACCGTCCGGGTAGCCGCCGTCCGGGCCTCCGGTGAAGCTGTGCAGCATGGAGAAATTCCAATATCCGTTAGTTGGAGCCAGCTTAAATACATTTCCCACTGTGTCGGTGCCGCCGTATTGCGTCGTGCCGTAAAGATTGCCCGCAACGTCGAAGGCGAGGCCGTTCGCGGGGCTTCCTCCGTTCTTTCCGCCCGTGAAATCGTAAAGGGTGGTCTGAGTCCAAGAGTCACCGGAAGGTGTGAGCTTGAATACCGTACCGTTACCGTAAAGGCCGCCCTGGCTGGCCGTGCCGTAGAGATTGCCAGCCGCGTCGAGGGTCAGTGGACCTATAGGATAATAGCCGCCATCGCCGGGGAAGCCGTAAATAATGGACTCCGTCCACGTGCCATCAGAATTCGGCATAAGCTCGAACACCGCGCCGTTATAGTTTTCGCTGCCAGCCTGGGTTGCCGTACCGTAAAGGTTACCGGCGCTATCTCGAATCACGCCTGAAACAGGATCAGCGCCGTCATTCTCGCCGCCGAGGAAGGTATGGATTACGCTCTCGGTCCAACCGCTGGCGGACCGGACGACCTCGAAGACATAGCCGCAGTTGCACGTGGGATCGCCTCCGCTGTTGCTCGTTCCGTAAGCGTTTCCTTTTGCGTCAAGAGCCAAAGGCCCGGATGAATACAAATCATCGCCGCGAGAATTAGAGAAGTCGTAAAGGATTTTTTCCCTCCATTGCGTCCCAGATGGAACCAGCTGGAATACCGTCCCACAGCCGCCTGAGTAGCATCCGGTCCCGGCACCTCCAAGAGCCGTCGTGGCCCAAAGGTTTCCGGCGCTATCCAAGGCCGGTGCAGCGGTTGGATATGCCCCATCACTTCCGCCTGCGAACGTGTGCAGAATCTTAAAGGTCGTCTGGGCGGGACTGGCGGTTGGCGTGATAAGTATGACGAGCGTCGAGGCGATAAGGCTTAGGGAGAAGCTTCTACAGCGCATGGAGACGGTCCTCAATTCTTGCTCAAGGAGTTTGTCCCCTTCCCTGAACTCAGTCAACGTGAAAGATTCTGCATATTCCGGAGTTGAAAATGGCAAGGCCGCATCGACTTGTGCCAGTTCATGGCAGAGCCCCATGCGGCTGTTTTTTGGAGCGCTTTCGAACGCCTATCGGTCTTACTTTTCTGCCTTTGCCGACGCAAGAGACAGTTCAATAAAATTCCCGACGCCTGCGTGGCCGCCGCCGTCGGTGATTCCATAAAGATTTCCGCCGGGACCGAAGATTAAGCCTCCGGGGAAAGCGCCATTCCCGCCGCCACTAAAATCCTGGAGAATCGTTTCGGTCCAACCGCTGCCGCTGGGCGAAAGCTCGAAGGCCGTGCCGCAGCCTGTATCTAACGTCGTGCCTCCCACGCTGCAACCATAGCTGCCGCCCCCCGATATGGTGGTTCCATATAGGTTGCCCGCATCGTCCATGATCAGGGCAGTATTGGGATAGGCTCCATCGTGAACATGGCTGGTGAAGCTGTAGAGGTCATGGGTTTGCCATTTGCCCGAAGCCGACGATGTTTCAAATACGGTGCCATAGCCGCCGGAGCCGCCCGAGGCAGTGGTGCCATAGAGATTTCCGTTCGCATCCATGAATAACGAGGCGTCGGGGTTATAGCCATCCTTTCGGGTGAAGCTGTGAAGAACCGTTTCCGTCCACGCGCCGGAATTGTTTTTCGACAATTCAAACACCACCCCACAACCGGAGGCGCACTTTGTGCTGGAGCCTCCGCCGCCCGTCACGCCGTAAAGATTACCCGCTGAATCCATGATCAGGCCGCCGATCTGGCCGTCTGAGTCATTGCTATTGTTTCCGGCTCCATCGCTACCCTTGAAGTCGTGCAGGTTGGTCAAGGCCCAGGAAGCGCCTGAAGAGGGAGAAAGCTCGAAGACCTCTCCCATGCCGTTGGCCCCGCCGCCAGCGGTCACGCCGTAGAGATTGCCCGCCGAGTCGAGGATGACGGGGCTGGGCGCGTTCAGGCTGGAAAGCGTGGTCACGCTCCATCCACTGGAGCCTCCGGGAGAATATTCAAGCACGTTGCCGAAATAAGTGGAGGTATAAAGATTGCCGGCCTCGTCCATCGCCAGAGAGCCAAAGGGATAGCTGCAATCGGGATCGTAATTGCAAGCGTAGAGTTCGGTATATTTCCAGATTCCAGAGTCGGTGGCGGACAGTTCGAAGAGGGTTCCGGGCAATGCTACTCCGTAGAAATTGCCGGCCTGGTCTTCCAGCAAACCTCCCCAGGGATTGACGGTGCTTTCGGAATTATCGTTGAAGTTGTAGAGAATGGTTTCCTTATCGGCGGCCTGGGCACAAACGGCCAGCAACAAAGCGGCGAATACTACAGTGGCGCAGAAAATTCTTGCGAGCACAAAATTCCTCCCTCGGATCCCGGGACTATCCTTACCACGATTTCAATTCTCCCGGTGTTTACCTTTTAGTTGCGGATAGTCGATTGGAGGGAACGGGTATGAACGAAATAATTAACGCCGCGGCGGCGGGGATACGACTGGTCAACTACGCCGCGGCGGTGAGTCAGTTTGTTTTCCTCGAGAGCAGCAGCAGGGAGGTTTCTAGGCCTGCGGGTGAAAACCGCCAGCCTTCGACCATGCCAACCCTAAATTTGTTCTCTCGGCGTGAAACTACCCAATACTTTAGGGCGGATGCCTCGGACTTTATCCTGGGAGTTTTCTCAGAGCATGAAAAGGCCGCGCTCGGTAAACCAGTTTCATGGCTCATCCGGCGCGGCGCAGGTTTCTATGCTTATGTTCTTGTTACAGCGACCGCAGGAAGTCGACAAGATCCTGCTGGTTGGTCTTGCTCAGGTTGTTGAAGTTCACTATCGTCTGGTTCGCTTCAGAGGCTGGGTAAGTGCTGTTGCCCAGGCTGTAGTGATCTTCGATTGCGGTCACGATGTTGTTGGTGCGGCCATCGTGCATGAACCAGAGGCGCTGCCCAATGCCCCACAGCGGAGCGGTCCTGAACTTATCCGGTCCAGCCTGTCCCTGGGGAAGTCCATCGGCCAATCCCGGTCCCATGTGATGAACCAGCAGATCGGAGTAAAGGTTGAGCGTTAGGTTCGATAGCGCTGGGCGCGACGTAGCCGGCGTAATGTAGGACGTGGTGTGGCAGTAAACGCATCCGGCGTTGGTGAACTGAGTCTTGCCGTTGTTGGTGATGGTGGTGGGCTTCACCGGAGTCGGCGGCGCCAGCCATTGGGTGAAATACTCCGTACGGGAGTGGTCGCCGGGGAACATTTCCGTGAGAATTCCCGGCGTGAAGTTCGTCACCGTTTCGGGCACTGGATTCAACACGCAACCCACTGTCTGGTTGAGTTCGGTCGGAAAAACTTCGTTGGTTACGCCCATCTCGACCTTAAACTGATTGGCCGACATCAGCATCGTGGAGCGAACCTGCGCCTTCCAGCCGAAACGCTGAATACTGCCATCATTGCCGCTGTAGTTAGGGTGACCGGTAATGCCTAATACCGATTTCTCGGTGAGGTTGGAGTTCATGTTGGCGATGATGGCGATATTGCGGACCACTTCGATCAGTCCATCGCCATACGTGGGTATCACCTGGCGAAGAACAAGGTTGCTCTGAGAGGCGGCCTGGGCAAAGTTAGGCTGCGCCATGGAACAACCATGAGCGTCTGTGCGGCCGGAGATGGTGAAGAACTGGTGAACCGTGCCGTCCGGAATAGTCGTTCCCGGCTGATTAATGAAGCGCGCTTCGAGAGTCGGTCCAGTCGAAGTTTCAAATGACGGCATGGTATTGGTCGCGCCATTGTACTGGTAGACGGAGAACAGCGGATTCGTAGGCGCGCTCGAACCTCCCAGGGAAGGAAACGCATGACAACTGGCGCAGGAATTCGAGTTGAAAACCGGCCCTAGTCCGCCATCGACTGGCGAAGTCACAATGACATCATGGACGCGGTCGAATTCCGCGGTGATGCTGGGCTCGATCTGCTGCTCGTTGGCGCTCAACGTACCGAGAAAGCCTCCAGCGTTCGCGGGCAGCGGCCGAGGGCCAGGATCGGTGGCCGTGGGGCAGGGCGAAGGAGTACAAGTATTGCCTTTCACGGATTTCGGCAGGTAGGCCGTCCCGATACCAGCCAGCGCCACCAACAGCGCAACCGGAAGAATAGCCATCAGCCACTTATGTTTGCTGAGTTGCTTCGGCACTCGATTCATTTTCGTCCACAATGACATAGCAGTCCCCTTCATTTTCGTCTCGTACCGATGCTCTACAGCGAACGCAGGAAGTTGATGAGATCCTGCGCCTGCGTGTTACCGTCTGTGCCCACGGTGGAGGGAAGATTGTTGAAATTGGTGATGACCGCGTTCGCTTCCGAATTCGGGTAGACGCCATTGCCCAGGCTGTAATGATCTTCGATTGCATTCACGAGGTTGGTTTCGCGCCCGTCGTGCAGGAAGAAGTAGCGTTGCCCGATTCCCCATAGGGGCGCGGTGCGGAATTGATCTCCCGTCGCATTCCCTTGCGGAACGTTATCCGCCAAGCCCGGCCCCATATCGTGAACCAGCAAATCGGAATACAAATTTGCCGTCTGGTTGCTCAGCGCAGCAATGGAAGAGGTCGTCGTGGTGAACGAAACCTGGTGGCACATATTGCAGCCGACGCTCTGGAACACTGCAAATCCGTTCGACGTAGAAGTGGTCGGAGCTACCGGAGTCGGCGGCGCCAGGAAGCGCATGAAGAGCGAGAACCGCTCCAGATCGCCGGGGAAGTTTACGCCCACCTTGGGAGCTTCGCCGGTATCGTTACGGTCATCCGGAACGCCTTTGGTTTTGTTCGTTCCCGGAGGAACCGGGAACGGCGGCAGACAGCCCGGGATCGATTCGTCGTTTTCGCTGGGGAAGGCCTCGTCGCTGACGCCTTCTTCCACGGTATAAGCTTCGCCGGAGAAATAAGTCAGGGATTTGTTCTGCGCCTTCCAGCCGAAACGGCTGATGGTGCCGTCGTCATCGCTGATATTGGGATGTCCTGAAATTCCCAAAGTCGCCTTCAGAGTCTGGTTCGCATTCATGTTGGCGTAGATGGCGCTTTCCGGGATCAGCTCCATCAGGCCCTCGCCGAAGGTCGGTGTGGGCTGGCGAAAAATAATGTCGTTATTGCTCTCGTACTCGCTGAAATTCGGTTGCGCCATGGTGGTGCAACCCGGAGCGTCGGTGCGATTGGAAATCGTAAACAACTGGTGAACGCCACCGTCCAGATTAGTAGTACCGAGCACGTAGGGAAAACGCGGCTCAAGAATCGGCCCCGAGGCGGTGATGAAACTGGGCATGGTATTGGTTGCGCCCATCAGTTGATAAATGCCGAACAGCGGATTGCTCGGCGGGCTCGATCCGCCCACGGCCGGATACGCGTGGCAACTATTGCAGGAGTTGGAATTGAAACGCGGCCCCAAGCCGACGGTCTTCACCAATGGTCCACCCGCAACGAAGTTTACTTCCGTGAAAATTTGCGTAAGGCGAGTGCTGATCGCACTCTGGTTCGGTGTCAAAGTCGAGAAAAAACCGCCCGCGGCTGCCGGCAGCGGTCGCGGACCGGGGTCAACCGGACACGGACTCGGACACGATCCCGCTCCTGCCTGGCCGTGAACTGTTGCCGGGTGATAGAGCAGAACGGCTGAAGCCATAAGCAGCCCTGCCGCCAGGGTGAGGAAAACAGGAAGGCGTCGACGGGAATCGGACCCCGAGTTTGTTGGCATAGGAGACTCGTCAATTCTGGGCATGGATTTCTTAACCTGTTCTCAGCAAAAACGGTTCGGTTCAGCCGCACTATCGGGCGGCAATGATGCGAGGAAATTTTGGGGGAAATGCTTTAGCGTGCCCTATCGGCACGCGAATGTTTTCTACCGTAGTACACCTGCAAAAACATGTCAATGAGACGATCTTCTCCGTGCAGAGTCTTGCACAGTACCTTCGGAACCTTGTCAATCCATGGCATTTCGTGGTTATGGGAGAAGGCGAATGCGAGGTATTCGGCTCAAATGCCACGGCTGACGAGGCAATCGCGCAGTTGACATTGCCTTCCTGCTTCTTTCGCAAAACGAACCGGGGAACAGATCGCTCTAATATTTTCCGGCAATGAGGCTCGGCAAAACGCAATCGCGAGCGCATGTACCACAGTTCACTCGCCGCTGTGACCTCCGGTTATCTGTATTCGGCACGCTCAAAATTTAAAGTCCAGTCAACGACACTCGCCATTGAGCGTCAGCCCGAAACCCCAATCGAGAGGTAACAACCAATGTTGTCCGACGCATGTTCTCCGGCTCGGAACCGTCAGCCGTCCTATCGCACCCAACTATTTCAATTTGCCGTTTTGACAGGCTTGCTGTCGTGTTTCGCATTGCTTAACGCATGTTCCGTGGGTAGTTCCGCATCCACGCCGGCTACGACGACGGCCCCGGCGAACCCATCCGTCAAAACGCTGACGCTTTCCGGAAATATGCCTTCTGGCCAGGTGGGCGCAAGCTTCAACGGCACCTTGAACATCAGCGGCGGGACCGCTCCTTACACCTTCTCAGTCTCATGGGGAAAATTGCCTGCGGGTTTGTCGCTCAGCACAAAGAGCGGAACCATCTCCGGAAAACCGACGGAAGCTGGCACATATAGTTTTGGCGTTCATGTGACGGACTCCGGGGACGAAGGCGGCGCGCAAACTTTCGAGATCACGGTTAATAACGCCTCCGGTGTGACGCTCACTCTAACTCCCGCAACGGCTACCGTTTCCTCAACTGCAACGGAGCAATTTACCGCTCTGGTCACAAACACTTCAAACGTCGCGGTCACCTGGGCTGCGTCTTCGGGAACCATTTCAAAGAGCGGCTTATACACGGCGCCTTCGGTTAGTGCAAATAAAACTGTGACCGTTACGGCCACCAGTTCGGCCGATTCGAGCAAGTCGGAATCGGCAACGGTTACCGTAACGGCGGTTCAGGTGCCGTCGGTCAATGTCACTACGTCATCGTTATCCAGCGCGACCTCTGGCGAGGCTTACTCGAGCTCGTTGGCCGCCACGGGCGGGAAAGCTCCATACACGTGGACACTCACGTTTGGCTCGCTGCCCACCGGCATCAGTTTGCAATCGGCAGGAACGCTTTCCGGAACCAGCTCGCAAATCGGCGAATTCAGTCTCACCGTCGAAGTGACGGACTCTTCCTCGCCGCGCGAAACCGCCTCCAGAGCTTTAACTCTCACCGTGAGCAGCCCCATCGGCGTCACTGCCGCGCCGGGCGCGTATTACTTCGGATTCTCCGAGTCTGACACCAACGGCGGCGGCTGGCCCGGCCAGACCTACGGCATGCAGCGTTTCTGGGATTCTCCGCCCATGCAGTGGCCTTCCATCAACACCGCTTCCGGCGTTTTCGATTTCACTAATCTCGATTCCGATCTCGCTATGGCTTATTCCAAAGGCGCGAACGACGCCATGTACACGCTCGCGCGAACTCCGCCGTGGGCCACTTCCAACCCCACCGACGCCTCCTGCAACTACACCACCGGCATGGGCGGAGGCAATGGCGAGTGCGACGCGCCCATCGACCTCAACACCGACGGCAGTGGCAGCAACGCCATCTGGAAGGCCTGGATCACCGCCATCGCCGGCCACGTCAACGCCTCCGGCTACACTTCCAGCCACGCCCACATAAAGTACTGGGAGATCTGGAACGAGCCCGACACCAAGGCGTTCTTCGCCGGCACCATCGCGCAACTGGCGCGCATGACCGAAGACGCCAACTGCATCATCACCGGCCGCGGCGTGATTCACGAAAACGGCAACGGCACCGCGACCAACTGCACCGCCGTCGCCATCGACCCCACCGCGCAAATCGTGATGGCCTCGGCTCACGCCAAGGGCACCGCGCTCAACTACGGACAGAACGAACTCTATTGCAGCGGCAAGCCCTCGACCTATCAACTGCCCTGCCCCAATCCGCCGAACGCGATCGCCACCGCCGTCGACATCATCAACTTCCACATGAAGCCGGGCAACGAAACCGGCAACAATTGTCCCGCGCCAACTCCATGCACGCCCGAAGCCGCCATGCAGATGTATGTCTCGAACGTGAAAGGCATCCTGCAACCGGCCGAAAAACTCAAGCCGCTGTGGGATGGCGAAGCGCAATACTCGATGAGCGGATGGTCGGGCGCATATCTCGACGGAGACATGGCCGCCTCGTTCATGCCGCGC
The DNA here is from genome assembly GCA_963755225.1 of uncultured Acidobacteriota bacterium. Taxonomy (GTDB): domain Bacteria; phylum Acidobacteriota; class Terriglobia; order Terriglobales; family Acidobacteriaceae; genus Sulfotelmatobacter. The sequence goes on from CAVWJE010000001.1 coordinate 15,572, forward strand.
TTCTATCTGGTCAACTGGTCGCTGGGAATTACGGGCATGGCCTGGTATACCTCGGACGACAAGAACGAGCCCAGCGAGGCCGCGACCTCGTACCAGCAAACCTACAACTGGCTCTCCGGAGCCTCGCTCACCACGCCTTGCGCAGCGATAGGCACGGTGTGGTCGTGCACCATCACCAATGCCGGTAAGCAATATCTCATCATGTGGGATACCTCGCAAACCTGCGCCAACAACTCCTGCAGCACCAAAAACCAAACCGTCGCCTCCAAGTGGACTGAGTATCAGGATATGACCGCCGCCAGTTCCACGATCACCATCTCGGGCAACAGCGTCCCCGTCGGAATCAAACCCGTGCTGCTGAATTAGGGAGGATTAGCAGTTATGGGTGCCCGCCCTTGTCTTTCGAACTTCGGAGGCACAAGGGCGGGATCGTTATTTGGACGAAAGGCCGGAACTGAACAGGAGAAGAGATGCGCGGGCGAAACTTACGCCAATAGCCAAGGCCAGCGGCTGAAACGGTACCGGACTTGAGGCATGTGCGGTATCGCTAAAGCGACTCTGATACGAATCTTCTTCGTCAGGATGCCATTCATCACTAATCAAGAGGGTTCGATGGTCCGGTCGTCGGTAGTGTCCTAACTTCGGGAGCAAAAGCTTTTGACCGCGAAGGACGCGAAGGACTCGCAAAGGTCACGAAGAAAGGCCAATTGAAATCAGGACACCTCCCGGCCGTTCACTGGCTTGATGGCTTCGCGGGCCGAGCCGTTTCCTCTACGGCGCAACTGCTCATGAAGATAGCGATGGCGTGCCGCCTTCACCGCGTCTCCGCCGGGATGGGCATAGAGCGCGCCGAGCCACCGATGCGCCGCCGCGAGACCGGGCAACATTGTGAGTGAGGTTTCAAAGGCGAGCATGGCACGGTCGCGCTGTCCGAGCCGTGCCAGAGCAACGCCGAGGTTGAAATGGCCGAGCGGAGAAAAATGCTGCAAGCCGACCGCGATCAAAGCTTCGGTGGCGGCTTCTTCGTCTCGGCGCTGGCGAAGATAAACGATGGCTAAACCGATGTGAGCCTCGGGACTATCCCCATCAATTTCGAGCGCTCTCTGGAAAGCGCGACCGGCATCTTCAATACGTTTGCAGCGCAAGTAAGTTTCGCCAATGCGAAGATGAAGATTGGGCAGATGAGGCTCGGCCTGCTCGGAGCGAAGAAGAGCGGCAAGAGCTTCTTCGTTTTTTCCATCCGCTAGATCGATGGTTCCGAGCAGCCAATCGGCCCAGGGATGAGCGCGAGGATTTCTGTCGGCCACCGCGACGGCTTTGGCGTCGCCACTATTCCCAGTTGGCTCTTCGCCCTTGGCTGTCGCTGCGTTCTTTGTGGTCTCTTGGCCTTGGGCGGTTTCTCCATCCTTGGCCGCTTCCTCATTCTTGGTCGGCTCTTCCGGCGGAGCTTTCAAGACTTCTTCAATCGCCGTCCGCGCATCGGCACTGCGTCCCAGTGACAAGTAACACTGGGCGAGATGCAGCTTGAATCGAGATTCTTTGGGACTTTCGTTGCACAGATCTTCCAGCAACGGGAGCGCCTCGACGGCCATGCGGCAATCGAGATATTGCCGGGCAAGATTATATTTGCCCTCGCGAACCGCGCTGGCAACGGCTTTGTCCTGATTCTCGGTTTGCGGCTGGATGTAGCCGAGAGCGACGAATTGCTGAATCACGGCCTGTGCCGCGACCGGGTCCATGCGCAAATCGCTGGGGTGCATGCCGCATTCGCCAACTTCGTTTTCCCAGCTGGGAATGCGCTCAATCTCTGGCGTCTCGTCGAAAGCCTGTACCAGAACGCGGCCATCCATATCGTCGCCCACCGGCAGACCAAACAGAGTCAAAACTGTGGGAGCGACATCGAGCAGAGTTGCGCCATAAATGCGCTCGTCTTGCTTAACGTGCGGACCTTTCATGCAAAAGATTCCGAACGGGCGGTGCTGCACCGCCGGCCCCGCGGGTTCTTTGGGAATGCTTCTCGGGCGCAGATGATCGGAGTGGAAGCCGTGGTCGGAGACCAGGATTATCGTAGTATCCGGCCCCGCCAGAGTAATCAGAGTCTCCAACATCATGTCGTGAAATCGATACGCTCCGTCGACGACATCTTTATATATCTCGAACTTATCTTCCGAAATTCCCTCCATGCGCGGCGGGCGATAGTGCATAAAGGCGTGGCAGAAATGGTCGATGCCGTTGTAATAAACCGCCATGAAATCCCACGGTTCGTTTTGCAGAATCCAGGTTGCGGCGTTGTGAATGGAGCAATTTTCGGAAAGAATTTTGGCGAAGGTCGAAAGTCCGCGGTCTTTTTCCTGATCGATTTCCGCCGCGCGCGGGATTATCGGCAAAATCGCCTCTTGCGTGACTTCGGCGGGATGCATGCGAAGCTTGGCGAAAGTGTCGCGCAGATTCTCCGGATATACCGCACCGGGAGGCAGCGCCCAAGGCTTGTCGAGAGGCGCTGTCGAGTGCGGATAGAGATCTGAAACGGAAACGCCATTGATCGGCTCCGCCGGATGCCCCGCAAACCAGCCGAGGACGTGAGTCTTGTAACCGCGCTGCGTCAGGATATTCCAAAGAGCTTTCACTTTTCGCGACGTGCTCGAGACCGGGCGAATGCCGCCGGAATGCGGATCGGGCTCCATGAAACCATGGATGCCATGTTTAAATGCACGCTTCCCTGTCGCGATAGAATTCCACAACATGGGTGACAAGATGGGTTGTAGCGTGGCGATATTGCCCATGACTCCCTGACTGATCATGCCGTCGAGCGTGGGCATGAGGCCGGAATCGATAAGAGGGTTTGCGATCTTCCAATCGGCTGCATCCCAGCCGATGAGCAGAACTTTTTTGGCGAGAGGGTTAGGCAAGAAAATCCTCCGGATTTCCGGAGAAGGCGGGGGAAGCTGAACTCCGGGACCGTTATTTTACCAAGAACGTTACCTAATTAGGAATGCTTTCGCGTCGCCACAGCGCAATGCTATCCGAACCCAAAGCGAGCATGCCAAGAGACGGTCGGATAGACGGCGGAGCCGGCACTCCTATTTGCGTATTTTCGGTTGCCTCATTGCCGCTGCCGATAGTGATCTTCTTATTGGCGACGGTCTCATAGGCGTAAGACGTGATGGTGGCCGTCATGTAGTTGCATCCAATCGAATCCTTTGGAGTCGAAACCGTAAGCCGAACCCATCCGTAGTGAGTGGCGCCATGAATCGAAAACTTCACTCCCACAAAGCGATCGGGATTGTTTCCGCGCCAGTGACCGTAGGATTCGCGACCGAGGCACGAGTAGGTGTGATGGGTTTCGTTAGACTGCTCTACGATTGCGTCTGGATCGGCCGGATTGAAATGAGCCGAGGGACCGATTACCCCGCCGCGGAGCAATGCGCTTACCAGCGGAAAGCGCAGACCCTCGCCTTGCGTGACCACTTCGCCGCCGTTTTTTCCAGCCAGAAAGATGCTGGCCTGGCGATAAGTGTAGCGTCCGAAACTGCTAAGTCCAAAAGAGACGTCGACCGCGCCATCATTGTTGAGATCAATTCCAACCTGGCTGCCTCCGAAATTGAGGGCCATAAGAGGGATAGTCTTTCGCGTCACCACCACTTCCGCGTGCGCGGGTTGTGCCAGAGCCAACATACCGACACCCGCGGTCATCGCCGCGACGGAATACAAACTCAGGCGGTAATTGAAGCTTTCGGGTGTGACTTCGGCAGTGGGACACATGGTGTGCGGCATAAAACCTCCAGTAAAGAAAATTTCAAATTCAAGTTCTCCCGGTGCGCGATTGTTTTGATTCAAAGCTATAGCTTGCGCTGTAGTCCCGACGTTCTCTTACGGCGTGATCTTGAATACCACGCCGTCCAGATTTGCGCCGCCGGCCTGAGTACCACCATAAACGCTGCCATCGGAATCCAAGGTGACATAGCCGGTGCCAGGTTGCGTGCCGTCGCTGGCTTGGAAAACATATAAAGTATCCAGACTCCACGTGCCGCCGCTCTTCGTCGGAGGTTTCAATTCGAAAGCTGTACCGTTTCCGAAGTAGGTGCCGTCTCCGCCTAACAGAGTTGTACCGTAGAGATTGCCCTCTTTGTCGAAGACCAGTCCAGAGTAGAGCGTGCTGCCGCCTTCAGAGGCATTAAGGAAATCGAACGCATAAATCACCGTCTCCGTCCAGCTTCCGCCTGACTTCGGAGAAAGCTCATAGGCGACGCCGCCGCCATAATATCCTCCGTAGGCGGTGGTGCCGTACAGATCCCCAGAGGTGTCCAGTGTGAGACCGGCCACCGGCTTATATCCGTTGTTATCCCCATTAACCGCGTATTTGGAGTCGAAACTGTAAAGAACTTTTTCAGTCCAGCCACCTCCGGATTTTGGAGACAACTCATAGACAGTTCCGGAACCGTAGGCGCCACCGGCATTTGTCGTACCGTAAAGATTGCCTTCCTTATCGAGAATCACATTGGAGCGCGGCGAGTTGCCATCTTTGGCGTTGCCAAAACTGTGGAGCACCGTTTCGGTCCAACCGCCGCCTTTCTTGGGCGCCAGCTTGAAAACCGTGCCGCCGCTAGTCTCGGTACCGTTGCTATATGCCCCGCCGCCCTGAGTCGAGCCGTAAAGATTACCCGCGCCGTCAAAGTTAAGATTTCCTACGGCGTATTGCCCATCCTTGCCGCTGCCAAAGCTGTGCAGAACGGTTTCGGACCACGCGCCGGATTTCGATTTGATCGCTTGGAAAGCCGTGCCGACGCCGTTCGCTCCGCCAAGTTTTGTGGTGCCGTAAAGATTACCGGCGGAATCGAACATCAATCCGCCGAGCGGCATCGCCCCGCCCGCGCCACCGTTGAAAGAGAGCAAGGTCTTTTCTGTCCACTTATTGTCATTCAGCGTCAACTCGAAGACGGTGCCACTGTTCGAACTGCCGCCCTGGCTCGCCACCCCGTAGAGATTACCGGCGGAATCGAAGACTACGCTTACTACCGGCGATATTCCGTCAGTGCCGGCAAAAGAATGCAAGACTGTCTCTGTCTGAGCTACGACGGGCATACTCGTCATGAGCAGAGTAGCGAAACCCACCGCCGCGATTACTGCCATTCCAATCGAAAGTCTTGTCCCGCGCATAACTCCTCCTTTGAGGTTGACCCGATGTGGTCGTGTTTGGCCGGAGCAATCCGCGGCAGGTTCCATCGCGAAATGCGCCGGGATGTCTAGCGACGCCACAGATTCAATCCGCTCGCGCCCCAAGCCAACATCCCCAGCGAAGTTTCACTTGTCTTCATCTTGGTTTCGGTCTTGGAGTTCGGCTGAACCTCGACTGCGTTTGCGAAATCCGTCGTGTCGCCGGCTCCGACCTTCTTTCCGGCAACAGTTTCGTACGCATACTCGGTAATCGTGGCTGTCATTCCGTCTTGATTATTGGTGGTCACCGTCATCCGAACCCATCCATAATGCGTCTTGCCCTTAATCAGGAACCGGACGCCGAGGTAAGTGTCTGAAGTGGCATCGCCCCATTTACCGTAAAAACCCCGGTTGATCGACGCCGATTCTGAACCTATCGATCGCTCGATCACGACTTGTCCGCGCGCAGCCGAACTCGAGAAATGCGCCGAAGGCCCAATGTTCGCGCCGCCTGCCAAAGCAGACGCGTAGGGACCTCGGGAACCGCGGCTCTGGCCAACCGCCTCGCCTCCAGTTAGCGGCGCAGCCAGCAAGGTTCCGAAGAGTGAATGGTCATAGCCGCCAACCAAATGCGAAAACTGGAAGTCGGCAATCCCATCCTTGTTAAGGTCGATCGTGACCGCCGTACCCGTAATTGGAATATTGGCTTGGGTAACGACCACTTCCCCCTCCGCCGGGTGCGCTAGCGCAAGCACGCTTACGCCCGCAGCAATTGCAGCAACTGAATAGAGGTTGAGGTGATGATTCATGGTTTCGGGAAACATTCTTGTTGCCGTGCGAGCGCGCGAGACGCGGGACATAAGATCCCTCCTAAAGACAAAATATCTTTCAGGTGAAAAAACGCGGCCAATTAGGGGAGGAGTTTGTTAAGCAAAAAATCTAGGCCCGGGGGAGGGAAAATACAATACAGCCATTTCCTTAATTCAAATTGGGGAGGTTTCACGCTTTGTAAAAATGACTTGTTATTGTTTATTGCGATTCGCCAGGAGTGTAATTCAACCCTGCGGCTTGTCAAGTTGAAATAATTTGCATGCGCGAAAATGTCATGGTTCTATCCTTCCCATGCCGCGGTCATTGCCGATGTTTTGTCGCGTCCCCAAGGTGCCTCCATCGCCAGGCACAGCAATGGAATTAGAATCGTCTTGTGAACCAATGGCGCGCGTCTCCGTGATTCCGATTTTACGTTTTGCAGTGCCTTAGTTTGATGGAACCGCCTCCCGTCGCCAAAGCGCAACTCCATTTGCACCCAAAGCCAGCATTCCGAGCCATGCGCCGCCGTGCGCATTTTCTTTTTGAATGCTTTCCTCTTGAAGGTCTTGCCCTTGAACTTGTGCGCCGTCGGACGATCCGCTGATGGCTCCTGCCGCGATTGGCTTATTCGGTATGGTTTCGTAAGCGTAGGCTGTAATGGTGCCGGAAATCGCCTGCCCCGCCTTGGTAGTGATTTCGATACGAACCCAACCATAGTGAGCAGCTCCGTCAATCAAAAACTTCACGCCCAGATAGCGGCCTGAATTGCCCACCCACTTACCATAGTAGTGCTGGGAGTAGATGGTTCCACCGCGCCCGAGTTTTCCCGCGGATCGCTCGATCAATATTCCACGGCCTTCAGGTCCGCCGCGATTGACGAAGTGCGCCGAAGGCCCGATTCCGGCCCCTCGCTTAAGAGCCGATCCGTAACCAAGCTCGCGGTAAGTATGATGTGAAGTACCAGCCAAGCCGCCTCCCGGTTGGGGCATTGCCTTGAGATTCGCTTCAAAGAAACTGCTATAGCCTCGGGAGTACATCGAAAAGCGGACATCAGGCATTCCATCATGGTTCAGGTCAAGCCAGGTGGGAGGAAGCGCACTGAACGTAGCGTTGATGGGCAGATGCGCTTTCGAAGCCACGACCTCGGCCTCCGCCGGTTGCACCAAGGCCAGCACGCCGACGCCCGCCGCCATCGCAGCCACGGAACATAAGCTCACACGTCGGCCGTTGCCATCGCGAGTTGTCGCGTTCGAAGGCCGGTTCGCGCCATCTGTAGGGTGCTTCAAAGCGCGCTCACTTACACCTGCCGCCACGGCGGCAGCGGAGTATAAATCCAAGCGGTGGTTTGAACTTTCAGGAAGATTGCTGGTGGCGAGGCGTACAGCCATCTTACGAGACATTGACGGACCTCCCTTGGTATGGGAATTCACTACACTGCTCCGGGGGAGGATGCGTGGAAAGATAACAATATTCCCGACGGCCGAATTCACAATACAGCGATTAGTGTAGCTGGCGCAGCAAGTCCTCGTCGCGTCGCCAGAGGCTGAGTCCAGGTGCGCCCAGTGCCAGCATGCCCAAGAGGGGAGTATCTGGGGTGGGTGCGCCATGAGCTGTAATATCCCTCGGATCAGTCGAACTATCCGAAGTTTCGCCCGCGGTTATCTTCTTATTAGCGACAGTCTCGTAAGCGTAGCCAGTGACAATGGTAGGAACGCTTTGTGGTGCAGGCCCCAAAGCCAATCGAATCCACCCATAGTGCGTCTCGCCCTTAATGAGAAACTTCACGCCAATGAAATGATTTTTTCCGCTGTAATACCCCCAGTTTCCGTAGGACCTACCGGCTCCTGAGTCATAGGCACTTAGCCGCTGGATCGTAATCTTGCCGCGCGAACTGGAAAAATGCGCTGAAGGCCCGATCTTTGCTCCGCGAATCAGGGCGGACGCGTAAGGTCCCAGCTTCGGGTATGGTTTATCACCCACCACTTTTCCGCCCGTAAGGGCCTCGGCGGACAGCTTCACGTTTAAGTGGCTGGATTGGTTAGTTCGAAAGCTAGTGACCGAGAACTCAAAATCGGCGATGCCGTCTTTGTTTAAATCGACAAATGCCGGGCTGCCTGCATTGATGGGAATGTTCTTTTTGGTAACAATGATCTCGCCTTCCGCAGGCTGCGCCAAGGCTAGCATGCTCACGCCGGCAGCCGCGGCGGCGAGCGAGTACGTGCGTATGTGATGATTAATTGTCTCGGAACTGAGACTCTTTGTGTGAGCGACGGGCGTGCGGAACGACATAACTCCCTCCTTAGTGAAGTTCTAATTCGGGGCCCTAAAAATATTATCCTGTGCCGGCATATTCAGTTCGAAGCTGAAGTTTGCTCACGCCGCCACAGCGCCAATCCATTCGCGCCCACGGCCAGCATTCCAAGAGAGGCGCGTTCGGAACTCGGTTCGATTGATTGGGGCCGAGCTTCAGCGACGGATGACGTTCCCGAAACGCCCGCCAGAATGCGCTTGTTGGCAATAGTTTCGTAGGCGTACGCCGTAATTTCTGCGGAGAAGCCACGAGGTTCGGTGGTGACGGTCAATCGAACCCAGCCATAATGCGTTTCGCCATCAATCAAGAACCGGACGCCAAGAAAACGGTTCGCCGGATTGTCGCCCCAGTTGCCATAAAGATTTCGCGAATATTTCGATGAGGCGTCGAAACCTTCAGCTTGTTCAATATCGACGCGTTTGGAGCCGAATTGGGCCGAGGAGCCGATCTTAGCGCCTCTTACCAACGCCGCGGCAAAGGAGCCACCCCTGGGCGACGGCGCGGCGACCACGGCTCCACCCTCGGCGGGCACCACATTCAAAGTCTGATTAAAACCGTGATAGGCAAAGCTATAAAGCGAGAACGAAAAATCGGTGACCCCGCTATTGTTGAGGCTAATAGGCACGATATGTTGTTCGCCGAAGTAGCTGGAGACGGGAATCGGAATCGTCTTCCGAGTGATGACGACCTCAGCATCGGCAGGCTGGGCCATCGCCAACAAACTCACGCCTGCGGCGGCTGCGGCGATCGAGTAGGTTCTTGAGCGAGAGTCGATTTTTCGGGAAAGTTTCGATTGGCCGAGCTTCTTGGAACTTCGCAGCATGGCATCCTCCGATGGCTTGCAGTCTAATCCTGGCGGGGCGTATGTCAAGATGAAGCTTTTTGCATACGTTCTTGCGTCGATTTACAAAAAGTAAATGGAAAACTATACGCCGACTTTCATGCATCTGACCTATTTGACCAGGCCAGCCGCAAGTATAATCGCGCACTATGATCGTGTCGCCTATTTGAAAAGTTATGAGGATTCGTCCAGCCATTGCCGTTCTTTTTCTTTTGGTCGCCGCCGCGTCAGGCAGCCTTGCGCAGCAAGCAAGCTCCGGAAACAACGGGTCGATCCACGGCACAGTTATCGATTCGAAGACAAGCCAGCCGCTTGCGGGAGCTATCGTTGGACTGCATGGATTCGGAGCCACAGGAGAAGCGAATTCGGTCAGCACCGCAACTGACGGCAGATTCGCCTTCAGCGGCCTGGCTGCGGGACGTTATCGCCTCACTGTCACGCGCAACGGATATGGCGAATCGGTCGCCGGGCGCGGCGAGCGCGGAGGGGGCACAACCGTTTCTCTGACGGCGGGACAAAGCGTCGACGATTTGGTCCTGCGCCTTACGCCAACTGGAGTGATCTCCGGCCGAATCACCAACGAGCGCGACGAACCTCTGCCGGGAGTTCTCGTACAGAGCATGAAGTCGTCTTATCGAAGCGGCCATCGCGAATTTTCGGATGCGCGCGCGGGCTTTTCCGACGATCGCGGCGAATTTCGCATCTGGGGACTAATGCCGGGGCAGTATTACGTTCGAGCGACAAACCCGAGGCGCGGCGAAATAGGGCCGGCGAATGGAACTGGAGTGCGAGAGATATATGTGCCGGTTTTCTATCCCGGCGTCACCGACCCCACGCAGGCACAGGCAGTTCAGTTGCAGGCCGGAGACGAAGTCGGCGGAATCAATTTCAATCTAACCCCCTCGCGCACGGTGCATGTGCGAGGTCGAGTGCTCACCGCGAACTCCATGCCCGCAAAAGACGCTGAGGTGACGCTGGCGCAGGCGGTGGGAAGCGGCGGTTATTCGGTGGATGCGTCGACCGATGCCGCGGGCAGGTTCGACATCCCGGCAGTTGCCGCCGGCTCTTATGTCGCAACCGCGCAATTCACCGAGAACTCAGAGTCCGGGAAAGCGCTTTTGGGCCACACATCCTTGCAGGTGGGTGACGCCAATATCGACAGTATTGAAGTCGTGGTTTATCCGGGGGCTGCGGTTTCCGGTCATGTGCGTATCGAAGGCGACCGCAAGGTGAATCTGAATCGAGTCTCCCTGTCGCTGAAATCCTCGGAGAATTCCGCAGCGGTTTCCGCCGGATATATGGAACGCACCGTGGTGCAAGCCGATGGCTCGTTCACATTTCACGACGTGCCGGAAGGAAGTTATCGAATCGTGTTGATGTCGCTGCCGGACGGCTATTACGCGAAAGCCGCCGAAGACGGTTCGGAGAGTAGTGTGCTCGTAAGCCACGGGCACGCGGGTCCGGTGGAGCTTCGAGTGGGATTAGGAGCGGCACGGATTCAGGGAACCGTCTATAAGAATAAAGATAGCGAGGAAGCCGCGCCTTCGGCCACGGTCGCCCTTGTTCCCGATGGCCAGCGGCGTTTCTACGGCGAATACTATCGCGAGGCTACCACGGATCAATCGGGAAACTTTACGATTGCAAACGTACCGCCGGGAGACTACGCGCTATATGCGTGGCAGAACATCGATAAAGCCGAATATATGGATCCCGACTTCATGCAGCGGTTTGGCGAAGCGGGAAAAGCGATTCACCTCGAAGATGGAGGGAGCAGCACGGGAGTGCAGTTGCAGCTAGCGGTTCAACAGCAGGATTGAGAAGCTTACGCTCTACCGGCAAATTGTCATCCTGAGGTCCGCAATCGAGGACTCCGCTGCCTCAGGATGACAAGGCCGCTCGCGTACATGCGTGCTAGACTTTTCGCTTGCCGACTCCGCTCCATGACCTGAAGCGCCGGGGGTTCTGGATTTTCGCGCGCACCTGCTTTGCGCTCTATCGCCGATTCCCGTTGTTTGGCACACTCCGCGCCTCGATCGGCATCATTCAGAAGGAAGATAAATTCCTCATGATCCATCGCAACGATGGACGCGGGCTTTCTTTGCCGGGAGGAATTTCGAAGTGGCGGGAAACGGAGGAAGAAACGCTGCGGCGGGAGATCCTCGAGGAAACGGGATTGAGCGTCAGAGAAAATGAATTGAAGCGGAAGTACTACAGCGATGCGGACGTACCCTGCGCGATCTCGGTCTACGAAGTGCGAGCCGCCGGAGAATTGAAGAATTCCTGGGAAGGTTCGGCGAAGTGGGCAACGCTCGCCGAGTTGGAGCCGCGACTCATGCTAAGTCAGCGGCCCGTGCTCGATCTGATCAAAGAACTCGCGGCCAGTTCTCGCGCGGTTTCCGAAAAAAGCTAGCTACTTAGCCGCCGCAACTTTGCTTTGCGCTTGCGAGGTAGCCGCTTTCTTGGTCGCTGTCTGACCGGTGCCCGTCAAACCTACGACTTGCGGCGACGATCCAGCGCCGTAGTTCACCGTGAGAGCGCCACTGATCGTACCAGCCACGGTCGGGCTGAACTCCACTCCCAGGGTGCAACTGCTGTTGGCGGGAATGCTGGTTCCGCATTGCGGGCTGCCGCCGGGTGTGGAAATGAAGTCGCCGCTAGCCACCACGCTGTTGATGGGAACGGATGTGGTCAGATTGTTTACCAGCGTCACAACTTGCACGGAGCTGGTCGAACCGACGGTGACGGTGCCGAAGCTGATATTGGCGGGCGATAGAGTTACGTCCAATACGCCGATGCCAGTCATGTCCTGGACCAAAGTGCCTATAGAGGCGGTATCGATAACGGTCACGCTGCCGAGGAGGGTGCCGGTCACGAGCGGAGTGAACGTGACGGTTTCAGTGCATGACTTGCCGGCATTCAACGTGCCGCCGCAGGGAATAGTCCCACTTGGCGCGGCCGTGTAATATCCGCTGCCCGCAAGGCTGTTGATGGTGACTGCGCTGGTGCTGACGTTCTTGATGGTGACACTCTTTGAGCTGGACGTTCCAAGACCCACGTTGCCAAAACTCAGAGTGGCAGGATTGAAGGTAAGCGAGGCCGATGCGCCGTTCTGCCCTGTGCCAGTCAGGCCGCCGACAGCGGCAGGAGTCGAAGAACCGGTCGCGGTGATTACCAGATTTCCTTTGATGGTGCCGTCGATGGTAGGAGAGAAAGTCACCGCGACGGTGCACTTGGACAAGGCAGCCAGCGATCCGTTGCAGGGACTGGCGCCGTTGCCCACGGCGGAGAAGTCACCGCTGGTGGCAAAGGTGAAGCTGAAGGTCTGCTTCCCGTTATTGGTCAGGGTCATGGATTGGGTTGGCGCGGTGCTGCCAACATTGGTGGCGCCGAAGGTGAGATTGGCGGAGAGCGTAACCGGCAGCAATCCGGAGCCGGTGAGCGAGACAGCATGCGGCGCTCCGGTTGCGGTGTCGTTTATCGTAATCGCGCCCGGCATGGAACCTGTAACCGTAGGTGTGAAGGCTACGGAGGCGACGCAACTCTGGCCTGGCGTAAGCGTGACGCCGGCACAGTTGTCGGTTTCGGAGTAGCCGCCGCTGGCCGCCACTGAGTTAACGGTCAAGTTGATAGCGCCCGTATTTTCCACCGTAACGTTCTGGCTGGAGCTGGTTGTGCCCAGAACCTGGTTGCCAAAGGCCAGACTAGCTGGAGTCAACGATATTGAAGACGACGCCCCGACCCCGGTCAGCGAAGCGGTTTGGGGACTGTTGCTGGCGTTGTCCGTGACCGTGAGAGTCCCCGTCAACGTGCCGGTAGTCGCCGGAGTGAAATACACGCTGATGGAGCAGGTGCCGCCCGCCGGCACCGTTGCTGGCAGGTATTGGTTTCCGTGTAATCGCCGCTCGTGGAAATATTGCTGATCGTCAAGGAGACGGTTTGATTGTTGGTTAAGGTCTCGACAAGCGGAGCGCTCTGAACTCCGACTGCCTATTGCCGAAATTCAGGTCTGGCTCGAAAGCGTCACGGGATCCCGGCGCACGTGCTCATCGGCGGGAAGCTTCGCCATTTCGGTGTACCAATACGGCTCGGTGGTGCGGTTGACGGGCAAATATTCTCCCGCGACCCACACCGTGCATGCATCGCTCGGGTCAAGAACGGCGGAATACCAATCGCCCCAGCGATAGCCCAGGGTGTCAGTATCTTCGGCGTCGCCGTCGGTATTCGGACTGGCGATATAACCCCAGGTTCCCGCGGTGAGGCTGCTGGGAACGAAATTCCAACTGTCGAGTCCGGGATGTTCGTTGCTGCCTGCGGCCCGAAATTCCGAGAATGCCTTGCAGGTTGCCAACCTTGTCGCGAACTACGCTGGGCAGAACGACATATGCGTTGGGGTCGACGGGATCGAGAGTCGGATAATCTCCGGCAACGTAAACGGCGTTCGGAGCGGCGCTATTACGCTCCAGAATGCGAATGTCGGCTTCGGTCTGGGTGAAGCTGGTGGGGTTGGGAACGATTTGAATGGCGTGGGCCGAAGTCCAAATGCTTCCCTGCCCGCCATTCGAGGTGTAATGGAAAAACTGCTGCATGCGGTCGGCCACGGAATCGATGTAAATTCCGGTGGTCGAGGTGGAGGGCTGCGGAACGCAAACCGTATCGTAGTAGCTGAGCGGATTGAAACAGCCCAGTTGATCGCCGTTGGGCTGAGTGGACGGCAGGTTCCAGCTGTTCACGAAAGTCGGCGTGGGAGTAGTTGCCGCCCAGTTGATGGTCCATTGCTCGACGCCCTGCGTTTCGGTAGGACTCGTCAGGTAAGAGGAATTATTTTTCGGCGGCTCGATCATGTAGGTGAACATTTCTCCGTCGGCGGAGATCGGCGGCGTCGTATCGGAGTTGTTTGCCGGCACCCAACTGCGGCGCTGGTTCCAGGGAGCAAGCGGATGCGCGACCGTGCAGGCCGGAGTGTGGGAATTGTTCACGTAAGGATTCGAGGTGCTGGCGCGAAGACCGGCGAGATCCACCGCGCAAATCAGCACCCCGTTAATGTTGCTGGTTGGCGTTGGGGTCGCCGAGATCGTAAGTGATCCACATCGCCTGGTCGGTGGCGGGGGTGTAGGGAGGCGTGGTGCTGGTGGAACTCTGCCAAAGTCCGGTCTGGGGATAATCAGGATAATAGTAATTTCCGTGCGAGTTCAGCGGGATCACCGTGTCGAGATCGTATTCGAAGGCAAACCAGGCGAACGAAGGCGAGGAAACATCCTCGACATTGCTGATGGCCACGCACATGTAATTGTTGCTGTTCACCTTGGAAGTAATGCGCTTCTCCATGATCCACACGTTGTAAACGTTGTCATGGAGCATCTGCGAATTAGGCGAAAACGCGGTCGGGCAGTTGGGCGTGTTGCCGCCATTGTTGCTGTTCTGGCTCCAGGGGCCGGCATCGGACTTGGGATTGGCGTTGCCGAGAAAAGTGACAGGCTGGTTGGCTGCTCTTGTACCAGCACTGGTAAGCGCTGTTCACGTGCTCGCAGTATTCGAGCGTTCCGACGGCGATGGTGACATCGGGAGCGGCCGTGACGGATTCTCGCCTCTCACCGTCGTGTTCAGCCCGGCAAACGTGCTCATCGTCTGTGAAAATCCGTGGACAGACAGAAACATGGCTATGCAGGCTACTGCCGCCACTGTTTTCGCCGATCGAGTCAAAGAGTGAAACTCCTTTTTTGAAGCTTGTTGGAAAACAGACAGGCAAGGGTTGCGCATGGGTTTCCAATCCGCCGAACTGAAGCCTTTCTGAATTTTGAATTAACTTGCAGCGCTTTCGACTATGTGGAAAGATTCTCGCCCGGGTTAACGTCAACTTCCCGGTAATGAGACTTCATCTGCCGGTAGCGCTTCCAAAGCGGCACCGGGACCAGCGAATATAGGACCGGTACGGTTAAATCGAAAGCTCGAAGCAGGCCGTGGCGAAACCGGTCCCGCATTCGCTCAAGCCAAGAGGCAGGCTGGACGCCTTCAGCGACGGCGGCATTCAGCGGCCATTTTCCGCCGGACTGATTTCTCCAGAAAACGATGTAGCGCTCGACTTTCTTCTTAAGTTCGGGAGAAAGAACCTCGGGACGCTGGCGATCCGGCAACGATTGCCGCGCTCTTCACCATCGAGTGATGATCGCCATTATATATGGCCGAGCGGTCCGCATCCCTCGAGAGAATTCATTTTTGGGTCGAACGGAACGCCAACAAAATTGCAGATGGCGGTAAGCTCGGCGGCAGGCTCGCGAACCAGATCGTCGTATTGCAATTGATGAATTGCCGCGCCTCGGCGGACCAACTCGTCGGCTTCGAGCTTCATGCGGCGATAACCGAGGATCGCCCGTAGATCCATCCCGGGGCGCGCGAACCAGGGGGACTTTTGCGGCTGCGCGCACGATGCTGCGGCAAACATCCGCGGGATCGCGCCAGATCACGATGAACTTTGCCTCCGGAAACCAGTCGGCAAGCCGGTTCATGCAATCGTAGTAATTGGGAGATTTGCATCCCCAGACCGTTGCGCCCTTTTTGCGGGCATACTGCTCCGCCACGGCGCGAAATGCATTGGGCAATCCGACCGTGTTTTCCGGAATTGCGGCGCCGTCGATTTTGTGGCGCGTCAGCGCGCCATTCCAGGAATCGACTTTCGGAATCCACGATGAACTCTTGCGCGGCAGCACAAACAAGCGGCGATAGCAGGGCGAAATCGGATTCATACATCAGTCCGATTTGCGGATGCTGATTGAGCAGGGCGTAGAGCAGAGAGGTACCGGAGCGCCACATGCCGACCACAAAAAGCGGGCCCGGACTCATGGATTCCCTACTCAGAGGTTCGGCCGCCATCGATCCGGCGCTCTGGCTGTCCATATTTGCCGTATTTACCGTTGCCGTTCTCATGCCACGTGCACCTGCGAAAAAATGTTCATCAAATTCATATAGCCTTGCTCGGGACCATATTTGGTTTCGCTTAAACGGCGTCCGTTTGAGCCCATGCGTACGGCGGAAGCGGAATCATCCGCGAGTTGCTTAACCTTCTGCGCCAACTGCTCTCCGTGGCCGGACTCGAAGAGCAGGCCAGATTTTCCGTCCTCGACGATGTAAGGCAAGCCGCCCATGCGCGCGGCGATCACGGGTTTCGATGCCATAAAAGCCTCGAGAACGGTCACTGGAAAATTTTCATACCACTCCGACGGCACGACCAGGCACAGCGAGTTTCGCAGCAGTTGCCACTTCTCGTCGCCACTCTTGAAACCGAGAAATTCGACGTTCGCGATTCCCTTCTGTCGGACGTAATCTTTCAACTCCTGTTCCTGCGGCCCGGTGCCGATGATTTTCAAAGGCACCTGCGGCAACTGCTCGAATGCGCGAATCATCGTCAAGCAGCCCTTCTCTGGAGATAATCGACCGAGGAAGAGCGCGTATTTGCCTGCCTCGCCAGCGCCCTGGGGCAGCGGCGGCGCATAAACAAAATTTGGCCGGACAAACAACTTCGAATCCGGGACGCCAGCCTCTTGCATCTTGAGTTTGAAAAATTCCGTAAGGCAAATAAAGCCCGAAATTTTGTCGACCATTCCAGCAAGCCGGTTGGAGCCGAGCGTGAGCGCGTACAAGCCACTAAGCGCATAACTGTCCCGAAAACAGCGCTTGCGCACCGCATTCAGATAGTTGCCGCCCTTGCAATCCTCGCAAACTTTCCCCTGCGTATAAAAAAAGCCATTCGGACAGAACGGGCGAAAGTTATGGAGCACCTGCACCGCGGGCACTCCGAGCGCGTGCAGTTTGTGATACACCGACGGCGAAATCAGCGGATAGACATTGTGAACGAACGCGACATCGGGGCGAAGACGGTGAACCGTATCTTCAATTTCGCCGCTGCTCTTCCATGAATAAACGGTTTGCGGAAAAAAGTTCGCCTTGTCGAAGACGCCAAATTGTTTGATCTCGTCGTTGTGGCGGGAGTAGGAAAACACCTCGTCGCCGTGGCGTTCGAGCAGTTCCCGCTCGGCACGGACTACGGAGTCTTCTCCGCCGAACTGTTGATACCCTCCATGTACGAGCAAAACTCTCATGCGTGAGATGAAACATTTGTCACGGATTTGCGCGGATCACAACGGATCGAAACCAAGACGGCTTTTTGCGAAACTATAAAACTATCCGTAAAAATCCGTGCCGATCCGTGGCCGCGATTTCAAGCGCTCTGCTGCTTGCTAAAACCCAACAACTCCAGCGTGATGCGATAAACGAATTTCGGATTATTCACCAGATACCGCCGCCACAGGCGGGCGGGGTCCTGGTAAATCCGATGCATCCATTGCACGCCGGTGACTTTCATCCAGTACGGAGCGTCTTTGATTCTTCCGGTGTGAATATCGAAAGCCGCGCCCACGCCGACCATCAGCTTGGCGTCGAGCTTCGAAAGATATTGATCCATGAATCGTTCCTGCTTCGGAGTGCTCAGGCCTACCCAAAGGAAATCCGGTTTCAGTTCGGAAACCGTTCGAGCGAGTTCGGCCTCTTCGTCGGCAAAAAGCGGGCGAAACGGCGGCGTGTAAGTGCCCACCACCTTCATGCCAGGGAAGCGCGAGATGAGTGAGTCCTTTAGTTGATCGGCAACGCCGTCGTTTCCTCCGTAGAAAAAATGCGTGTAGCCTTTCTTCTGCGAGAGCGCGGCGATTTCCAGCATCATGCAGGGACCGGTTACCTGCCGCATTTTGAAAAAGCCACGCAGCCAGCCCACCCACACCGTAGGACGGCCGTCGGGAATCGTCAGCAATGCGCCGTTAATGATGCGCTTCAGATTGGAATCCGATTGCGCCTCCATAATGCCCTGCACACCGGTGACGCAGACGTAGCCCTTCTCGCCGTGAGCCAGGGCGGATTCGAGCCGCCAGAGGGCGCGGTCCATGTCCGTGGCATGGACCTTCACCCCCAGGATGCTGACGCAATCGTCAGCCGCTAGCGTGGACGGGATGGTAGCGGTCGCCAAATTAGTCTCCGGCAACCTCGGCCAACTCGCCAGCTTCTTTCTTCGCTTCTTTTTTCTTCAGCTCGCTGGCAATCCACTTGTAGGTGGTCGCCAGGCCCTTTTCGAGCGGCATGTTCGGCTCCCAGCCCAGGGTCTTGCGCAGAAGAGTGTTGTCGCTATTGCGTCCGCGCACGCCTTGCGGCTTGCTGAGATCATGCCTCTTGGTGAGCTTTTTGCCGGCGATGGTGCAGATCATATCGACGAGGTGATTGATGCTCACCATTTCGTCGGTACCAAGGTTGAGCGGCTCGCGATGATTGGAGGCCATCAGGCGAATCAAGCCTTCGACGCAATCGTCCACGTACATGTAAGAGCGAGTCTGATCGCCGTCACCCCAGACTTCAATATTGCCGCCGTCTTTGGCCTGAGCGACCTTGCGCGAAATCGCGGCGGGAGATTTTTCCTTGCCGCCGTCATAGGTGCCGAGGGGCCCGTAGACGTTGTGGAAGCGCACGATGCGCGTTTCGAATTTGTAATCGTGATAGTAGTAGCGGCAAAGCTCTTCGGCGAAGAGTTTTTCCCATCCATAGCCCGGCTCGGGATCGGCGGGATACGCGTCTTCTTCCTTCAACGGCGCGAGATCGGCCACTTTTTGTTTGTACTGCGCATAGACGCAAGCGGACGAAGAAAAGAGGAATCGCTTCACGTCGTTCTGCTTGCTGGCTTCGAGCATGTGCGCGTTGATGAGAATGTTGTTCTTGGAGATATCGGCCAAGAACGAAGTGATATAGCCGATGCCGCCCATGTCGGCGGCGAGGTTGTAGACCTGATCGATGTTGCGCGTCGCTTCCTGGCAGTTTTCCCAGATGCGCAGGTCGAGCACGCGGAAATCGTCGGCCGCGGATTTTTCATACTCCGGCTGTTTGATATCCACGCCACGCACCCAGTGCCCATCGGCCTTCAAACGTTTGACGAGATGATGGCCAATGAATCCACCGGCGCCCGTTACTAAGATTCGAGTCTTGTTTCCCATTGTGTTTAACTCCCCCTAAGAGTTGTTTGTATTTTGGCTTGCGGCCTTAAAACTTGTTCGCGGTATTGCTTGTTGCACTTTCTTGCGGAACCTTGTTGCGCCACTTTCTTGCGTCACTTTCTTGCGTCACTTCCCGTTCAAGAAACTATGTTCAGTTCCCAGGTTCGGAGTTCGATGGCCTCGGTTGCAGGCGCTACTGCCGGCTTCCGATGCGTCCGCACATACTCGGCATAAGCGAGTATGGCGAAATAAAGCAGAGGGCAGTGCCAGCTCAATTCGTCGTTAAAGAAAGAGTGGACCGTCAGCATTCCGAGCAGGGCGAAACATTCGAGCCCCAGCTGGCGCTCCTCGTGCGTGAATACCTCGCTGCGAATGCATACAACCAGGAACCACCAGGCGGCGACGAGCGCTCCGGCGAAAGGAATAATTCCCCAGAAGCTCGTGCCAATGAGAACTTCGATCCAGTCGCTATGCATCATGGCGGCAGCGCCGACGCCGAGCTTGCCGAGCACGGCGAAACGGCCCGCGGCGTACGCCCCCAGCCCGGTGAAGGGATGCTTTGAAAGCTGCTCCATGCCATAAGCCCACCAGGCGGTACGTCCACTCAACGAACCGATGGCGGCGTCGGACTGATCGCGGCTGGCAAAGTTTTGGATCGTATCCCAAAGCTTCATCCACACCCGGCTGTTTACCAAGGTGACCAGGGCTACGATAGGGATAGAGGCAAGAGCTCCGACATACGTTACTTTTCGCAGCTTCTTCGAGAAAATCAGGACCAGCAGCACCGCGAATGCGAAGGCCGCCTCGGCGTTTCTGGTCTGCGACAAGACCATGGAAACCAGACCGAAGATGAAGAGGAAGATATACCAGGCCTTATTTTTGGCTTTCCCGAATAAAGGCAGCAGCCGGCAAATCGAGATCAAACATAAGACTGCGCCCGAGGTTCCGACGCTGTTCGAGGCTTCGACCGGAATCACGCCGGTGAGGCGGCCGCCATCCATCGCTTCGGTGGGCCAAATCGGAAGATTGATCCAGACCACGACCAGCGAAGCACCATAGAAAGTCAGGGTCCAATCGAGCAGATTTTGATATGTCATGGACGAATCGGCGCTGGCTACGATTGACGCCATGAGCGAAACGTCGGCGAGAAATTCGAGAGATTTGTATGCCGTCCACGAGGCGTTGACCGACCAGGCCGATGAGGCCACGCAAATCAGGCAATAAACCGCCATGGCTCCGGGAATACCGGTGAATAGCGCGCGAAGCCAGTTGGGTTTTTTCAACAGCAGGCGAATGATCAGGGCCAGCGAAACGAAAGCTTCCGGCAGTACGCGCGTCATCGCCCACGCATCCAGAGGATTCGCTTTGGCCTGCTCCGACGTCGCGGATGCGGAAGACCAGCATGCTGAAGAAAATCAGGCCCCATAACGGATGCCACCAGGTCCAGTTTTGCCGCAATTCGCGCGCCTTTGCGAGGCCTTCCGGAAGCGCTTGCACCATCAGAACGATCAGGGGAATTGCCAGCAACAGCGCGGCCGAAGCGATGAGCGCGCCATACTCCGACGAACCGGCCAAGACCGAGAATGCGATTGCGACGGAAAATCCGATCAGCACAAAGAGCGAAATCAGCAGCCACGGGCCGCGGCGGCGCGGTTCAGCGGTCCGAGAATCGGCGGCGCGCAGCTCCATGGCCCGCTGATCCTGATCCCGCTTATCGGGATTACGGTTATCGGGATCTCGCCGATTCGGCGACCGGTCTAGAATCTCAACACTCATCGTCCCTCTTTTAACGCTTGCAGCACGCCATAGTAGGCGGGTTTCTTCTTAAAATTGTCGTCGAATAATACTGGCTTGCCTTCCGTGTAGCCGTCTGCTATACCCCAGGTCATGAAGCCGATGCAGTTCGAGTCTTTCAAACACGTGTGAACCACGTTGTAGAAAATCTCTTTCTGCTTGGCGGCGCTCTCGGGCGAATCGGAGCTTTGTTTCACATCCATCTCGGTGACATGCACCTTCACGCCGGCATTGCGCGCTGAAGCCAGAAAGTCCTTGAATTCGTCGAGATAGTTCGGCTTCAATTGGTCCATCTCCCAATGCATTTCCGTTCCCACAACATCAATGGGAGCGCCCGCGTCTTTCAGCCGTTTCACAACAGCAAAGAAGTGATCGGCGCGTTCCTTGTCGATGCCGCTTTGGCCAAACGTATCATTCAACAGCAGCAACGCTTTTGGGTTGGCTTCGCGCGCGTACTGAAAGGCTTTGACCATGTATTGCTCTTCGCCGAGGATTTGCGCCCAGCAACTCTGGTGCATCTGCTGCGTCGGTTCGTTTGCCACTTCCCAGACGTAGTAGCTGTCGCCGCCGTGGCGAACAACGGCCTCGATGTGATCTTTCAAAATCTGATCCAGATCCTTCGAGTTCCAGCCTCCACAAGACAAGCCGTTAAAGTTCAGCCATGGCATGGAGTTGGCATTCCTGTACACCAGGCAATGCCCCATGAGTTTCATGTTGTGCTGCCTGGCGAAACTCATGGCTTCGTCCATCGCATCGAAATCGAAATGCCCGCGTTGCGGCTGCGTGCCGTTCGGAAAAACGATGGAAACCGCGGCGTTGTATTCGCGGCCCAATACCGGTTTGTAATCCGGGTCGCGATTCCACATCCGGCCCTGGATGGTCGTACCCACCCAAAACCCCGCCTTCTCCGCGGCTTGGCGCAAAGTTTCGCTATCCGACGCCGCCTCTTTCTGTTGAGGAGCGGCGAATGGAACCAGCAGGACCATCATCGCCAGAATCCGCGTAATTTGCTTGAGTACGAAAGTCATAGGCATTTCGGTTACGCGCGGGCGTCTATACGCGGACTTCCGACCCAACTTCTTCGCGCTCGACTTGCGTGGAAACTCCGGCGGGATAGCCGGCGCGTTCCAGCGCTTCCAAGGCGTAGCGGTCAACCATTGCGATCTGCTCCGGACTGAGCTTTTCCCGCCAGCCGCCCATCGATCCGCTGCGGACGAAACGCGCGTCTTCGCTGTTGAGGTTGTGTTTACGCAGCAGCGTACCTTTGCCGAGCGTGGCGCCGGAGTTCTTAGCCTTTTCTTCCTTCTCGCGCATGTTGCTAAGAGAATTGTTCTCGACTGCGCTGCGCACACGGTCAGGATCGCCTTCGATGCCGAGGAAATCGAGCATCTCCATCAATCCAGTCTCCGTGTCTTTGCGGAGGTCTTCGTAACGGACAACCAGTAAGTTGCCGTTGCTTGCGAGAGGACAATCGAGCCATGAATTGATGTGCGACTGCCACGAGCCGAAACGTGTGACCTTGCCTTTGAGGAAATATTCAACGTAGCCGTCCATTCCCTTGCCCTGATCGAAATATTGCGAGAATCCCATTTCCTTGTCGCGCGCCCAGTTCGAGAGCATGACGTCGCGCAGGTCGCGCATCAGATAGATCGCGCGTTTGTAGACCGGACGGTACTGATAGTGAGTCTTGATAAGCCGGCCACCGTTGGGCAGTGCGGGCTTCATCGGAACGTGCGTGCCCAGTTCCGGCAGGGTCTGATTCACGTTGAGAAAGCCGGCATTGTCCTTGGTGAGAATTTCCATTAGAACGAAACGCAGCCAGGTGTTTCCCGAACGCTCGAATGAAGCGAAGAAAACGTCTTTATCGTTGAGGCCGCGGTGCTCCCACCATCCCTTGGGAGCGCGTAGTTTGGTTCGCGAAGCCTTAAAACGGAGTTCTTTTAATTTCGTCATAAATATAGTTAGCCTTCACCTTGAAGTACGGGATTGGGGAGGGAAACTGGATTTGCCTTGCGGTGCAGGATGTACATCGAAATCAGAAATGCCGAGAGATTGGCGAGGATGACGCTGATCACGACTCCCCAAATGCCGAATTCTTTGGTAAGAGGAACGCCGATTACGAGCGATAAGACACTGGCCACGCAACGAGCGTAAAAAATGGAATCCGGCGACTCGATGGCGCGCAATAAAATCGCCGGGCCGAATGCGGCGCTCCATAGCGTGGTTCCCAGCGCAACGTAAGGAATGAAGTGAGCCACTTCCATGTACTTGCCCGCATATAAAAGATGGAAGACCTGGGTCTTGAACGGAATCAGCACCGCCCAATAAACCACCGCGCCGGCGACGAAGAGCAGCGTGATGCGCCTGACCAGCGGTCCGGAGCTGGACAATCCTTTTTCGCGGCAAATCCGCGCCGCGTAGGGCAGGAACAGGATTGAGAGCGCCGTATAGCTTTGCTCCATGGGCAGCGAGAGATTCATCAGCGCCCGCAACTGGCCCGCAGCCGCCATGCCGGAGAACGAACCCACCAGCGGGTAATACATGTAATAAGGAATCCAGGTCACGACGGAAACTGCCAGTGCCCATCGCCCGTATTCCCAATGCTTGTGCCAGGCTTCGCGGCGCGTCGGTGGAACGGCGGTGTCAGGCGGGAGGACTTTATTGACTTGGGAGAGCAAAAACAATCCCGTGCCCAACGCACCCACCGCCATCATCAGATACGCGGAGAACGGAGAAATCAGCGAACGTCTGTAGGCGAAGAACAATCCGCCCATAACCAGGACGAAGTAAATGAACGCTCCAACGGCGGCGCGGGCCGGCGCCAAATTCATATAAAACGAGCGGCGCATCAGCCAGAAAAACAAAATACAGGGAGATGCGATGGCTACTCCGGCGAGCGCGCCCGCCAGGCCGGTTCCCTTTCCCATCGAAAACGCGACGAACGCCGAACCGCCCAGCAAAACAACGCCGAAGCAGGTAAGAATCAGGTGAATGCCGAGCAGCGTTTTCAAATATCCGCGTAGCGATCCGCGATAGGCCGATCCGCTGAAGACCGCTTGGGGCTCCGCCAGAAACGACTGATAAACATAAGAGAGCAGCAGGAAGACAGAAAACGCCAGCGCGAATGCGCCATATTGCTCGGGCACGAGCCAGCGGGCCAGCAAGATTCCGATCAGAAAATTGGAACCGGAAATCAGGCCCTGATCGACGATGGCGAGGCCACCCTTGGTGACCCAGCGGACGAACTTGCCGGGCTCCGGTTTTTCGGCTTCGACCACGGGTTCGGCCGCGGCAAGGTCGGTGCTCAACTCCGGGTCAAGCAATTCTTCTGTGTGCGATGAAGTCATTATTTATAGAGCGCTTTCCGTTATTAGATCGGTCTGTAAAACTCGCTTCCGATTTTATTCGGCCACAGTCGCGTTCAGCAAGTTTCCATCGCTACCAAGTTATTTTCGCTAGCGGGAGATTTTTCAAGCGCGCTGCTCAACTGTTCGCCCAACAGCCGAACTTGTGGTTCTTTGAGCAGGCTAAGATGGTCGCCGCTGATCTCGCGCAAATCGACCCCGTCCGCCGCTACCCGCCACCAGATCGCGTAAGGATCGTCGAGGCTTCCCGCGGATTTCTCTTTCACGCGGAACAGAGTGACCTGTCCATCGTAGGGTTGAATCTCATAATCCCCTGCGGCTTTGGCGCAGGCCTGGCGCACATTGCGCAACGGACGGGGCAGCATTTGCAGTTCGAGCCGCTTGCGCAGCGTCATCATCACGAAGCTGCCTTTCTTCAACAAGAAGAAAGCGGCTTCTTTTATGGGAAGCTTGGTCAACTTGTGCAACTGCGAGGTGCGCGATTCCATCTTGCCCGGATAGGTGTCAAACAGGGCCAGCAATGCCACTTCCTGGCCCTCGGCCTGAAGCATCTGCGCCATTTCGTAAGCCACCAATCCGCCGAAAGAATAGCCTCCGATGCGGTATGGACCCTGCGGGTACACGCGGCGAATTTCGCGAATATAACTCTCAGCCATCTCCGGCACGCTGGTCAGGCACGGACGCTTGCCGTCGAGACCTTGCGGTTGCAATGCGTAGAACGGCTGCTGCGGTCCAAGATGGCGCGCCAGATCGCGGAATCCCACGACGTTTCCGCCGACGCCATGCACGCAGAAAAATGGCGGCCGCGAACCTTCCGGCTGGATCGCCACCAGCGACGACCATGACGAAGAGGCAGAACCTTCCTGACGCAAGACCGCGGCGAGAGTTTCGATGGTAGGCGCTTGCAACAACGCCGCCAGCGGCAACCGCTGCCCCATCGCCTGCTCGATGCGGTGCATGAGGCGCGCGGCCAGGAGCGAATGTCCGCCGAGATCGAAGAAATTGTCGCGAATGCCGACTTTCTCTTTGGTGAGCACGTTGGCCCAGATCTCGGCCAATTTCTTTTCGATCTCGTCCGTCGGCGCGAGATACTCGTGAGCCTCGGCGAAATCGGCGGGCTGCGGAGCAGGCATACCGCGACGGTCGACTTTGCCGTTGGGCGTCTTCGGCATCGCTTCCAGCAAAACGAAGGCGTCGGGGACCATATATTGCGGAAGTTTCTGCTTCAAATAAGCGCGCAGTCCGCTGCCGGTAGGCGTTTGCTCGCGCGACGGCACGACGTAGGCGGCAAGATACTTATCCGCTGGCCCGTTGGCGCGCGCATTCTCGCGTGCGACCACGGCCACTTCGCGGACTCCGGGAAACGATCCCAGAACAGATTCGATTTCCTTCAACTCCACGCGATAGCCGCGAATCTTGACCTGATCATCGGTGCGTCCCGCGAATTCGATTTGGCCGTTCGGCAAATAGCGGGCGAGATCGCCGGTTTTATAAATGCGCGCTTCCGGATCGTTGCTGAACGGATCGCGAACGAATTTTTCGGCGGTAGCTTCGGGACGATTCAAATACCCGCGCGCCAGTCCGGGACCGGAAACGTAAAGATCGCCGGGAATGCCGACGGGCAGCGGTTGCAAATGCCGGTCGAGAATATAAATTTTCGTGTTGGCAATCGGCCGGCCAATGGGAAGGATTGGCGGAATATTTTCCCAATCGGTGGGCTCGAACGAAGTCACGATCACGCTGGTCTCGGTGGGACCGTAAGTGTTAACCCAGCGCACGCGCGAACCGGCAAGCTTATGCCACGCGGCCAAGGCCGCCGAGGACGCTTTTTCGCCGCCTACAATGACGATGCGCAAGCTCTCCGGCAATTGCAGCTTCGACTCGGAAAGTTCTCCAACCAGTTCGTGCCAATAGGCGGTGGGCAAATCGAGCGCTGTGACTTTGCGCTCGCGCACCCAGCGCAGGAAGTCCCCGACCGCAAGCGACGCGTCCTCTTCGCGAATCACCAGAGCGCCGCCGGCGATCCATGTCGGAAAAATTTCTTCGATGGCGATGTCGAACGAAATCGAGGCGAACTGCGCCATCCGGTCGCGCGGCGTAATGCCGAATAAATCGATCGCGGCAATGTTGTGATTCGCCAGGCCGCGATGAGTGAGGAGAACTCCGCGCGGCTTGCCGGTCGAACCGGAAGTGTAAATCAGATACGCAAGATTTTCGGGATTAACGGCATCGCCTGCGCTTTCGCTGCTTTCGCCGGAGAACAACTTCCAGTTTTCCTCGACCGTGATCACTTCGGCGTCGAAGTCGGTGACCTCGGCGAGCAGGCCCGGTTGAGTGAGCACCAACGACGCCTGCGAATCTTCGAGCATGTAGGCAAGACGTTCCTTGGGATAAGCGGGATCGAGCGGCACGCAGGCCGCGCCGGCCTTCAATACCGCAAGCAACGCGACCGGCAACTCCAACGACCGGCGCAGGCAGATGCCCACGCGGGATTCCGGCCCGACTCCGCGCTTCCTAAGAAAATTCGCCAACTGGTTGGCGCGCTGGTCGAGTTCGCGATAAGTCAAGCGGTGCGCGCCGTGCTCGACCGCAATGGCGGCGGGCGTTTTTGCGGCTCGCGCTTCGACGAGTTGGTGAACGCAGAGATCGCGCGGAGACTCGGTTTCGGTGCGGTTCCACTCGGCGAATTGTTGTGTTCTCTTCCGCGGTCAGCAGGGGAAGATCGGCGATGCGGCAGTTGGGATTGTCGCTCGCCGCTTGCAGCAGAGTCCGCCAGTGGCCGAGCGCGCGCCGAATCGCCGCCGCGTCGAACAAATCGCGATTGTAGGTGATCGGACCGGAAATTCTGTTGCCGCGGTCATCGATTACCATGACGAAATCCATCTCTGCGAAACCGTTGGAAATTTCTTCGGAGAGTAATTCCCATCCCGCGGCGGCATGCTCCAACGCGGGCTGCTGCGAGAGAATAATCTGGAAGAGCGGATGGCGGCTGGCATCCTGTCCTTGCTGAGCCAACGCCACAACCTCGGCAAAAGGAATGCTGTCGTGCGTCAGTCCCGCCAGAACCACTTCACGAACCCGTAATTGCAATTCGCGGAATGTGGGATTGCCGCCGACATCGACGCGCAACGCCAGCGGATTCACGAACGAGCCCATCACCTCTTCGAATTCGGCGCGGTGACGGCCCGCTGTAAGCGTGCCGAGAATGATTTCATCCTGTCCCGTGTAGTGGTGCAGCATGGCGGCGAAGCCCGCCAGCAACGACATGTAGAGCGTAACTCCCGCCTGCTGGCTGAGAGTTCTGAGGTCCTGCACCAGCGCGCCCTGCAAGTTGAATCTCTCAATTGCGCCGCGATGGGTTTCGACCGGTGGCCGGGTATCGGTGGGCCAGCGGCAAACCGCAAGCTCACCTTCCAACTGCCTGCGCCAGTAGGCCCGATGTTGCGACCAGCTTTCGGTGGAAACTTGCTGCCGTTGCCAGACTGCGTAGTCCCCATATTGCAGGCGCGGCTCCGGCAGAGGCGAAGGCTTCCCCGAGGAGAATGCCTCATACAAGGTTTCAAGCTCGGGAAGAAATATGCGGTAGACGGTGACCGCGTCGAAAACCAGATGGTGCAACGTGATGTAAAGACGGTGTTGGTTGTCGGCGAGCGTGACCAGCAACACGCGAAGCAACGGGCCCGATTTCAAGTCCATCGGACGGCGTACGCTCTCGGTTGCGGCGCGTAACATTTCCTTTTCGCGTTCCGCCGCCGGCAATTTGCGCAGATCGAGAACTTGCAACGGAAAGCTTTGCGGAGCTTCGTGAACGATTTGAACTGGCTCGTCGCCGATGCGGTCGAAAGTGGTTCGCCAAATCTCGTGCCGGCGAACGATTTCATGCAAACAACGCTCGAGTACGGCCGCGTCCAGCGGGCCGTGCCGATACACCGTGATTCCCTGGTTATAAAGCGGAATATCGCCCACCATCTGCCCGTGCAGCCAGACCTGCTGCTGGCTAAAAGACATGGGAACATTCTTGGCTTTTTCCATCGGACGGCGCGCCACCGGCGCGGCATCGGGCGCGGTCCTTCCCCGCTGGCTCTTCATGTATTCCTCGAGGAGCCTGCGTTTGAGTTCAGCCGCAGCCTCGGCGCGAGGCGCCGTAGTGCTTTGGATCTGCGCTGTGTCTCTCTCGCTCATATAAGGTTCGCACTCGGGGAAAATGGGCAGACGGCAGTTGACCGGCGCGGCGCTCCGCTTAATTCCATGGAATCGAGTTGGGAAATTCGCCGGCCGGGATTGTCAATCGACGATTCGAGTACGCTCTGGAAGTCCTGAATCGCGCGCGTTACGAAAGCGGCATCCAGCAGTTCCGGGTTGTATTGGGCGCGGCCGAGAATCTGGTCATCCTGCTCGACGAACGCCAGGTAGAAGTTCCAGGGCGATCCGCCGCTGTCGATGTCCATTGTGGTAACGCGCCAGGGAACATCAAGTTTCGGCATGGGCGGTTGCATCGAAATCGCAACTTTGAAAAATGGATTCTCGCCAGCTTCCGCGCCGGCCACCAGTTCGCGAGCGACAGTCTCGATGGGAACATCGTCGTTGCCCATCGCTCCGCACATGACATCACGCGCTTGCGCTATCAGTTCGCGAAATGTCGGATCGTTTTTCAGGTTGAGCCGCAAAGCCACCGGGTTTAGAAAATGACCGAGCAGTCCCTGGAATTCGGCGCGTTTTCGGCCGCTTGGGGAAAGCGTGCCGACAACCAGATCTTCTTGATCGGTGTACTGGCGCAACAGGATTGCGAAAGCCGAAAGCAACGTCAGGAATAGTGTGCTGTTCTCCTGGTGACTTATTTTCTTCAGATTCCTGCCAAGAGCTTGAGGCAAAGTAAATAGGTGGAGAGCGCCTTTGAAAGTTTCGCCCAAAGGCCGGCCGGCATCCCCCGGCCAACTCAACGGCAATACTTTGCCATCGAGCTGTTTGCGCCAGTAACCGATTTGCTTCGACCCTTCGCTGCCAACCCACTCGCGCTGCCAATGAGCGAAGTCGTCGTATTGAAACTGCAATTCGGGAAGTGGAGAGGGCTTGCCGGACGAAAACGCCCGGTACAGAGCGGCCAACTCGGTTGGAAAAATCTGATATACGGACATTCCATCGAGAATGATTTGGTGCGCAACCACGAAGAGGCAATGATGCGCGTCATCGAAACGAACCAGCGTGGGCCGAAGCATCGGGCCGCGCTGCAACTGAAATGGCAGTCGCGCCAGAGCGCCGACGTGGCGTTCGACTTCCGCTTCGCGGTCGGCTGGAGCCAGACTACTTAAATCGAGGACGGGAAACTTGACGGACGTGGCCGGCTGCACGACCTGAACGAACTGCCCGTTCACGGTTCCGAATGTGCTGCGCCAAATTTCGTGACGCCGGAGAATCTCGGAAAAACTGCGCTCAAGAACGGCGACGTCGAGCGGACCGTCCATGGATAAATTGATGCATTCGTTGTAGAGCGGCCGCGTGCCGGGAACCCGCATCTCATGCCGCACAATCTCTTCCTGCGACAACGACAGCGGGATGACGGTTCCCGCCGGACGCTTGCCGATCTTTACCTCTGACGCTGATGCCTGCCCTGCCCGGCTGCTCAAATATTTTGCGAGCAGCCGATTGCGGGTTTCGGCGTCCTGAGTGACTTTGGCCGGGGCGGCGTCAAACGCAAGCGGCGGAAGCTGCTCTCGCCGCCTGCCGGAAGCAGTCTTCCTATCTTGCTGCGCTTCTCCGAAGACAACATTCAGCGCTTTCAACCCGCGTAATCCCAGGTTCGACCGCCACTCGATCGGTTCGGGATCGAGCGTGATATCGGTCAGCCGGCGCAAAAGCGCTTCGAATACGACTTGCCCTTCCACCCGCGCCAGCGGCGCTCCAAAGCAATAGTGAGCCGCATATCCGAAGGCCAGATGACGGTTGTCTTTGCGCGAAATATCGAAGCGGTCGGGATCGGGAAAGCGCTCGGGATCGCGGTTCGCCGCGGCCATCACCGCGATGACCGCCTGGCGCTTCTTAATCAGCTTGCCGCCCATCTCGCGGTCCGACGGACACATGCGGGCAGTATGCTGGCTGGGACTTTCGTAGCGCAGCATCTCCTCGACCGCGGATGGAATCAGCGAAGGATCGTCGCGCAGCTTTTTCAATTCGCCCGGATTGCGCAACAGGGTGAGCAAGCCATTCCCGATGAGATTGGTGGTAGTTTCCTGCCCGCCGACCATGGTCACAATGCAGTTCGCGATTACTTCCTCTTCGGTCAGCCGGTCGCCATCAATCTCCGCCGTCATCAGCGCGTTGATCAGGCCGGGCCGCGGATGGTCGCGCTGCTCGCGAATTGCATTCTGGAAATACTCCGTGAGATTTGCGACGGCTTTTAACACTCTCGGATAGCGCTCGGGATTGTGCTGGAAGTTGCCCAGCATCTCCGCGAAATCCGCCGACCAGTCTTTCAATTGCAAATGATCTTTTGTTGGGACGCCGAGCATTTCGGCGGTGACGATTGCAGGCAGCGGTTCGGCCAAATCCGCAATCACGTCCATCGCACCTTTGGGCTGAATGCCATCGAGCAGATGGTTGACGATATCTTTAATATGCCCGCGTAACTCTTCCACGCGCGCCGGAGTAAACGCCTTCGCCGACAAGCTGCGCAACCGGGTGTGCGCCGGGGCGTCGAGAAACAGCATCTGCTTGACCATCACCCGCGCGATGGGATTCAGTTCCGATAGACCCATCTCGTCGAGTTGCACTGGAGTGGGCGTGCGGTCGGCGGAAAAATTGAGCAGAACCTCCAGCACATCGGGATAGCGCGTCACCACCCAGGCATGCAGGAAAGGATCCCAGTGCACCGGATCTTCGGAACGCAGCGCCCGGAAAAGCGGATAGGGATTGGCCAGCACCTCGGTCTCGAGCAGATGATACAAGCTCAGGGCCGAGTCGCGATTCTCCACGCTGGGTGAGATTGTTGTGCTAGACGACACTGCGGTTATGCTCTCCCACCAGCTTGGACTCGCTTTCAACGCGCGCCAGGATCAGGTCTTCAATCTCGACCGACATTTCCGCGACCGTCGGATGATCGAATAATTTGAGCAGGGTGAGGTCGACGCCAAAGCGCTCGCTGACCCGGGCAATCAATTGAGTTCCCAGCAGGGAGTGGCCGCCCAGCAAAAAGAAGTTATCGTTGATTCCCACGCGGTCAAGCTTCAGCAATGGAGCTAGAAGTTTCACCAACTCCTCTTCCACCGGAGTGCGGGGCTCGACATAGGATTCGGCATGCCGGCCGGAGCCGTTGGGAGCGGGCAGCGCGGCGCGATCTAGTTTTCCATTTGCGTTCAGCGGCAACTCTTGCATTGCAATAAATTGCGCGGGAACCATGTAATCGGGCAGCCGCTGCCGGAGGTGATCGCGTAGCTCGCCGGCGTTCAGTTCGCCACCGGAAGACAAAACCAGGTATGCGACCAATTCTTTTTTCCCAGGCTCGTCCTCGCGCGCAATAACAACGCTGCTCTGCACCGCGGGATGCTGACCGAGGATGGTGGCAATTTCTGCCGGCTCGACGCGGTAGCCGCGAATCTTCACTTGATCGTCGACCCGGCCAAGGAAAGCAATCTGGCCGTCAGGCAGCCTGCGGGCTAAATCGCCGGCGCGATAGAGACGGGCTTCTGAATGGAAACTGGAATTGGAGCTGAAAGGGTCGCGAACGAAACGATCGGCTGTTAAATCGGGACGGTTTCGATAACCGCGCGCCAGTCCGGCGCCTCCAATATATATTTCTCCCGTTGCCCCATCGGCAACCGGACGCTGATTATCGTCGAGGATATATATCTGTACTCCGTCGATTTCTTGACCGATGCTGGGCGGTTGATTTTGAGCGGAACTGGGAATCACACCCGAGGTCGCGACCACCGTGCATTCCGTGGGCCCGTAATTATTCACCAGCGCGAAAGGCAGGCCGGACGAGGGATATTTCTTCAGAGTGTCGGCGCCGGTCAGCAAGTATCGCAACCCTGTCCCGTTCGGCCACTCAAACTGGATAAGGCTTTCCGCAATCGCGGTCGGCGCGAAAGAAATGGTGATGCGCTGCGCCACCAGCCAATCGCGCAATGCATGAGCATCATTGCGGACGCGCTCATCCGGCATGTGTACGCTTGCGCCCGCAGCCAGATACGGCCAAATTTCCCAAACCGTGGCGTCAAAACCTAAAGAAGCCAATGCGCTGGCTCGGTCTGCGGGAGTCACGTGAAAGGCGCGGCGATGCCAGGCGATCAGATTCGACAAGCTGCGGTGCAAAATTTCAACGCCCTTTGGCTCGCCTGTCGTTCCGGAGGTATAGATGATGTAGGCCGGATCGTTGGGATCGACGGTTGTATCCGGCTGGGTTTGAGGATGAGCCAAGATTTTATTGCGGTCGCGATCGACGGCCACCACCTGCCACGAGTCGTGCGGCAGTTTCTCCGCCAGCGCATCAGTGCTGACTACTACGCTTGCTCCCGCATCGCGCAGCATGAAGGCGAGGCGCGCGGCAGGTTGAATCGGGTCCAACGGAAGGTAAGCTGCGCCGGATTTGAGAATCGCCAATGCGGATACGATCAAGTCTGGAGTGCGGTCGAGATAAAGGCCAGCCACGGAATCCCGTCCCACTCCGGCGGCGCGCAGATGATGCGCCAGTTGATTGGCGCGGCGATCAAGCTCGCCGTAGGACAATTTTTCCGACTCAGCCGAAACCGCGAGTGCGCCAGGGTTGGCCGCAGCCTGTTGCGCCACCAAATCGGGGACGCAGGGATTTGCCGGCTTCTGATGCGGGGCATCCAAGCCAGGCAATTCGCTTCCGATACTTACCGATTTTGTTAAAGACATTTTTTACTACGGCGTTATGCCGCCCCCGACCCCTTCAAAACCGCTGGGACCGTTTTCGCGAGAATCTCGAAATCCAGCCACAACGACCAAGTGCGAATGTATTGCAGATCGAGTTCCATCCACTTTTCGAATGGAATCGAACTGCGGCCCTTGATCTGCCAAAGACAGGTAATGCCCGGCCGGACGCTGAAGCGCCGGCGCTGCCAGTCTTCGCAGAAGGTGTCGAACAATTCGTAATCCCGCACTTGCAGGGGGCGCGGGCCAACCAAACTCATATCGCCCTTCAGCACGTTGAAGAGCTGCGGAAGCTCGTCGATGCTGGTCTTCCGCAGAAATCGGCCAAGGGACGTAATGCGCGGATCGTTCTTGATCTTAAAAACCGGCCCGTTGGCTTCGTTCTGGTGCTCGATATCTTTCAGGCGCTTTTCCGCGTCGACCACCATGGTGCGGAACTTATAAATATCGAACATCCGCTTATTGCGGCCCAACCGCTTCTGGACGAAGAAAATCGGCCCGGGCGCGGTCAACTTGATTAAGATCGCGGTCAAAATCAGCACCGGCGACAAAACGATAATGGCGGTCAACGAAACCGCAACGTCGATCAGGCGCTTGATGGCCAGACCCCAGGCGTCGGCGATTGTGCTGTCGTGGCCAATGAGCGCTTCATCGGCGCCGAATTCGTCGGCGCGCGGCTTCGCCTCTTTCAGGTCGAAGATGTTCGGCATGAATCGTACGATGATGCCTTGCTGTTCGCAAGCCCCGGCGATGCGAGAGGCCAGGGTGTGGAATGAGCGGATCGGCAGAGCCAGAACGATTTCGTCGACTACGTTTTTGCGAACGTAGCCCGGCAGCGTCTCGAAATCCGCAACCAAAGAGTAGCCTTGCTTCTTGAACTCCTCCATGCCATCCCAGTTCTCGTCGGCGAATCCGAGAATGCGGTAGCCGAGTTCGGGCTTGGCCTGAATGCGCTGCGCCAGGGTAAGGGCTCGGGCGTTGGTGCCGATCACCAGCAGGTTGCGCTGATTCCGTCCATGACGCCGGGCATAGGCGAGGGCTGCGCGAATGATGGTTCGGCTAAGGATTACCAGCCCGGTCGTGAGCCCCCAGAACAACACCAGAAACACGCGATTCACCACCCAGACATTAAAGACCAGCGCAGCTCCGGCGATTATCACCGTGCCAAGGGTGGTGGCGCCGCAGATATCCCGCACTTCCTCCCAGCGACTGGACAAGCGCTTCGAGCGGTAAAGCCCGAACACGCTGAACAGGATGTGCCAGATTAGAAGAAAGCTGACGAACAAGACCAGATTGCCGAGCTTCACGCGCATCTCGAAGAACTCGGCCGAGGTGAGCCTCCCCACGCGATGAACCAGAGGCAGGGTGGAGACCACGAAAGCCGCCGACATCAGCAGCAAGTCAAACAGCTTGAGACCGTTTGAGAAGACTTTACGATTCGTACCCATTTTTAGTGATCCCTGAGGAGCTAGCTATCGGAAATGGTACGGGGGAGGGGAAAAGACGAAAGTTGAGGAATGGCACCCGGCGGCGCTGCCCGGTGCCCCATGTGACCGGAAACTACTTTTTCTGCTTGGCAATTACCAGGCGTTCAATGGCGTCGACGCTCTCCAGATTGTCGTGCGTGATTTCTTCGTCGCCGATGCGCACTTTAAAAGTCTCTTCCAGGAATGCCACGAGGCGGAAAATTCCCATGGAATCGATGATGCCGTTCTTGGTAAGAACTTCCTGGTCCGTGATTTGGTTGATGCCCTTGGTCTTGGCGAATTCTTCCAGAACATACTCGCGAATCTGGTCTTTCACGGCTGCCGACTCGATCATTTTCTTCTCCAATTAAATAGAAATGTATTGCGTGTACAACCGAACTCGATGGCTCGGCGGCCGCTTTAGCGAACCGCCACGGGCTCTTTGGCCTGTTCTTTGGCTTGATCCTTGGCCTGATCTTTGGCTTGGTTCTGCGCCAAACGGACGCGGTCGATTTTCCCGGTCGAGGTCTTGGGCAACTCCTCGCACAACTCGATGAATTCCGGAATCATATATTTCGGAACCTTAGTCGCGCAGTGCTGCTGCAACTCGACCGCTTTCAGCGAATCGGCAACATGAATGGAAACCACGGCCCGCAAGCGGTTGCCTACGACTTCGTCCGGAACCGCAAGCACCGCGGCCTCGCGAACCCCAGGATGACTCAACAAAGCGCTTTCGATCTCGCCCAACTCGATGCGGTAGCCGCGGCTCTTGATCATGCTGTCGCGCCGTCCGGTGAAGTAAAAGTTTCCGTCTTCGCCCACCGTGACCAGATCGCCGGTGCTGTACATCTTTTCGTCGAAGTTTTCCTCGAAGCGGTTGGGCATAACCATTTTCTGCGTTTTTTCGGGATCCGCCCAGTAACCATAGGTCACGGCCGGTCCGCGAACGTAAAGTTCGCCGCTCTCGCCCGTAACCGCGCGCCGGCCTTCGTCGGTGATGGCAAAGGCTTCGGTGTTCGCGCAGGACATTCCGATGGGCAGCTTCTCCATGCCGCTTAACCGCTCACGCTCGACTTTGTAGTAAGTGCAAACGTTGGTCTCCGTGGGACCGTAAAGGTTGTAAAGATCGGTATGCGGCGCCAGTTCGGCCAGTTGGCGCAGATACTTCATGGGGAAAACTTCGCCCGCGAAGAGTATGGTGCGAACGCTCTTCAGCTTTTCCGGCGTCATGCGCGCGTGCAAGAGCAGCAGCATTAGCGCGGATGGCACCGAGTACCAGATCGTGATCTTTTGAGTTTCGATGAAGCTGGAAAGGCTGGTCGGAAACAGCGCTAGATCTTCGGTGACGAGATAAACCGTGGCGCCCGCTTCGATCGAGTTGTAAACGTCGAAAACGGAAAGATCGAAATGCAGCGGCGCATGATTCGAGAGCCGGTCGTCGCTGCGAACCTGAAATTCTTCGGCGCACCACTCGACAAACGTAAGCGCGTTCTGGTGCGACAGCATCACGCCTTTCGGGCGCCCGGTCGAGCCTGAGGTGTAAAGAATGTAGGCAAGATCGGTTTCGATCAGGTCGACTTTCGGAGAACGATTCGCCGGAAACTTGGAGAGCCGCGACCAGGGAATCACGCCAGCGCGCGCGTCGGACTCGGGTTCTGTTTCATCGGTAGAAATGCAAAATTCCAGTTTCTCCAAAGTATCGGAGGTCAGAACCTGCCGCTTCTCGGAGTTGGTGATGAGCACGCGGATGCCGCAATTGCTCATGATGTAGCCAATGCGATCTGCCGGAGCCTGCGGATCGAGCGGAACATAGACTCCGCCCGCTTTGAGCACGCCCAACATGCTGACCACGGATTCGACTGCCTTGGGGAAAAATAATCCGACGCGGTCGCCTTTGGTTACGCCGCATTCCTGGAGAAGATGAGCGACCTGATTCGAGCGCTCTTCCAATTCGCGATACGTAATGCTTTTGCCCCGAGCCCACACCGCCGGCTTTTCCGGATAAGCCTTCGCGCTCTTCTGTAACAACTGTTGCAGTATGTATGCCATGTTTTATAAGTCTGCCCTATTGGATTTGGATCGCGCCTACATCTCGAACAGGGGAGCAACTTGGGGAGTAAGAAATAAATTTGCAAAAAGCGATTAAAGTCCCAGCATATTGCCAATGATGACCCGGTGAATTTCCGATGTTCCGGAGTAGATGGTGCCCGCAACCGCATCGCGCAGCTCGCGCTCCAGTTCGTACTCGGTCATATATCCATAGCCGCCGTGAATCTGAATCGCATCGAGGCAGCTTTGCACGCAGGCTTCGCTCACGTAAACCTTGGCGATCGAAGCTTCGCGCAGCGGATGCCGGCCCTGGCTCTTCATCCACGCCGCCTTGTAGAGCGCCAGCCGGCCCGTTTCAAGGCGGATATCCATTTCGGCAATCTTGTTGTTGATCGCTGGAAACTTGCCGATCGGTTCGCCGAACTGTTTGCGTTCCTTGGCGTACTTCACGCAGATTTCCATGATGCGCTGCATGGCGCCGAGATGGCTGGCGAGAATGCAAATGCGCTCCCACTCCATCGAAGAATTGAATACCGCCTGCCCGCCAAATTCCTTGCCCAGAAGGTGGGATACCGGAATTTCGCAGTCTTCAAGGGAAATCTCCGCCATCGGAGAGGTCCGCAATCCCATCTTGTGCAGCTTCTTGCCGACCGTGAATCCGGGCGTTCCCTTATCGACGAGAAACGCCGTGACGCCGGCATTCCCGAGCGATGGATCGAGGTTCGCAAAAACAATCGTGACGTCGGCGTCGGGCGCGTTGCTGCTGAATGTTTTGGAACCATTCAGTATGTATTTGTCGCCTTTTTTAACCGCCCGCGTCTTCAGGCTGTAGGCGTCCGAGCCGGAACCCGGTTCGGTCATTGCGTGGAGGCCGAGGCCGCCGCTTACCAGGCCGGGAAGATATTTGCGCTTCTGCTCTTCGTTTCCGAAGGACCAGATCGGAATCTCGGAACTCCACATGTGCGCGTTGATGGAAAACAGCAGGCCGTTGTCATGGCAACCGTAGCCAAGGGCTTCGAGCGCGCAGACTGTGGTGAGCGTGTCGGCTCCGCCGCCGCCGTATTCGGTGGGAATCGGAAGTCCCTGAATGCCGAACTTCGCGCACTTCTCCCACAACTCACGGGAGAATTGCTCATTGTGATCGCGGGTAATGACGTCGTCTTTAAGCTCTTCGCGGGCGAAGCGGATAACCTCTTTGCGAAAAGCCGCCTGCTCATCGTTCCATGCAAAGTCCAAGGTGCGTCGTTCTCCTGATTTTCTTCTGGCCCAGATACCCTTGAGCTTTGTAGCAATGATGAAGAGTTCCGTACTTACCGGGAGCTTTGATAGGCTGCCGCCGGAGCGGCCGCGGTTTGCGGCGCAGCAACCGGCGAAGCTTGCGGCACGGCGACTGGCGCTTCCGCCTTCTTCACAAATCGCTGCGGCCTGCCGCCCGGCAATTTAATCCGCGCCGGAACGCCCATGACCATCATGTTATCGCGAACGTCGGTGAGAACGAGACTATTTGCTGCGATGACTACGTTACTTCCGATTTTTGCGTCGCCCACCAGTTTCGCGCCCGGACCGAAGTAAACGTTGTCACCGATGCCCCGGCAGGCATGCGAAATGAGGCATCCGGTCGCAATGGTGAAATCCTCACCGATGGTGGTCGCACCCAGGTTGATGGCGTAGACGGAATGAATCACAAAGCCCGGACCGATTTTGGCGCGCACATCGATGTGTACGCTGGTAAAGACTTCCACCCACTTGCGGAAGAAAAGCCCGGAAATCTGCAAGAGCTGCTTTACCACGGGAATGCGCACGCTGCGCGCCCAGCGGGAATATCGGTAGGCGATGACCGGCCAGGTCGAGTGCCGGACCATCACTTCCAGGCGCTTGCCCATGCTCGGTTTCCAGTTCGGGTCGGTGCGCGTTTCCCGCATCGCCCGGTTAATATCTTGGCGTAGATTCTCAAACATTTCTGTAATTTAGAGCTTCTTATAAATGGATTCGGGAACCGGGAAGGTTCGGTGATTGAGCACCGCGCCCAGGACGCGGACGTTGGCATTCTCGAGAGCCTGCACGGCCTGGCGCGCGGTTCCGCGGCGCGAGGCGTTCGCTTTCAGCACCAGCACTACGCCTTCGGCATTACGGCCGAGCATCAGCGTATCGTCGCCGGCGCGCAGCGGCGGAGCGTCAATCAGAACGTAATCGAACTCCCGGCGCAACTCCGGCAGCAGCGAGCGCATGCGGTCAGACCCGAGCAAAGCCTGCGCGTCTTTCGATTCCGCACCGCAACTCAGCAGCCATAGATTCGAGCGCGAAAGCTGGCTCACGAAGCCGCGAACCGGCCCCGGCGATTGCAGAGCGTTGGTGAGGCCGTAGTGGTTGGTGACGCCAAATTCTCGATGCAGGCCGGGCGAGCGCAGATTGGCATCCACCACGCAAACCGAAGCGGCAACCTGGGCGGCCAGCACTTCGGCCATGCGCGCGCAAATCCAACTGCAACCGTTTCCCGACTCCATGCCCGAAACGACAACCAGCCGCGATCCATCAGAGCCCGGGGTGAAGAAGACCCGCTGCACCAGCTTGAAAATTTCGTCGCGCTGGCTGTCTTCCATCTTCAATTCGAGAGGCTTCATCTCGGCAGGTTGCCGCGTTTCGACGGGAATTGGATCCTCGACGCCGAGGCGCTCCGCCCGCAGGCTTTCCCGGATCAATTCCGTGGCTGTGGCCGTTGCCGTCGCTGCGCCGGTTTGGAACATTTCGTGTTCCTTGCCGAGATTCTGCATCAATTCAAAATTTTTGCTCATAAGGTCCTTCAACGCGGCCCTAAAAACTATAACGCGGTAACCTCTATCCGGATCGTTAATGTTCGACGAAAAATGTTCGACAAGAAATGTTCGACAAGAAAATGTCCGACGAAAAAGTTCGACAAAGAAGCTCTTAGTCGGTTGGGCGATCAACTCCGCTGCGCCAGTTATTGAGCAGACGGGTGACATCCCGCATGTGCTGAACCGCTTCCGCTGGACTCAACGATTCGGAACGCTTGCGGATCGCCGAAGCCAGCGTTTTCCGCGGAGCTTCAGCCTGCTCCCCGCTTTGCTCGAGAGAATCGGGATTGATCACTCCGGTGGAGACAAGCCTCGAAATGCTCGTAGGAACTTCGACCTCCGACATGAAGCGGCTGATATCCAGGTCATTGACGACCTCCTGCACGATGTCGGTATCGACGACTTTCTGCCGCGTGGCGCAGGCTAGAGACAGTGAATGGAAGCAGTAATTATTGATCTGGCGCGGAATGCCTTCACTGGCCTCGGCGATTAGATAAAGGGCTTCGGGCGAGAACAGGCTCGCGCCAGTGTGACCGGCGACCTTCAAACGATGCTCAATGAAGCAGGCGGTTTCCTGCGGGGTAAGAGGAATCAACCCGCTCAGCGAAGTGATTCTCTGCCGCAACTGAGTCAGAGCGGGACTGGCCAGCTTATCCGCCAGCGAGGGCTGCCCGACGAGGATAATCTGCAACAGCTTCGCTTGTGGAGTTTCGAAATCGGAGAGCAGGCGAACCGTTTCGAGCACGGAAGCGTCGAGGTTCTGCGCTTCGTCGATGACTACAATAAAACGCCGGCCGGCTCGCGCTTCCTGCACGAGGCAGCGGTTGAACTGCTCGTGCATCTTGACGAAATCGTTGACATCGTTCTCGATGCCGATTTCCGCCAGCAGAAAACGCATGAATTCGCGCGAATTGCACTGGGTCTGAAAGATGAACGCAGTCCGCGCGGTGTGCGAGAACTTCGCCAGCAAGTGGAAGAGCAGCGTGGTCTTGCCCATGCCGGGACGGGCGACCAGAGAAAGAAATCCTCGATTCGCCTCAATCCCGTAATAAAGAGATGCCAACGCTTCGCGATGTCCGGGGCCGAGATAGAGATATCTCGGGTCTGGCGATACACCGAAGGGCTGTTCCCGCAGATTAAAGAATTCTAGAAACATCGCCTACCTTCCGTCCTGGGGGATCGATTCAACCGATTGGCCGTCGGCGTCAAACTCGCCTTCGAGTTCGACGACATGGCCGTTGCCGTTTCCATTGTTATAGTCGTTACCGTATCCGTTGCCATTGCCGTGATAGCTCGCTCCGTTAGTGCGATGGATCGGCACCGCGGCAAGCACTGGAATTCTAAGCTCCGCCATCACTTCCGAGGGCGTACGGAACGATTGGTCGGCGTAATCGAGCGCGAATACAACTCCCAGGCTGACCGCCGATGCCAGAAGAACGCCGACGATGCCAAACAACCAGGGAGAGCGAGTCGG
The DNA here is from genome assembly GCA_963755225.1 of uncultured Acidobacteriota bacterium. Classification (GTDB taxonomy): domain Bacteria; phylum Acidobacteriota; class Terriglobia; order Terriglobales; family Acidobacteriaceae; genus Sulfotelmatobacter. The sequence continues at coordinate 56,560 of CAVWJE010000001.1, forward strand.
CAGGCTGGGAAGGACCGGGTCTTGCGCGATCGAAACATTCAAAATGCGATCCTTATCGAGAGCGTCGGCGATCCGCGCTTCTTCCATCTTTTTCGTGTAAAGCATGTAGTTCGCTTCGTCGGCCTTGGCGGTGCGCATCAAATCGCCTTGCACGAGTCCCTGTTCATCGAGATCGTGAACTTTGCCTTTGTACTCGCCGACGACGGATTGCAGCGCCGTCTCCCGCGCCTCAAGTCCGGCGAGATCGGCCCTGGCTTTGGCCAATTCCCCGAAGACCCAGGTGTAGGTCGAATTCTGGTCCGTGGTTTCTTCGGTGACAGGCGAAGACTCTTCCTTAGCCAGAGCGGCCTTGGTATCGGTTAGTTCCTTGTCCACTTCCACCACCAGCGGATAGGTGGGCTGATACTTAGTCAGCAACTCGGTGCGCTTGTTCTCGAGCGTAACCAAGGTTGACTTCAGGGTTTCGAGGACCTGCGCATTCTGTCCCTTTTTCACCTGAGTCGTCAGGCGCGTGGGAGTCGAATGCGATTGGGCTTCGAGATCGGTAATGCGTAGCTTCGCTTCCGCAATCGACGCCCGTGTGGTGTCCAGAGAACTGTTGAAGTCGGCCAGTTTTTGCAAGAGCATGTCGCGCATGGTGGTGGGCGCCACGCCGTTCTGTTCGCCCGAAAACTTGGCCAGCTTGGCCTCGGAGTCCATCATGTCTTTCTTGTACTTATCGGCTTCCTGCTGGAAAAACTCGACCTGTCCGGGCGGATGGTGAACTTCGAGATGCTTCTCGAGGTACGCTTTGTCGAAAGTGGCCAGCACCTGCTCCGCGACTTGCGGCTTGTGCGACTCATAGGAAATACTGATGACGTTGGTCTTCTTGACGACCTCAATCTGGAGGTCGGAGCGCAATTGCAGGATGGCGCGGTCGGTGCGGTTCTGCTGCGTGTCGCCGGGATGAAGAATGCCCGAGAGCAGCTTCTTCTTGTCGAGGCCGCAGGTCGTCACCACTTTTTGCAGAACATCCTGGCTCTGCATCAACTCGACTTCGGAGTTGATCTCTTCCTCGTCCACGGTGTCTTTAAACATCATGGGAGCGTTTTGCTCGGGACTGACCACAGGATCCACGCGTTCGCGCTTGACCAGGAGTTTCGTCTCGGCCCGATATTTCACCGGCAGAAAAATGGAGGAGAGCATGACGCCGATAAAGACGCCAATGAAGCACAGGACCATTACCCGCTGGTGGCGAAATCCAATCGCGACCACATCGCGGGCCGTAAACGAATAGGACCGGTGTCCACTGCCGCTCGTTATAATTGTCTCGTTCATAAAATTCCTGATTCCTCCGTTACTGCCTCAATCTCCACCATCTCAACTGCCTTATCCCAGTGCTGGGGAATACGTCGTTCGCTTATCGCTCCGCCCTACGGTATTGCCAGGGGCAAATAGGATCCCATGCTCATGTTGGGGATAACACGGTCAATCTTCGCCAGCGTGTTCTTGGGGACAAGGAGCATATCGCCGGAATGAAGGAAGGGATCTTCGCGCAGGTCGCGGTCCTTTTCCATCTTCTTCACGTTGATCAGCTGGGCCGATGTCCACTGATCGTCGAGCCGGCGGAACAGCACAACCTGGGAGTGCTTGGCGCTGGATTGAAAGCCCCCGGCGACCGCGATCGCCTGGGTGACGGTCATGTTCCCGTGCATGTCATATTTGCCGGGTTTTGCAACCTGGCCGTCGACGATAAAGTATGGCTTCTCGAAATCTTTGAGCACGATCGAGATCAGCGGATTGTTCAAAATCTTGGAATACGCCTGACGAACGGTGTCGGTAAGCTGGGGCACAGTTTCGCCGGCGACTTTTATGTCTCCCACGCCGCGCAGGGTGACAAAACCATCGGGCTGCACCGCGACGGCGAGCTGGTTAAATTCCGGACTGAGATCGAACGTCAGATCGAAAGTGTCGCCCGCTTCGATGTGATAGCGCGGAGTGCGCGACTTGAACTGGATGCTGGTGTCGGCGGCCGGCTTGACGGCGTCTGCCACCGTGGCCGTTGCGTTCGGGCCGGATGTTGTTACTGCCGCGGCCGGGGTCGCGGTTTGCGCCGGGCAAATCGCGGACAAGGCAACCATCGACACGCACGCGGCCAACAAAACCCGCATGATTCGCTTCACGGCGTTGGAACTTAGAATCATCATTGCGAAACCTCCACCCTTCAAGTAAATCCTCAGCTCCTTCAGACCGCCGCTCACGGAATTATAGACTTGCCAGTGTTCTTTTAAGCCGCGGCAACAAACCGGAAGAAGCCATGTGCGGGAGCGAATGCCCCGCATTGCTGCGAACTGCGAAAAAGCTATTCGACCTTCAGGCTTTGTTCAAGAGCCGGCAATTCCCGCCCCGAGCTTGGGGTCAGGTTGTGCTGGCGAATCTTGTACAAAATTCCGCGATAGCTAATCGAAAGCAACTGCGCCGCCCGCCTCCGGTTCCAGCCCGTGTATTCGAGAGTGCGGCTGATCGCGTAGACCTCAGCCTCAGCCCGCAGGCTGCGCAGCGAAAAATTAGGATCAATCTGAGGCGAATCCGCCGGAATACCTTCGGATGACGCCTCGGCCCTTGAAAGCTGGTTACTGCTCTTAATCGGTTTTATTTTGTTTTCTAATTGATTCATAGGAAGCCTCGTGACTATTTGGAACGTGGTTTACTTCATGAGCTAAGGCAGGGAGGGTTAAATTGCTTCAACGTCGTAACCGGCCACGCGAACGTATAACGAACGCTGGATCGGTTCTACCGAGATGACCAGACTGCGGTCACCATTCTCTGCGACCAGTATGCCCTGGACGCCGTCCAGCGCTCCGCCGCGAACGCGTACTCGTTGTCCGACGCGCAGAAAGGGACGCTCTTCATAGGGAAGATGGCTGGCAATCAGCATCTTGATATCTTCGATCTGATGGTCGGGAATTGGGGTTCCGGAACCCTGCACTCCCACGAAGCTAACGACGCCCTGCGTGCGCAAAACGCGAACGCGATCTTCCGAGGAGAGGATCATGCGCAGGAAGGCGTAGCCAGAGAAGAGAGGGGATTCGATTCGTTTGCGGCGGTCGCTCCAGTTGTGAATCTGACTGACAATCGGGAGGAAGGATTCGATTCCCTGACTCTCCAGTTGCTTGACGACCAATTTCTCGTGACGGGAGCGGGTCCGAACGGCATACCACTGCGCCTGATCCAACAAGCCAGCCACCGCAGTCTGGTATGCGTCGGTCAATCCCAAGTCTCCGTTCACAGCTCCGCCCTCTCAGTCACATTCGCGGGATTGGGGAAATTGCGCGAAGGTGCTTATGGATTTACTAAAGTCAGATCGACGACAAAATCTGCCGCCAATTTTTATTAGGGGGGATGTAAAACCGAACCACCTACGGGGGTGGTGTACAACGAACTCAAGTGAAACGAGTCTAGCCAGCCCTGCAAGTTCCTGCAAGAGGTAGAAAGCACTGGTGAAGAAAGTCTTCATATAGGCTATAAGGTAGAACTATTGACTGGAGCTTAAAGACTCTATCCACATTAGGAACTCGCCTCGAAGTCTTTGAGTCCTTGCATCATTGCGGAATCGCAGGATGTTTGCAAAATTCTTCATCTTGACACCGCAGCGATGGCATAGCAAAATGGTCAGCTAATCAATGGGCCCCGCTACTTCATAGCTAGGATAGGAATATCCGTTTTCGGTATCAAAGTATAAAACGTGACGTTTACACCCATCGCGCAACGCACCTGAGGCCGTTTCTATAGTGCTTTATCGCACGCGAGTAAGAATGGCCCATGTGTTGACTCAGTCCCTTCCCCAACGCTCACGTCATGGTCACAAGAATGTGAAGGCGGCAATTTTCTCTTTTGAGAGGAGGCCGTCTGACTTTAACCATGTTTGAATTTGAGGAGCTTTTATGAAGGCGCGAACCTTCCGCATTTTCGGAATGTTGTCATTGCTAGTTCTTGGCGTTTTGGCCGTTCCCTCGCGTTTGACGCACAAAGTCAAAGCCGAGTGTCCTACTTGTGCACCGCCTCCGCCTCCGCCTCCAACAGTGGGCCAGTTCGGCGGACCTTTGGCTGGGCTGAATGCCTCGCAAACCGGTTTATTCGATGGCGGCTACGGAACTTACACCATCAAGTGGGATCCGATTCGCGGTCTGGGGCCGGTATCGACCAGAACCGGCTGTTTCACCTGCCACGGCGCTGGTACCGATGTGTTGACGGGGACGGCCGGAGACACCAGCAACATCACAGGAACTCGTTACGGAAAGTGGAATCCGGACAACACATTCAACTATCTTGATGGCACGGGCACTTCGCCAGAGAATGAGGGCGGACCGATTGTCCACGGCATCTCGAATGCGACTTTCCAAACTTTGCCGGATTGCAATCAGATGACAATCGCCGCCTCGCCGACCGGAGCGGTCGAGTCGGGAACCACGGTGACCATCACCACCACGGCGGCGCATCATTTTGCCGTGGGACAAACCGTGCAAGTCTTGAGTGTGCCGGTCTCCGGCTACAACGGGCAGTTCACGATTGTATCGATACCTTCAACCACAACTTTCACTTACACAGCGGCGACCAAGAGCCTGGCGGCATCGGGCGGCGGAGCTGCTCAGAATCTACCGCATGAACTCGTTCCCGCGGACGCTACTGTCGTCAGCAACGTGCGTTCTCCGCAACTGTTTGGCTTGGGGTTAATCGACAACATTTCGGACGACGCGATTCTTGCCAACCAGGGAATCAGCAAGCCCTATGGCATCACCGGCGTGGCTAACATGACGGACGACGAAACCGGAGCCTTGCGCCCAGGCAGGTTTGGCCAGAAGCTGGATGCGGTCTCGTTGTTCCAATTTGTTGCCAACGCCGAGTTTAACGAGTTGGGCATCACCACCAACGCCGGTCCCTTCGGTATTTCGAGCGAATTCAATCCCAACGAGCACCTGCCGCAGGGTCTGCCATTTCCCAGCGCCTGCCAGCCGGACAACAACTCGCCTCAAGATGTGAACCAGGTGAATATCATCAAGATCACGCAGTTCGAGGAGTTGCTGGCGCCAATTCCGCCTCAGCCTTCGAACTCTTCGATCACGGCCGGACTCACCGTGTTCAATAACATTGGCTGTAGCGTTTGTCACATTCAGACTTTCACCACGCAAGCCAGCGTAAAACTGAGAACGACCTCCGGGGGATTGACCTCAGTCGTAAATTCTCTGAGCAACGTCAAATTCAATCCTTACTCGGATTTCCTGCTGCACGATATGGGATCGGGAGAGTCGGGCGGCATTCCGTTCCAGCCACACGGGACCGGGCAGGCTACGCTTACCATGTGGAGAACCGCGCCGTTGTGGGGGCTGAACAATGCTCTCGCCAAGTCCGGCGGCTTGATGCACGACAACGGCTCGACCACAATTAAGGCAGCGATCACGCGGCACGGAGGGGAAGCCAGCACTGTGATTTCGAACTATAGCGCTTTGAATTCCACGGATCTGTCGAACCTGATGGCGTTTCTGGGATCGTTATAAGCTAACTTGGGCAGCTAATTTGATAAGCCAATTTGCCGGTGCGGTTTTTTTTCACACGCACCGGCATTTTTCCGCTTACCGGAAGTTAGCTAACTCGGAAGCTTGAAGTTCAGCGTGACCTTGGTCTGCATCTCAACCGCATGCCCCTGGATTAAGCGGGGCTTGAATCGCCATTGCTTGACCGCCGCAATTGCGGCCTCAGTGAGAAGCGGATCTCCAGTCTCAGCCTTAACCTCCTGAATCGTTCCGTCGCGGCCGATGTGCAGATCCAGCACAACCGGCCCTTGAATGCCGTGCTGGCGGGCTTGTTCGGGATATTCCGGCGCCACTCGCTTGAGCAATATTCCTTCGGCCGCTTCCGGCGACAGATCGACGATGCCGGCCGTCGTGAGTGCTGACTTTGAAGGCGCTTCGGTTCTCGCTTGAATTCCCTTCTTATTTGTCCCGCCGGTAGGGGGCAAGCGAAAAATTTCCTGGCCATTTTCATAAACCAGCAGGCTGCCGACCGGAGCGGGCGAATGATTGGGCGCAATATTTGGCGCGACAATCTCGGTCCGATGAGGCACTGGAGCGTCCTTGCTGGCGGTGGCCGAGACCGTTGAATTCGTCACGTCAGGCGATATCGTGGCGCTCGGGATTGCGGCGGACTCGATTTTCTCGCTCGATCCGACTGAATTCGATCTTTGACCACGCGCCTGGGCGTTGTCCACGCTTGCGGTTTTCTGTCCGGCAGCCGAGAACGATTTGGCTGGACTCCGGGTTGCCAGAGTTTTTCGCCATCCCAATCCGACGCCCAGAAATATTCCCAACAAAATGGCGCACAGCACAATGGCCGCCGCCATGGCGAACGTCGCAAGGTCGAATTGAGAGTTTGCTGTGCGCGCGAGAACCTGATGTGGATCTTTAACATCTTCTTTCGCGGGGTTTCGCTTTGCGCCAGTCGCGGACGCTGTAGGAATTGCTTTTTCGCCGGTCGGCATATCCGAACGCACAGAAGTCGGAGAGTTAGTGTGCTCAGCCGCCAAGGGCGTGCTGGCCTGTTCCAGGTTTTTCAGGACATCCTGCGCCAGGACTTCCAGGGCAATTTCATCCCGCTCACGAAAGGCACCAGCCCGGGACGAAAAGACTTCGAGAACACCCAGGGGATTTCCCGCGCGCAGCAATGGGAAAACCATCACCGAACGCACGCCGAGGCTGAGGCATGCCTCAATGTCGGCGCGAGGATCCGCCTGGGCCTCGTTGCAAAGCTGCGGCTGCTTTGTCTTTAAACATTCGGCAGTGAGGCCGAAGTCGCTGGCCAGTCGCGCGCCCAACTCGGGAGCATTTTTCCCGCTACTGGCGCGGCAAACCATTTCGCCGTCGCGCAGCAGCGCAATGGCGGCTCCGTCGGCGCGCGTGGCCAGAGCGGCCTCCTCGACAATTTCGTTGAGCACAATCTCTAGGGCAAGATCGGCGGAAACCCGCGCTGGAAGACCGTCACCACCATGCGCGGCAAAGACCGCGGCGAGCCTGGCGAGCTCGGTTTCGGAGTTAGGAGCCGGGTTCGCCTCGCTCGATAAAGACGGTCGGCGGTGAGGATCGGCATGCTCGGGCTCCGGCATGGGGCGAGGTGGCACAGGGTTAGACATAGTCCAAACTGCGCGGCTGACGCTTTACTTATGTAGCGGAGTTTCGCCCCAAAAGCGGGGGTTGTCAACCTCAGAATCTGCGGCGGACAGTGGACTGCGCGGGTTACAGAGCCAGATCGGGTTCGAGGAACACGTTCATCTCGTCCTCGGTGGAAGCCAAACCCTCGGGCAGCGTTCCCCGGTTGTATTCAGCCATGCGGTTTTTCCACTTCAGAAAGTCGGTAATGCTTTGCGGTTCCACACGAACTTCGACGCGCCGCAGACTAGCCAACAGCAGGTTCATCTCGTAGTTAAAACCTTTTGCTGTGCGGAGATTTTTGGCCGAGGGATGCGCGGTTTCAATTCTGCCGCGGTGAAGTTCGAGAAGGCCCCAGCCCGCCGGAAGCTCCTCGCAGCGAACGAGCCCCGCCGAAACAAGATAGAAGCGCTCACAACCGACTCCCTGTTCCGGTTTGAGGCGAAACGGCTTGGAGCGGTCGGCGAGGAAGTCGGAGCGCGTGATCTTGCACTCAACCAGCACGGAATGGCAGGCGCGCTTCCAGCCAATCGCATCGGGCATTTCTCCGCTGACGCAGGCTTGCTCGGAGAGTACCACTCCGCAGCGGTAACGGCGCAGCCAGTAAACGGCTTTTTCGACAAGTTGGGCGTGAGTCATGGGTCGGCTTCCGGCGTCAGGCTTTCGGCTTTCGGCTTCCGGCTTCCGGCTTCCGGAAGAAACAGTTGTATATCGAGGAGCCAGTGCATGGAAGTGGCTGGCAAGCTACTCGCGGCGCGACACAACCGCTATACTGCCAATAATGCGTAGGGTCAATATAAGCGATCTAAAAGCGCGACTGAGCGAGCACATTCAGTTCGTGCGCGGCGGGGAAGAAATTTTGGTCTGCGACCGCAACAGGCTGGTGGCAAGAATCATTCCCTGTTCCGCCGAAGACGAATCCGAGCGAGTGCGGCGACTAATCGCCAGCGGAGTTCTCGCTCCCCCGAAGAAGAAGCGCCGGTCTCCGTTACCGCCTCCGGCGGGAAACGTTTCCGATGAGGTCATGGAGAGGATATGGCGCGAAGAGCGGGACCGCCAGCCGGGACATCCGCCTTCTGGGGAGCTTTCGCCTCCAGATCAGGAGGTCCGGGTATGCATATTGATTTGCTTTTGAGATGTGTAGTTCTTGACGATTATGGGGCGTCGCAGAACCGTCTCCAGCAGATGCCGTTCCGCCGCAATCTTCTGCGCCGACGGCCCCAAGGGCATATAGCCCTCGGCGGCAATGACTAAAGGTTCGTTCTTGCCAGGCTGTGCGGCTTTTTTCAGGAATCCTGCGCTATTCCTTCGGTGATTCGTTCCGATATTGGTCTGAAACTTCTCCACATGAATGTGCCGGATTTGCCCGTCGTGCCCTGCGTCCAGCGCATTGGCCAGACGCAGAATCGCGGCGAGTTGAATGGTTGCTTTCTGCTCGTCGGGCATAAGATCGCGCAGCAACTTGTGCCTTCGAGTAGGCAGCGCCCCGCAATGAAAGCGGGCTACGATAGCGGCACGCTGTAGCTCGGAGGCCTGCCATCCAAGCGGAGCGCCGTGCTCTTGAATCATTTTCAGCGAAGCTTTGTGATGTCCTTTTTTGCCCCTTGCCTTGCCCACGTCGTGCAGCAAGGCCGACGCGTGCAGGCTGGTTCGTGCAGAAATGCTCTCGACTGCCGGTTGCCAGCCCGTAGTCAAAAGGCCATCGTAGATCTGCATCGCCAGCCCTGCAACGCGCTCGGAATGCGGGAAATCGGGATCGAGACCGTTCGCCCAGAGCTTCATGCGGCGCGTGGCCAGGGCTTCTATCTGCTTCCCTTGCGGAAGTCCGGCGCGCCATAGCTGCCAGAGAGAATCGGGGCCAACCATCCGGGCGCGATAATGATCGATTCGCTTGCCACGCTCCGCGAGGATTCGCCGGTGCCAGCGACTGCGCGACTCGATGTTGGAAAAAACGTCGCATGAAGCTGCCGTTGACCAAAGCACGTCGAGATCGTGCACCTCGCCGAGCGCATCCTGAATATCTTTCAAGTCGCTGCTCCAGGCCTTGTGTTCGGCGGGCAGAAAATTCTCAACAATGTAGCGGAAGCGCTTGATGCCGATGCGCAGAGAGTGAAAAGCGGTCTGAGATCGATTACGCAAAGCACGTGCGTGGAGCCGGCGAGCCTCGGTCAAGCGCTCGAGAGCCAGATGCTTGAATAGCGCGCTGCCCGAGCGGAATCGCGCGGCACGCGCCGGGAGAGACTTACTCCATTCGCGCCATTGTTTACGGTCAAACTCTTCCAGAGCGGCGCGGGCTTCTTGTTCCTGTTCCCGTTCGCGCTCTTTGAGTATCTTGAAGAGCGATTGAGCGACTTCGTCCCTGGACCTGGATTGCGCATTCGATTGCGCCACTGCGAAGTCCTGGATTACTTCGGACGCCGCTAAACCCGGCAGCCCGGCTTGTGACTGATGATCGGAATCCCCGGTAGTCTCCTCCAACTTCTCAACCCACTCCTCCATCACATGAATATCGCGAAGATCGCCGAGGCGCTGGAACAGGCGTTTCCCGGCCTTTTTCATCGCCTTCCAGTCGGGATCCGGATCAAGCGCCATCAATCCGTCAACCAGCGAGCGGCAGCGCCGCAGCGACACTCGCAGATCATTAACCGCATCGGGTGAGAAGTCCGCGGAAACGTTCTCGCATTCCTCCAGCACGCGCAACATCCAATAACGCAAGCCGGTGGTTTTAGCGGGACGTTTTGTGGTACTTATCGGCGCGCGCATGTGCTTCTTTTCGTTCACGTCCTTCCTGTTCTATTCTCTCCCGGACAACGCCGCGAATGCCAGTGTTCGAGGATAGGCGGCGAGCCGGGCGAGACACTCTGAATGGTCTCCAGGAACCAATGGCCGGCCGGTCCGTGTCCCATCGCTAATTCCGCCAATTACCTCCGTAATGTGTACCGTCTTACCGTTCGATTAGCTCTCAGTACCTAACCAGAGCCGGCGGTTGAAAGGGTCTCATCACCTACAACGCAAGTAGATCGAAACCGGGCGCATCTGCTCGTGCGTTCATTCACAGCTTGAATATTCTGGTGAAATACGTGCGTCTGTACGGTTATGATCACAAGCGCACCACCGGGCAATTCGAGATCGCCTGGAACGAGATTCAACAGGGCCTGCCCAAGGATCGCGATGGCGGATTTCTATTGGGTGTTTCCGGCAACACTCTTTTGCTCGATGGAATCGCGCTGGAGACCGGACAGGCGGAACGCAGCTTCGCCCACCTTCTTAACACCGCGGGCCTGGCCAGTATTCAATTTACCAACCAGGTTTCGCTCGAGGATTTCTCACGTCTGGTGAAGGCCTTCGCTGTTGGCGGCGCTAAGGCGCAGGATGTCGTCAAACAAATCAAGGAAATTTTTGACCGACGATAACAAACAGGCGACCATCGAATCAATGAAGTCAAGTTTGTTGCGGCCGATCCCGCTACCGGCGACGTTTCCATCGCGGCCCAGATCGCTGCTCAAACGCTCGGTCCCGAATTCAAGCAATGGTTGAATGATCCGCAGAAACTTCTGCAATTGATTGCGGCTGCTGAAGGGGCTCATCAAGGTGGCGCGGGGGTCCGTTGGACGGCGCGCCGGTTGGAAGTGTGCCCAATACGCCGGGTCGACGGTACGGTCGCGGTAGGCGGAGGTGGAAGCGGAACCGGCGGCACGGGAACCGGTGGGAACTGGAGCGGCGGCGCCGTTCCACTGCAGGAAGAAGAAGTCATTCAGGCGATCCGGTTGTTGACTCGCTTCGGCGAAGTCGGCGGTGATCCAAACGCCAAGACGGAATCGCTGCAAGCCGAACTCAGCCAGACCGATCCGAATACAAAGCTCAACTTACAGCAGTTGCTCGAAGGCCTGGCGGCCACCGTCCCTGCGCAGCAGAAAACACGCCTCTGCTGATGAAGGCGGCCGAACACATGGCCATCCGCTTTGCCTTGGAGCGTTTCCAAAAAGGCGAAGTTAAGGTAAACGCCGTCCATCAGATGCTCGAACACATGAGCCGCCAGATGGATACGCTGCGTCAGATCCTGCGCATCCAGGAAGATAAGATGGGCAAGGCCGGCATCCTCGTGGAATCGCACGCGGACATTCTCGACAGAATGTTCTGGGCCGAAGTGCCCGATGCGGGTAAGAAGAGCGTGCTGCTCTCCAACGAAGCTCCCTGCGTACCGCCGCGCAACGTCCGCCAGTTTGTGGAAGTACTGCTGGATCGCGGACGATAAAGATTCCGCAAATGCCGTCCTGACTTAATTATTGCAATTGCCTGGATGTGAAAGATGTCGAGCCACGCCGCAAGATCGCTACCGGATTAAGCCAGTTGGCGGACCTGTACGCCGCTCTGGGAAATGACTTGATGGGTGCAGCGGTAACAAAACTCGGCGAAACGCTCTGCAAAGAACCTGATCCCGAATTGCAAAGCATGATCAGCGCCGCCTTTGTGCGCATGAGTCCGGAAGCCAGCACGCGGCGACTTTACGGAGCATTAAATAAAGTTTGCGAGTCGATCGACAACATCGCCCAATTGCGGCCAGTGCTGGCAGGCGATCTGCGGCCGCGCATCGGGGTTGAAAATCGCATTCCGGAATTTATTGAAGAAGCGTTGCGCGAACCAAAAATCCCCGCCGAACTGTTACAGGTCCTGCGCCGTACTTCGCAGGCCGGCGTGGAACATCTGGCGGACCGCTTTTTCCGTTGCATGCGCCGCGATGAGTGCGACCGCATGGTGGAGTTAGTCAAGGAACTTGGCCCCGACGGCATCGGCCAGCTGCGTGAAATGCTACGCACCGGCCAGGCCCGCCCAGCAGCCTCCGTGATCGGTCTTTTGAGCCGTTTGGATGTGCCAACTTTATTGGAATTGTTGCCCGTCCGTTTGCCGGAGTGGAACCGTTTCTATCACGACATCGTGGTACGCCAGATTGCTTATGGTGCGGCTACCGATCGTGGCCGGTCGTTGCTGGAGCTACTCGAAGTTCTTGATCCGTTGGTCCTGCCGCAAGCCCTGGACGAAATCGGCATGAGCGGCGATCGCACCGCGGTGCCACCGCTGATCGTGATGGCGGAAGCAGGCGAGGCCAAGGAACGTTCGCCCTGCTGCAAGTCAAGGCAGTTGAATCCTTGGGACGCTTGCGGGAAGCGGAATCCGTCCCTATGCTTCGCAATCTTCTGGAAGCCAAAAAGATGTCGGAAGTACATTCATCCCCGCGAACTGCGCATTGCGGCCGCCCAGGCTCTGGCAAAAATTGATCCTCGCTACGGCAGTCAGGTCATGGCCGACAACGGCCTCGAACCGGAGAATTGGCAATCGCGCCTTTGGATGCGGCTCCGGCCTGCCCCTGGGTACGGCAACGCCGCTACGAACGCATCGCTTTCCGCAAAGCCATATCAGCAACCATCGGCAGCTCCTGGGGCAAGTCGAGAATACTCGATTCGCGAATTCAGCCTCGGCGGCGGCATGGGCATCAAAGAAGACAATCTCCGCGTGGGCAGCCGAAGCCAATCTGGAAATTTCCGTTGGCATGCGGACGAAAATTCGCGCCCAGGTTCTTCTGCGCCGTGCCCGCGTAAACGAAGTGGGATTTGAAATCGTAAACACCGATCTCGAAAGCCGCTATCGCCTGCGCCGCGTTGCTGATGGAAGCCGTTGAAGAGTCCCGGAAACAAGGATCGGCGGAGATGGGGCGGCGTCCGTAAACTCTAGGCAGTTCCAGCTCTTCAAGTTTGTCATTTCGATCAATCGCGAAATCGCACGTTTTCGTGCGAGTGCGAAGCGCGAGGAATCTGCTTTTCGCGGCGGGAGTTAATCGCGGGCTTCTGCATTCTCACGCGTCAGGGAATCCTGCAAAAGAACAGCCTCCGCTCAAACAGCGAAGGCTTTTGCATTTCTTGCTGCAAAGTTTACGTAAACGCTGACTTACTTTCGCAAAGATAATAACCAGCGTGTAGAGCGCCAGAGACTCGATCAAGGCCAAGCCAAAATCAAAGCCAACTGAATGCTGGGACGTGCCGCGGGATTCCGTGCCATGCTTTCGGCGGCGGAAGCCGTCGCCTTTCCCTGCGCCAGGGCGCAAATCCGGAAGCGAAAGCCATCGAAATCCGGCAGCGATTGCGACCCAGTTGACTCCCGTGTTGCGGCTTCCCCGCCCTGCGCAAACGCCGGAACGGCGAACGATAATATCACAATCGCCATAAACAGTTTGCTCAACTTACTCATTGTGTTCTCCTTGTATGAAATACCGCCAGTGGGTGGTTGACGTCACACCGAACGAACGCCCTCACGCTTGCGGTCAGTTCTCAGTTCTCGGTTCTCAGTTCTCAGTTACGCCAGACTCGAAGAGAACAAGAGCAGACAGCAGAGGACTGTTCAAAATGCAATTTGCGACTGGTAAACGTAATGTTCTGGCTCTATTCCCTGTACCCGAGGCCCAAGAGCTCTTTCTGAGAACTGAGAACCGGGAACTGAGAACTGGGTCTTCAGTGCTCCTCCGATACCGCGCCCTGCAAATACACCGTCGTAAGCAGCACAAAAATGTAGGTCTGCAATAGCGACACCCCAATGTGCAGTCCCAGAAAAATAATCGGAACGCCAACCGGCACCAGCGAAAAGAAAACCAGCGTCACCATATCTCCGGCGAACATGTTCGCGAACAAACGAATCGTGAGCGAAAGCACGCGCGCCAGGTGGCTGATCAGTTCGATGGGAACCATTAACGGCGCAAGCGCGGGCATAGGCCCTGCGAAGTGTTTCAGATAACCGATACCGGCGTGTTTGAATCCCTGCGCCTGGTAATAGACAAAGGCGCAGATCGCGCAGCCCAAAGGAACAATCGGCACCGCAGTAGGCGATTCGAAGCCGGGAATCACTCCAATCAAGTTGCAAAACAAAATGAAAAAACCCAACGCAGCAAGAAACGCCGTATAGGGTTCGCTGTGGTGGCCGATGATCTCGTTGCTTTGGTCCTGGATAAATCCCTCGACGCCTTCGAACGCGTGCTGCAAGGCCCCAGGACTATCTACCGAAAGGCGGGAGCGAAGCAGCAGGAACACGATTAAAAGAAAGAAAAAAACCAGCAATTCCATGGCAAATGAGTTCGAGATGGGCGCCGTCAGGTGCTTTGGGGGCACGTGCAACGCCTGCAAAAAAGGCGTGACGACGCCAGCCAAAAGACGGTTCAGGAGCGCGGTGAACCAAAGTTGTTCAGGCATAAAATAGTTCTTAAGCTCGTCGGCTGGCGCTACAGGCCCCGAGCCAGCGCAACATACACTTCGTAAACCGCCTCGCACAGAATGGCGGCGACGGGCAAAAATAAGCCCGCAAGAAGCCCGTTCAGGCTCGCGGGTGAAACAGTCAATATAGCATAGGCTCCCAGAGCCATCAAAACGTAACGCAGCAGAAATCGAAAAACAATTCCCTGCCCCGATTGCGCCGTGGCCGTGCCCGTGGCGCGATCCGCAAAGCCCGAAATCACGCGCTTCAGCCAGTAGAAATTAACATAGGCGATAGCGCAGCCAAAGGCAAAGCCCGCCGCAAGACGCACACCGTATTTCAACGCCGCAAATACAATCAGAAGCGCAGAGAGCGCGACCATGAATTTACGGATACGGTCAACCGCCCCGGAATAGAACTGATCCGCCGCAGCCTGCGCAAGCGCGATATCGATTTGTGATTGATCCGGCACGACTTCCCCGCAAACTATAGTACGCGAGGCGTATGCGATAAACCGCCGGCGCGGGCTCTTACTTGGTATCGCGCATAACGTTCCGGATCAGTTCGATGAATCCCGCCGCGATGCCCAACAAGATGCCAGCCAAATAGAGCCACGACGTGTGCAGCCAGCGGTCGAGGGCGGAACCGACGAGCCATCCCACAATCAGCGCGGCGGGGAAAATGAAAGCTAGCTGGCTGTAACGGGCAGCCTGTACCCAGAAATTCTCTTTGCGTTCGGAACTGTCATCGTCAGGCGCGGGATCGGGAGAAGCGGACATCGTCAGTTACCAATCCACACTTGGCAGTCCCATCGAATTTCTACCGCACCAGCTTCGCGATTGCCGGACTTTGCGCCAATCCCAGCGACCAGTTCACGAGGTGAATAAAGCGGTCGGGCAGGATGCCGATGAATAGAGTCGCAAACGCGGTCACAGCAAGCGCGGCGCGCATAGTCCAACTCACCGGCAGCAGTCCGCGTTCTTCCGGCTGGCCCATAAACATAGCGTTCGCCATCTTCAAGTAATAATAAAGGCCGAATACGGAATAGAGCACGCCGAGCGACGCGAGCGCATAGTGCCCCGTCTCGATCAGGCTCAGAAAGATAAAGTATTTTCCCCAAAAGCCCGCCAGCGGCGGAACCCCGGCGAGCGATAGAAGAAAGATCAGCATCAGCACGGCTTCGACCGGAGCGCGCGAATAAAGGCCGTTGAGATCGTCGAGTTCGTCGCCGATTACGTTGCGATGGCGCAGCGAAGTGATCACTCCAAACGCGCCGAGATTCATAAACGTGTAAACAAGCAGATAAATCAGGATTCCCTTGACGCCATCAAGATTAACTTCGGTGGCAGTGCCCGCGATCAGGCCGAGCAACATATAGCCGACATGGGCGATGGAAGAATATGCGAGAAGACGCTTCGTATTGGTCTGCGTGAGTGCGGCGAAGTTCGCGCCCGTCATGGTCGCGATGGACACAAATACCAGCACCGGGACCCAGGTTGAGCGCATGGGGAATAATCCCCAGAGCAATATTCTTAACAGCATCGCCCATCCGGCAGCCTTAACGGCTACGGACATGAATCCGGTAACGCATGTCGGCGCGCCTTCGTAAGCGTCGGGCGCCCACTGATGAAATGGAACTGCGGCAACTTTGAAGAGCAGCCCGGTGATGGTAGTGAGCAACGCGACAATCGCGATGGGATTATGCGGCTCACTCGCCAGCAACGTGCCAAGTTTGCGATTGATTTCGATCAGGTTCGTACTGCCGGTCAAGCCATATAAGAGCGACAGACCGTAGGCGAAAATGCCCGAAGAAAACGCGCCCAGCAACAAATACTTCAGCGCCGCCTCATTCGACCGGCGGTCGCGCCGCAGAAATCCTACGAGCACGTAGGTGGAGATCGCCATCAATTCAAGGCCGATGAAGATGAGCACGATGTCCATTCCGGAGGCCATGCACATCATGCCGGCGACCGAGAGCAACATCAGGGCGTAATATTCGCCGTGATTCTCGTGCTCGGTCTTCATGTAACGCATCGACATGAGAATCGAAATCGCCGTGCCCGCGAGGAACAAATAAAAGAAGTAAAGAGCGAAGCGATCCACCAGCATAGTGTGCATCATGCCGGGAGCGCCCATAGTCGTCGCAGGGCTGGAAGCGAGCCAGTGCTGAATATTCATCACGCCCTTGGCGGCAAAGCCTACGCCCACCAGCGCGATGAGCGCGTTGACCCACTTATCCTCGGGAGGCAGCATGAGATCGATCAGGAGGATGCCGAGAGCGAAGAGAGTAAGCAGAGTAATCGGCAGCGCCAGCAGATAGTCATTCCACGTAAGCTGAGCGAGGGCCCACTAGTTCTTCCCTTTCGTCGGCGGCAGCACAGATGGGTTGGTCAAAGAAGCGGAGGTCACCGCCGATACTTTTCTCGTCGTTGGCTCAACGGCGGATGTGCGAGGTTGAACCGTCGCACTCACCCCGCCAGCCCGCGGTCCACGCACATCTTGCACGAGCTGATTCACGGGCTGCTCAAGGATCTGGAAGAACGGTTTGGGGAACAATCCAATCCAGAAAGCCATGATGAGCAGCGGCGCGAAGGTCAGCACTTCTCGCGGAGTGAGGTCGTGCAGCTTTTCATTTTTCGGATTGGTGACGTTGCCGAAGAAAACGCGCTGGTAGAGCCAGAGCAAATAGGCTGCGGCCAAAACCACTCCCGGCACCGCCCACGCACCCCAGCGCCAATTTTCCATGAACGTGCCTTGCAGGATGGTGAACTCTCCAACGAAGCCGTTGAGCAGCGGCAGTCCCATCGACGAGAGGAACATGATCATGGTAATCGTCGCGTAGACAGGCATCACGTTCGAGATGCCGCCATATTCGGAAATCTCGCGCGTGTGGCGGCGCTCATAGAGAATTCCGACAATCAAGAACAACGCTCCCGTTGAGATTCCGTGATTGATTTGCTGCAACACCGATCCGCTCAATCCCAGCGGTGTGAGGGCGAAAATGCCCAGCGTACAGAAGCCGAGATGGCTCACCGAAGAGTAGGCCACCAGCTTCTTCATATCTTTCTGCATCAGGGAAACGAGCGCGCCATAAATGATTGCGATGATCGAAAGCGTTATCATCCAGCCGCGAACTTTCGTGTGCATCAGCACATCGGGGAAAAACGGCAGTGAAAAACGAATGAAGCCGTACGTTCCCATCTTCAGCAGAACGCCCGCCAGGATTACCGAACCGGCGGTCGGCGCTTCCACGTGCGCGTCAGGCAGCCATGTATGGAAGGGAAACATCGGCACTTTGATCGCAAACGCGAAGAAGAACGCGAAGAAAAGCAATGTGGCGATAGTAGGCCCGTAGGCAGGATCGGAATAAATTTTCGGCGCCGTTACGTATAGGGCCGTAAGACTGAAGGTGTAAATTCCGGTCAAGTGCTGGTGATGGAAGTAGAGGAACAGAATGCCCAACAACATCAACACCGATCCAGCAAGCGTATAGAGGAAAAACTTGATTGCCGCATAAAGCTTGCGTGGCCCGCCCCAGATGCCAATCAGCAGATACATCGGAACCAGCATGGCTTCCCAGAAAACGAAGAAGAGGAAGAAATCAAGCGCCATGAAGACGCCGAGCATTCCGGTCTGCAAGATCAGGAACCAGATGTAATACTCTTTGACTCGATTTTCGATTGCTGTCCATGACGAGAGAATCGAGATCCAGCCCAGCAGCGTGGTGAGCATGATTAGCAGGAAAGAAATGCCGTCGATGCCGATCACGTAACCCGCGCCGATCGAGGGAATCCAGTTGTTGGGCACGCCTTCTATGAACTTGAAGCCCGGCTCCAGACGTTGCGCCCAGAACATTGGCACGAGCGGCAGCGAGATCAGGAAGCCGCCGAGCGCGAAGAAATTCGCGATCCAGCGAATGGCGGCCTTGTTCTCCTTGGGAACAAACAGGAGAACCAGCGCGCCAACCAGCGGCGTGAAGAGGATGATCGAGAGTATGTGGTTGGACATAGCTTCTAGCTTCTAGCTTCTAGCCTCTAGCTCTTCCTGCCTAGCTGTTCGCGATTTGCTAGAAGCCAGGAGCTAGCAGCTAGAAGCTTTAGTGATACACGTAATAGAAAACGAAACCTACAAGGCCCGCAGTCATCACCAGCGCGTACCACTGGACCAGGCCCCACTCCAGCAACCGCGCCGGATACGACAACATCCGCGCCAGAATCGCGGGGCCATTTACGCCGATACCGTCGATAATCCATTTGTCCCACCAACTGGAAACAGTCGCGGTGAAGCGCGTGAACCATCCCGCAAAATTAACCAATCCATCGACCACGTGGGTATCAAACCAAGCCGATGCTTCACCCAAACCCAGCACGCCGAGTCGCACGCTGCCTACTTTGCGGCGACCGGTGAATACGTAGTCGTAACCTTCGTCCACATAATATTTGTGGAGCAACGTGTTGTAGACGGGAGGAACGGCGGCGATTGGCTCCGTATAGCCCTTGTCTGCGTGGCGATAGCTTCGCCATGCCATGCCCCAGCCGAGTCCCGCCGCGCCCAGCGATAAAGCCATCAGCAGCCACTCGGTGCTGGTATTTTTTTCTTCTTCCACTCCCGCCACCAACTGTTCGGTTCTTCCCTGCTGCTCGAGCACACGAGCTTCAGGGGCGAAGACCGGCTCCAGAAATTTCGTGAAGCGGTCAGAGCCGCCGAGGCTATGCGGCCAGCCCAGCCATCCCGCGAAGACAGCACAAATCGCCAGCGCAATCAGCGGGAAAGTCATTGACTTGGGCGATTCATGAATGTGATGCTCGGCTTCATGGCTCATGCGCGGCCGGCCATGAAACGTCAGGTACATCAAGCGAAACATGTAGAAAGAAGTCATCAACGCGGTCGCGTAGCCGATGTACCAAAGAAACCGGTACGCGCCGCCCTCGCGCGACCACGTCTCCCAAAGAATGGCGTCCTTGGAAAAAAATCCGGCGAAGGGAAAAATGCCCGCAATTGCCAGCGTCGCAATAAACATGGTGCGATGCGTGATGGGAATGCGATGACCCAGGTCTCCCATGTTGCGCATGTCCTGCTCACCGCTCATCGCATGAATCACGGAACCCGCGCCGAGGAAGAGCAGCGCTTTAAAAAACGCGTGCGTAAAAACGTGAAAGACTCCGGCGGCGAATGCTCCGACGCCCAGCGCAAGAAACATATATCCAAGTTGCGAAACAGTGGAGTAAGCCAGCACGCGCTTGATATCGTTTTGCACCAGCCCGATAGAGGCGGCAAAGATCGCCGTCAGTGCGCCGACAATGGCGACCGTCTTCATGGAAGTGGGCGCGAGAACGAATAAAGCGTTCGAGCGCGCAATCATATACACACCCGCCGTCACCATGGTTGCCGCATGAATCAGCGCGGAAACCGGTGTGGGGCCTTCCATGGCGTCAGGCAGCCAGATATAAAGCGGAAGCTGCGCCGATTTACCGCAGGCTCCGACAAAAAGCAACAACGTCGCCGCGGTGATGATTGGATCGCCAATGGCAAAGCGCCCGCTGTGCGCGATATGCGTAACTTCGGTGAAGCGAAGCGAGCCGAAATACCAGGCGATGAAAAACATTCCCAAAAGAAATCCGGCGTCGCCGATGCGATTCACGATGAACGCCTTGGCCGCCGCATCACTCGCTGACTTGCGATGGAAATAAAAACCGATCAGCAGATACGAACACAATCCCACGCCCTCCCAGCCAACGAACAGCAATACATAGTTATTGGCCAGGATCAGCGTGAGCATGGAAAACATGAAGAGGTTCAGGTATCCAAAGAAGCGGTAGTAGCCGCCTTCATGCGCCATGTATCCGGTGGAATAAATATGGATCAGCATTCCAACGCCGGTAACGAAGAGAAGCCAGATGCTGGAAAGTGGATCGAGCAGAAAGCCGGCATCCGCCTGGAAAGCAGCCGGGGATCCGTCGTGGGTGGTGTAGTTCAGATGGCCGGTATCAGTGCCGAGCCAGGTGTACGTGATTGTTTGATAAGGCTGACGATAGTGCTCCGGCGTGGACGACCATGCCGAATATTGCCAGACTGCACCACATGCCATGACGAACGCGAGCGCTATGCTCCCCACGCAAACTGCGC
The DNA here is from genome assembly GCA_963755225.1 of uncultured Acidobacteriota bacterium. Taxonomy (GTDB): domain Bacteria; phylum Acidobacteriota; class Terriglobia; order Terriglobales; family Acidobacteriaceae; genus Sulfotelmatobacter. Next base: position 77,100 of record CAVWJE010000001.1, read on the forward strand.
TGACCGTGGCCTTTTGCAGCTTGCGGCCGAAAAAGAACATGATCGCCGCGCCGAAGGCGGGCAGCAACGGGATCAGCCAGATGTGGGTTAGGAACATAATTAACTTTTAGCTTTTAGCCTTTAGCTCGCGCCCAAAACACTTAGGATTTAGCTGAAGGCTAAAAGCTAATGGCTAAGAGCTGCGCTTCTACCACTTCAGCAAATTCACTTCGTCAACGTTCACCGTTTCCTTGTTGCGGAAGAAGGCGATCAAAATGCCGAGGCCCACTGCGGCTTCGGCGGCGGCATCCGTAATAACAAAAATGGCGAAGACCTGGCCGTGCAATCCGTTCCAAAGACGCGAGAAAGCGACCAAATTCAAGTTCACGGCATTCAGAATGAGTTCAATCGACATCAGCACTACGACCACATTCCGCCGCGTCAGCACGCCGATGACGCCCAGCAAGAACAAAGCTGCGCCGAGTACTAAATAGTGCAGCGTCGTGATGTGAAGAAGTGCGTCCATATTTACATTCGGCTTGTCATTCTGATTCGTATTGCCATTCTGATTCGCTTGTCATTCTGAGCGAAGCGAAGAACCTGTGCATTTTCTCGCCGCCGGCACACTGCATTCGGTCCTTCGCGCCAAGAACCCGCTCAGGATGACAAAGTGTCGTGTACCATCTAAATTCTCTTCTTCGCCATCACCACCGCTCCGATAATCGCCACCAACAGCAACAACGAAGCGATCTCGAAGGCGAACATATATTGCCCATATAACAATGTCGCCACGTTCTGCGTGTTTTGCCCTTCTGCCGTAGTCAACATGCGGTCGGGAAACATATTTCGACCCTTCATGTAGACGGCGATAAATAATCCGCCGAGCGCCACCGCCGCAATCGTTCCCACCACCCACTGGCTATTGAACTGCCTCTCCTTCATCGAACGGTCGATACTCACCAGCATGATGACGAACAGGAACAACACCATAATGCCGCCCGCGTAAAGAATGATCTGAACGCCAGCGACGAACGGAGCATACAGCATCAAATAAATCGACGCCTGCGCCAGCAGCGTGATGATTAACGCCACCGCCGAATGCACCGGATTCTTGCGCGTAATCACCAGGATGCCGCCGATCAGCATGATCCCGGCAAGCAAGTAAAAGAAAAATGGTGTGGCTACGGGTGCCATAGTGTGTTCTGTATCAGCGGCCACAATCCGGCGGTGGCCGTGAGAATCAAAACCCCCAAGCCCATGGGCAGCAAAACTTTCCATCCCATCCGCATGAGCTGGTCGAAGCGATAACGTGGGAACGTGCCACGATACCAGATATAGAGGTACATGAATGCGGCAACCTTCGCCGCGAACCAGAAAATATCCTGCACCCGAACGCTTACGGCGGGAATAAATAAAATCAGGCCGATCAAAGCAAGAACGGCTCCGAAGCCCGCGAGGCCGATGGTCTGCACGCGAAACAGCGGATGCTTCGGCATGCGCGCCGTGTTATAGAAGCACATCGCTGCGAGAAAGAGAAACACGATGCCGGGGAAGTAAGAGAAAAGTTGATCCCAGGTCGCGCCCTTCAGCGCGTTCGGGAATGGCCGCAGCCACCCGCCGAGCCAGAGAGTAACTGCGATGGAAGAAACCGCAATCATGGCAGAGTATTCCGCGAGAAAGAATAATGACCAGCGGAAGCCGCTGTATTCGGTATGAAAACCTGCGGTCAGCTCGGATTCGGCCTCGGCCAGGTCGAATGGCGCGCGGTTGGTTTCGGCGACCATGGCGACGGCAAAAATAAACAATGCGATCAGGCCGAGCGGAAAAAATTTGAAAACAAACCAGACGCCCTGCGCCTGCTGCGCCTCTACAATGCCGATCATGCTGAGCGTTCCGGTTCCTGTGGCATTCAGGCTCGTCATCAATACTGCCGACACAACCGCAAGGCCCATAGCGACTTCGTAAGAAACCATCTGCGCGCTCGATCGCAGCGCTCCAATTAGAGGATAATGCGAGTTCGAGGCCCACCCCGCCATCACAATACCGAGCACGCTCAACGACGAAACGCCAAGCATGAAAAGGATCCCGATGTTCATGTCGGTGATCGCGTGCGCCGGACCAAACGGAACGACCACAAACACGATGAAAGCCGCCAGAACCACGACAAATGGCGCGACCCAGAAAATCAGTCCGTCGGCCTCGGCGGGCATGATGTCTTCTTTAAGCAAAAGCTTGATCGCGTCGGCAATGGGCTGAAGCAAACCGTGCGGGCCGACTCGCATGGGACCGAGCCGCACCTGCATATGCGCGAGGATTTTTCGCTCCAGCCAGTTCATCGCAATCACTGCGACCGAAAGGCCGGCGAACACGAGCATGATGTAAACCAGTACCCAGAACATGTTTCCCGCGGCGCCCGGAGTCACCTTGACTCTGGGATCGAGATAGGACTGAATGTATTGGATTAGCTGGCCCATCAGCGGTCCACCTCGCCGAGAACGATATCCAGCGTGCCGATCACGGCAATTACGTCGGCCACGAGCTGGCCGCGGCACATCTTATCGAGAGCCTGCAAATTCACAAACGACGGCGGACGCACGCGTACGCGATAAGGCTGCGTAGATCCATCGCTGACAATGAAATATCCCAGCTCGCCTTTGGGAGCTTCGATTGAGTGATAAACCTCTCCGACGGACGGTTTGATCACCTTTGGGACCTTCGCCATAATAGGCCCGTCGGGAAGCGCATCGACAGCCTGCTCGATGATGCGCACCGATTGCCGCATCTCGGCCATGCGCACCAGATATCGGTCGTACGTATCGCCATGCTCGCCGATCGGGATCTCGAAATCGAAGTTTTTGTAATTCGCGTAGGGTTGAGCTTTGCGCAGGTCCCACTTTACGCCGCTGGCGCGGAGCACCGGCCCGGTCACTCCGAGCGCAATGCAATCTTCTCCGGAAATCACGCCGACATTTTTTGTGCGCTCAACCCAGATTCGGTTCGTAGTGAGCAACTCTTCGTATTCGTCGATCTTCGGACGAAAGAAAGTAAGGAAGTTTTTTACTTCTTTTTCGAAACCAAGGTAAGTCTCGTATTGCAGTCCGCCAATGCGGAAGGCATGAGTAGTCAACCTCGCGCCGCAGTATTTTTCGTAAATCTTGAGAATCTCTTCGCGGTCGCGAAACGTATAGAAGAGCGGCGTGATCGCGCCAATATCGAGCGCATGCGTGCCCAGCCAGAGCTGATGACTGGCGATACGGTTGAGTTCCGTAAGAATCACGCGAACATGCTGCGCCCGCGGCGGCGCTTCCACGCTCAGAAGTTTTTCTACAGTTTCACAATAACCCAGCCCATTCGAAACCGCAGCAACGTAATCCATGCGGTCCACATATGGATTGAACATCGTGTATGTGCGGTGCTCGCCGATCTTTTCCACGCCGCGGTGCAAATATCCGATTACGCACTCCAGACCAAGAACTTTTTCGCCGTCGAGGCGCAGAATCACGCGCAGCACGCCGTGCGTAGCCGGATGCTGCGGCCCCATATTGATGACGAGTTCATTCGCATCGAGAAACGGCTTCTCGGGAGTTTCCAGATCGAGATGCGAGAGCGTGGTGTGCTGGTCGTTCATTATCGCTTATGGCTTTTTCCTGCGGCTGCGGAGAGTGCTTTTCATTGGCCGCTTTCGATTCCCAGGTTAATCTGCACCCACTCATTATCCTGCTGAAGAATGCCGTAATCTTTGCGCAGCGGATGCCCTTTCCACTCCTCTGGCAGCAGAATCCGCTTCATGTCGGGATGGCCGTCAAACTTGATGCCAAACATATCGAAGACTTCGCGCTCCAGCCAGTTCGCCGTCGCCCAGAGGGGAACGGAACTCGCCACCGTTTCGCCGTCACGGATTTGCGCCTTCACCCGAATGCGCTCATTGCGGGAAAAAGAGTAAAGAACCCAGATAACGTCGAACTGCTTCTCGCGCTGCGGATAATGCAGGGCGGTGATGTCGACACAGTAGTCAAACCGCTCCTCGTTACGCAGCACCTGAAGAATCTCAGGAATCAGCGAGCGGTCTACCAACATATAGTTCTGTCCGAGATAAGTCAGCGGCTCGATGCCAGAGCCATAATTGTTTTTGAGCTTCGCGATCATCGGCGAATCCCAAGGAATCGGAGCCGGGAGCCGCCGGCTTCGCGGGCGCGGCGGGCTTAGCCGGCGCCGACGCGCCCGGCACAGCGGCAGCGGATTTTGGAGGCACAGGCGGGGTCGCAGGTGAAGTGGGTTTTTCGGTGGATATTTTCGGATCGGATTGAACGGAACCGGACGTCGTCGCTTTCACGCCGCCGGGAACGGCGGTTTGATCCGCTGGCTTGGGCTCAGCTGGCGGCGCTGAAGATGGCGACTTGGGCTCATCCGGCATAACTCAGAACGCACAAACCTCGGGCTTGGAGGGTAACGAAGAGAACGTTAACTTTTATCAGCTTGAAGGTGCGGTGTCAACGAACTTGGCGTGAAAATACTATCTCTTTTGTGCTCCTGCAAACCGGCGCGCGGGCTCAGCCGCGCACTTGCGCTTGATATCCCTCGATCAGGTCGCGGATGCGTTGCGCGTCGGCTTTGCGATGGCCGTGGCTGGTGATGGGATCCGTTCCGCCGGTGGATTCGATCAAAATTTCCGACCACATCACCCCCGTGGAAATATGCACGGAAGCCACTTTCGAGATCGGAATCGTCTCTTCATTCCTTCCGAACCAGCGCGATTTTACGCGGCTCACACGCAACGGGCTAACCACCAGGCGAGTGGGAAAAAAGAAATTCCCTTGCGTCAAGCGGCTGGCGGTGAAGGTTTCAGCCTGCGACTCAACTGCGGGAACTGGCGGCGTTACACCCATTCCAACGCGCCCTTCTGCCAGACCCAGATGTATCCGACAATAAGGATCACGAGAAAAATAAGGACTTCAACAAAGCCGAAGATGCCGAGCGCCTTGAACTTAACCGCCCAGGGAAACAGAAAAATCGTTTCCACATCGAACACTACAAATAAGATGGCGATGATGTAATAGCGAACCGTATAGCGCCCGCGCGCATTATCGATGGGGTCGATGCCGCACTCGTAGGGCATCAGTTTGGTCTTGCTGGGATTGTCGGGGCGCACCAGCTTGGCCGCCAGCAGCGTAAGCGGCAGAAGCACTACCGATGACTGCAATGAAGATGAAGATGGGAACGTAATTTTGCGGCATATTGTATCGCGCGGCCGGGACGGCAGAACTCGCGCGTTGCTAATACTACCGCTCGCGAACTACGACTTCAAGCGGATTGATCGAGAGACTTGTCGGGGAGCACGAACACGCTGCGTGCCAGCTCGGATTTCAATGTCGCATCGCGGTAATACCGGCCGAGAACGCCATCTTTCCAGCGGAGCAGATCAGGATTGTTCTGAGCAAAATCCTCCCAGGAATCGCTGGCAACACGAGCCATCCGTTCGCCTATCAGAAAGAAATATGCGCAGGTGATCGTTTCGTTATAGAGTTGAGGTTTCCCGCAGGCCGCGGCAAATCGCCTGAGCGCGGCGGCGAACTTTTCCAGCGCCTGCAAAGTCGGATAAGTGCATAAGTAAGCGAATGCCAGGCGCACATGATCGGCATGATGGAAGTCTCCACACTCGACTTCGCCGACTTCAAATCGTCGGATGATCTCGTCTTGCGGCCCTCTCACTATGCAGGAACCTTCCTATCGACAAGCTCTCCATTCCAGAATTGACTGGCATCTTCCAAAACGGTGTGAGGCGAGTCATCGTTTTGCAGCATCAATTTCGGCATGGCGGAGCGCGAGAATAACTTCTCGAGATCGTCCTGTTCCCGGACGAAATGATCGTGGATCTCCGCATGAGTTCGTCCGAACTTTTTTGCATACTCCTGAATAAATTGCTCGGCCGCCCTCGGCACTATTCCGCGCTCCCAGATTGTGGCGGGCGCGACTTTAAGGAAAAGCAGTTGGCATCCGAGCGCGGCAAGCCGCCGGTCGATGGCCTCGACGTCGCTCCAGTTCACGACGCCAGGACGCATGCAGTGAGTCAGGTGCAGGGTGTCAATCAGCACGAAGCACCACGGCCGCAAATGCTCCTGCACGCTTGCGTGCAGCCATTCCATCGTGCCGACGATACGGTCTAAATGCCGCAGATTCGCATCGACAGTCAGCGTGCCGTTATCCTCGGGCCTGGCCAACGGGCCGTAAGTATGCGACTGCGCGAGATGAATCAAGCTGCGAATTTTACGCGGCGCGCAGGATCTAACGTGGCGGCGAATCAGCGCGTCGATGAACGTCGACTTTCCTGCGCCAGAAGTACCTTCGACCAGCAGCGCTTTGAATGGTGTCATCTCCCTATCCAATCAAAGCGGAGGTTTTTGCGCTCGCAACCGCCCACGCCGCAGCAGCGTAAATTGCGAGATTGCCAACGTTGTAAGTCCCGTGCAAGAAATGAACGGCGATCGCAAGCACGAAGATACCTACTAAGACCCAGCCGCCGCTAACCACAGTTCGTGGAATCAGCAGCAGAATGGCCCCGATCAGTTCGCCCCATCCCAGCGACTTGCCGTATAAGCTTCTGGCATGTGGGTTTTGGCAAAGTCGTGGCCGGCGCTGGGAAGTACAAATAAAATTGCTTCGATCAGAATCACAATTCCCAGCGTCCATTGCAATGCGGTGAGGGCGATTTTCATCCGTTTTTCGTTCATGTTATAGGCTCCTTCATTTTTCGCCAGTCCGTCTGCGTGCCGGCTGCGCCTTGATTTCCTTCAGCCGATGGCTGGCGCTCGAGTCGAGATCGAAATCGTAAAAGCGCTTCAGCTCCTGAATGCGTTCGAGCGAAGCCGGGCTAAATGGAGTCTTGCCGTCGAAAGCATGCAGCACGATGCCCTCCAGCAGATCGCCGAGGGTCATGTCGTGATACTCGGCAAAGGCTTTCAGTACTTTGAGCAGGCGCTTCTCCATGCGCACGCCGGTTTGCACCCGCTCCACCAGCAGTTTCGGATCGTCAACCATGTGTACCAATGTACCACAGTATCATAGATACAGCAACAGAGTGCCAGTTTCTGGCTGCCGCTGCCGCGGCCATGCTCGCAAGCGGCGCACACTCGGAACTGTGGCGGATATCCGCCGGGTTGTTTATAATCGCGTTTCACCGTTTCATAGATCCGCGCGCCTGCGGCGCAATTCCCTGTAAAGGATTCACTTGGCACTCGACGAGAACATTTACGAACTGCGGCGCCAGAAGCTGAAACAGATCGAGGCGCTGGGCCAGGCCGCGTACCGCAGCAAGTACGAGTTCACCCACACGATTCCGCAGATACTGGCGGACTATTCACGACAAGACTGCCGAGGAACTGGAAAGCGCCCGCGTCAACGTGCGCGTCGCCGGACGCATCATGGCGATCCGCCTGATGGGCAAGGCCGGTTTTGCCATCTGCAGCAGGAGGGAAAGCGGCTCCAGATTTATGTGAAGAAAGATGCGGTCGGCGACCGGGATTCGAGCTGTACAAGCTGCTCGATCTCGGCGACCACATCGGCGTCAGCGGCTATCTGTTTCGCACGCGCACGGGCGAGCTGACCATCCATGTGGAGGAAATCACTTTCCTCAGCAAAGACCTGCTGCCGCTGCCGGAGAAGTGGCACGGGCTCACCGACGTCGAACTGCGCTACCGGCAGCGCTATGTCGATCTGGTGATGAATCCCGAGGTGCGCGAAGTTTTTTTGAAGCGCAGCAAGCTGGTGCAATCGCTGCGCCGCACCATGGAGGCGCACGGATTTATCGAAGTCGAGACGCCGATGATGCAGCCGATTGCGGGCGGAGCTGTGGCGCGGCCGTTTGTGACGCATCACAACACGCTCGACATGGATTTATATCTGCGCATCGCACCCGAACTTTATTTGAAGCGGCTGGTCGTGGGCGGATTCGATCGCGTCTATGAAATCAACCGCAACTTTCGCAACGAAGGCCTGGGCTGGCGATGGAATCCTGAGTTCACCATGCTCGAGTTTTATCAGGCTTACACCGACTATCAGGGCGTGATGGACTTAACGCAGGAATTGATCACACAGGCCGCAAAGGACGTGAATGGCGGAACGAAAACGAAGTGGGGCGATCAGGAAATCGACTGGGCCAACTGGCAGCGGCTTGACCATGCGCGAGGCCGATCATTCAATTATTGGCCGGAAATGCGGGAGCCAAACCTCAGATGAGTGATTTCGCTTCCCACGACGGCGTCGAAGGCACTGGTTGAGCGATTCAACGCGGCAGGCACTAGCGCACATGGCGTACGATGTCGACAGGCGATCCGCGGGGCAAGACCATTGCGGGTTTGTTTGAAGCGGTCGCGGAAGAACATCTAACCCAGCCAACAATCATTTACGAGTTTCCCACCGCCGTCTCGCCGCTCTCGAAGCAAAAGCCGGACGAGCCGGAGTGGACCGAGCGCTTCGAAATTTATGCCGGGCAGATGGAGATCTCCAATGGCTTCAGCGAACTCAACGATCCCGAAGATCAGCGGCGGCGATTTGAGGCGCAGTTAAAAGAGCGCGAGCGCGGCGACGAGGAAGCCCACCAGATGGATGAAGATTACATTCGCGCGCTGTCGTACGGAATGCCGCCGGCCGGCGGCGTTGGAGTGGGCGTAGATCGTCTGTGCATGCTGCTGACCGATTCGCACACGATCCGCGACGTGATTCTGTTTCCTTTGTTGCGGCCGGAAAAAAACACCGACGATGCGGAAGAAAAGCCCTAGCGGAGCGCTGAAACACTCATTAGACAGCCAAAAGCATCACAGGCGCTGAAGCGCGGCTGGTTTTAAACGAGCCTAGCGGCACGACTGAAGAAGTTCCTGAAAAACGGGATCTCCATGCGAAAAGCCGACCTCAGGCGCTAAAGCGCAGACGCGTTTTCAGAGAGTTAACGGCACGAGTGGAACTCGTGCCCTTCCCAAAGCCGCCGAACGGCAGTTTTTAAGCGACCTCCGAAGTCATGCAGGTCCCAAGACTCACGCGAGCGGATTTTCGACGCGACCTGGAAAGCAGCCAACACAGGGCAGAACCGGCAAGTATCCAACGATGCACTAGAAACAGTGCATATTGTTTCCCTATACTTCTTGCTGTATTTGGGCTCAGTATTCGGCGGCGCTGCCGTAGTATCCATGATCTGGATATTGGGTCGGCAGCGCTTTGCTTTTCTTTCACGAAACCTACTTCGACTTCTGATTCTTCTCAGCCGTGAGTTGCGGTTCGTAGGGCGGCTTATCAGGGCTGAAGTTCGAGCTCAGGTAATCGATGAGCGCATCGCGATCTGCGGCATCGACCACCGCGCCCCACTTCGTCATCTTGTCTACTTCCTTTGTCCACGCAGCTTTGCTCAGGCGCTGCTGAAGGATGATTCGAGCCTCGTGGCATTCCGTGCAGGCGGTAGTAGCCTTCGCCTGCATCGCACCCGGAGGAAGATCGGCGGTAACGTTGGTACTTAAAGGCTTTTGCGCTGAGGCAGAAGACGGTGCCGCCGCAATCAGCGCAAGCAGAGCGATAACCGCTATCCCAATAGCGAAATCAACAGCAGGTCCCTCCGCTTCGCGTTTCATTCCCTTCGGGAATGGAACGCTCCGGTCGGGATGACAATGTGTAAAATGACAATCGATAAGAGGCCTTGGCGGCGCGGCTGAAAGCCGCGCCCTTTCAACACTCGAAGGCGCTCTTTGAAATAAATTGCGGAAGATTTCAAGAAACATGGATCTTCACCTGATCGACGGCATTATTAAGATAACCACTGGGATTCCACACCGCACTCGCAGGCTGGGTGCGGCCCTGGCTGTCTGTGGCTCGCGACAAGATGGTGTAATCCCCGGCGCTTTTAGCCTTCCAGTCATAGCTCCATAACCGCCAGGCATAGTGAGATTGTTCGCGACCGAGTTTGGCAAGGGTCCAATTGCCGCCGCCGTCGATGGAGATTTCCACTTTCGAGATATCAGCTTCGCCAGCCCAGGCCGCTCCATGCACAGCCACTTTGCCCGCCTTCACGCTGGCTCCATTACTTGGTCCGGCGATCACAGATTTAACGCTCAACGCCGTGACCGCATGTGTATCTTCGGGCTTCACCGCTTCCCCCGGTTGGACCGGGTGATTGGGCATGCGGTAGCCCGGGTTCATAAAGTTTCCCACGAATTCTTGTTCGAGCACTTTGATCTCGGTGAGCCATTTGCAGGAGGCCGCGCCGATCCAACCCGGCACCAGAGCCCGCGCCGGAAAGCCGTGATGCTTTGGGAGTGGCGATCCATTCATGTGCGTAGCAACGAGCGTATCGGCGTCAAGCGCTTTTTCAATCGGGATGCTGCGAATAAACGGCGGCACTTTGCCGGGAACTTCGTCGAGCCCGCGAAACATAACGTGCTTGCCAGTCGGCTTTGCTCCCGCGCGTTGCAGAACATCGCGCAATCTGGGCCGGAAAACCGCGCGGTCCCCACCGCGCCTTTGCCCCACTGAATCCCCGGCACTTGCGGCCGATACAGATTGCGGCCATTGCCGGCGCACTCCAGCGTGTTTACGACCGAGTGCGTTTCGATTTTGGAAAGCTCCGCCAGACTTAATGTGAGCGGCTTTTCCACTTCGCCCCCAATCGAAAGCCGCCAATCGGCGGAATCGAGTTCGCTGGGCTCGTGCATGTGGTTGCGCACGAAAAAGTGCGGCACGGGCGTAAGCCAGGAGTTGAAGTATTCGACCGGAGCTTTCCAAGTCGACGAAGCGAAACGAGCGTAAAACCATGCCGTCTTCGCCGGGAAACTCGACTGCCTCTCCCTGCGGGAAGGCCCATGCAATCGACGGCGCTGCACCCGCTGCCAGCGCCGCTGCGGAGATATGTTTGAGAAAATCGCGTCTGGATCTCATGCGCTCACCGGGGCTTAAGCCATTTCTTGAGGGGCCTGAGGGCACGACTTGGAACCGGTGCCGGCTCCTATGCTTCTCTGCTTCCCTATCGCCTATTCAAATCTTCGCCGAAGCCTTATGGTAAATGAAGTTAACACCGCTGGCCCGGAAAAGGAGAGTGAGCCAAAACCGGACCGGCGGCGTTTCCGAAGGGAAGGCGCCCCTCGAAAAGTTGAGATAGCGTAAATGTTAGCGGTCCCGTGCCGCTCGACGCGGGACCGGTTCCTTTTACGGCAAGTAATAACGGAACGAGGTGAAAACCATGTTGTCGATTCCCTCGGGCGCGCCCGAAGGAGCACTCGCCGGCGAATCCCAGACCAGGTCTGACGGGTTACGTAGGAATACTGCGCGCCGAACTGGAAGCGTCCGCGGGGACCGTTGTAGAAGCGGTACCAGAGTGCGGCGGTCCCTTCGACCAAAGCCCGCGTATCGGCCGTGCAATTGGCGAGAGTTCCGGGGGTGAATCCGCCCGAGCCAGGAGCGACCTCGGAGTAGCAGCCGGTGTTGAGGAACGTGGGTGAACCGTAGCCCACCTCAGCTCCTGCGCCTTTGTTTGCCAGCGGATCGAAGTTGTAGCTGCGGGCAGCATACTCGACGCCGGCGTAGGTATCGATGCTCAGCTTTTTGGTGATGTTGAACTCCAGAGTAGCCAATCCCTGAAGGTTCTTGATTAAGTGAACTGAGCCATCCGGATTGACTGCGGCATCTGAGAGCCCGCCTCCGGCGTAGCGCCCGATTCCGCTGCCCCCGAATCCTTTCACGCCGAACACAACATGATGGGAAACGTTCCAGCGCCCACTGGCGCCAATACCGCCGCCTTCCTTGGAAGCGTTGTAGGCGCCGGTCGCCGTGGTAGCTCCCGTTGCCGTGCAAAGCGGAGAACCGGCAGCGAACTCTACGCAGGGGAAGATGCGGTCGGAGAAACGGTCGGCGAGTCCGAACACCTCGTAGTGTCCAATGCCGGGATCGAACGCGATCTTCGCGATGATATCGGGCGATGGGTTGAACGAGTAAGTGGCGGTGGTGTTGTAGCTGTTGCTTGCGCCGCTCTCACCCAACAGGTAGTTGCTGGCGTTGCCATGCGTGGTCAATGTAGCCTGCGCGTTCTCGATAGCCACTGCGACGGCAACTTTGTCGTTAAATTCTTTCGTCAGGCGCAGGCCATACTGGCGCGCGAAGACGAAGCCGACGTTATACGTTGGGTCGATGACCTTGGGCCGGGCGTCATTGGTTCTGCCCAAGTCATCGTCGGGAGAAATTCCCCTGCCATCTTCGGTCACCAGACTCCACTCCTGGCCGCCGAGAATGCTCCAGCCATGGGCGAACTTTGCCTGCCCCCACGCCTGCCGAAGACGGAGAGTGTAACTGTCCGTCGAGTTGGAATTAGAGGTCACACCAGCGGAAAGAAAGTCAGCCGAGACATAGCTGGAGAGATCGACTCCCTTCATGCGGCCATCGACGAACGTGGTGATTTTCGACTGGCGTGCCGATCCGAAGAACTCAGGGATAGAACTCTGCGAGGCGCCCGGCATTGTCAGCGAGTTAAAGGGCGTTGATATGTCAGCTCCGAGCGCGCGCGAACGCCGGACAAATTCGGCAGCGGCATAGCCGCCGGGCGTGATGTTGATTCCCCGGAAGTGTATGGTAAGCGCGCCTTCCATCTGTTTGTCATAGGTCTGAGGCTGGTCCGGAGCGGAGGTTTGGGGCGAGTCCTGCAACGATAAGACTGCGGGCCTCAAAGTCGCCTGGTCCGCCGACGTGCTGCTGACCGATTTCAGGTTGGCCACATCGTTTTCGAGTTGACCGACCGCCTGTTGCTGCTGCCGGGCCTGGGCCTGCGCCGCATCCGCTTTTGCGGAAGCGTCGGCAGCCGTGGATTGAGCTTGTTGGACGACTTTATCTTTGTGGTGCAATTCATCCTGTAAAGCCTGAATCTGTTTTTGCTGCGCGGCCAGCGCGTCTTTCAACGCCTGGACGTCGGCAGCGGTGATTGCGGGTTGAGCCGGAGCGGAAGCGTCGGGCTTGGTTCTTGTATCCGGCGTGGTTGACGCCGAAGTTTGCGCCCACGCGCCGGCAGTCAATCCAGCCAGCGTAAGAGCGGTGAGAACTGCGTTCCTGGTTCGTTTCATGGGATTACATTCTCTCCTTAATTTTTGTGTTTCTAAAAACAGCACCTTGGGGGACGGCCGAAAAACCTTTGGCCCGTCGAAGACCGCCGCGCAGCGGCCTTCGACTTGCGAGTTACATCAACCCCTTACACAACCGATATCATTATTACAATCGACTTAGTAGAGATTTGGAACAAACAACCTTACTCTTCATTCTTTTCTAAATTGTTAAAAGACAGAGAATTTTTGTAAAACGGGGGGAACTTTCTCGCGATCTCTTCTTAATTCTTCTTCTGGGAAGTGGTTTCGTTTATTCGCCTCTCTGGCCTCCGACCACCATCGGCAGAACGCTGCCCTTTTCTCGGTCTTTCTTTTTGGCTGTACGTTTGTTCTTGGTGGCGCGGGGTGTCGTCCCCGAAATTAAATCCGCCAGCGTGGTGTTATCCAGAATTCGCGCGGCCGCGTCGCGAACGTCCAGGAAAACCTGATAGAGCGCCCGGTGCGGCAGGTCGCGATCGATCAGAACCCGCAACTGTTCGGCGTCGCCAAACGGCGCCAGCGGGCCGTCGATCAGTCGCATGATTTCGCTCAATCGAATCTCCGCGGGATCGCGCCGCAACTGGTAGCCGCCCTTGGCGCCGCGAACGCTCTCGACCATGCGAGCGTTCTTCAGTTCCAGAAGAATCAATTCCAGAAATTTCTCCGGAAGATCCTCTTCATATGCGATTTCCCGAATCTTGATCGCGCCCTGATGGTGATGGCGGGCGAGCATCATCATCGATTGCAGTGCGTAAAGTCCCTTTTGAGATATTTTCATGGCTGGTCATTATGCCATAAAGTCCATTGTGTTAATAGACTTTATTGACGTTAGTGACATAGCAATCGGGGTTCCCTTTTGGGAGCAGAGACAAGCTTCTTATAACCGTATTATTTTCACTGATTTAACAACAGATGGCACTCGGACCTAGTACCGGCGAAGCGCAATCAATTGCATTCTTGGAGGGAAAACCTGCGGCCTTCGGGGGGCTTCTGGACCTTCAACGCACCGGATCGCGCCCTACCCGCAACACTTGCAGAGTGATGTTGTCGGGTCCACCGCGATCGCGCGCCAGCTTCACTAGCGCTGCGCAACTTCGCGCCGGGGCGTTTCCGCTCACCACGCGTTCGAGTTCTGCATCGCTCACTACTCCCCACAAACCGTCGGTACAAAGAAGAAGGTCGTCCCCTTCGTTCAGGGATACCGCATGAGGCGGGCCGTCGACAGCCACCTGTTCCCCGGAGCCCAGTGCCGCAGTCAATATATGGCGCTGGGGATGATGCTCGGCATCCTCGGGGCTAACCAGTCCGCTCTCCACCAACCGGCCAACATAGGAATGATCGCGGGTTAGCCGCGAGATATGGGCGGCGCGCACCAGGTAAAGACGGCTATCGCCCACATGCGCAAAATAAAGCTGGCGGCCGCGCAGAACAATAGCGGTGCAGGTGGTGCCCATTCCGTGAAAAGCGGGATGCCGCTCGGCAAAATCCAGAATCCGCGTATGCGCGAGTTGAAAAGACTCGGCCAGTGCGGCTTGAGGATCTCCGCGAAACCCCTCGTCGTAAACCTCGCGGACCGTCTCCACGGCCATCCGGCTGGCTTCCTGGCCGCCTTCGTGTCCGCCCATGCCGTCGGCGATAACCGCGAGCCGTCCCTTGAGCCGGAATTCCTCGTCTCGCGAGGGCTCCCAGTAAAGATAGAAATCCTCGTTGTTCTCGCGCTGACATCCCACGTCAGTCAGCGCCGCCATTTCGATTCCGGGCTTCACACTCGCGCAGTCAAGGGACACCTGGCACTACCTCGAGGCTACGACGACGGATTGTCATCGCCCGGTTAATGAGCCGAAAGATTCAACTCCATCGCACTGCATCGCACATTATAGACAAAAAACAAATTTCCTTCGCAAACGGACGGGTGAGTCTTGTCTTAAGTTCGATTAGGACAAGACCGATCTTTTGAGCCAGACCCGTGACTTGAGCTAAGCAAGGTATGCAGATACAGATTTGAGCGCCGACGAGTTTCCAGCCATCGCAGTCATATTTCTCGATTCTGGTGAGCGTGCCGGCGAGCGGAAACCATTTGTAGACATCGAGAAAGTCAGGCGTATAATCCTCCGGGCTGTGGGTAACTGAAGGCTTGCTCTTCGCAAATTCGTGCGGAACGCCAACTACAAACCCGCCGTACGGGAGTTGTATGAAACTGGGGGTTGTATGAAACTGACCGACACAATCGCGCTGGTTCTGAAGAATAAGGAAAACGGCAGAGTGCTATCGGTAAGTCCCGAACAATCCGTTTATGAAGCGATTGAAAAGATGGCACTGGAGGGAGTCGGCGCTTTACTCGTGATATCGGAAGGCAGGCTGGTGGGCATTTTGTCGGAGCGCGACTACGCCCGCAAAGTCATTCTCAAAGGACATTCCTCGAAAGATACTTCGGTGCGGCAAATCATGTCGGCCCCGGTCGTATTCGTTACTCCCAAACATACGGTCGACGATTGCATGGCGATCATGACGAAGCATCATTTCCGCCACCTGCCAGTCATTGGAGAAAGCAATTCCGTGATCGGAGTAGTTTCGCTGGGGGATCTGGTGAAGTGGATTGTCTCCGATCAAGAGCAAACAATTCACCAACTCGAGGGTTATATCGCGGGGCAATATCCTGGATAGTTGCGATTAAGATTTTAATCCAGCGAGCACCGGCCGCTCTTCGGCACTGGCATTCACTTCGAGGGTGTACTTCGATTGAGCGGCGTCATTGTGAAACATTTTCACCGTCTCCAGCGAGTATTCGTGCAGATCCTTCCCGATCAGCGGGATCTTCTTTAGAACATCCGAGGTGACGGTAATAATTTGGCAGCCGATGTCGTCGGCCTGGCAAATATTCAACAGCTCGCGCGGGCTTGCCCATACCAACTGCATTTGCGGCTCCGGCGCCATAATTTCGAGCGCGGATTTCATTAGAGGAACGGGATCGCGGCCGGTATCGGCAACTCGCCCCGCAAAGACCGAAATATAGGAAGGCGCTCCGCCCTTGAGCGCTTGCGCGATCTGGCGCACTTGCTCGAGCGCCAATAACGCGGTGGCATTCACCTGAATTCCATCCGCGCTTAAACGCCGAATCAGGCTGGACATAGGCTCACGGCGCGTATTGGTTACGGGAATTTTTACGTACACGTTGGAAGCCCAGCGCGCAATCTTTCGCGCCTGCCGCTCTATTTCGATTTCATCGTCGGCAAAAACTTCGAAAGAGATTGGGCGGTCGGAGATGTGCTCGAGAATTTCGAGCGCGAAACGCTCATAGTCGGTAACGCCCGCCTTCCGCATCAGCGTTGGATTCGTGGTGAAGCCCTTAATATAGGGCTGCCGATAGAGTTCCAGCATGCTGGCTTTGTCGGCGCCATCCGCGAATATCTGAACCCGCAACTCAGACACGGACTTCATCTTTAACTTTGGACTCCTTCAAGCTGGAGCTGATGATCCAGTCGGCAGCTTCGCGTAAAGATCGCACCGTAGCATCCGGCGGACGCGCAGGCTTTCTCTCGCGGTACCCGTAATCGATTAACACCGTCCTGCAACCGGCCGCGTGGCCGGCGTCGATATCGCGCCACCGGTCGCCGATCACGAAACTGCGCGAGAGATCGATGTTGTGCTTGCGCTGCGCTTCCAGCAAAAGTCCAGGCTCGGGCTTACGGCAGGAACAGCGATCTCCATCGTCATGATAGCAGACAAAAATGCCGTCAATGGGCAGCGCTGCGGCCAGCGCCTCGTGTATTTTCTCGACATTTTCCCGCGTCTGCGCGCCTCTCGCCACATCCGGCTGGTTGGTGATCACGTATAAAGCGAACCCCTCAGCCTTCAGGTCGCGCAGAGTTGAAGCCGCCTCAGAAATTATTTCCAGCTCTTCGAGACTCCTCGGAGGAGATGGCTTGCCGTCGCGCACCATGGCACGATTCAAAACCCCATCACGATCGAGAAAAACCGCAGGACGACCGCCGCCGCTTGCGGCAACAGTCGACTCCCACTTGGTTTGTTCCCGCTTCACGGCCGGATGCGAAACCAGCAAGTGCCACACCACAGCCTGAAAAGCTTCCGTGTGCGGGGTGATGTGATTCGCATTAACGGTAGGAATGATGATGCAGGCATCTGCGAGCTGCGCCGTAAATCCGCCATCGCGCCCAACAACCCCGATAATTTTCGCGCCAACACTTTTGGCAAATCGCAGCGCCGCAACCAGGTTGGGGCTTACATTTTTTTCAAGATTTCCCCCGCCGACGGAAAACACAAGAATGAGATCGTTGGCGCGTAAACGGCTAACCCGCAGCCACGCTTCGAATACGGTTTCCCAGCCTTCGTCGTTAACCCGCGCCGTAAGCTCCGAAACATTGTCCGTAGGTGCGTAAGCCTCAATTCCGGCGATCTTGCGGAAGTCGTTCACCGCGTGCGACGCGTTTGCCGCGCTGCCTCCCACACCAAGAATGAAAAGCCGCCCGCCCGAGAAGCGCGTCTCCGCCAGCAACAACGCCGCATTCTCAATCGTGACCGCATCCAGCCGATCGATAATTTCTCTAGCTTCCGCAAGAAACTGTTCCGCGAATGTGTTCTTTCTGTCCATTATTTATTTCGGAGCATTCCCGTCCCGCGCCAGGAACTCGGCCGTCTCACGCAACCCCGCCGGCGATCCGATCTCATAAAAACGTTCGCGTACCTCAAAGGCCGCCAGCTGTTTCCGTTGCAATAGCTTCTCGTAGACCTCGGTAAGATCGCAAGGCCTTCCAGACGGCAATTCGGCGAAAACCTCCGCGCGAAAGATTCCCAAACCGTAGTCGATGTATCGCATGCGCAAGGTGCGGCTTATCTTGCTATACGCGAGAATTCTGCCGGCCTCAAACTCAACATTACTAGTATCCCACTTCCCTTCGTTGCGAAAAACCGTCATCATACCGAGCACGCCCGCGGATTTCGAAGCTCCGCGCAATTGCGGCGTAATCGCACGGCAAATACGAATCGCCATACATGACGAAAAAAGCCTCGCCTAACTTCGGCAAGGCGTTTCGAATTGCCCCAGCCGTCCCCAGCAATACCGGGCCATCGAACGAGTAGTCTATCTCAAGACCCAACGCGGAGCCGTCGCCGATTACCCGCTGCACGAGGGTTCCAAGATGGCCGACGCAAATTACTACGCGCTTGAAACCCTTCGCCCGCAACAATCGCAGTTGATGTTTGGCAAAAGGCTCTCCGTTAACCTCCAGCAGTGACTTTGGCACGCTTTCGGTTATCGGGCGAAGGCGAGTTGCAAGTCCTCCGGCAAGAATCGCCACGGTCAGCATCGCGTTCTCCTACGAATGCGCCACCACCGTGGTTCCGGCAAAGTCGAATTGCAAGCGAACTTCGCGGAGTCCCGCGCCTCTCATTGCCGCCCGCAACCGGGTTTTTTCTTCGGTGTAAAACATTAAAAAGCCTCCACCGCCGGCGCCGATCAACTTGCCGCCGAGCGCGCCGTTCGCTCTCGCGAGAGCGTACAACCGGTCGATTTCGCCGCTGCTCATGCCCGGAGAACGCCTCTTCTTATGCTCCCAGTGCACATTCATCAGATCGGCGAACTTGTGCAAGTCGCCAGCAAGCAGGGCTTCTCGGCTCTCCACTCCCAATTTCTTGACGACGTGCAAATTATCCAGCATCTCCATATTGTTCAGCCGGGTCCTCGAATCCTGGTCGCGCAAAATGTCGGAGGCGTTGCGCGAGCTGCCGGTAAAGAACAGCAGCAAATTGTCTTCCAGATTCGCCAAACTTTCGGGCGGCATTTTCAGAGGTTCGACGACCACTCGGTCGTCCGGTAGAAACTGAAAGCAGGTGATGCCGCCAAAGGCGGCAATGTATTGGTCCTGCTTGCCGATCGGTTCGTTCAGTAATTTCAACTCGATGTGACAGGCTTGTTCCGCCAATTCTTGCGGCGGCACGAAATCACGCTTCAGCGTATGCAGCGCGCACAATAGTGCCGTCGTGAAGCTGCCCGAGGATCCCATTCCGGTGCCCGCGGGAATATCCGATAGACTGACGATCTCGAGATAAGGACCGGTCACCCCAGTCAACTTCAACGCCTCACGGATGATCGGATGCTGAATTTCATCCACCCGCTCCACGTCTTCGAACTTGGAATACTTCACGATGATGCGGGGACGGAACGCTTCGTTGATGGTGATGTAGACGTAACGGCTGATGGCTGCGGAGATCACGAACCCAGTATGCTGGCGATAATAGGACGGAAGATCGGTGCCGCCGCCGCCGAGACATATCCTCAGCGGACTACGGGTAATGATCATTGAGCCGGCCTCGTTTGCGAACACAACATTTTTTCTGTCTTCCGTGCGATGTAGGTTCAAATGATATGCGAATCGACTCGCCGCGGTCGAGTAAAGCGCGACGAGAGAGGCTGGATGGAAACTGACGAACAGCAAATCATGAGGCTTTTCGAGGACGGCGACCGCGCTTTGGTGGCCGCCGATATTGACGAACTTTCCCGTATCTTCAGCGATGAATATATGCAATATGACGAGCGCGGAAGGGCTTTCACAAAGCAAGACGTGCTGAGTAATCTCGGATCCGGAGCGATCCGCTACATCTCGATGAAGTCGACTGGGCGCAGCATTCGTTTTCTAAAGGATGACGTGGCCATCGTACGCGGTTCGGAAGATGATGAAGTCGAGCGAGGAGCGAGGCGTTTCGCCGTCTGCTATATCTACATGGATGTAGTGATGAAGCGTGAAGGCAAATGGCGAATCGTCGAATCGCAGTTGGCGAGCAGCGCATAATCGACGACTAGCTTTCGATTCGCATCCGATTTTGCCAGTGGCTCCAAACAAACCACAATGCGCCCGCCACCAGCATCGCTCCTATCACCGCGTCGAACTTATGAAAATATTTCCCCAACTCGCGCCAGTTCTGGCCAAGCTTCATGCCGAGATAAGCCAAAGCGAAACACCACGGCCACGATCCCAGAAATGTATAGAGATGAAATCTCCCGCGCGGCATGCGGGCGATTCCGGCGGGCAGGGCGATGAAAGTACGAATTACCGGAAGCAGGCGGCCAATAAATACCGCCAAATATCCCCAGCGCAAAAAAAAACGGTCGGCCCAGTCGAGTTCGCGACGCCCCATCAGAATCCATCGTCCATATCTTTCGACCAGCGGGCGGCCGCCGTAACATCCAATCTCATACGCCGCGAGCGAACCCAGGTTGCAGCCCAGCGCCCCTGCGGTCGCGACCCACAGCAACTTGAACGTGCCCGTGAAAACCAGGTAGCCGGCGAAGGGCATGATTAACTCCGAAGGCAGCGGAATGCAGGCGGATTCAATCGCCATCAGCAGCATAACGCCGGCATAGCCGGTCGCGGCAATCACTGAGTTAATAAAGACGAAAACAATGGCCAGAAGTTTTTCAGTCATTGGAGGGCATTTGTCACTTCTCGGCTCCCGGCTTCGTGATGAACAATGCGGACAGAAAACTGCGAACCGAGGGCTAACTAATCCAAGTCTATCGAAAAGATACTACGAGATTCGCCGCGGCTAGAACGATCCGTCCTGAGTGAAGGTATAGCCGGGCAGCGCCGCGCCCTGCGGAGTCTTGCTCACTTTGATGCGAATCGTTGGCGCGTCAGGCGCCGTAATCCCCGCCGGCCGAAGCATGGCATATTGCGTGAATACTTCGCTGTATACCTTGGTTACCAGATAGTCCTGGCCATCGGCGTCGCTGCGCCAAACCTGCCCAAGTTGAATAGAGTTCACGGCCATAGCAATTATTCGAGGTTAAAACTTAAGACTGATTTACAGAAGACTGAATTCCAGACTACCGAGTGGCGGCGAGTGAGTCAATCATCGTCGTGGTTACCGAGGTCTCTGCTAAGATGTTGCCCTCATGCCCCGTGGCCGCACCCCAAGACAACCCGCCCGAACAGGACCACAGGAGGGTGTGTCGCGGACGCTGGTGTCGGCGAAGCCCGGAGTCCAAACACCGCGCACAAGCAAGAACGATCCAGCAGCTGGCGGCGCTCGGGTTGGGATGGCAGCGCCCGGCCGTACTCGAGGCAAAAGCCCGGCACTAGCCCCAATCAACCGGAGGAAGCCTAATTCCGCCTACAATCCCGTGGCTCCCGAACGGGTCGCGGAAATCCTACAGCGCCTCGACCAACTCTATCCCGATGTAACGTGCGCTCTCACTCACACCAGCGCGTGGGAACTTCTGGTCGCGACTATTCTCTCCGCCCAATCGACCGACGTAAACGTTAACCGCGTGACGCCTGAATTGTTCCGCAAATATCCCACCGTGGAAGCATTCGCAGCGCTCATGCCGGAGCAACTTGAGCCCGACGTTCGCTCGACTGGATTCTTCCGCAACAAGTCGAAATCGGTCGTAGGCGCGGCCAGGAAAGTGGTTGCCGACTTCGGCGGGCAGGTTCCGTTAAACATGGAAGAGTTGCTGACCCTGCCGGGCGTTGCGCGAAAAACTGCAAATGTAGTGCTGGGAACGTGGTTCAAGAAAGCTGACGGAGTAGTCGTCGATACTCACGTGACGCGTATTTCGCGACGGCTTGAACTGACCAAAAACGATGACCCGCAGAAAATCGAGCGGGATTTGATGAGAATTATCCCGCGCGAGAGATGGATTCTGTTTTCCCATCAGATCATCTGGCACGGCCGCAAGCTATGCATCGCGCGGAGGCCCAAGTGCGTCGAGTGCCCGCTGGAAAATATTTGCTACGCCGGCGATAAGACATGGAGCACCGTCGACATGCACGCGGAGGCGAAGGCGTAACAATCGCTATGCTTCGTCCCGGATCGCCGAGCCGATCTTATGCGATCCTCCGCAATCCTTTTCCCATTTTTGAGCCGAACCTCGAGCCGACCACTAATCTTTCTTGCTTTCGGGGAGAATTGCGGCAACAATATCCTCATGTCTGACATGGTCCAATCCGTTCGCCAACTCCTGCAGGATTTCATCGCTCCCGAGTTGCGCGAGTTGAAGAGCGACGTCAAGCAAGTAGATTCCAAAATCGATTCCGAGAGCGGTCAGATTCGAGCGGACATTAAGCGCCTTGAGGGGAAGATCGATTCAGATATCACGCGCATTGAGGGAAAGATCGATTCCGATATCAGTCGCCTCGAGGGAAAGATCGATTCCGATATCAAGCGTCTCGAAAGAAGCATGGGTTCCGATTTTAAGCGTATCGAAGACAAGATGGATTCCGGTTTTGCCCAGATGCGAACCTTCCTGGACAACGCTTACCTGCGCTCCGAACTGGAAGCCACGCGCGATATTTCCAACCTCCGTGAGCGCGTTACCCGCCTGGCAGTTGAGCGCGGCGCGCCTCGGCAATAGTCGTCTCGCGAACCCAGATCACTCCTCCTCTGTTAAACTTTCGCTACCAAGCTCAGCCTTTTCCACAAGTATGCGCACTCTCGCACTCTTTGCTATCGTCATGCTCATGAGCACAGTTGTCGCCGAAAATCTTGCCGCGCAGATGCTTGCCGCCCCTACCGCTATTACGGACCCCAAGGAAATCGCCTCCAAGCCCAACGCGCAGGTCGAGCCACGCGGCCTGACCATCGAAAAGCTTTATATGACGAGGCAAGTCGGCCGCCCAACGTGGTCGCCAGACGGCAAGAGCATTGCCTTTATCTCGAATATGAGCGGGCGCAACAATCTGTGGCTCGTCCCCGCCGAGGGCGGATGGCCTGTACAGCTCACGGTTAGCGATCAGCGGGAAACATCGCCCGCATGGTCGCCCGACGGCAAGTGGATCGCCTATCAATCCGATTACGACGGCGACGAGCAGTGGGATATTTTTCTGGTATCACCGGCGACCGGCAAAGTTGTGAACCTGACAAGCACACGTGAGATTGCCGAAACTGATCCGACATGGTCGCCTGACGGCCGCTATTTGGCTTATGTTGTGAAACCAAGAACGTCCGCAGCCCATGGGATCGACGTCTACGACATGGTGATGCGCGAGGTAAAACACATCACGAGCGGCACGCCACAAGACAGGGGAAACTACAATCCCATTTGGTCGAAGGATGGCAAGTGCATCGTTTACACGCAAGAGCAGGCCAAAGGAACGGATTCGAATATTTTCGTTGCCGAGGTTGTCACTGGGAAAAGCACTCTGCTGACACCGCATGAGGGCGAGCAGCGCTATTCGGCCAACGATATCTCGCCCGATGGAAAACACGTTCTATTTAGCTCAAATGCGGCCAATGGCTTTGAGAATGTTGGACTGATCGACATTGCCAGCAAGAAAATCTCATGGCTGACCAAAGACAAATGGGAAATTCGCGGCGGCGAATTTTCTCCCAATGGAAAAAACGTTACCTTCACCGCCAATGTCGATGGCAATGAAGACATCTATCTGCAGGATCTTGAAAACGGAAAGTCCACAGCCCTGCCGATTCCCAAAGGGGTGAACGAGCCTGCCGGCGGCCATTCCGCCTTTACCAACGACGGCTCGCGACTTCTCTATTACCACAACGGGCCGACCGCTCCGGGCGATCTTTGGGTTTATACGCTGGCCACGGGCAAGTCGCATCAGGTCACCTATTCGCTCGTCGCGGGCGTGCGCTCTGAGGATATGGTCGAGCCTTTCCTGGTGCACTATCCCAGCCGCGACAGCAAGTGGACCATCTCCGCGTTTCTTTATGTCCCATTCAACATGGCGCGCAACGGGCAGAATGCGGCCATCGTTTACATCCACGGCGGACCGACTTCGCAAACCATGAATTCATTCAACCGCTTCGTCCAGTATGCGGCGAACCAAGGCTATATGGTTCTCGCGCCTAACTATCGCGGCTCGACCGGGTACGGAAAAGAATTTCAGGAAGCAAATTTGTTCGACATGGGCGGCGGCGATTTGCAAGACGTACTGGCGGGAGTCGACTGGATCAAACAGACCGGCCATCTCGACCCGAAGAAAATTGCCGTAATGGGCGGCAGCTACGGCGGCTATCTGAGCATGATGTCGGTGACGAAAGCTCCCGATGTCTGGGCCGCGGGCGTGCCGATTGTGCCGTTTGTGAATTGGTTTACGGAGATTGAAAACGAAGATCCAGTACTTCAACAATCCGATCTGGCAACCATGGGCGATGTTGTGAAGAACAAAACGCTGTACGAAGACCGCTCGCCCATCAACTTCATCGACGAGATTAAAGCGCCACTGCTGCTGCTGGCGGGAGGCCACGATCCGCGCTGTCCGAAATCGGAGACACAGCAAGTCGTCGATGCCATTAAGAAGCGCGGCGGAACCGTCGATTACAAGATCTATGAAAATGAAGGACACGGGTTCGCGCGCGTCGAGAATCAGATTGACGCTTACAAACGCGTCGCGGATTTTCTACAGGCGCATGTCCCCCCCGCGGATTGCAGTTGCTCGCTGACGGAATAGTGCGACACCCGGATCACGCAGGCATTGAATTGCCGTCCTCGAACCTAAGTTCCTGGATCCGCAATTCCCTTATATAGAGAAATAGCGGCAGGCCGAGCGAAACCCCGACCGTAAGCACCGCCAAAACCGGGAGCCACCTTCGGCGCATGTTCAGCCTTCCGCTTTCGACTCGTATAAATGCAATTAACACCATGGCGGAAACGAGGACATCCATTCCGAAGAAAGCGCCGATTCGGTTTGCGAACAGTTCGCGGACGAACAGGGAAGGATTCATGCCGTGCTGCATCACCCATGGAATAAACTGCCAGTAGGGCAGGAACGCTCCGACGAAACAAAGCACGAGGTAAATCGTCTTCGGTTTCATGTCGGCAATTTAGCAGATACGGGAATCCCACGTCTCTAAACGTGGCGAGTGGAGCGCTGGATCGTTGTTGGGCCTTGCTCGGACTTGAATCGCACAATGCCCTTTACCAGTTCCATGATGGTGAACTTCTTAGCCGCAACGTCAACCCGCAAGCCAAGCTCGCATAGGGTCGAAGACGTCACGGGGCCGATGGATGCGAACAGAATTCCCTCGAGGTTTATTGGTCGCGACCCTAACAGCGCCACAAAGTTGCGCACGGTGGAAGAACTGGTGAATGTGACCACATGCGGGCGCTGCGATGGATTCGCCAGCGCGTTGCGCAAGCGCACGCGCGAAGATTGCGGAATCACAGTTTCATAAGCTTCCACCACATCGACGCGCGCCCCGGCCTTGCACAACTCTCGGGGAATTACGTCGCGGGCGACTTTCGCGCGCACCAGAAGAACTCGCTTTCCATTCACCCGCCGCCGCAGACTGCGGACCACGGACTCGGCGATGTATTCTTCAGGAACGACGTCGACTTTGACTCCCTGGTGCTCAATCGCTCTCTTCGTAGCGGGCCCAATGGCGGCGATGCGAAGGCTCGCAGCGGCTGAGGCCGCGGTCTTTTTACCGGTCTTACCGGCACGAGTGAACTCACGCAGTCCCCCGACCTATTTGCCGGCCCCGGAGATTCTTGAAGTCGAGTTTCAATTTGCCGAGGCGCTCGCACATGGCTTCAACGCCGTTCACGCTGGTAAGGATCAGCCAGTCGTAAGTGCCGAGATTCCTTAGCGCCAAGTCCAAGGGCTTAAAGCTGCGGGGCTTGCGAATTTCGATGAAGGGAATCTCCAAGACAGTCGCGCCCCGCTTGCGCAATTCACCCGAGAGCATGCCCGCCTGATGACGCGCACGGCCAACCAACACACGGACGCCGGCCAGCGGTAACGAGGAAGCGGGGCTGGCTTTCTTTTTCTTCGTCATGTCCAGTGGGCGGCGCTGTTCCAGCAAAGTGAGTTATTCTTCGATCTTACCCAGGCATTGATCCTTCATCATTCGAGCCACGCCCGAAATCACGCTGTCATCCGCTTGTTCAAGCGACGCGATCACATTTGCCTGATCCTGCCGAATGCGGTTCTGGCTTAGTTTGAATTTGCCTTCGATCCTGGCGGCAACGATCTCGAAGCCAACGATCTGCCGCAGCATGTTTTCCCGAAAAGTATGGCTCAGGCCTTCCCACTGTTCGCGGTACGCGGGCTCGAAGGTTCCCATCAAATCGTTCAACATCTCATGGAGATCTGTTTCGGAAGAAAAGAGCCGCGCCGCTCCATAGACATGAACGGCTGCATAGTTCCACGTTGGCACGCTTTCGCGCGTCGTATAGTTGGCGGGCGAAATATAGGCGTGCGGACCATGAAAAATTGTCAGGCACTGCGGCTCCGCTTCGAGATAGCTCCAGTGCGAGTTGGCCTTCGCTACGTGACCGCGAAGCGTAACCTTCCCGTCCCCTTCGGTGGCGCTTACGAAGAGCGGCAGATGAGTGGCGAAGGGTCCGTCCTCGGTGGATGAGATCAGAATGGCAAAAGGATTCGCGCGGATGAAAGCGACCGCATCCGCGGGATGGCGCAGGCGAAAATGTTCTGGGATGTACACAGTCTGAGTTTATTACGTACTGAATGGCTCCGCGGATCACTTTTTACGCACGTACAAGAGTTTTTCAACTTCGGCAATCACTGTGCCCGCTTCATCTTTAATTTCCACGGAAAATGTGGGTTCGTATTTCGGCACCGTCTTCAGATGCTCGCGAATGTCGTCGATTTGACCATCGGACAAACGAAACTCTGCATGCACCCTTCCCCGCCCCGGCTTTCGGTAGCGGATGGTCGAAGCTTTGTCCCAGACGATGTAATCGCTGCCCAGGTTCGCCATCAGCATGAGCATATAGAAAGCGTCGGTCATGGCAAAGAGCGATCCCCCAAACTGGGTGCCAACGTAGTTGGCGTTCCACCAGCGCAGCTTCATTTCAACGTCGACGGATTTCATGTCGGGCGCGATGCGGATGACACGAATGCCTGCGCCAAGGAATGGCGGCCAGAAGTTAATCCACAGGCGGAGGGCGTGGGAGCTTTTCGTGCCGCCGAGAATTCGGAGGAGGACGCCGCTATTCATATTGAATGACCGAGGTCACTGTCGCGGCGTCACGGCAAGCCCCCGGCTGTAGACGGCTTTGAGGATTTCGTCGCCGCCGCGGCTGAGCAGAGTCTGACCAACCGCATTGCCCAGCCCTTCGGGATCGTCCAGATTGCCATCGCGCGCTTCGCGCAAGACCTTTGAACCATCGGGATCGGCCACGATCGCTTCGAGATGCAAGACCCCAGCGGCTAAAGCCGGTCGCATTTTTGGGGCGTTGACGGCACGAGTGAACTCGTGCCCTTCCCGGCCGCTTGCTCCCAAGGAGTTTTGATTCATCGATTGCCGATTAATTGGAGCGCGAACTTCCGCAAAGGCTCCGATGGGGACCTGGCAGCCTCCGCCGAGGCTGTTCAGCATGGCGCGCTCGCAGGTTGTTGCGGCGCGGGCGGCGGGGTCGTTCAGGAATTCGACGTGCTGGCGTGTAGCAGCGTCGCCATTGCGGATCTCGATGCCGAGCGCGCCTTGTCCGGCGGCGGGGCACATGACTTCCGCAGGGATGATTTGCTTGATCAGTTCTGTTCTCCCAAGGCGCTGTAGACCCGCCGAGGCGAGGATGATGGCGGCGTATTCGCCTTGTTCGAGTTTGCGCAGGCGGGTATCGACGTTGCCGCGCAGCGGATGAATGTCGAGATCGGGACGAATGGCTTTCAGTTGCGCCTGGCGGCGCAGGCTAGAAGTACCCACGCGCGCGCCTTGCGGCAGATCTTTTATTTCGGAATAGTGAAGCGAGCAGAAGGCGTCGCGAGGATCCTGGCGCTCGGTGATGGCGGCGATCTGGAACCCAGGGGGAAGCTCTGTTGGCAGGTCTTTCAGCGAGTGCACGGCGAGATCGACTCGGCCGGCTGCGAGGGCTTCTTCAATCTCTTTGGTGAACATGCCTTTTGTACCAACCATAGCCAAAGCGACGTCGGTAATTTTGTCGCCCGTGGTGTGGATGATTTCGATTTCCACTTCGTGGCCGCGCGCGCCCAGCAGAGCGGAGATGTGGTTGGCCTGCCAGAGGGCAAGCTGTGAGCCCCGGGAGCCGATGCGGAGTTTAGGGGAGTTACCGTTATTCAAATACATGTCGTCGACGGATCGTCGATCTATTTATTCTTTTCGCTGCGCGACTGGATCAATGGTGCGTCTCCGCCTCTTTTTTGGCCAACGATTCTTTGTTCGCCTGTGGATCGGTGCCCTTCTCTTTTTCGTGCAGATTAAACAGACGTCGCACAACGTCGATCACCGTCGTTGCTTCAGACTCTCTGGCAGCAGTTTTCAAAGTGGTGATGGGGGTGTGCATCACTTTGTTGATGATGCCGCGGGTCAGGGCTTCGACGGCCATTTCCTGGTCCGGGGTCAGCGGCCCCATGCGGCCGCGTACCCGATCGATTTCGGCCTGGCGTATCGTTTCCAGATGATCCTGCAAGCTCACGATAGTCGGCACCACGTCGAGCGTGTGCGCGCGGGCTTCGAACTTTTCGACTTCGCTGGCGATGATGGCTTCGGCAAGTTCAGCTTCTTTGCGGCGATCGGCGACGTGACTGCTGACGGCTTGCTGAAGATCATCGATGTCATAAGCGAAGATGCCGTCGAGCTTGGCCATTTCGGGCGCAACATCGCGGGGCACGGCGATATCGATAAAGAACATCGGCTTGTTCTTACGCCGGGCAAGGAATTGTTCGCCGTGTTCGCGACGGAAAATGGCGTGCGGAGAACCGGTCGAGGTGATGACGATATCGGCCTTGTCGCAAGAATCGTAGAGATCGTCGAACTTTATGGCCTGACCGTTAAAGCGGTGAGCCAGGCCAACGGCACGGTCATAGGTGCGGTTCGAAACGAAAATCGAGGCGCAGCCGTGAGCCATCAAGTGGCGGGCGGCGAGTTCGCTCATCTTGCCTGCGCCCACGATAAAAACGTTCTTGCCCTGTAACGTTCCGAAAATTTTCTTCGCTAATTCAACCGCAACCGAGGCAATTGAAACGGATGACGATCCCACCGCGGTCTCGGTGCGCACGCGCTTGGCGACGGCAAAGGCGCGAGTGAAAAGCTGATCAAGCTGCCCGCGAACCGAGCCAACGGCACGGGCCGTGGCGTAAGCTTCCTTCACCTGACCGAGAATCTGCGCTTCCCCGACGACCATCGAGTCCAGGCTCGACGCCACGCGGAAGATGTGGCGGACGGCGTCTTTCTCGCGAAACTCGTAAAGATGCGCATCCAGTTCGTCGGCCGTCAAATGAAAATGATCGTGCAAAAAACCGCGAAGGTCGGCCGAACCATTACTCGTATGCGTAACCACTTCCACGCGGTTGCACGTGGATAAAATCATTCCCTCCTCGATTCCTGGGTGTGCCGTGAGATCGCGGCAGCAATCGGGCAGCTTCGACTCGGGAATAGCAAGCCGCTCGCGCACTTCAAGCGGCGCGCTCTTGTGATTCACGCCGATGAGCTGGTATCTCATATTAAGTCACTCATGAAGCGACGAACCTGTGAATGGTCGAAAAATAGTTAGCCGCCCAGGCGACTATGGCCGCGACAAAGGCAAAGGTAGCCAGCACGGCGGCTCGGCGGCCACGCCATCCGGAATTCCAGCGGGTAAAGACCATGATCATGTAGACGACCCACATGAGGATGGACAAGAAGATTTTCGGATCTTCAAAGTCGATATGCCCATAGGCGGACATGGCGACAATCGAACCCGTAATCAAGCCCAGCGTCATAAAAGGAAAGCCAAGAAGCAACGATCGATACCCAATCTGATCGATCACTTCCAGCGCGGGCAGGAAGGAAATCAAGCTGCTGGGCTTCTTGGCCTTCAGGCGGCGCTCTTGCAGCAGATAAAGCAAGCTGGCGCCAAAGCTGAGCAGCAGCGCCGCATAGCCCGTAAAAATCAGAATAATGTGCGCGATCAGCCATCCCTTGTGCTTTACAAACGCAGTGAACAATACCGGCTGCTCGTCAATGGCAGCGACAAACGTGAGGAAAAAGACGATTGGGAAGACAACCACGCCGGGCGAGGTCGTTTTATAAATGGCGTAGACGATCATGAAAAACGTCATCGAAAAGAACGCCAGCAACGACTCTCCGTTATGCACGGAAGCCCAGACCACATGATCCGAGAGAAATAGCTCGACCAACGAGACGAAATGGAAAACCATCCCCAAACTCGCGGCGTGGAGAGCGACACGGCTGAAAAGTTCGCTGGTGCGGGTGAGGGCAAAAAACGCGTAGATCAGCCCGACAAAATAACACGCCAGCGCGAAGCGCAACCAGAGCAATGACATAGGCTAGGTAAGTATCAGAGTCCGCCGGGTTTCAAGCAAGTGACGAGGGAGTGGTCAATCTTGCTTGTAAGACATGTCGGCTGTCCCAGCGCCCCATCTCTTCACACATTATATTCTTCACAGAGATTGGGCGGCGGCGAAACCCCGATTGTCATCGCCGGAGGCGGGCTTGGATCCAAGAACCGCAACTTTTTCAGCTAATACCCAACTCCCTCAACGATTCTTCCAGCAATTGCCCGTCAACGGATAGGCGGCGGCCCTGGCGCATCACGTCTTCCAGTTCGTCAAAGGCGCGGAACAGGCGGAGTTTTGCGGCGGCATACTGCTCCGCTTCGGTGAGTTCACGCTGGTGTGCGGCGCCCCAAGCCGAAACCGACTTCCCAGGCAAGAAGACGCTGACGGCATAGGTCAACTTGCGATCAGAAGTCACGTCGAAAACGAATTCCGTGGCGGGCGCTTCAGCGTCGCTGGCCAGCGCGGCACGTTTGCCCACGAAGTAGTACTGGTAAACATATCCCTGAGAGCTGGTGTAGGTCTTCAGACGGCGCACAGCTTTATCGGAATTCATGCCGCCATTATGAACGGTTGTGGGCTGGCTTGTCGTTAGTCAACGGCTGTAAAGGGTTCGCCAGCAGCTTGCGATGCAAAAGTTCAGAAAAGAACTGGAGCCGAGGCTAAGTTTCCCGCCGAAAGTTGCCGATATCTTCCTTGATGATACCGCCGTGGAATTTGGCCGCGCTCGGCGCCATGACTTTGCTCGCCGCGTTTCAAGAGTTCCGGGTCTACCGGATTCGCCGGGAGTCGACGAAGCGCGAAGAGCTGTTTCAAATTGTCACCGAGAACGCGGCGGACATGATCGCCATGGTAGACCTGAAGGGCAATCGCCTCTACAACAGCCCTGCGTACAAACGAGTCCTCGGATATTCCGCAGCCGAGTTGGGCGAAACCTCGGCCTTTGATCAGATCCATCCCGATGACCGCTTGAAAGTGCTGGAAGCGGCGCGCGACGCCCGCCACACGGGGGTGGGAAAGAAACTGGAATATCGAATCCGCCACAAGAATGGCAAATGGCTCGTTCTGGAGTCGGTGGCCGGCACAATTCGCGACAAAAACGGCGACGTGGCGAAGCTCGTCATCGTAAATCGCGACATCACCGACCGCAAGCGAGCCGAAGAACAAGCCGAACATAGTTCGCTTCACGACGGGCTGACCGGGCTGCCAAACCGGCGGCTGTTTCTGGATCGCCTACAGCATTCCTTCGATCTGGCGCAGCGCAATACAGAGCGTCAATACGCGCTGTTGTTCGTCGACCTGGATGGTTTCAAAACGTTCAACGAAAAGATGGGGCCAGCCATGGGCGATCGCGTAATCCTCGAGATTGGGCGTCGCCTGGGAGTTTGCCTGCGCGATGAAGATACCATTTCGCGCGCGCCCGGCGATAGTGGGCGAAACGCAATTCTCTCGCGTCTGGGGGGCGATGAATTCACCATCCTTCTGGAGGGCATGAGCGATCCCAGCGACGCCATGCGGGCCGGCCAACGAATTCTCGCGGCCGCAGCCGAACCGTTTCCGGTGGAAGGATGCGAACTGAGGACATCGGCGAGCGTGGGAATCGCGCTGAGCAGTCCCTTGCATGAGAGCGCCGAGCAATTGCTTCAGGACGCGGACGCGGCGATGCGCCGGGCGAAAGCTCTCGGAGGATCGCGCTGCGAGATGTTTGACGAGGCCATGCATACTCGGGCCGTCAACCGGCTGAAGTTGGAGCAAGAATTGCATTGGGCTCTGACCCAAAAGCAGTTCCTATTGCTTTACCAGCCGATCGTGCAGCTCACGAGCAAGCAAATCATCGGATTCGAAGCTCTACTGCGCTGGCAACATCCCGAGCAGGGGTTAATTTCTCCTTACAAGTTCATAGAGGCAGCGGAAGACACGGGGTTGCTGGTGGCGACGGGATATAACATGATGCGGGAAGTGTGCCAACAACTGCAAACGTGGATGAAGGACGCTGCTTCTTTGCAGACTCTGAGCGTGAATGTGAACGTCTCCGCCAAACAACTAAACGATGCACATTTTTTCCCCACTCTGGAGAAGATGCTGCTTGAGACCGGAATCGACCCGTCGCAACTTCATCTGGAAATGACCGCAAGCGTGGCCGCCGGCGATCCTAAGCCGACCGCCGCAATTTTTGCGCAGCTCAAAAAGCTGGGGGTAGGAGTGACCCTGGAAGATTTCGGGACGGCCAACACTTCCTTGCTTAGATTGCGGCAGTCGCCTGCATTGGCGGCGCTAAAGATCGATCGCACTCTCGTTACGGACATGCTGCTCGATCTCGGGTCGGGCGACACGGTTGAGGCGATTATCCTTCTGGCGCACAAATTAAAACTAAAAGTGATTGCGGAAGGAATTGAATCTGCAAAACAGCTTGAGCGCCTGCACGAATTGGGTTGCGAACTGGGACAAGGATATCTATTTTCCCCGCCAGTGGACGTCGCGACGGCCACAGCGCTTCTGCGGCAGCGAAGCATGGCCACACGCGTGAACGTGGCCGGGGCGTAGAAACAAACGCCCAGGGAAGAAGCCCTCGCCTGCAAAAGCTTTTCAGGAAAGCCGCAAAAGTCGGGAAGATAAGCCGCGCAAGAACATTTCCCGGCGAACTTTGCGAATTCTCTTAGCGATGTTTGCGGTGAAAAGCTCCCGCATTCATCCATCAATTTTGGCTTCACGCAACTGCTTCACTGCCGATTCGGAGCTGACGGGCGAATAGTAGACCTCTTTGTAAGTATAAGAGCGCGCCTTGGTGGCGATAACGGGCATAATCTCCATGTGCCAGTGATAGTCGTCGTCGATGGTTTTCCAATAACCGAGGGATTTCGAGGGATGCAAGCTGTTGGGCGAAGTATGCAGCACAAGATGGAAATCTTCCGTTACGGTGCGGATTCGCTGCAAGGTGCGGCGCAGGAGTGCGGCCAGATTCACTCGCAATCCGGGCTTTACCAAACCCGTACGCTCGAATGAAGCCTCGTGATTCCGCGGCAGAATCCAAGTCTCGTAGGGAACCCGTGGAGCGTAGGGCCCCAGTGCGACATAATCCCCCCGCGCCTCGATCACGCGTGACGCCTGGCGCTCTTCCTGGGTGAGAATGTCACAAAAAACGCAGCGCTCCTTGCCCACGAAATATTCGCGCCCCGCCCGCAGTTCATACAGCACGCGGCGAGGCACAAACATGGTCGCCGTGACCTGCGAAGTGGGGTGGGTGAATTCCTGTCCGGCATTGGGACCGAAATCCTTAAACAGACTCACATACTTTATGCGCGGGTCGCGCTTGAGATCGAGAATGCGCTCCGCCGCCAAACGCAGGAACTGTCCAATCTCGTTGTCGGTAGCCTTCCAGAGATGGCGGTCATGCCGTGGATTTTCGACCAGAACTTCATGGGCGCCCACCGATCCCATGCGGTCGTAAATGCCGTCGCCGCGGCGGTCAGGCTCCCCTTCGATGTGATAAAGCGGAGCGGGATGCACCATGGAGCGCGCCGACCAACTCGAAGGATCGGGCACGGCCGAAATGACCTGCGTGGGCTCCGGGGAATCCGGGCAAAAAGGGCACACGGCGTCGGAGCGCAAGCCAGCCGCGGCCGGGTCATCTCCGGTCATGACCCAGGAGCGCGTAATAGGATCTTTGCGGAGTTCCATGTGCTAGGAGAACATTCACGGGAATTTGCGTCAACTTGCATTTCCACATGAAGCTTCCGGCGGGGCATCACAGAAAGGCCGGAATGGGCTTTGTTATAATCCGCGCCAAGCCCCCGAAACATCGAAGATGACTGAGCCCTCAACTCCGCTGATGCGGCAGTATGCCGCCGTCAAGAAAGACCATCCCACAGCCTTATTGTTTTTTCGCCTGGGAGATTTCTACGAATTGTTCTTCGACGACGCGATTGTGGCTTCGAAAGAGCTGCAAATCACGTTAACTTCCCGCAATAAAGAAAAAGGGATCGCCGTTCCGATGTGCGGAGTGCCTCACCACGCGGCGGAGGGCTACATTGGCAAACTGATTCGCAAAGGCTTCAAGGTGGCGATTTGCGAACAGATGGAAGATCCAGGGCTCGTCCGAAAGCAGATCGGCACAAAACTGGTAAGGCGCGAAGTGACGCGGGTGGTTACGCCTGGCACCGCGGCGGATTCGTCGCTGGCCTCGGAAGAAAATAATTTTCTGGCCGCGCTTGCGCAGGTGGGAGATCGAGTCGGTTTTTCGGCTCTCGACCTCTCTACCGGTGAGTTTCGCGCGACCGAATTTTCCGGAGAAAATGCGCTGCGCCGGGTACAGGATGAATTGGAGCAACTTCGGCCGAAAGAATTGTTGTATGGGTCGGCGGCGCCGCTGTTCGATTCCAGAAGCAATCAGACTCAAGCGCGGCGGGGCCAGAGTCTTGCAACAACTTGCACGGAGACTCCGCTGGACGATTGGATCTTTGCGCCCGACCATGCGATCCCACTCCTGGAAAATCATTTTGGCGTGTTATCGCTGGAAGGATTCGGACTAGCGGGGCGCACCGCCGCCGCCGCCGCGGCCGGAGCAATTCTCTATTATGTGCGATCGACGCAGCGGGGATCGCTCGATCATGTGGATCGCATCGGCTGGTACGAGCGACAAAATTGCTTGGTGCTCGACGCGGTGACGGTGCGGAATCTCGAATTGATCGAGCCCTTGTTTGCGGGCACGGACGCTGGCGTCACCCTTCTTCGTTCGATCGACGCGGCGGTCACGCCCATGGGCAAGCGGCTACTGCGTGCGTGGTTGCTGCGGCCGTCGCTCGATGTGAGAGAGATCAACGCTCGTCTGGATGCAGTGGAAGCCGGCATAAAGAACACCATCGCACGGGAGGAATTGCGGCGTGCTCTTGATGGCGTGCTCGATCTGGAGCGTCTGTTGAGCCGTGTAACACTGGAGACGGCGAATCCGCGGGACGTCTTGGCGCTGTCTGCCTCGCTTGGGAAGATCCCCGCGATCAAGGCCGGTCTTGGGCGATTGCCGGTGCAACGGCTAAGCACGTTGCACGGATCTCTCGATGAATTATCCGAGCTGCGCGAACGGATTGAAAAGACTATTGTTCCCGAGCCGCCGCTCAGCTTGGCGGATGGAGGGGTAATTTCCAGCAGTGTAGACCGCGACCTCGACGAACTGCGCGAACTCTCCCGCAATAGCAAGCAAGTGCTGGCAAATATTGAGCACCGAGAGCGCGAGCGAACCGGGATCAATTCGCTAAAGGTCAAATTCAATTCCATCTTCGGTTACTACATCGAAATTTCTAAGCCGAATCTGCACCTCGCGCCGCAGGATTATGAACGCAAGCAAACTCTGGTTGGCGCAGAGCGATTCACCACACCGGAGCTGAAAGAGTACGAAACTAAAATTCTCGACGCGCAGGAAAAGATCGTCGAGATCGAGCGCCGTCTCTTCGCGGAGTTGCGCGTGGCAATTGCCGCGGAAGCAAAGCGGATTCGCCAAACCGCGCTGGCGCTGGCTGAAGTGGACGTGCTGGCTTCGCTGGGGCATATCGCCGCGCTGCGGAATTATTGCCGACCGCAGTTTGTCGAAGCCAGCGGATCAGCTGCGGTTGAAGCCGCAGTAGCCGTGGATTCGGCCAGCCGGGATTCGGGCGTTCTCGAGATATTCGAGGGCCGCCACCCTGTGATCGAGCGACAAGAAATGGCCGGAGGCAGCGAGCGATTCGTCCCAAATGACCTTTACATGAATGCCTCAACGCATACGATTCTGCTGCTGACCGGGCCGAACATGGGCGGCAAGTCCACTTATTTGCGGCAGACGGCGCTGATCGTAATTCTCGCTCAAATGGGATCGTTCGTTCCGGCACGGTCGGCGCGGATCAGCAAGGTGGATCGCGTATTCACCCGCATCGGCGCCAGCGATAACCTGGCCCGGGGACGCTCCACATTTATGGTGGAGATGACCGAAACCGCTGCGATCTTGCACACGGCGACTGAGCGTTCGTTGATTCTCTTAGACGAAGTCGGCCGCGGCACTTCTACTTATGATGGCCTGGCGATTGGGTGGGCAGCGGTGGAGTACCTGCACTCGCGCGTGCGCGCCAAGACTCTATTTGCCACCCACTATTTTGAATTGACGGAATTAGCCGAACAGCTCGCGGGAGTAAAAAATTATCATGTCTCGGTAAAAGAGACTGGCGGTGGAATCGTCTTCTTGCGCAAAGTGGCGCCCGGCGCGGCAGATCGCAGCTACGGCATCGAAGTAGCCAAACTCGCGGGATTGCCGAATGAAGTGATTTTGCGAGCCCGCGAAGTTCTGGCCGAGCACGAATCCGCGGAAAGAGAGTTGACGGAGCATCTCTCGCCCGGCGCGAGTCCTCCGCCTACGCAGTTAACCATCTTCACGCCATTGTCGCAACCGGTGCTGGAGAAACTGCGCGAAGTGGACTTGAACCGGATTACGCCGCTGGAAGCGTTGAATTTGCTGGCGGAGTTGAAGAAGGAAATTTGATTCTCAACGCCACGAAGTTTTGAAAACCAATAGTCGCATCGAATGAATCGTAAGCGAAACACCCAACAGCTTACCCAAATCGGCCAACTCCTGATCGTCGGCTTCGACGGCACAGAGATGACAGGGCGACTCAGTTCCCTGCTCACGCGCCTTCAGCCGGCCGGAGTGATTTTGTTCGCTCGCAACATAAAAAGTGCGGAGCAAACTTGGCGGTTTTTGCGCGATTGCCAAAAGTGCGTGGCAACACCTCTCTTTACCTGTGTCGATCTCGAAGGCGGCAGCGTCGACCGCTTTCGCGATCTGCTCGGTCCAACGCCTTCTGCGGCGGACATATTTTCAACCGGCGACCGCGCATTGTTTCGCAAACACGGAAAAATTATCGGAGAGAATTGCCGCGCTTTGGGCGTCAATGTCGATTTCGCACCCGTGCTCGATCTGGCCTTCGAAGCGTCACGCAAAGTAATGGCTTCGCGTTCGGTGTCCGCCGATCCGCGCCAGACGGTAGCCTACGCGCGCGAATTCGTCGCTGGATTGAAGTCGTCGTCCGTGCTGGGCTGCGGCAAACATTTCCCCGGCCTCGGCGAAGGCACGCTTGACAGCCATCACGAACTGCCTGTGATTAAAAAGCCACTGAAGAAACTTTGGGCGGAAGATGTGCTGCCATATCGTTCGCTTCGAACG
This sequence comes from uncultured Acidobacteriota bacterium, assembly GCA_963755225.1. Classification (GTDB taxonomy): domain Bacteria; phylum Acidobacteriota; class Terriglobia; order Terriglobales; family Acidobacteriaceae; genus Sulfotelmatobacter. The sequence continues at coordinate 114,605 of CAVWJE010000001.1, forward strand.
CAGTTGCCGATGATCATGATTTCGCACGCCGCTTATCCCCTGGTTACGCGCGATCGAACCCCGGCGTCGCTCTCGAAGAGGTGGATCACGAATATCCTGCGCAAGAGAATTGGTTTTCGCAATCTCATCGTATCGGACGATCTCGAAATGGGCGGAGTCTTATCCGCAGCGCCAGTGGGACGGGCCGCGGACACAGTTCGTTCGTGCGGGCGGCGATCTATGTCTTGTCTGCCATCGCGAGGATTATGTGACCCAAGCTTACGAAGAAGTGGTACGAGCCGCTGAGCACGATGCGCAGTTCGCCAAACGCGCTGCCGATTCGGTACGGCGCGTGCTCGCGGTTAAGAAGAAGTTTGCGAAGCTGTTGCGGATCGCTAAAGCTCCTTCGCCAGCCACAGTTGAGAAACTTTCGCGGCGCCTTTGGGAATTCGGCGAGCAGGTGAGACTGGAGAATCTGAACCGCGCGGAAATCGCTCCAGCGGAGGAAGGCACCACGCGTATAAGAACGAAATGACGAGAAAAGAAATGCTCGTGGCAGGAGTGATGAGCGGGACTTCAGCCGATGGAATCGACGTGGCTCTGGTGCGCATGAGCGGCCATTCGAGGCCGAACTTCGAACTCGTGGGGCATTCCGGGCGGGCCTACTCAAAAAGAATCCGCGGCGCAGTGCTGGCGGCTATGAATGCGGAGCGGGCCACTGTGGCCGATCTCGCGCGCTTGAATTTTCTCCTGGGCGAACTGTACGCCGATGCGGTATTGGCAGCCGCGCGGCAATTCGGAACAGAAGTCAATCTGGTCGGCTGCCACGGCCAAACCCTCTATCATCAGGGCGAGAATCAACGTTTTCTGGGACGCGGAATCGCCGTGACGTGGCAGACCGGAGAAGCGGCGATCGTCGCGGCGAGGGTAGGCGCGCCGGTGGTATCGGATTTTCGTCCGGCAGACATGGCCGCAGGCGGCAAAGGCGCGCCTCTGGTTCCTTTTTTAGATTACTGGTTATTCGGCGATGCGCATGTGGGCAGGATCGTGCAAAATATCGGTGGCATCGCAAACCTCACCGTTATTCCCGCAGGCGCCTACTCATCAAATGTAATCGCATTCGATACCGGCCCGGGCAATATGGTGATCGATGCCGCCACCGAGCAACTGTTCAGTAAGACGTTCGACCGCGGTGGAAACATAGCGGCGTCGGGAAGAGTGCTGGATCCGGTGGTTGACTTACTCTTGAAGCGGCGCTTTTTCAAGAAGCGGCCTCCGAAAAGCGCCGGCCGAGAGGAATTTGGGCGGGAATTTATGCGCGAGTTTCTCGTGTTATGCGGAAAGAACCGCAAAGAGGATATCGTCGCTACCGCGACCGCGCTGACGGCGAAATCCATCGCCGACGCGGTACGGCGTTACGTTGTAGGATCGAACTCCCCGGGAACATCGGCATTTCAAGAGATGATTCTATCGGGCGGCGGCACGAAAAACTCCACACTCTTGAGCATGTTGCGCAATGAACTGTCATCGCTTGGAGTGCGGCTGCGATTGTCCGACGAATTTGGCTTGCCTTCGGAAGCGAAAGAGGCTGTAGCATTCGCCGTTCTGGCTTACGAAACCTGGCATCGTCGGCCATCGAACGTTCCTTCGGCGACGGGAGCGAAACGCCCGGCGGTGCTTGGTAAAATTTCTTATCCTTAACAAACTTGTTCTTCCATTATGCCGATTTACGTCGCAATGCTTCGTGGAATCAACGTTGGCGCTCACAAGAGAATTAGGATGGATGAGCTTCGACAGTCCTTCGAAGCTCTGGGATTCAAGAAAGTTCAAACCTACATTCAGAGTGGGAACGTCATTTTCGAAACTGCCAAGGCGTCTACTCTCTCGCTGTCAAATAAAATCGAGCAGCGAATCGTCGCCGACTTCGGATTCGCCGTCTCCGTTGTTGCGCGGACTGGCGACGAAATGAGCGCCGTCATTTCCAACAATCCGTTCGTAAAGCAGAGCGGCATCGAACTGGAAAAACTTCACGTCATGTTTTTGTCCGCGCCGCCAGGCGCATCCGCTTTGAAGGCATTGGAAGGGCTTACCGTCGCGCCCGACCGATCTTTGTGTCTGGGCAAAGAAATCTATCTTCATCTTCCAAATGGAGTTTCTGAAAGCAGTCTAATGAAGGGTCCGCTCGACCGGAAACTATCGGTTGTTACCACCACGCGCAACTGGAAGACGGTTAACACTCTGCATCAGATGTGCAAGGATTGCGGCTGATGCGGACGGCTTCATTATTTTTCACGCTAGCTCTCATCTTTCCGCTCATTTCCTGTAGCACCAAAACCGACCCCGACACGCTGGTGATGCTGATTGAGTCAAGCCCAACCAACCTCGATCCGCGGGTTGGCGTCGACGCGCAGTCCGAACGCATCGACGATTTGATTTTCGACGATCTGCTATCGCGCGGCGAAAATCTCGATGTCGCTCCCGGTTTGGCCGAGCGCTGGGAGGTGCCCGATCCGCTAACTTATATTTTTCATCTCCGTCGCGGAGTGAAGTTTCACAACGGGCGCGCTCTCACTTCCCGCGATGTGAAGTGGACCTTCGATTCGCTGATCCAGGGCAAGGTGCGAAGCGCCAAAGCAGCTTCCTATCGATTTGTCGACCGCATCGACGCACCCGACGATTACACCGTGATTTTTCATATGAAAGAACCGGACGCCGCGTTGTTGTGGAACATTTCGGACGGCGCCATCGGAATCGTGCCTTTCAATAGCGGAACCGAAATGTCGTCGCACCCGATAGGCTCCGGCCCGTTTCGATTCGTGAGCGCCGAGACCGACAAGGAAGTGGTCATCGAGCGCACACTCGATTACTGGGGCGCAACCGCCAAACTGAATCGGGTACGCTTCGCCGTGGTTCCTGACGCCACCACGCGCGCGCTCGAATTGCGCAAAGGCAGCGCGGATGTAGCGATCAACTCACTTACCCCCGATACGGTCTTAACGCTCGAACGAAACCCGACTCTGGCCGTTGAGCACGCGCCCGGCACGGAGATTCAATATCTCGGCTTCAATCTGCGCGATCCCATTCTGAAAGATGCGCGCGTTCGCCAGGCCATCGCTTATGGGCTCGACCGTAGGCCCATGATCGAATATCTCTGGCACGGTTGGGCGCAACCCGCGCGCAGTGTGCTGCCCACGCAGAGTTGGGCCTACAACGGTAACGTGCCTTCTTACGATCATGATCCCGCGAAAGCTCGCGCACTGCTTGATGCCGCCGGTTATCCCTCCGTTAACGGCGTCCGTTTTCACATCACCATGAAGACCTCAACGGATGAGAACACTCGATTGATGGTTGCGGTGATGCAACAGCAGTTGCGCGAGGTGGGAATCGCGCTCGACATTCGGAGCTTCGAATCGGCAACGTTTCTAGCCGATGTGATTCATGGCGCGTTTCAGCTTTACGGATTGCGCTGGGTCGGAGGCAATCAGGATCCGGATATTTTTTATGTATTTCACTCGTCTCGTTTTCCTCCCAACGGGGCGAACCGCGGCCACTATTCGAAACCGCAAGTCGACGCGCTGATTGACGAAGGCCGCCGCGACGTGGATCCCGCCGCGCGCAAAAAAGCCTATGCCGAACTCCAGTTCGTTTTGGCGGAACAGTTGCCCTATATCGATCTCTGGTATCTGGATAATGTTTTGGTACACAACAAGCGGGTTCGCGACCTCGAGCTAAATCCGGCGGGAAACTACGATTTTCTGCGCTTCGCGCAACTGGCGCAGGAAAATTAGGTGCAAAGTTACCGCGTGTTACCATCGAATTCAGTTCCTCTAACATGCGGATTCTCTTCATCGGCGACATTTTCGGACGCCCAGGACGAACCATCGTCAAGGATAAACTGCCGGGCATCGTCCGCGATCAGATGATCGACCTGGTAATCGCCAACGGCGAAAACTCCGCCGCCGGATTCGGCATTACGCCCGCGCTGGCCGAAGAACTCTTCGAACTCAATATCGACGTAATTACCACCGGCAATCACGTTTGGGACAAGCGCGAAATCATCGATTATTTCCAAACGGTCGAGGGCAACGGTTACGGCCCGCAACGGCGGTTACTGCGTCCGGCGAATTATCCGGCCGACATGCCGGGATGGGGTCTGTATCAGGGACAGAAGAACAAAGTGCCCTACGCGGTGATCAATCTGCAAGGGCGGGTGTTCATGGCCTCGAACGACGATCCGTTCCGCATCGCCGATCAGCTTTTGCGGAAGATTGACGCCAAGATCATTTTCATCGACTTCCACGCCGAGGCTACTTCGGAAAAGATTTCTCTTGGCTGGTATCTCGATGGACGCGTGACTGCCGTCGTCGGCACGCATACGCATGTTCCTACGGCGGACGAACGCATTCTGCCCAAGGGCACGGCCTATGTTACCGATGTTGGCATGACCGGCCCCTATGACGGCGTGATTGGGGTTAAGAAGGAATTGGTGGTGAATAAATTTCTCAACGGCATGCCAGTGCGTTTCGAGCCCGCCACGGGTGACGTGCGGCTATGCGCCGTCGTTATCGACTGCGACGAAAAAACGGGCAACGCGCGGGACATTGAGCGGCTCATGCTGAGTTAGGCGGCAGAATTATTAAATATTCCAAATGGATTTCTGCAAGAGGAATCGCCCCAACCGTTCTGAGAAGGCTGTCGTCAGCTTATCGGATGCAGGTCACGAGTTAAACCGAAGGTACGTGGTCCTAATAGCTCTCTGCGGTGAGCGAGTGGCAGGTTAAAATCAAGCGAATGCGTTGGATTTTCTCCATTGTTGTGGTTTGTCTTATGGCCGCGGCTTCGGCATTTGCCGCGGACGAGGCCATTGAGCCGCCGGCGATCTCTTGCGGCAATGGCATTCCCGGCGGTGTTCACTGCACCCCCTCAAGAGAAGATCTGAAAGAGGCCCACCACGCTTATTCGAACGGCTTGAAGTTGCAGGAGCGCCACCGACTGGAAGAAGCTTTCGCAAAGTTTGATGAGGCTGCGCGTCTCGCTCCCGAAGACCGTCAGGTATTTTCGGCTCGGGAAGTGCTGAAATCGCAATTGGTCTTTCAACACACCGAACGCGGAGACGCGTTGCTGGCGGACGCGCATCGCGATCAGGCGGTAGCGGAATTTCGCGCCGCGCTGCAACTCGATCCCGACAACGAATATACCCAGCAGCGCCTCACCGAGGCGATGCGCAATCCCGCCCGGAACCTACGCGCCCTGCCGGCAATGGTAGCCGAGTCCACCGAAATCTATCTTCAACCGAAAGACGCGAAGGCGACCTTTCACTATAGCGGAGACATTCGCGGTCTCTTCACCGAGCTGGCGTCAGCCTACGGAGTAACCGTTCAATTTGACGATTCCGTGGAATCGAAGACGGTGCGCTTCTATGTGGATGACGTTGACTTCTTCACTGCGCTGCAACTGGCCTGCCGCGTGAGCAAGACAATGTGGACTGCGCTCGACTCCCATCAGTTCCTGCTCGCCAAGGATAGTCCCGACAATCACAAGCAATTCGACCGCATGTCGCTCGCCACTTTCGAGGTGCCCGGCGCGTCCACGTCGCAGGAAGCCACGCAGACGGTTACGTCATTGCGCAACATTTGCGATTTCCAAAAAATTAACTCCGGGCAAAATGGCACCGTGGAAGTCCGCGCACCGCAGCCGATCCTGCGGGCTTGTACCACGCTCTTAAACCAGTTGAGCAGCGAGAAGCCCGAGGTTATGTTCGACCTTGAAGTTTATGACGTCGATCACAACTTCACGCGAAATATCGGCCTGCACGTTCCGCAAACTTTTAATTTGTATAACATTCCCGCCATAGCGCTGGCGGGGTTGGGCGGGCAAAGCATTCAGTCTTTGGTCAATCAGTTGATTTCTTCCGGCGGCATCAATCAGGCTGGGAGTTCGTCGCTCTCGGGGCTGCTGGCGCAACTGCAAAGCTCGCAGAATTCGATTTTCAGCAATCCATTGGCGACGTTTGGCGGCGGCCTCACCTTCATGGGGCTAAGCCTCGATCAACTCGTTGCGGCACTTTCAGTGAACGAATCGTGGTCGCGCAGCATGAGCCGCGTGAGTTTGCGGGCCGAGCAAGGCAACGAGGCCACGTTCCACCTGGGTGAGCGCTACCCGATTCTGAATGCTTCGTATGCTCCCATTTTCAACTCGTCCGCCGTCTCCGCCGTGCTGGGCAATCAGAGTTACGTGCCGCCGTTTCCTTCGGTAAGCTACGAGGACCTGGGCCTTAGTATCAAGGCCAAGCCCACCATTCAGCGCGACGGGGACGTCAGCCTCTCGCTCGAACTCCAGGTGCGCGCGTTGACCGGCCAAAGTGCAAACGGTGTGCCTGTGATCTCGAATCAGGAATACAAAGGCAGTATTCGATTGCGGGATGGCGAACCAGCTGTAGTTGCTGGGGAAGTCTCCGCTAGTGAAATCCATTCCATGACCGGCATTCCGGGGTTTGGAGCTGTGCCGGTTCTCAATCAGGCTCTGGTCAATAATACGGTCACAAAAGAAGAAGACGAATTGCTGATTGTGCTGACGCCACATGTCGTCTCCAATCACAGCCGCGATACGGATGAAATTTGGGTGAGCGAGAAGTAGCTCGTCACTCTATGCCACGCCGAGTGACGGAAGACGCTCGACTTCCGGTGCGGCCCTGCCCTGCTCTATCGCGCAAAGCGCTGTTGTAAAATCACAATACCCTCTTATGAGCAACAAAATTCCCATCGGAATCCTGGGAGCCACCGGTGTCGTCGGGCAAAGATTCATCCAGATGCTCGAGCATCATCCGTGGTTCGAAGCAGTTTGGCTCGCCGCATCCGACCGCTCGGAAGGCAAGACATATGCCGAAGCCGCCCGCTGGCGGCTGAAAACGCCGCTTCCGGCGAACGTGGCGGCCATGAAGGTTTCTCCGGCCACGCCCGAAGGCGCGCCCAAAATCATTTTTGCGGCGCTCGATGCCTCGATCGCCGCTGAAATGGAGCCTCGCTTTGCCGACGCCGGCTGTTATGTGGTTTCCAATTCCAGCGCATTACGCATGCAGTCTGACGTGCCTTTGGTAATCCCTGAAGTCAATCCGTCTCACATCAAGCTGATCGATATTCAGGCTTGGCGCAAGAAATCCGGCGGCTATGTCGTGACCAATCCCAACTGCTCGGCTATTGGATTAGTGCTCGCTCTTGCCCCTTTGCAGCAGCGCTTTGGCTTCGAATCTGTGATGGCCGTAACTATGCAGGCAGTCAGCGGCGCGGGATATCCCGGCGTGGCCTCGCTCGACATTTTGGGCAATGTGATCCCTTACATCCGCAACGAAGAAGAAAAAATGGAGGAGGAAACGCTGAAGCTGCTCGGGCAGGTAAACGGGACGAAAATTCTTCCCGCAACCTTCTCCATGAGCGCGCAATGCAACCGCGTCGCAGTCGAAGACGGACATACCGAGTCGATCTTCGTTCGGCTGAAAACCAAAGCCAAGCCCGAGGAAATTATCGCCGCCTGGAACGAATACCGCAGCGAGCCGCAGCAGCTGAATCTGCCCAGCGCTCCGGCCCGTCCGATTATGTACTTGGAAGCCGCCGACCGTCCGCAGCCGCGGCTTGACGTTGACCTCGGCGCGGGCATGACTACTGCCGTCGGCCGCCTACGTCCCTGCGGCGTGCTCGATTGGAAGTTTACCGTGCTCTCGCACAACACGATTCGCGGTGCGGCGGGGGCGGCCGTGCTTAATGCCGAACTCCTCAAGGCCAAAGGATACCTCGCAACTTCCTAGCATGAAATTCCAGCCGCACTCGCGCAGCCGAACCCGAACCAGGAAGTCACGCCGATGATCGTGATGAAATTCGGCGGCACTTCCGTGGAAGATGCACGGGCCATCGACCGCGTCGCAGCTATCGTCAAAGACCGCCTGCCGCAAAAACCGGTCGTCGTGGTCAGCGCGATGGCCAAGGTCACTGACACCCTGCTGACCATGGCGCGTGCCGCCGGCGCGGGCGAGCGCAAGACCGCGCTCAAACTTTGCCGTTCGCTGCAAGAACGCCATTACAACACCGCCAGCGAGCTGCTCGGAACGGCGTTGTTCACTGATTTTCACTCCGAACTCGGCAGCGACTTCGAAGGTCTCGACGAACTTCTGCGCGGTATTTCCGCCGTCGGCGAATTGACCCCGCGAACCACCGATCATGTTGCCGCCTTCGGCGAAATGCTCTCCAGCAAAATCGTCGCCGCCGCCTTTGTCGCCCGCGGCTTAAATGGCGCGCACGTCGATTCCCGAGAGGTGCTGGTTACCGACAATAATTTTATGGAAGCGGCGCCGCAATACGAAGAAACCAACGAGCGTCTGCAAGTAAAAGTAAAACCTCTGCTCGACGCCGGCCAGTTCCCGGTGATGGGTGGATTCATTGGCGCAAACCGCGCCGGCGTAACCACGACCATCGGCCGCGGCGGATCCGATTTCTCGGCCGCGATTGTCGGCGCGGGCCTTGGCGCAGAGCGCATCGAAATTTGGACCGATGTCGACGGCATCCTCACCACCGATCCGCGCATTTGCCCGGAGGCCCGCCGCATCAAAATCATCAGCTTCGACGAAGCCGCTGAGCTGGCTTATTTTGGAGCGAAGGTGCTCCATCCCGCGACCGTTCTACCCGCGATCCAGAAAAATATTCCCGTCTATGTTCTCAACTCGCGCAACCCGTCGTGCGAAGGCACGAAGATTACCACTCGCGCCCCGCAGGGAAAGAATATTTTCAAAGCTATTGCAGTCAAAAAGCGCATCACCATCGTCGACGTGGCCGCCCCGCGCATGTTGCTGGCTCATGGTTTTCTCCGCGCCATCTTCGAGGCTTTCGACCGCCATAAGGTCGCGGTCGATGTGGTCTCGACTTCCGAAGTCAGCGTTTCGTTGACCGTCGATTCGAATTACGCCATTCCCGCCCTGGCCGCCGACCTGGCGAAGCTGGCCGATGTAAAATACGAGGGCCGCAAAGCGATCGTCTGCTTGGTGGGCGAGAGCCTGCGCGACAAACCTGGCGTGGCCGCGCTGGTCTTTCGAGAGTTGGCCGACAAGAAAATTCGCATGATTTCGCAGGGCGCGTCGGAAATTAATCTAACGTTTGTAATCGAGGAAGACGAGGTGCCAGACGTGATCCAGCGCCTGCACAGCACCTTTTTCGCGGAGCTTGACCCGGAAGTATATGCGTAGCGAATCAACAGCCTTTAACCGCAAAGGTCGCTAAGAAAATCCGTAAAGCACGCAAAGAAATTCTTCGCGACCTTCGCGGCCATTTCTTAGCGATCTTTGCGGTTAAAATGTTTTGACTTCCATGAAACTCCTCCTCCTGGGCCGCGGCAAAACCGGATCGCTGGTAGCGGAAGTAGCCCTCCGGTGCGGACACGAAGTCCGCGTCGCCGGCACAGCCGAGAATACCGAGGGTGCCGCTCTCACTCCCGAGGAACTCAAACCCATCGACGCAGTCATCGACTTCACCACCCCTCACAGCGTAACCGCGCACATCGAAGCCTGCGTGCGCGCCGGAAAAAACATGGTCGTCGGCACCACCGGATGGTATGCGGAAGCAGATCGCATCCGGAAGCTTGTGGAAGAGCGCGGCACCGGATTCGTATACGCCGCGAATTTTTCCGTCGGCGTTAATCTATTCCTCGACGTAGCCCGTGCCGCCGCCGCAGCCTTGCGCCACGATTATTCCGGCCAGATTTTCGAGCGCCACCACGTTACCAAGAAAGATGCGCCCTCCGGAACCGCTATCGCCATTCAGCGTGTCATCAGCGATGCCACGCCGAAAGGCACAGAAATTGAAATCACGTCGTTTCGTGAAGGCGATGTCGTCGGCATGCACGAGGTCGTGCTCGAATCCGCGGCCGACAGAATCTATCTCTGCCACGACGCCAAATCCCGCCAGGGATTTGCTGACGGCGCAGTCCGCGCCGCCGAGTGGCTCGCCGGCAAAAAAGGCTTTTACGATTTCAAGGACATATGGCGGGAACTGTAATTACTTCCGACACCGTTCCCTCACAAGCCCATTCGCGCTATCTTATTACCATGCAACTTCGTGGCTGTGGCACCGCGCTTGTAACTCCGTTTCATCAGGACGGCTCCATCGATGATGCTGCTTTGCGCAATCTGGTCGCGTGGCAGGTGGAGTCCGGCATCGATTTTCTCGTTCCCTGTGGAACCACCGGCGAAACGCCCACACTTACCCATGACGAGTGGCTGCACGTGATCGATACCACCATCGAAGTGGCAGCCAGCCGCGTGCCAATCATGGCCGGCGCAACTTCGAACTCCACGCACGATGCGGTTGAAAAAGCGAAGGAAGTTGCAGCGCGCCCCGGAGTTGACGTGATTCTTACCGCGTCTCCCTATTACAACAAACCCACACAGGAGGGCCAGTACCGGCACTTTAAAGCGATTGCCGAGGCCGTGCCTGAGAAGCCGATTATTCTTTACAACGTCCCGGGCCGCACCGGAGCGAATATCGAACCAGCCACGCTCGGTCGGCTCGCCGAAATTCCCAACATTGTCGGCGTAAAAGAAGCCAGCGGAAATATGGCGCAGATCGCCGAAGCCATCAACGCAGTTCCCGACACGTTTCTGGCTTTTTCCGGAGATGACGCGGTCACCTTGCCCGTGATTTCGCTGGGAGGAGTCGGCATTATTTCGGTGGCATCGAATGAAATTCCGCATGAGATGGCGAATATGACGCGGGCCGCGCTCAATAACGACTGGTCCACGGCGCGCACTATCCATCGCAAATATCTTCCGTTGATGCAAGCGAACTTCATCGAGTCGAATCCGCTTCCGGTAAAGGCAGTCCTGGCGATGATGGGCAGGATCGAAGAAAATTATCGCCTGCCCCTGCTGCCTATGCGCCGCGACACGCGCTCCAAGCTGCAAAAAATTGTGGCCGAGGCTGGACTGATTGCCAAACCAGCCGCGCCCTCGCAGGAATCGACCGAATTTTATATTTATGAAAACTGGGCGGCGGGTCCGCATAAAATTGTTTTGCATCGTGGATCATGCGGCCAGTGCAATCAGGGCAAAGGCCGGCCTGCCGGGCACGATGCGAACCACGCCCGCTGGCATGGCCCTTATCCTACGCTGTCGCAAGGTCGCGAAACCGCGCATGCCATGACTGGCATTCTGATTCGCAGCGAGTGCAAGTGCGTGTGAGGACTTGGGACGTCGGACCTCAGACGTCAGACCTCGGCGGCCACTTTTTCACTAAATAGTTTTGCTCCGAAGTCCGAGGCCTGAAGTCTGACGGCTGAAGTCCACGGTCTGCCGCCCGATCCTTTATACTTTTCCCGAATGCAATCCTTAAAATCTTCCATCGAACGCCTCGCCACGCAGGGCGAAGTCGAGCACAATCCAGAAGCGAGGCCAACTTTTCTCGAGTTCCGCGATGCGCTTACGCAAGGGACAATCCGCGCCGCCGAGAAAATTGACGGCCGCTGGGTGGTCAACGCCTGGGTGAAACGCGGCATTCTGCTGGGCTTCCGGCTCGGCGAGCTCGCGGAAATGGGCGGAGCCGGACTGACCTTCGTAGACAAAGACACCTTCCCTGCCCGCCAATTTTCCATCGCCGATCGGGTGCGTGTCGTCCCCGGCGGATCGTCCGTCCGCGTCGGAGCCTATGTCGCGCCGTCGGTGATCTGCATGCCTCCCATGTTCATCAATGTTGGGGCTTACGTGGACGAAGGCACCATGGTTGATTCTCATGCGCTTGTGGGATCATGCGCTCAAGTGGGCAAGCGCGTTCACCTGAGCGCCGCCGCACAGGTTGGCGGGGTGCTCGAACCGGTGAACGCCGCGCCCGTGATTATCGAAGACGACGTTCTGGTCGGCGGAAATTGCGGAATCTACGAAGGAACGCTGGTACGAACGCGTGCGGTACTGGGCGCAGGAACAATTCTGACAAGATCGACTCCGCTCTACGACCTGGTTCGCAACGAGGTCTACCGCTCTTCGCCCGAAGCTCCGCTGGAGGTTCCTGAAGGCGCCGTGGTCGTTCCAGGATCGCGCGTGGTGAAAAAGGGCGCGGCTGCGGAGATGGGAATTTCTCTATATACGCCGGTCATCGTCAAATATCGCGACGAGAAAACCGACCGAGGGATCGAGCTGGAAGATTGGCTACGCTGACTCCGCTTGGAGGATAATCCATATTGCGCTCAAGCAACAATTTCCTTTCCCGCGCGCTTTACTTTCTTCTATAATGTAAAGCATGCCCGCGGCCAAGCTATCGTCCAAGAATCAGATTGTTATTCCTCGCAAAGCACGCGAAGCCCTCGACCTTAAGCCGGGCGACGAACTTATCGTTCTCGTCCACGCCGGGAGGCTCCTGATCCTGGAAAAACCCAAATCTTATCGTGCTGCGATCAGGGGCTTAATGCGAAAAGGCTACGAGAAGGAATATCTTCGGAAGGAACGTAACAGTTGGAAGTAGAGCGGCTTCGCGCTGCACTGGCCCATCACCGCCGATTTGGACTCGACACCAGCGTTTTTATTTACCACCTGGAGGCAAACCCCAAATACGTAGCGTTGACCGACTGCGTATTTTCCTGGCTCGCTTCCAAAGCTCCGAATGCCGCGGTCACATCCGTCATCACGATGACGGAGTTGCTGGTTAAACCATATCGGGAAGCCGACAAAGAAACCGCGGCCAAATGCTACGCCCTGCTATCGACTTACCCCAATCTCGAATGGATCTCTCCGACACTTGAAATCGCCGATCTTGCGGCGGAAATTCGTGCGGCGCATCGCCTGCGAACGCCGGACGCATTGCAAGCGGCAACTGCAATCGAGGCGCGAGCCACAGTCTTTCTGACCAACGATCCGGTATTCGAGCGGGTTTCCAATCTTAATGCCCTTGTTTTGGACCGCTTCTGCTGAACATAATCTGTCAGCCGGGCAGCGTGTCGGCAATCTTTATCGAGAGCATCCGGGCGCCTTCGTAAAGAATTCGGACACCTGTCAATCGTCCTATGACTGCATCGGCTGCGCCCAGCGCCGATGGAGCATAAGTACTCGCCAGCCCGATCACTTTCATCCCGCCCGCGTGGCCGGAAACGATTCCCGCAGGTGCGTCTTCAATCACCAAACAATCTGCCGGATTCACACCCAGCAATTTCGCACCCTTCAAATATGGCTCCGGATGCGGCTTTCCATTGGCTACATCGTCGGCGGTAACCATCACCTTTGGAAGTGGAATGCCTGCAAGCTGAAGCCTTGCCCTGGCTAGATGAGGCGTCCCTGATGTGACTACACCCCATTTGTCTGCGGGAATGGCGCTTACAAGCTCGATAGCGCCGGGCATCACGACCACTCCATCGCGGTCATTCGCTTCCCTGCTCTCGAGCTGTCGAACTTCTAATTCCGCATCCAAATGCGGGGCGATGGTGCGAACGACTTCGATGGCGCGCACGCCGTGCGCAATCGCAACCACTTTTTCCTCGTCAATTCCCCGTTCACGCGCCCACGCCCGCCATTGCCGTTCCACCGACCCTGTGGAATCGACCAGAACGCCATCAAGATCGAAGAGAATAGCCGCGCAAAGAAACGTGAGCATGTTTTCTTTTAACACACAAGGGTTGTCAACGAGTCCGACGAGATAACAATCGCAGAATCTCTGACAATTTCTGATGTTTATTGATTCGAAGCGGGAAGGATATTTTGTATCTGGGTCGCCGCGAAATCTTTTTGCGCTTGTTGCCTGATTTGCAAATGCCGTCCGCGGAAGTGCGCTTTGGCGCGTTGGCCCCACGCTCGCACAAACCAGTAGTTCAAACCCGCGCCCAGCGCCGAACTAACCAGTGGAATCATACGTCCCGCCCATTTCTCGACAACTTCCGTGCTGGCCCGCGCCGCAATTCGCTGAATCACGCGCGGCACGAATTTGTTCACCGCTTCTTTTTCCACCAACTCGCGGCTGATGTCCACTCCGGCGGCGCTGGCTGCGGCAATCCAAAGCTCGGCGATCTCGTTATCGGTATTGAATTGAAAACCGTAAACCAGGCTCAACTTCTGAATCGTGCGCATGGTGATGGCTGATAGAACACCGAGGTCGGGAAGAATCGTAATCAGCCCTCCCAGGCCAAAGCCGGCACCCTCAGCGGCAGCAAGCTTCATGCCCCCACGAATTAAATCGTCGGCCACGGCGTCTAGTTCGCCGATCTCCAGCGAATAAACTCCGTGATAGCCGCTGATCGGCACGCGATAAGCCGTCCGCAATTGCAGGAGAAATTTCCCGCGATCGACTTGCACGGTAGAGTAGGCGCGCGTCAGACCGTTCACCAAGGTCTTCTCCACGCGCGTGCGCAGCCACGATTTGGAATTGGCGTCAGACACCGATTTCACATTACCTCAACTCGATGCCGAACACCATCGGGTGATGGCCGATTTCGCGTTGCTCGGTGCGGTCGCGAACACAGTCTGTGCTAGCATCAATGGTTAACCAAATGCCAACTGGAAAATTGCAGATCGTTCCTCTTGGGGGCCTCGGCGAGTTCGGTATGAACTGCATGGCCGTCCGCTGGGGCGACGACATCATCGTTATCGATGCGGGGCTCATGTTCCCTGAGGCTGAATTGCTCGGGGTAGATATCGTAGTTCCTGACATTTCTTATCTCACCGAGAATCGCCAGCGTGTGCGGGGAATTATCCTCACGCACGGCCACGAGGATCACATCGGCGCGCTGCCTTTGGATTCTCTCCGAACTCAATGTTCCAGTCTGGGGTACGGAATTCACTCTGGCCTATGTGGAAGACAAGCTCGACGAGCACGGCTTACTCGACGACTCCGATCTGCGACGAGATGCGAGCCGGCGAGCGCTTCAAAGCCGGGGCCTTTACCATCCATCCTATTCGCGTGACGCACAGTCTGGTCGACTGCGTTGCGCTTGCCATTCATACCCCGCTCGGAGTGATTATCCATACCGGCGATTTCAAAGTCGATCCCACGCCCACCGACAATCATTTGTTCGACCTGCATTCGTTCGCCGAATACGGCAAACAAGGGGTGCTGGCGCTGTTCCAGGACTCCACCAACGTGGAACGCAAAGGCTACACGCCCAGCGAACGCGCGGTTCGCCGGAAGTTCGAAGAAGTTTTCGCGCACACGCAGCGGCGGCTTTTTATCTCATGTTTCTCTTCCTCGATCCACCGCATTCGATTAGCCGTGGAACTGGCGCACCAGCATGGCCGCAAAGTGGCCTTCATTGGGCGCTCAATGAACAACTCCGCCGAAATTGCCGAGGACCTCGGTTATCTCGAAATTCCCGACGGTCTTGTGATCAATCCCGGCGAGATGAAGAATTTTCCGCCGGAAAAAGTTTGCGTGATGATCAGCGGAACGCAGGGCGAGCCCATGTCCGCGCTGTCTCGCGCGGCAGTCGATAATCACAAGCACGCGAAAATCGAGAAGGGCGATACAGTCGTCCTCTCCTCGCGCATCATTCCCGGCAACGAAAAAACGATCTACCGCATGATCGATCATCTGTTCCGCCGCGAGGCGCACGTGATCTATGAAGATGGCACTTCGCCCCCCATCCACGTCAGCGGCCACGCCAGCCAGGAAGAATTAAAGCTGATCATCAATCTGGTGAAGCCAAAATATTTCATTCCCGTCCACGGCGAATATCGTCAATTGAAGCTGCATGCTGAAATGGCTGGAGCGATGCACAGCTCGGTAGGGAAGGTGATGCTGATCGAGAGCGGAGACATTCTCGAGATTCGACGAGCACGACGCCCGCAAAGCGGGAAAGGTCAACGTAGGCCGAGTCTGCATCGATTCCGGCTCGCGCACCGACGTGGTCGAAGATATAATCATCAAAGACCGCCGTCACCTAAGCGAAGACGGCATCGTTCTGCCCATAATCGCCATCAATAAGCTCACAGGCCGCGTCGAAACTGCGCCAGAGATCGTGACTCGCGGCTTCAATCCCGGCGAAACGGTCATCGACGGCGCACGCAAGCATCGTTGAAGAGACGCTCGGCTCCTCCAGCGAAGAAGAAAAAGCCGACTACGGCGTGATCAAGGAGAAAATCCGGGCGGATCTGAAACGATACATCTCCAGGCAGACGCAGAAGCGTCCGCTGATTATGCCGGTGATCTTGGAGATTTAATTCCAAAGAGGGTCCGCAAGCAGCATGCCAACAGGACTTATAATATCGTGACCAGCGCAATCATGAAGTAAACGACCAATTCCATGAGCATCCAAATAAATCGTCCCGAAATCGAAAACCTCATTCAGCAGCGCGTTCATAGCGGTGGTTTCGCGAGCGTGGAAGAGGTCCTGCTCGATGCCTTAGAAATGCAACGTGAACGTGAGGCTTGGCTTCAGGAAAATCGGGATGCTATTGATGCCAAGATCGAACGGGGCCTAGCTAAGCTTGACCGTGGCGAGGGTATTCCGGGCGACAGCCTTGGCGAACGTCTTGAGGCCGACAAGAGGGCATGGCTCGCAGACCATCCCGAGTCGTGATTGCTTATATCGTTGCGCAGGAGGCCGAGGACGACCTCCGGCAAATTTGGCGATATCTGCTCGGTGAAGCAGGACTGGAAATCGCTAATCGCATCCAGAGCGAATTGGTTGACGCTTTCCAGTCCTTGGCTGATTTTCCGGGAAAGGGCCACAGACGCAGCGACCTGACCCGGCGCGATGTTCTTTTCTTCAGCGTCTATCAATATATGATTGTGTATCGGAGAACCAGCAAGCTTGAAATCGTTGCCGTTCTTCATGGCAAACGCGACCTGAGGCGACTTTTGAGAGCGCGGCTCTAAAGATGCGGCTGTGGCCTACTCCAACGGATTCTTCCACCTCAGCCCCGGAAAGCGCGCAAAATCACGGTCTGTCGTGTGCATTACGCCACCATATTCAACAGCCAGCGCCGCCATGGCTGCGTCACTTACCCGCGGCCCTGATGCGCGCCCCTCGACCACCATCCGCCTGAACAATGGCCAGTAATTCTCACCCGGCGTTACGATCCGAACGTTTGAGTGTGCCATCCAAGTGTCAACGACTTGCGCCGCCTGCTCCAGGCTCCATCGCTTAGCAGGCAATTTTGGATTGGTCATCACGCGCAAGAAAGCGGAAACCGCCAGCCAGGGGATCCCAACTACTTCACTACTCGACAAAGCACTTTCTAACCACGCACGAGCCTTTGAGTGATGGGCCGAGCTACTGTTGTACGCATAGATAAGAATGTTTGCGTCGAGTACGATCACCGGTAGTCCGGGCCTTCGAGGTACTCCAATAGCTCCTCAACCTTGTCGAAGTCGGGTAGACCGAGGTTGATGGGCGTCACTTTGAAGGGCTTCCGCGCAGGCTGTTTTGTCGTCAGGCCCAGCCGCAGATACCGGTTCACCACCTGCTTAAAAGGCGCGCCTGATTTCCGGACTTCTTTTTGCAATAGCCGCGCGACATCGTCGTCAAGGGTCAGAGTGGTTCGCACATCATGATGCTAGACGGTAAGGCATCATGATGTCAAAATATCTCCCACACCCGGTAGTCTCCTAATTTCGGGAGCAAAAAGGTTTTCACCGCCACGGACGCGAAGGACTCGCAAGGATTTGAAGAAAGGCCAATCGAGATCGCGTCTCCATGCCAATCCCCCTTAACCGCCTTTCGGAGATAATGAATCTTATGGTTACTCTCTCCGACATCCAATCCGCCCGCGCCCGGCTTCGTGGCGTCACGGTTCACACGCCGCTCGTTCAGTTCCCCCTCTGCGATGCGGATCCTCGCAGGCTTTTTCTCAAGCCCGAGAACCAGCAACCGATCGGCGCTTTCAAACTGCGCGGCGCCTACAACAAGATTGCGCAGCTTTCGGATGCGGAACGCCAACGCGGGGTTATTACCTACTCAAGCGGCAATCACGGGCAGGGCGTGGCTTACGCGGCACGGGCGCTGGGCACAAAGGCGGTAATTGTCATGCCCGACAGCGCGCCGGAAGTGAAACGGAAAAAGACGGCGGAACTCGGGGCTGAAATTATCGTCGTTGGGTCCAGCGGAGTCGAGCGCCAGATCAAAGCGGAAGAATTAGCCGCGCAACACGGCTACGTGATCGTGCCTCCTTACAACGACGAGCAGATCATCGCCGGACAAGGCACCATGGGATTGGAAATTCTGGAGGACTTGCAGGAAGTGGAAATGGTTCTCGCTCCGGTGGGCGGAGGCGGGATGCTGAGCGGCCTCGCGACCGCGATTAAGCTGAGCAGGCCTTCTGTCAAAGTAATTGGAGTCGAGCCTGCCATTGCCGGCGATGCCCAGGCCAGCTTTCGCGCTCGTAAGATCGTCGAATTCCCCGCCTCCGAGGTGACGCAAACCATCGCCGACGGATTGCGCGCGCAGAGCATCGGCGAAATTAATTTCGCGCATATCACGCGATACGTCGACGACATCATTACGGTCACGGAAGATGAAATCCGCCGCGCCACGCTTTATCTCAGCCGTAATCCTGCGACTCTGGCGGAGCCCAGCGGCGCCGTTGCCACCGCCGGATTTATTTTTCGCGCCGCCGACCTGCCGAAGGTAAAGCTCGCAGTGGCCATCATCAGCGGAGGAAATATCGACCGGAAGCTGCTCGAAGAAATCGAGATGAATGCAAATGCCGAGGCTGCGCCCACAGCGGGATTTTGAATGGAAAGTAGCATGAGGCCATCGCGCTAGTTTTTCGTCACTTTAGCCCGGCCAGCCACGAACCACCGTCTCAGTGCCACGCCGGCCCACACGGCCTCCACTAATCCGAATGGCCACGCTCCCTGCAAGAACCCGTAGACCGATCCCAGTACGCAAGCTCCCGCGAAAGCCAGAATGAACCACCGACAGCGCGCTTCAAAGGCATAACAGACCAGCATCGCCGTCACCGCAAACAGACCGAAGATGGTTAAAGGCTTCATGGCGTCCTGAGAGCACAGACGACCGAGGTCAGCGGCATGGGCTACAGGATTCTTTCATGGCTATAGCCGCCGGCTTCCAGCGCCGAGATGAGTTCCGCAATATGATCGGGACCGCGAGTCTCCATCGTAATGTCAATCGCCGTGTCGCCGAGATTCACGTTGTGATACGCGCGATCATACGAAGTTTCCACGATGTTGGCGCGATGTTGCGCAAGAATACCGGTCACCCGATGCAACGCCCCGGGATAATCGGGAAGATGCACGCGCAGGCGGACGAGCCTTCCATCTTTCACCAAGCCACGCTCGATGATTCGCGCCAGCAGGGTCACATCGATATTGCCGCCGCTCACCACTCCCACAACTTTCCTGCCAGACTTATCAAATAGCGCTGGAACACGCCGATTTACCAGCGCTGCGACCGCCGCAGCTCCCGCTCCTTCGGCCAAAACTTTTTCTCGTTCCAGAAGCAGTAAAACGGCGTTGGCAATCTCTTCTTCCTCCACGGTGACGATGTCGTCGACATATTTCTGCACCAGAGGCAGAGTATGTTCTCCTGCACGCCTCACTGCCATGCCGTCTGCAATGGTCACCGCCGCGGGCAAGGTCACGGGCCTTCCCTCAGATAAAGCCGCTTTCAGCGAAGGCAGCCGCGCCGGTTGAACTCCGATCACTTTGATGCGCGGATTGGTTTCCTTCAACGCGCATCCCATTCCCCCGATTAAACCGCCTCCGCCAATCGGAGACACCACCACCTCCAAGTCGGGATGCTGCTCAAGCAATTCAAGTCCCAAGGTTCCCTGCCCCGCAATCACCGCGTCGTCGTCAAAGGCGTGGACGAACGTTAGACGCTCGGCCGCGCTCAGCCGCATCGCCTCTTCAAACGCTTCATCGTAATTGGCGCCATGAAGAACTACATCGGCCCCATATCCGCGAGTTGCGGATACCTTGATCAGAGGCGTAGCAAGCGGCATAACGATTCTGGATCGGATCCCCAGCTTTGAAGCGTGATAAGCGACGGCTTGCGCGTGATTGCCAGCCGAGGCCGCAATCACTCCCTGCGAACGCTCATCGCCCGTCAGGGTTAAAAGCTTATTCAACGCGCCTCGTTCTTTATAGGCTCCGGTTCTCTGCCGGTTCTCGAGCTTCAAATAGATGGCGCTCCCCGTCAATTCGGAGAATGTTTCGGACCGAGTACAAGGGGAGACCTGGATGGACTGCCGTATGCGGCCGAGCGCTTCTTTAATGTTAGATAGAGTTACCATTCAAGACTAACCATTCAACGAATACAGATTCTAACGATTAGACGCAAAAAACTCGCACGACCTCCCAAAAATTCGACCCTTCACCATACATGAGACCCTCCGGCAAGGCTCGGTGAAATCGCGCGCTCTAATGAGCAGAAAAACCCATGCGTCGCATGAAAATTGACGATTGTACATCCGCGACAATTCCGGCTAATTAGTTAGTATGGCGGAAAGTCGCCCCATCTTCGCGGCCGATCATGATGCATGTGGCGTGGGCTTCATTGCCCAGCTCGGCGGACCCGCCTCCCACGCGATTGTGGAGCGCGGTCTCGGCGCGCTGGTGCGTCTCGCCCATCGCGGCGGCGTGGATGCGGATGGTCGAAGCGGAGATGGCGCCGGCTTGCTCGTAGGTTTGCCAAAAACATTTTTTCGCAGGACTGCGGTCGCTGAAGGCATTGAGTTGCCCGAGGTGTTCGGGGTTGGCATGGTGTTTCTTCAGCGTGGCCACGAGGCCGCCGTGCTGGCCGCGATTCGAACGGCGATTGAAAAATCGGACCTCCAATTTCTCGGCTGGCGCGTTGTTCCGACGGACTCTTCCATTCTTGGCCCGCGCTCGCGCGAATCGTTGCCGCTAGTTCGCCAATGTTTTGTCGGACCGGGTCGAGCTTTCTCAAATGACAATCGCGGTTCCGCCGAGTTTGCACCGAATTTCGAGTTGCGGCTTTTCCGCCTGCGCCACGAAGTCGAAGCCGAGTGCGACTCTGCCTATTTCTGCTCACTCTCATCCCGAACCATCGTCTACAAGGGATTGCTTACGCCGGCGCAATTGGCCCCGTTCTATCCCGATCTTCAGCATCCTGAATTTGCCAGTTCTTTTGTGATGTTCC
Source organism: uncultured Acidobacteriota bacterium (assembly GCA_963755225.1). Lineage (GTDB taxonomy): Bacteria > Acidobacteriota > Terriglobia > Terriglobales > Acidobacteriaceae > Sulfotelmatobacter. The sequence goes on from CAVWJE010000001.1 coordinate 135,659, forward strand.
ACCAGCGCTATTCCACCAACACGCAACCTAGTTGGTCCTTGGCACAGCCCTTTCGTTTCGTCGCTCACAATGGCGAGATCAATACCATCGGCAGTAATCGCCGATGGTTCGAAGCACGCGCCGCTGGATTGCGCGGCAAACTCGGGTTATCGGCAAACTCAAGGCTGCTGCAACCTGGCATGAGCGATTCCGCCAGCTTCGATAATGCGCTGGAGGCCCTGGTGCGCAGCGGTTGCAGCCTCGCCGAGTCCGCGCTGCGGCTGGTGCCTCCCGCATGGGAGCATGATCGACGTCTCGATTCCAATCTGCGTGAATTTCTTGCCGCCAGCGCTCCCGAGCAGGAACCTTGGGACGGTCCTGCCGCTCTCATCTTTACCGACGGCATAGTTGTGGGCGCAAAACTGGATCGCAACGGATTGCGTCCTCTCCGTTACACGCTCACATCCGACGGATTGCTGGTGGTCGGCTCCGAAGTCGGCTTTACCGATCTTTCCGATAAGCAAATTGTCGAACGTCAACGCCTGGGCCCTGGTGAGATGCTGATCGCCGATCCGGCAAGCGGAATGCTTTTTCATCCCCATGAAGTGCCGCTGCTAGTGCCGGCAGAAAATAGTCGGACGCCGGCGATTACGATTTCCGCAAAGCACAAGGCCACACCGGCGGATATTGATTCCAACAGGTTGATGGCGGCTTTCGGTTGGACCGAAGATCAATACCGCATGCTTTTCCAGCCCCTCGTCGAGACTTGCCAGGAGCCGCTGTGGAGCATGGGGGACGATGCCCCGCCGGCTTTCTTATCGCGGCTGCCTCGCCCGCTTTGGGATTACTGCAAGCAGCGATTTGCCCAAGTCACAAATCCCCCGATCGATCCATTGCGCGAAAGCCATGTAATGTCGCTCGACGCGTATCTGGGCAAACATATCAAGCTGAGTTCTCCGCTACTGGATGCGGGACAAATGGACGGTCTATGCGAAACCTTCCTGACCATTCATCCCATCGACATGACTTTCGCGGCGGGAGGCGGCGTTGAGGCCGCGCAGGAAGTTTTGAAGCAAATTCGCGAAAAAGCTGCCACAGCGGCAGGCAGCGGCAGGGCAATCTTGCTGTCGGATCGTGGCTTAAACGAAACCCGCGCCGCTTTGCCCGCCCTGCTGGCACTTTCAGCCGCGTGGCGGGCGATGACAGAGGCTGGGGCGTGGAATGTTCCGCTGATCGTCGAAACCGGCCAGGCCTCAGATATTCACCACATCGCCCTGCTGGTGGCGGCCGGAGCGAGCGCGGTCCACCCCTATTTGGCGATGAGCCTGGCCGCACGCGGCGATCGCGCACAGTTGCCCAATGGCCCGGCCCGCTATCGGATGGGCATTGAGAAGGGTCTGCGAAAAGTGCTGGCGCGCATGGGTGTTTCCACCATGAGCAGCTACCGCAACAGCCATCTCTTTGAAACCATTGGCCTCGATGCGTCCGTATGCGCAGAATTTTTCGAGGATGCCGCCCACACGGTCAGCGGCAAATCGTTCGACGATTTATTGCGGGATTGCATCGTTCGCCATTCCGCAGGCTTCGCGCCCACCGGCGCGGAATTCCGCGACGCCGGACTCTACCGCTTCCGCCGCAATGGAGAACAGCACTCCAGTTCTCCAGAACTCGTGCGGCGAATGCATCGCTACATTAAATCTCCCACGCCGGAGAATCATGCGGCGTTTAAGGTTCTCTCCGACGAGCGAAAAGAAGACGGAAGGAACATTTCCGTGCGGGACTTGCTCGATTTCCGTCCCGCCGATCCCTTGCCGCTCGATCAAGTGGAGAGCGAAGTCTCGCTGCTCAGCCGCTTCAGCACGCAAGCCATGTCTTTGGGAGCAATTTCGCCCGAAGCTCATCGGACCCTCGCCATCGCCATGAACCGCCTGGGCGGACGGAGCAACACCGGCGAGGGCGGCGAAGATCCGCGCATCTATCACGAACAACCCGAAGCCAACAATCGCGTGAAGCAAGTGGCTTCGGCGCGGTTTGGCGTGACTGCGGAATATCTCGTGCACGCCGACGAAATCGAAATCAAGATGGCGCAAGGTTCGAAACCCGGCGAGGGCGGACAGTTGCCGTCGAGCAAGGTCACACCTTATATCGCGCGCCTGAGGCATGCGATTCCCGGAACCTCGCTGATCTCGCCGCCGCCGCACCACGATATTTACAGCATCGAAGATCTGGCGCAATTGATCTACGATCTGCGCGCGGTCAATCCGATTGCCCGTATCGGAGTGAAGCTGGTTTCAAGTTCCGGAGTCGGCGTAATCGCCACTGGAGTTGCCAAAGCCGGCGCTGACGTAATTACCATTAGCGGTCACGATGGCGGTACAGGCGCGTCGCCGCTTACCTCCATCAAGAACACCGGCCTTCCCTGGGAGATCGGCCTACGCGACGCGCACACCGCTCTAGTGCGCGCCGGATTCGCGCGCGAGTTCGCTTGCGCGTAGATGGCGGATTGAAGTTTGCCCGCGACGTGGTGGTTGCCGCGCTGCTGGGCGCGGAGGAATTCGGCTTTGGAACCGCAGCTTTACTGGCCATCGGTTGCGTGATGGCGCGGCAGTGCCACCTCAACACTTGCCCCGTCGGCATCGCGACGCAAGACGAAACTTTGCGCGCCCGGTTCGCCGGCAAGCCTGGAGATGGTCGAAACTTTTTTCCGCGCCCTGGCGGCGGATGTTCGCGAGTTGCTGGCCAGCCTCGGCGCTGGCTCTATTGATGAAGTTCTGGGCGCAATTGGGCGGTTAAAGGCTCGTTCGCCTGAGGCCGAACTGGTCGAACGAAGCTGGCGTGGAGGCGATTCTGCAACCGGTTGCTGATGCTCCCGCGCAGTTTCCCTGTCCTCACGAAGATAGCGGTGCGCTTCACGTGGAATTGAATCGCGTGGTGGACGATCTGGAATCGCTCGTCGCTGTCGGCCTTATCGCTTTGCGATCACTAACGGAGGATCGCGCGGTAGGCGCGCATCTCAGCGGCGAGATTTTGCGGCGAACCTTGGAACTTTCTGCCCGGGCTTTCCGACGCCGGAAATGACCGGAGTCGAGTGCGAGTTCGTGGGCACTGCAGGGCAGAGCTTTGGCGCGTTTCTGATTTCTGGCGTCAACTTCCAGCTGATCGGAGAGGCGAACGACTATGTTGGCAAGGGCTTGTGTGGCGGCAGCATCGCCATCACGCACATGCGGAAGCCTCCGAACGCGGAGACGTTCTGGTCGGGAATACCGTGCTCTACGGCGCAACGTCCGGAGAGCTGTTCATCGCCGGCCGGGCCGGAGAGCGGTTTGCTGTTCGCAACAGCGGGGCGCTCGCCGTGGTCGAGGGCGTTGGCCGCCACGGATGCGAATACATGACCGCGGGCATGATGATGATCATAGGTCCCGCAGGCGACAATCTGGGAGCCGGAATGACGGGGGGCCTTGCTTATCTGTTAAGCGCGAACGCCGACGCCTACCTTAACGACGACCACATCAACCGCGACTCGGTGAGGCTTGCAGCACTCGAATTTCAGGAAGAACAATGGCTCCGCCGCATTCTTCATCGCCACGTGCAACTCACCGGCAGCCCGAGGGCCGCTGAGTTGCTCGCCTGCTCAACTCTGCCGCTGCTGAGAGTTGAGCCTCTACGCCGCCGTGCGCGATCGAAGTTACTTGGGCGTCGATTCTCTCGCGCCTTGCAGCCGAGGAAGCGCGGAGCTACGAAGGCGAGCAACCTTCCTCTTCCGAAAGACCCGGGCCGTGCATTCTGTATGCCAGCGGAACCGCATTCCGGAGTACGAATCGAGAATCAACTTCAATTCCGTTTCATATTCAGGCTGCCAGTTACGCCGATAAAGTTCGCTATAATCCCACATGGATTTCGATCAGCTCATTACATTCCTCGAGGTCGCCCGGCAAGGCAGCTTCTCGCGCGCCGGAGAAAAAGTTTTCCGTTCGCAGTCGGCGGTCAGCGCCCAGATTCGCCAATTGGAGCAAGAGTATGGCGACCGCCTGCTCGATCGCTCGGGCAAGACCGTGAAGTTGACTCCCGCCGGCCAGGTCTTCCACGACTATGCCCTGCGCATGAAAAAGTTGCGCGACGAATCCCTGGTCGCGGTCGCCGATCACGGGCATACGCCGCGCGGAACGCTGCTTGTCGGGGCCAACGAAGCCACCTGCCTTTATGTTCTGCCCGAAGTTTTCGCCGAATATTGCCGCCGTTTTCCCGATGTGCAGATCAGCATCTATCGCAATTTCACTTATAAGATCGTCGAAAAACTGGAAAACGGTTCTCTCGATGTGGGCGTCTTCAGCCTGCCGGTGCAATCTCCCAGCCTGAAGGTTCAGGCTGATCTTTAAGGACCGGTTGATGTTGATGGTGAGCCCCAAAAATCCTCTGGCCAAATTGAAATCGGCCATATCAGCGAGGTCGTGAAACATCCTCTTCTCCTTCCGAAGACCGGCCACACGCGCCGCTTGCTGGATAAGCTTTTTCGCGAGTACAACACCGGAACTCAAAGTCAGAATGGAGTTACCCAGCATCGGAATGATCAAGAGCTTCGTCGGCAGCCGACCTTGGCATCTCGCTCATCAGCGCGTCTTTCGCCCGACGAAGTCGCAGCCGGCCGGGTGAAGCTCGTGGAATTGGAGGGCCTCGAATTGTGGCGAGAACTCGGGCTTGCCTATCGCCGCGACCGCACTTTTCGGTGGCGAACAAGGCCTTCATTGCCGTAGTGCGGCAACTCTCAGACTATCTCAAGAAGGCAGAAGCCTCGCACTAAGCGGCGTAGCAGTCCTTTACGATGAACGCCGTTCGTCGCGAACGACGTCTGCCAACACAATTCGTCCGAGTCAGGCTGCGTTCTGCTCCCGTCCTCTTACGCTCTGAAGCACGGTTGAGGGCAAATGCAGCACGCGAATTCGGGAATCGTTCTTTGTCGTTACGTGAACTGCTATCCCGCCGGATTCCGGAAACGGATCCGAAACCACCTCAAAATCTTCGCCATAAAGGCGAACCCTGCCGGACGCAGCATATCCGAGGTGTCGCACCCGGGCGCAAATCTCAGACATGGAGGGAGGTTCAATATTATGGCTGCTCATATAAAGCCATTATAAGCCTTCGCAGGCTGCGGAAAAAGTCCGCTGACCGGATTTGAAACGTCTCGTGGAATGGAGTTCGGGATAAGACGGAAAAATGAGGTGCGTTTCGAGGACAGGACAAATTTCGCATGTCCGCGGATGCCTCTGCCTGCTACTGCACCACCAACTACTGCACCGCCAACGTAAAGGTCACAGGACCCGACGAGGGAGCGGTTCCACCCGCCGTGGCGTTCACAGTGATCGTGTAGCTGCCAGTGGGCGTCCCCGGATTCGGAGTTCCGCTTTCCCCGCCGCCCGATCCGCCGCCGCACGAGGCCAGCCAGGCCGTCGAAAATCCCAGCATGAGAATCAGACTCAGCAGGCGCATTCCGCGCAGCCAACGCCGGCGCGGTTTAGCCGCAAAGACGATGCCCAGTCCCGGTAAAAGCGCCGCATAGAAAACCCGCATCCCTGTATTGAAAGGCACCAGCGCGGCGGAGGTTGGGGCGGTGGTCGTGATATTGAAAGTTACCGACGCGGCAGTGGTCGCTGCGCTCGGTCCGGTGCAAGTCGATTCCGATGCCGGATCGGTGCAGGTATACGTCACGGACGAGTTGAAGCCGTTGCTGCCTGTCATCATTACGGTTGCCGTGACGCTTTGCCCCTGCTTTACCTGATAACTGGTTGCGCCCGCCGCAATGGCAAAGCTCGGGCCCGGCGTAACCGTGAGCGTGATCTGCGCGGTATTCGTAGAGGGGTTAGAGCTCGGATGTAGTGGCCGTAATCGAGATCGAGCCGCTGCTGGCGCCCATCGAAGCAGTCGTCGCAACGCTAAGCGCAACGGTCGTCTGAGTGGTGCCGTTCGGCGTGAAGGCGCAAGTCGCGCCAGAGGGCAATCCCGAGCAACTAAAGGTGAGTGCCTGACTGAATCCGTTCGCCGGCGCCGACCGTGATATTCGACGATCCGCTTTGCCCCGCGACCACCGTGATCGTAGAACTATTCGCCGAAAGCGTGAATTCCTCGACCGCAAGCGTGATCTGCGTTGTATTCGTAAGAGGACTCGATCCGCCAGTAGTCGCGGTGATCGTAATTGGCGTGCTGCCCCCTGGCGTTGACGCTGCGGTCGCAATGGTTAGCGCAACCGAGGCGTGAGTGGTCCCGTTTGGCGTAAACGTGCAACTCGCTCCCGAGGGCAAACCCGAGCAACTGAAAGTCAGCGCCCCACTAAATCCGCTCGCTTGCGCCACCGTGATGGTAGCCGAGCCACTTTGCCCGGGGTTGACCGTAACTGTCCCCGCACTCGAAGAGAGCGTAAATGCCGGCACGACCGTTACTGTGACAGCGCTCGAGGTCGAACTGGAAAGCCCTCCATCCCCGTTGTAAGTGGCAGTGATACTGTTCGCCGCAACGGGCAAGGTAGAGATCACGAGGCTGGCCGTCCCCGTCGAGAGGCTCGCCGTGCCCAGCACCGTTGCACCGTTGTTGAACGTCACATTGCCGATCGCAGTGGATGGTGTGGTTGTTGCGGTAAGCGTCACGCTCTCGCTTTGATAAGGTTGACTCGGCGTCGCTCCAAGCGAGACCGAACTCGAACTCCGCGAAGCCGCCCACGCCAGCGCTAAATTATTCACGTCCACCGAGCCGAGGCCGGTTACCAGGTTGTAACCCGTAGTTGCATCGGCATTGGAAGCCGCGAAGCCGAACACGCCCGATCCAGGGCACTGTATGCCGCTCGGTTCCGAGGATGGCGTACCGACCTCGCAATAGACATTGTTGTCGCCGGTTGTGACCGGATGAAAAGCTTTATTTGATGGAGTTTCAGCCAATGCATAAAGCGTTGGATTCACATTCCCCAAGCCCGGCGAAGAAGCGCCGGCCAAATACTGGTTCAACAAAGCCACGATCCCGGCAAATAGAGGCGTCGAAATCGACGTTCCGCCGCTGATCGATCGAGCATCCAGATTGAGCGCGTCGGTGATGCCTGCGGTGCCGCCGGGCGCACAGACTGCTGCCGCTGCCGGAAAGGCCGAGTTCCGACAACTGCGTGCAAATAATGTATCCGGGAAAATTCGGCGTCGACAGAAACGAAACGTCGGGCGAAAAGCGCGCGCTGGCCTGCGATGGAACCGTCACCGTTTGCCACGAAGGCTGCGTAAATCCAGCGAAGCATTGCCCGGCGTGGTTTAGAAACGCGCAATTGCTTGCCCCGCCTCCGGAAGAGGCAATCGAAATATCCGTTTGTGCCGTGGCTTCAGAGGTAATGGGAACCCACCCACTGTGCGCGGTGCTTCCACCCTGTTTGCAGTAATCGGTATTCGCGTTCGGCACGCAGTACTGAGCAAATTCCAGATCGTCGTTCCACGCCTGCTCCGGAATATAAGAAAGAGCCGTTCCGCCGAAGGTCCCGTTACTCGTTCCCCAATAAGTGCCGGTCAAATCGGTGAACGGTATGGCTGTTCCGCCCACGCCGGTCACTTCCGGACTGCTCGCGGGATAGCTAACGGCAAGCCCCTGCGTAGCCAGGTTGCCGCTGGTCACGGTCGCGAAATAATCGCACTCGGCAGCGCCGCTGTCGCCACTGGCGTTCACGAAGGTGATTCCCTCTGAATTCGCTGTCTGTAGCTCGGTTTCATCCCCAGCAATGTCGTTATCGTCGGATTCGCATTCGCCATAGCTCAAACTGATCACCGGCGCCAGATCGTTGTCGATCGAGTAGTAATAAGAGGCGAGCGTATTGCTCGAATTTACGTAGATTAGCTGCGCGCCCCGCGCGACCGCTCCGGCCCACTCCAGGTCGAGGTCGGCTTCTTTGATATCTCCTTTGGTCGAAAGACCGGGATCGGGTCCGTTGAGCACATATTGAAAGTGGGGATCGTTACAAGCCGTAATCACGCCCTCGCCATTCGTTGTGCAAGCGATGGCGGGAAGTCCGAAGCCGCTGCGGAAGTCGGCGATATCCGCAAGATAAATGTCGGTTTGCCCCATCACCGCCAGCGTTTCCCCAGTGCCGTCGATTCCAGCCGAATACAGCGCATTGATATCGTAAATTGTCGCAATATCTCCGGGGGCGACGAGATCCCCATAGACGGAACTGTCGTAATACGGACGCATCTCCGCATTCCGCCCGATACCCATCGGCTTGGGATAAAAGTCGTGCAAGCCGCGCAAGCCGGTTACTATTCCAGCCAATGCAGCCGGAATCGCCGGAGCTGTGGCATTGGCATAGTGCAGCTCGCCATTCACGTTGTAGTTGTGAATTTCAGTCGAGAACGAGCTTTGAACCTGGGCGGCCGTGCCGCTAAACGAAACCCAGTTACGCCCTCGCGCAACGTGAATCTCGCTAAAGCCCTGTGCCTTGAGCCAGGCTGCGATTTGTTGGGCGTCGTTCCGGCTCAACCCGAAGCGGTCGGCGTATTGCTCTGGAGTCAGCCATCTGTGGTAGTTCAAAGATTTCGGGTCTTGTTGTTGGGCCAGAAGCTGCGTCAGAGCCTTCTGCTGTACTGCGGTCGGGGAAGCAATCAGGGTAATCATGTCCAATCGCGTCGCCGGGTCTATTGGTCCCTGATCGAACTGCGGCAGGGCTCGGCGCGCTAGGTGACCTTCGAGGGTTACCGTCCGCCCACTCGTCAGCGAGCCAGTAATTCGATCGGCCGCCGCGCCATAACTAAACGTCGAGCAAAAGCTGGCTAGCAGCAGTAGCAGCAATAACTTCGCAATCCTGACGGAAACCCTCTGGAAGATCGGCATAAAGGCTTGGCACAAACTACTAAGTTAGCATCACGTTACCAGCCGCCCCAGCCTCGAAGGTAGTGCAGCTTTAGTGACCCACGTCAGTCTGGACTTGCTGGTTTGGCTGGGGGAGTTCAGTACACAGAAATCATTGCAAAAAGAACGCTCCCGGGCTTCGAAATCTGCACTAGAGTCTTTCCCGAAACTGGAGGAATCGAAGCGATCGCTGGGCCGATCGCCGGCGCCGGCCCGTTTCCCCGTCCAATTTCTAATAACCCAATCTATTTCACTACGTTGCGGTCCGCTTTTTTGCAATTGCACATCGGTGCCTCCAGAAGCACAGAGGTGCCACTACGTGCCTTGCAAGCAAGCGAGGCAGCCCAAGGAGAACCCTTTTGGGCGTGATGCCGGGGAAACACAGCGCTGGAAAGAGAATGTGGGGCTGGAAACTAAGAATTGGAGCGGGAGACCGGGATCGAACCGGCGACATCCAGCTTGGGAAGCTGGCGTTCTACCGCTGAACTACTCCCGCTCGTTACTCTATTAGGTCCCTCGCGTTTCGCTCGGGATTTCGCCTGCGGGCTCGACGCCCGCGAAAAGGCTCAACTTGGGAAGCTGGCGTCCTACCGCTGAACTACTCCCGCCGAACAAGGGACCACAACATAATACCCCGTCGCCGCTGATGAGGGCCACCTCAACCGAGAAACTTACAAAAGGCATGTTCGACCCAGTGCCCAGCGCGTTTCTAAAGCTTGGACCAGAGTTGCCGATGTCTTCTCAATTGACCACTGTGCAGTGAGCGCAAGAGCCTATGACATTAGAACTTTTCAATGCGAGCCGGGCAACGGCGGTGCCACCAGCCCCATTTCCCGTCTCAACAGGAATTTCCCCCGAATCGGCAGTCCGCATCCTGTTGCTGGAGGACAACCCAGGCGACGCCACGCTCATCGAGCAGATGTTAAAAGACTCGCGCGACAAGTTTCAATTGACCCATTTCGACCGCCTGAAGACTGCTCTGGAATGCCTTACCCGCGATGAATTTCATGTGATCCTCTCCGACCTGGGGTTGCCCGATGCGACGCGCCTTGACGCAGCACGCCGTTTACGCGCAGCGGCTCCCGCGACCGCGCTGATCGTCATGACCGGCATGAACGACAAGGAAACCGCATCCGATGCGCTCAAGTACGGAGCTCAGGACTTCCTCGTCAAGGGAGAGTTTAAGGGTCACTCTCTCGTTCACAGCATCGACTTCGCCATCACCCGACATCAGACCCTCCAGGCGACGGAGCGCATTCGCGCCCAGGAACAACAGCTCAAGGAGGAGTTTCTCTCCAATGTGTCCCACGAACTGCGCTCGCCGCTGGCCGTCATCTCCAGCTTCGCTTCGATCCTGGAAGATGAATTAGCGGGAACGCTCAACGATGAGCAGCACCAGTACGCACGCGTCATCCTGAAAAATGCGGGCCAGCTAAATTCCATGGTGGATGATCTGCTGGAGGTTACGCGGGTGCAGGCAGGCAAGCTCAGCGTGGAACCACAATGCGTTTCTCTGAAAGAAGTTGTGCAGGATGTGGTTCAAGGCCGCACGCCGCACGCCGCGGAAAAAGAAATCCGCATTTTTTCCGTGATCGAGTCCTCTGTACCGAAGGCCCTTGCTGATCCTTTACGGGTGAGCCAGGTGCTGCAAAATCTAATCACTAATGCCATTAAGTTTACCCAGGCCGGTGGGGAAATCTGCGTGCGCCTGGCGCTCAATCCGGTAGATTTCTCGACATTACTGCTGGAAGTCTCCGACACTGGGTGCGGCATCGCGCGCGAGGCGCAAGGGAGAATCTTCGATCGGCTGCACCAGGAGATAAACCAGGATACGGGCGGCCGCAAGGGCCTGGGATTGGGACTTTACATCTGCCGTGAAATCGTCTCCCGCCTCGGAGGAAAGATTTGGGTTGAAAGCGCACCGGGCGAAGGCAGCCGTTTTTTCGTCACTCTGCCGGTATTTTCCCTTTACAAAATCCTGTCTCCAGCAATCCTAAATTGTAAGGAGAAGCCGGATTCGCTGGCGGTGGTCTCCACGCGTATCGCGGCGTCGGAGATAGGAACTTTCTCCGCGGATATCTCTTATCGTGTAAGGGATACCCTCGAGCATTGCATCTCTCCGAACCTCGACGTGCTGCTTCCGCGGCTGAATTCTGCGGCGGTGCAGGAACTCTTCTGGGTTTTTGCCGTGGCCGATGAAGAAGGCATAAAAGTTTTAGTACGTCGAGTGGAAGATCAACTGCGGCGGCTGGAGGCGATCCAGAGCGGAAAGATCACATTCTCCGTCAATTACCAGATGTTTGAGCGGGAACCGATACGGAAGCGCTTGTCCCGCGAGGAGTTGGCCTGCTGGGCGGCGGAAAAAATGGATGAGATTCTGCTGGGTTATCCCCATGAATAAGAAGGATTCTCACTAGACATTGATCCGGACGGCCGCCTCGCACCGCCGTCCAATCGAAGGCTCGACCCCACCTGTTAAACTTCTGGCAGAACCTAAATGTCTTCTTCCAGAAAACATGCCGGCCCAGGCCCATCCAGCGATCAGGTAACAATTCCTGAGCCATCGTTTTCCGAGCGTGTCCGCACTTTGGTTCACATCGGCCGTATCGGAAGCCTTTCCACTCTTTCGCGCAAGCAGCCTGGATTTCCCTTTGGTTCCGTAATGCCCTACGGACTCGATTCGCAGGGCCGCCCGATCTTCCTAATCAGCGCCATGGCCATGCATACCCAGAATCTTCAGGCCGATCCCCGCGCCAGTTTGCTCATCACCCAGCCTGATTCCAGCGGAGACCCGTTGGGCGCATCGAGAGTCACCCTGGTGGGAAACGTTGTGACCGTCGGAGAATCCGAACTGGCGGAGGTCCGAAAGCTTTATCTCGAGCGTTACGCCAACGCCAAATACTGGGTCGATTTCGATGACTTTTCATTTCACCGCATGGATGTGATCGACGTTTACTACGTTGGTGGCTTCGGAGTGATGGGCTGGGTGGCCGCTCTTGATTACGACAAAGCTCAGCCCGATCCGCTGGCCGACGCCTCTGCGGGAATTCTCGAGCACATGAATGCCGACCATAAAGATGCGCTGATCGTATTGGCTAAAGTGTTCGCCGGCATCGAAGCGGAAGAGGCGGCGATGACCGCGGTCGATCGCCTCGGCTTTCATGTTCGATTGAAAACCGCGGAAGGGATGAAGGGAGCCAGAATCGCGTTTCTGCGAGAAGTAAAAGATCCTGGGGAGACGAGAAAGGTTTTAGTAGAGATGGTGCAGCAGGCGCGCGCAAAGTAAAAAAACAACTCTTGTCATTCGAAGCACGAATAACAGACGAGCAACCAAAAGGAAAATGCCCGGACTTTTTCAAGTCGCGGGCATTTGTTATCACTCAGAAAGTGGTGTTAGACAGCCTGAACGTTCTCCGCCTGCCAGCCCTTGGGGCCTTTGGTCACGTCGAACTGCACGGTTTGGCCTTCCTGGAGGCTGCGGAAGCCGCCAGCCTGAATCGCGGAGAAATGCACGAAAACGTCTTCGCCATTTTGACGGCTGATGAAGCCATAGCCCTTGGCGTCGTTAAACCACTTTACTGTTCCTTGTTCTGCCATTGATAGTTCCTATTCTTGTTTCTATTGGATTGTGCTGAGAAGATTCGCTGCTAGTGAGGGGGTGACGCTGGTTGGCGATACCGACCTTCAATTGCTTGTGAGTCAAACTTAGCTGACCTTAATTGTACACGAAGAGTCAAGTGTGTGCTTGGAATTGTGACGCCGACCCGTGTACCGTCACAGAAACCCGTAAAGATACAACCTCGAAGGGGCACGAATTATCACGAAGGTGTTCAATAGAGATTCTTACTTCTTTAGCTTTGTGACTCTTGTGGCTAACTTCTCCGCCAGTAATATTCTATTCTGGGAAAAGGCTCGAAGCAGACAGGTTTTCCAGGACTTTTCCATCACACATCGAGCTCTCCCCGTGATTAGCTTGGGATATCCTCCCGGAGGCTCAGATGTCCAGCTTCTATACGGATGTAATTTCAAAAGACGCGCACTTTGGCTCTGCCGGTCGTATTAGCGACGCTTCCCTGCTCGAACCCATGACTCGCCAACTCGTTGAACGCATCGTCTTGTCGGCGCAACAAATGGGAATCGAATTGATAATTTACGAAACTTACCGCAGCCAAGAGCGCCAGCAAGAACTCTTCAATAATGGGGCGACAAAACTTCGCACGGTCGGCGTTCATCACTACGGCCTGGCGTGCGACATCGTGCGCTCAATCGGCGGCGAGCCGAGCTGGAAAGGAGATTTCACCTTCCTCGGCCAGCTCGCGCAGAGCTGCGGACTCATTTGGGGAGGCGACTGGGGCGCTCCGCAGATCAAGCACAGCTTCATCGACAGCGTTCACGTGCAGCGCTGTACGGTGTCTCGTCAGGGGGATCTCTTCGCGGGAATTTGGTATCCCGACGACACTTACAATCCATACGAAGACGTTCAACACCTTTTCGCCTCAGTAGTGGAGCAGCCGCCAAACTCAGCCAGAGTCCGCCCCAGAAGGAAGCGTACATAGGAAGATTCGCTTCGAGACAATCTTGCGAACTCCCTGCATAGGCTGGGACCGTTTTGACGGCATAGGGATCCTTCCACCACACATGCCGATTCGCATAGCGAATCGGCATGTTCCGGTCAGGATGACAATAACGATAGCTAATGGCTCGTGATCGTGAACAGATTTGTTTTTTTGGCGGGGTAAAACGGGCGAGAGGCGATTTGTCCTTCGAAGCGGGACGACCATCGGCCTGGAATCATAGCGGCACAATGCGGACAGCGGCCATCCTCGGTAAGCCGGTAATCCTTGATCAGATAGCCGTAGCGTTCGATCAAAGTCTGGTTGCATTCTGGACAACGCGTATTCTCCCACTCGCCAATCCTGCCCGGAAGGTTGCCTGCGTAGATGTAGCGTAGGCCGGCTTCTCGTCCGATCTCGACAGCGCGCAGCAGGTCTTCGGGCCGCGTATTGCGAGGGTCGGTCATCTTATAATCCCCGTGAAAAGCGGTGATGTGCCAGGGAATGTCCACCGAAATTCCAGCTAGAAATTCGGTGAGGCGGCGGAGTTCTTCGTCGGAATCATTGAAGCCGGGAATGAGCAGCGTGACGATTTCGAGCCACAGTCCCATGCTGTAGATGCGCCGAATGCTATCGAGAATAGGTCCGATGCGTCCTCCAAGTTCGTGGTAGTGGCGGTCGTCGAAGCTCTTGAGATCGACTTTGTAGAGGTCAAGCCACGGATGGAGATATTCGAGGACTTGCGGCGTTCCGTTGCCGTTGGAGACAAAGCCGGTCACAAGCCCGGCGGCGCGGGCTTCTTTGAAAACTGCGACTGCCCATTCGCTGGTGATGAGCGGCTCGTTGTAGGTGCTAACTAAAATCTTTGCGCCCTGGTCGATTGCGTCGCGAACCAGCGCTTCCGGCGTGGTCGGATGCGGCGGCGAGATGGCGTTGGGATCGCGCAGAGCTTGCGACGTTACCCAATTCTGGCAATACGAGCAGTGCAGGTCGCAGCCGAGCATGCCGAAGCTGTAGGCAAGCGCGCCGGGATAGGCGTGGAAGAAGGGCTTCTTCTCGACCGGATCGCACTGCGTTCCGGCAGTGTACCCCCAGGGAACGTAGAGCTTTCCGCCACGGTTGTAGCGGACCTTGCATACGCCGGGCTGGCCCTCGGGTATGGGGCAACAGTGTCCGCAAGAGAAGCAGCGCAAGCGGTTGTTTTCGAGTTTTTCGTAGAGCGCGGGGTCCGCTTCGCGAACGCGTTCGTCGAGAATGGTGCGGAGGGTGGACATCTTTTATTCATTTTAACGCTGTGGAGGGGAATGGGCTTCGGGCTTCGGGCTTCGGGCTTCGGGCTTCCGGCTTCGGGCTTCCGGCTTCGGGCTTCCGGCGTCGGCTTCCGGAAAACAGCTTCTTAGTATCCAGAAGCCAAAAGCCGTCAGCCGTGAGACCGGAAGCCGTCTAACGGCCCGGCTGTGGTTTGCCGTGCGACTCGTGGTCTTGATACCAGATTTCGGCTTGTTGCTCGATCGCCGCGGCTTGGGCGCGGGTCATGCCGTTGGCGAGAACTTTGGCTAAATCTTTGCTGCCCTCCTGGCCGCCGGCGCGAGCCAGCACCGCCCAAAAATAGGCTTTGTTGGCGTCTTTGGGAACTCCGTGACCGCCCCAATAGAGCAAGGCCAATTTGTATTGCGCGGAGATGCTGCCATGTTCGGCGGCTCGGGTAAACCAGTGAGCGGCCTCGCTGGAGTCGCGCTTAATTGACTGACTCTCGTCCCCTTGCGCGTAAAGAAGGCCAATCGCATTTTCGGCTGTGGGGTCGTTCCGCTGGGCCAAAGCGCGGAGGCCTTCGAGCCGGGAAGAGTCCGGCAACGCTGCGGACTCGACTGACCCTCGAGACGAGGCCAAAACCGTTTGCTCGTGACCGAGCCGACGAACGTGAAACTTGTTTTGGATCCAGGGCTGAATGCGTGGTGCAAGCAGGAATCCCAAAGCGAGCGCGATGATAGCGGCAACGAGGATTAACAGGAAAAGATAAGTTCGAGGCAGATGCACGCCGCCGACTTTGTCCTTATATCCCTCGGATTGTCGATCCGCCAACTCATCGTTCAATTCCGCTTGTTGCGATTTCACTTCCGGTTCGGAGGCAAATAGAACGCTGCCCGGACGGGGAGAAAAAGGAACCGCGATGAACTCTGGTGGAGCGGGAGCAGCCTGGACTGGATCGGGAGTAGCTTCGACTGGGGCGGCGCGTTTGGCTGCGGCAACAATGCTTTCGGCGAAACGCTGTAAAACCGCGCTATCTCTTTCGCTAAAAGCGTTCGGGTCCGCGGAAAATGTTTCCAGCAGACCGACGACTTTTTCGCCCGAACGGATGGGAGCGGCCAGCATGGAGCGAATACCCAACGAGCGGCAACTCTCGCGATCGACGCGCTTGTCGGTTTCGGCGTCGTCGCAGCGCAGGGTTTCTCCGGTGCGTACGCATTCGCCGGAAAAACCCGAGCCTACCTGCAACCCAACTCCCACGGGCGGGGCGCTGGGGCCGGCGCTGGCGCGGCAGATCATAATGCCCGCATCTGTTCCCGCAAGAGCGATTGCAGCGCCGGACGCGCGAAGCAAGGACTGGGACCGGGAGGCGATCAAGGAAAGAACCGCTCCCAGGTCAGCACCGAGAGATTCGGCTTCTCTTTGTACCGCCGATGCGGCGGCGAGCGTGTCGGTGTAGCTGGGTGACGGTGTGGTCGACTCCACAGCGGGAAAGGCAAGGCCGGCTGATGCCGCATTTGCGGCGCCAGCCATCGAGTTAAGGAAGAGCCACTCGCGTAGACGGTGAAGCGCGGCATCGGGTAACACCGGCAGTCCGAAACCCACTCGTCCCGCGGGGTCGGACCAAACTACGCGAGCCGTGGCGGAAATTGTTCCACTAGATTCCGCAAGGTCGAGGCACAAATCGACTGGCTTGCCGATCTCCATTTGCGAAGTGCCCTGTATGGCAAGGCCAACCTCGCTAATGTCGAGTATCTCGTATAGATTGAGCATCTCGCTTTGCGAGTCGCCCACGAAGCTGGCATAGGCGGGGGCGTGGACCTTCTGGCGAACGCGACGGCGGCGGTTTACACTGGCCGGCCGCGGTGCTTGGAGGATGGCAGACATGGGGACGACCTGGTTGAAATCGTTTGCTCATCTTAACCCGAATCGAGGGAAAAGTAAGGAAGAAATCCGAATGGTCAATTCGATACATTCCCCGTAGCATCCCAAAAATGGAGCCAACAAACTAGCTCAATCAGGCTGGTTCAATTCCCTTTCATGATTTTGAGGCGTCGATAAGAGCAACCCGGACAGATTAAGCTCAATCTAACCTGTAACGGCAATCCAACAGAAAAATCTGAGGTTAACGAATGGCCAAGCGGAATCCAGGTTCCACCAATTTTTGGCTGGTGGCGGGGTTGTTGATTCTGAGCGTTAGTTGCCCGGCTTGGGCATCGTTGGGCGGGGATGTCTCGACAATTCAGGCGGACCAGGCGCACATGCGCGGAACTGTGCGCACGACGGCGAACGCGGGTTACACCGTACATGAGATAAAGGGAGAGTCGGGAGCCGTGGTGCGGGAATATGTTTCCAGCGAAGGCCGAGTGTTTGGGCTCGCGTGGCAGGCTTCGTGGCCGCCGGACATGCGACAACTGCTGGGAAGTTATTTTGACCAGTACGCGCAAGCGTTGAAAACGAAGCCGCAAACCGGTCCGCGTTTCGGGCGCAGGCCGCTGATGGTTGAGCAGGCGGGATTGGTGGTGCAAATGGGAGGGCATCCGCGGGCGTTTACGGGCAAGGCTTATGTGCCGGATATGCTGCCAACGGGCGTGAAGGCCGAGGATATCCAATGAAAATTTTGCGGGTATTTTCTTGCTTCGCGATCTTTGTGGGATTTGGGCTGCTAGCTGGGTGCGGCGGAAGCGGCAGTAGCAGCACCACTCTTCCGCCGAATACAATCTCGACATCTGGAAACAATGTGCTGCCGATTTCGGTGAATGGCGGGCCGGTAGGCGGCTATCCCGATGCCGCGTTTGCAAGCGTTACCGTTTGCCTTCCGGAAACTTCCACGTGTCAAACGGTGGAGAATGTGTTGGTAGACACAGGAAGTTCGGGGCTGAGAGTTTTGTCGTCGGCCATGACGCTCGCGCTACCGGCGGAAAACGCCTCCAACGGCGACCCTATGGTAGAGTGCTTTCCATTTGTCAGTGGAAATACGTGGGGTCCGGTGCAAATGGCCGATGTGGAGGTTGCCGGTGAGACGGCAAGTTCTGTGCCAATTCAAGTCCTCAACCAAACTGCCTTTAGTTATACGGGATATTGCACCTCACCCCAAGATGATGTTGAGAGTCTGGGCGCGAATGGCATTCTCGGAGTTGGCCTGTTTACGCCGGATTGCGGCCTCCCTTCGTCGCCGACCTGTCTTGCGAGCTACGAGGTTTACTTTGACTGTGCGTCTACGACTAGCTGCTCGGCGATTGACGCGACTGCGGCTCAGCAAGTTTCGAATCCCGTCGCCTTCTTCACTACCGATAACAACGGAGTGATTGTGGAGTTGCCGGCGGTTTCAGGCGCTGAGGCCAGCGTGAGCGGGTCGCTGGTGTTTGGCATTGGGACGGAATCGAATAATGCGCTGGGCAGCGCCAGCATTTACTCAGCCGACGGCGATGGAAGTTTCACGACCACTTATAGCGGGCAGACTTACGCTTCAAGCTTCATCGATAGCGGCTCGAACGGATACTTCTTCCTTGAGCCTGGCTCCGTGGGAGCGCCGCCGGTTTGCAGCGACGATTCGGGATTCTATTGCCCCACCAGCACCGAGAATCTCTCGGCCAGCAATCAGGGATCGAATGGGACCAGCGGCACGGTTAATTTCAGCGTTGCCAATGCTGACACGTTGTTTAATAACGAGACCGACAATGCGTTCGGCGATCTCGGCGGTCCGGCGACAAATTCGGCTCCAACCTATTTTGATTGGGGACTTCCCTTCTTCTTTGGACGGAATGTGTTTGTTGGCTTGCAGAGCACGACTTACGCGAACGGATATTGGGCCTATTAGAGGCTCTTCGCGTCGCAACCGATGCCGGCCCTGCGCGGGACTCGTTCCGTTTCACTTCACCTTCCCCACACACACGTGTGGGGCTAATGAATGCTGTCGCTTGCGCGACTCCAAAACAATTTAACTATTTGACCGCCAGACGCGATTGGTGGAGGGCTGAGATGCGGGAGATGGCGGCAACCATCATGCTGGAAAGAAGCTGCATGGTGGCAACATCTTTTTCGTCAAAGGCGCTGGGCGATGACGACAGCACTTCGAAGACGCCCAGCGTGCGGCGGTAATAACGCAGCGGCGAAACCAGAATCGAGCGCACACCCAGGCGGCGGCAACTGGCGAGGTCGACGCGCGGATTGCGCTCGGCATCGTGGCAGAGCATGACTTCGCCGGTGCGCACCGCTTCGGCCGAGATGCCCGCGTCGGTTTGAAGACGAACGCCCAGGTCGGGTGCGGTGCGGCCTGCACGCGCGCGGCAGACGATTTCGTTGCCAGCGCTTAGAGCGATTGCCGCTCCGGTTGCGCCGGTGAGATGCTGGGCACGCTCCGTGATGGCGCTGATGGCGGGCTCGAGATCCAATTCCGCAGGGCGAATATCGACTTCTTCTCCGGGATGTACGGCGCGGAAACCCGAGACCGGATGCGCTGCGTTGGCCACGCGAAGCTGGCTGCGAAGAGCGGTCGACGGAATGCGGGCGTGATGATCGGCGACCTCGAGCACTTGAGGATCTGGCACGGTACGCAGCAGATCGCGAACCAGAGAGTCGAGTTCGGAATCGGTGATCAAGTGCGCCGTCTGCTGTTGAAGCAGCGATCCACCGAGGACCCGCGAGAGACTCAGCAGCGAAGGATTGCCGCACGCCAGACAGTACGAACGGCTATTGGTGCTGATGAGTTCGCACTGAATACAGAACGCCGCGGTCTGAAGAGGAACGAAGTGAACGTCTGCAAAGGTGGTGCCATATAAGGTCTTACCAAACATAAATGCTTACCCTCATCAAACGCAGCGAAGACTAAGGTAAACAGGGATGGCACGATTCCGGCAGTAGCCGAAATGGTTCGAGGTGTGGAAAAGTGCGGATAATTGCGAGTCGGCTTCGTCGTCATCGCTTCGAGCGCGCGAAGTATGCAGGAATTTGCAACTAAAGTGATTCTCCCCAACCTAAAGGACCGTCCGGCGCGGATTTTGCCAACGATTTTCTTGCAGAGGCCATTGATTCGCAGAATCCTCTGCGCTAGAATTAGTCCACGTTCGAAGCGTTAAGCTTGAGCGACTGGGAGACTTAACATGCAGTGGACAGCACCCGCTTTCGAAGAAGTTTGCCTGAATTGCGAAATCAATTCTTACGTTAGCGCTAAGCTCTAGTTCTCAGCCCTCCCCGCTTTTCTTTCTGCGCGCATGCATAAGACCGTACGTCTGAAATACGCCCACTTAGCTAAAGCGTAGTCCTCAATTTTCTGTTCTCGTTCACAGGTTTTGGTCCGCGCGAAGCGAGCAACAAAGCAGGTTCTTCCGCTCGCCGTCGCTGACGCCCCGGACTTCGGTCGGAATGACAAGATATTCCGCTCGCTATCCCGAACCGGTAAGAATGACAAAAGAGTTTCGGTAGCTATACCCGAATGGCTATCCCGCCTGCGCGGCAATAAATCCTTCATCCTGGCCGGCATGAGGAATAACCTGTACGGCGTGCTGAAGAGCGCGATCAAAAGCATCGGCTAGAACGACGGGAAAAGACGAAGTAAGAAGATTGATATCCACTTGCAACTCGCGTTGCGAATAGAGGCGATGAACCATCAGTGCGCCGCGGCGGCGATTGGACGAGCTGACAAGGTCGAGCGATAAAGTCCAGACAGCCAACCCTTCCAGAGAACGAGGCCGCATTGCCTTATTCCAGTGAAAAGATACTTCACCGCGTCGCAAAGGCGGCACCGGTTCCACCAAACTCGCAGGATGAGACTCACCGGGGAACAGTTTGAATCGAACGTCGAATCCGTCAAAATCGTTGGAGCCGAAAGCCGCCTCGAGGACTTGGCGAATCTGCTCATAATCGCGAACCGCTTTAAGTTCTTCGGTAGCGCGGCGGATCGCGAGATTATTAATGAAAATCTGCGGCTGCTTCAGGGTGCGCTGCGCGACCCGGCCCAACTCGCCCAACTCTAAATAGCCGAGACGCTGGACCCCAATCCAGATGCCGATTCCAAGCACGGCCAGCACCAGGCCGAGAGAACTCCCGGTGGGCCAGAGTAGAAACAAGCTCAGCAGCGCAAACACCGCCGATACCGCGTAAAGCACAATCACCACCTGGCGATGAGTAAGACCATGCTGCAGAAGCTTGTGGTGAATGTGTTCGCGATCGGCGGTGAAGACGGGACGGCCGCCGATTAAACGGCGCAAGATCGAGAGCGACGTTTCGAGAATGGGCAAGCCGAAAGAGACGACGGGAATCGCCACGGCAACGATGGTAGGAGCCTTTTGCGCTCCCGCCAGGGCGAGGGCGCTGAGCAGAAATCCGATGAAGAGGCTTCCTGAATCTCCCAGGAAAATCGTTGCGGGATTGAAGTTGTAGCGTAAGAACCCGAGGATGGCTCCGGCCAGCGCAATCGTCATCACGGTGACGAGGGAGTATCCGCTCAACAACGCCACGACAAACGCCACCAGGGTCGAAAACAAAGCGGAGCCGGCGGCGAGACCGTCGAGCCCATCGATCAAGTTGAACGCATTGGTAATGGCCACGACCCATAAGATCGTGAGTGGAAGGCCCAGGAACCAGGGGAGTTGATGTTCGCCGAAGAGGACCGGAATGTTGACGATGCGAAGGCCCCCGATAAATAACATGGTGGCCGCCGCAATTTGCACGGCAAACTTGAAGTAAGGACCTGCCGTATAAAGATCGTCATAGACCCCCAACAGGAAGACCAGGCAAGCCGGTGCCATGATCGTCAACAGAGTCTTGAAAGAAAACGCCGCGTGCAAGTGAGGATTGTAACGGGCGATGATCGCCGCCACTGCAATGCTCAACGAAAAAGAGATGAATATAGCCACACCGCCCAGCCGCGGCAGTGGAATTTCGTGCAGGTGCCTCTCTTGAGACGGGATCGCCACCCATCCGCGGCGGCTGGAGAAATCGCGAACATAACGGGTCAGGACGAACGAGAACAGAAGCGATAGAAAAAAAATGGAGAAGAAGATTACCGTCACCGAGCCCCCTCGGACCATAAATCACGGATGTTGGTGCGCAATTTAAACCGACGCTAAATTATTGCAGCAGCATCGCCCGGCTGGTAGTGAGTTAGTGGATTCCGCTTTATACGTCTGCCGATCTTCGTATACTTTTGCGTTTGAGGGTTGTTGGGAAATCTAGCAGCCCGCGCGGTGGGTTTCAATTCAGTTCGGTGAAAAACCTGTGGAAAAGAGTTCCTAATTTTTTTGGGATATCTGCATTTGTCGTTTACCCGTTCTCTGAAGAGATTCCGATTAAATTCTTGGGTGATCGGTGCAGGCTGACCCGTGCTAGACTTTTTTATCGAGCTTTTTCCGGTCCTTTTTTATCGAGCTTTTTACCGAGCTGTTTTTTACCGATCTTTCCACCTGAGGCTTGTAGATGGAGTTTGGCAGATTCAGGTTTGGCGGTGGTTACGCTTTCCTGGCTTTCTCACTTATCGCACTGTCTGCTCCCGGCCTTTCAGCCGCCGCGCAAGAATCCGCCTCTTCGTCGGCTAAAGCGCAAGCTTCCACACCCCTCCCGGCTCAATCGGTCCCGCAGGTTCCATCCGTTGGCGATCACAAGGGAGACACGGCGATTGACGAACACCGGAATACTCTGGCCACAATCCAGAATTCGTCGCTGGTGAGGCTGGGGCCGGGCGATCTCCTGGAAATTTCGGTTTACAACGTTCCGGAGTTATCGACAAAAGCAAGAGTCGGCAATTCGGGCGACATTTATTTGCCTCTGATTGACTACATCCATGTCGGCGACCTGACAGTGGAAGAGGCGCAGGCCGTGATCGAGAAAAGATTGTCGGACGGGGGCTTCGTTCGCACGCCGCACGTTGCCATCTTCCTCGACGAATCAATTTCGGATGGAGTTACACTTCTCGGCGAGGTGAGCAAGCCGGGCATTTATCCTGCTGTGGGGAACCGCCGGCTGTACGACCTGATTTCCGCGGCGGGAGGATTCACGGCTTCGGCCGGACGCAAGGTGAGCATCATCCATCTGCACGATCAAGCCGCACCAATTACGGTTAACCTGCCCAGAAATCTGGCGGACGACATGCAGGACAACATCGAGATCAGGCCAGGAGATACGATTACCGTGCCGCGCGCGCCGGTGGTCTATGTTGTAGGCGATGTGGGCCGTCCCACCGGATTGCTAATCGACAATGGGAGTCTGACGGTGCTTCAGGCGCTCGCGCTGGCAGGGGGCGCAAACCACAGCGCAAAGATCGGCGGGACCTGCATCATTCACAAAGGGCCGAACGGAATGACGGAGACGCACGTTCCTCTGAAGAAGATGCTGGAAGCCAAGTCCCCCGATATGAACCTTCAAGCCGACGATATTCTTTTCGTGCCACTGAGCGGGGTTCGCCTGGCCGCGGGCAGAGGATTTGATGCGGCGCTGTCCGCAGCCACGGGACTGGCTGTAATCGCCGCGCACTAACTAGGGCTGAGGAACAAAATCGAGCGGCGATTTTTATTTGTACTTCAGCTTGTACCTTTATGCAGCGGCCTTGGCGGGTACTTCCGGTAGATTCAAGAATCTTTGCAGCACCCTGACATACCGCTCCGCCGTTTGGCGGCGGGAGTACTTTCGTAGAATGTGTTCCCTTCCATTGTGTCCCATTTCGCGCGCCGATTTAGGGTTGGCGGCGAGATAAAGAATTGCATCGACCAGCGCGGCGGAATTCTCGGGCTCAATCACGAGTCCGGCATTCGCTTCTTCCAGAATCGCACGCGCCTGCCCATCGACTCCGAGGATTACAGGGCAAGCGCACGACATGAATTCCAGCATCTTGGTGGGAATGACGGTTTTGAATAGATCGTTCTTTTTCAAAAGAACTAGGCAGACGTTGGAGGCTTCGATGTAAGCTGGAATGGTTTCGCGGGGTTGTTGGCCGACGAAACGCAAGTTGGCAAGGCCGCGCTCCCTCGCCATCGCCAAGATTCTATCTTTCTCGGCGCCTTCGCCGACCAGCAGAAAAACAATATCCGGATTTGTGCTTCGTAATTGCGCGGCTGCTGCGAGTACTGTCTCCAGTCCGTGCGCCATCCCCATGGTGCCGATGTAGGAGACAACAAACTTTCCCTCCAACTCCAATTCCCTTTTCAAGGACACGACCAATTCGGAATGAGACGAGTGCGGAGCGAAGAGGTCGGTCTCCACACCATTCTCGATCACTGAAATTTTTTCGCGAGGGACTCGCCAGTGCTTCACCAGATGATCTTCGAAGGCAGGGGTGACAACAACGATGTGATCGGAACGCCGATACAAGAAACCCGCGATCTTTGACAGTACGCGGTGTAGAGCCGAATTCTCGTTGCCTATGCCGACTGCGGCAAGCGATTCCGGCCAAAGATCGCGCACCTCGAAGATGAAAGGCACATGCTTCCGGCGCGCGAGCCACCATCCAGAGAGTCCCACCAGAAGCTGCGGAGAAGTCGCTATGACCAAGTCGGGCCGAGACAGGAACATGCCCGTACCCGCGGCGGAAAGGCAAAACGAACAGTAATTCAATATGCGCTCGTGCGCTTTCCGGTTGGGAAATGGAAGAAGAAACGTGCGCACTATATTTACCCCATCGATCCGCTCACGAGCCAACAGACGCCGGAATTTCTTGCGGTACTCGAGCGGGACAACTCCAGTTGGATGATTGGGAAAGCCGGTGAGTATCGTCACATCGTGGCCTGCGGCCACCCAATGACGCGATAATTCCGCCGCGCGCGCCGCCGGCGCTCCCATTTCCGGTGGAAAGTATTGCGATACGTAGAGAATATTCATGGAAGCGCGGGACGCTACGAAGCTTGATCCAATCCGGCAATCTGCGGCGCGCGATCGCCGCTATGGAAAGCTTTCTCGAATGCGGGCACCGTAACGGATTGCCCCAGGCAACGAGATTTCTCCAGCGCGAAGGTTGCCAGCATTGATGTTGCGATTTCGTGGAATGGTGTGGGCGACTCTCCACCCCGTCGAATCGCTTCGACAAAAGCCTCCAGTTCGTCCCGGTGACCTTTATCCTGGCGCAGGAGCGAACGGACCACGCGCTTCTTTCCTCCTTGAACCAGTTCCAAACGGCGAAAGTCTTCGAGCACCGCAGTGGCGCCTCCCCGAAAACTTCGATGCGTTCTTTCGAATATGACCGGTCGCCATTGGCCAGGTAACTGATGGTACCCAGCGATCCGTTTGCGAAACGCAACGAGCACACGACATTGTCGTTGCTGTACTGGCCGGGGTTCGGCAGGCTGCGAGTTTCAACTTCCATGGGAGAAGCGCCCGTTAGAAAACAAAGCAAGTCAACAAAGTGGCATACTTCTCCGGTGATGCGTCCCCCGCCTTGCCGCTGATCGTTCAACCAGTGATCGGCACGCAGGAAACCGGCATTGATGCGGTAATGCAGCGCGAGCGGTCTCGCGGGTCGCCTGCAAGAAAGTCTTAAGCCGAATCGTGAGCGGGGCGAACCGCCGATTAAAACCCACCATGAGCAGTGGACGATTGGGAAGTGGCCGATCCCTGAGCTCCGCGACGACATCATTCAATTCCTCTTCATGGAGACAAAGCGGTTTTTCGCAAAAGACGTGCTTGCCGGCACGGAGTGCGGCGACGACCTGGCTTGCATGCAGATGATGGCGCGTCGCGATCACAACGGCATTGATCTTCGCGTCGTTCAGAATCTCCTGCTCGTCGGTGGCGCAGAAGCGAAATCCGAATTTCTCCGCGGCATATTTGGCGTGGGAACCATTTGCCGAGCACACTGCGATGAATTCAACATCTCGAATTCGTTTGAGCGCGGGAAGAAGCGTGCCGACGCCAAAGCTGCCTGCGCCGAGCAGTCCAATGCGAACTGAATTCTGCCTGCCCGTGCGCCATTCCGCTGGAGCGATATTGATTCGCCGAAAAGTCTCTGCGGCGTCGGGATACTCGATGACCACGCCGAGGAATGGTTCGCGCGTTTTTCCGGTGATCAACTCATACGCGGAGTGAGCTTGTGTAATGGGAAAACGATGCGT
This sequence comes from uncultured Acidobacteriota bacterium, assembly GCA_963755225.1. GTDB lineage: Bacteria > Acidobacteriota > Terriglobia > Terriglobales > Acidobacteriaceae > Sulfotelmatobacter. The sequence goes on from CAVWJE010000001.1 coordinate 161,337, forward strand.
GACGAGGGGAGATAAATCGAGTTTGCGATCAGCGAGCAGCTTGACGAAGGCTTCCATGTTGCGGGATTCCGTCCAACGCACGTATCCAATGGGATAGTCGATTCCCTTCTGCTCATATGCCGCGTCATACCGGCCCGGCCCGTAGGAGCGGGAAACGCGGAAATCGAGTTCCTTCTCGTAAAAAGATCTTCGCGGAATATCCATGGCCACCGTTCCCACGGCGACAACCACAGCCCGGTCGCGCGCTATCGCACCAGCAAGCTCAACCGGGGCATTGCTTGTGCTCTGGGCCGTAACGAGAACGGAATCCGCGCCATGCCCGCCGGAATGTTGCAAACACAAATCGCGAAATTCGGAAGAAGATGTGCTCACTCCGTCCGCGCCGGAACGCAGAGCCAGAGCCGCCCGTTCGGCAGAAATGTCCATACCCAGGACGGAACAACCGGCGGCCTTGAGAATTTGCACAGTCAATTGACCGAGCAGACCGAGACCGACAACTGCCACAATGTCGCCCAGCTTAGCATCGGCGTTGCGAACCCCCTGCAGAGCGACCGCTCCCAGCGTGGTGAACGAGGCTTCGTCGAAACGCACGGTATCGTGAATCCGCGCGATCAGCAGGCGCGGAACACAGGCGAACTCGGCATGAACGGCATGACCCGCTCCGGCACAGGCAACCCGATCGCCGGGATTGATATCGACAATGCCTTCGCCGACAGCGACGACCGTTCCAGAGCTGCTATATCCCAAAGCGCTGGGCTGATCCAGACGGCTGCGCACCGTGGAAACGGCCGCCATCAGCCCCTCGCGGCTGATCTTGTCGAGAACATCGCGAACAAGATCGGGACGCATCCGCGCCTTTTGCAGCAGATTCTTTCCGGCAAACTCTGACGAGGCACGCTCGGTCCCGGCGGAAACCAGAGAAGCGGCAGTGCGCACCAGCACGCATCCCTCCAGCAGCTTCGGCGCGGGGACATCTGCGACGGTAACCTCGGCGTTGCGGGCGTCCTGGAAAACCTGTTTCATGCGGTTGATGGGCCAGGCGGTCGGTCAAGTTTAGATCGTTGCGATCCGATAGCGTGCAATTCTCTTTTCGTTGCCCTCGGCGACAGGCTTACGCGATAAAGTTCGCGGGGCTTTCCGGATTCCGTCCTAACTATAATCAGGGACTCGCCGTCGGATTCGGCGAAGCAACATTCATCCGTAACCACCACCGTCACGAATCGAACCGGTAACCGAGATCGAGTGTGGAACAACAGCGAGACTGCGGGTCGAAGGTCGCCATAGGTCTGCGACTCCCACCCGAGTCGCGAAAAGTCTGGCTTGTACTCGTCTGCCGATTCGCTGCGCATCCATTCCCGCTTGCCGGAACGTATGACAAATGCATTTGTCGAAGCGAGTGAAAACAGAGTCCATCGAATCGTCGACTGGTTTTTCCGGAACGTAACCTGAAACGGCGAGGCGGAAATCTCGTATGGCAAATCCGCAGTCAACCAATGCAAACGGAGATCGCGCTCGCCGTAGCCCTCAATGTCGTCCACAATTACCCAGCCCGCGCCCCAAAGCCACTGCACGGTTCGGCGATGCTCCGCGCCCCGGCTTCTATAACCATCGTGCTCGCCTTCAAAATGGTCGGGCAAACTGCGACCTGATGGCAACCGCTGCGAAGAACTCGATCGACCCGAGGCCTGCGCCCAATCGAGCCAGAGGAAGCGCCCAGCCCGACGCATCTGGTCGCCGCCATCCACAGTGACCGAATTGTGAACGGATGTTCCGGCGAGTCCATTATTCCACGGCGCAGTGCCGTTGTAGAGATAAGTTCCAGGGTCGCGGGCGAGATTCATGCCGCGCCACCACAGATCGACGTGCAGTTGATCCGCGTGAAACGGCCTGCGAGTGTAGCGGCCGGCTCGAATCATCGCCCACGAACTTTCATCGCCGAGACGGAAGAATCCGGTTTCAGTTGAGATTTGAGGAATTGGACTAGACGCCTCGAAGCGCGAGGGCCTCATGCCAAACCAAAGCGCGGCCTCATCCCAGTGGCCACGCGGCAAGGCCGAACGATCCAGCACGGCCGCACCCAATTGCAATACAGGACGGAAATCGCGATAGGATCCGGAGGCGAGCGGAAAGATCAGGCTACCGTCGTCCGAGCCGTAGTTTGGAGCGAGGCCGCGTTCGAGATCGACCCATACTCGCAGGAACTCGAACGCCCCTTCCGTCCTCCGGCGGATTTCCTCGTGGAGCGGCGCATTATGAATTTCAGCCAGGCGCAGAGTCCACAGCAGAAGATGCACGATCATGCGCTGGTAATTGAAAGAAAACTGCTGGGAGACGCCTTCCGGCGTGATCTGATCGAGAACGGCCTCGTGCAACAAATGCGCGCCGAGATTCCGCCAGACGTGGGCTTCCCTCAATTCCGGAAACAACGTGCCGGCGGTCCAAAGGCCTACGGCCTCGCTGATCAAATGGTTGCTCCGTTGCGAGCGGGCATAACCGAGAGTTTGGGCAGTGCGCCACGCATGTGACGCGATCATGGAAATGAGCAGAGATACGCGTTCGTTTGTGGTGGAAGCTGAGCCAATAAAGGCATGCAGGGCGAATGACCATGCCAGTATGCGCAGCGAACACTCTTGTCCGCAAATCCAAAGCGGTCCGGACATCGGCGGACTATGCGAGGCCCAGTCCTCAACCGCACTCCAAAAAGCCTGGGGATAACGTTCGTCGGCACTGAGAGCGTAGGCGCGAGCCAGAGGATAGACGAACAAAAATCGGGAAGGCTCGAGGATGAATTTCAAGTCGCCGTATGTAGGCGAGGCGAAGCGCATTTGGGTCCAGGAATCTCGCGGAGAAACTGTCTGCTTTGTGAAGGGATTTTGAAACCATTGCGGGGGAAAACCGCAAGCAACCGACGGTTGACCAAAATAGGGCAAGTTTCCCTCAAGGATAGCTTCGGCCTCGGCTAAAACCGAATTCACCTCGCTCACAGCGAGAATGCTCTTGATTCCCGATTGCAAGGTCCGCGCATCTGCGAAAAAAAATCTATGCGAGCCATCACGGCGCGAACGAAGTATTTCTTCGATCCTGACGCCGGGCGCAATCTTTTCCAAGCCCCAGGAGTTCCAGCCTTGAACGGAGCGCATTCTCCATGAAAGCAAGCCGGTGCCGCGCCGGAGTTCGTATTCCAGGCGCAACATGCCGTCCCGGATGCCGAACGTGCGGCCCACCTGAAACATGTTCGTGAGGTTGGGCATGAGCCTACCGAGTAGCCGTCTCCGCGAGAGAAGCGGAATGGCTCGCCGAAAGGCGCTCCGCCGCCCGCGCTTGCAGCCATTCGTGCATAACGAAGAACTGGCGATGTTGGCTTTGATCGGACTGGGGCTCGGCGAGTCGCGTTCCCTGATCGAGAGCCCCGACAACCTCCGCAGTTTTCTCAATGCCGAAAGCGATGAGCCGCGCACGCAGCTCTTTCAATGATTCGCATCGCTCGACATCGTGAAATTCAGCACGTTGAAGAATTGGTCCGGTGTCGATTCCGGTATCCATGTAATGAATGGTTACGCCGGGCGGAACATGATTCAGCAAAGACCACTCGGGGCTGCTCATGCCTCGAACCTGGGGAAGCAAGCCCAAGTGAATGTTGAGAACCCCAAGGCGCGGCACGGCGAGCAGTTCCTTCCGTAAAATATTTCCTCCAGTGAAAATAATTACATCCGGCGACCACTCACGCAGACGCGTAGTAGAGGCTGACGCGTTCTGGTCTTTGCAGACCGCAACCGGGAAACGATAAAACTTCGAGACCTCCCGCAGGCTGCGAAAAATTCGGCCATCATGCTTAAGGTTCGGCTCAAGATACGGGTTACGGATTCGCGACGGCGCCGGGTCGCGACCTGGAATCAGTTTCGCCCGCGCATAGGCCCCAACCCCCCGCACGCCCCATTGACCGAGCTTCCGCGCCAAAGTTTGGCGATTCAATGTGCGCAACGCGAGTGCGCCGCGAGGAACAAATCCCAAGTCAGCTAAACGCAACGCCATCGCGCAGGCAGTTTCACTGTAGAGGCTTGAGGCCAGAATTACGACGCGCATGGCAATGCCTCCAGGGATGACGCCTCAAACGATTGTGTTAGGCGTCGCTCGAGCAAAAGCGCGTCGGCGAAGAATTTGCATCCCCAACTAATGAAGCGCAGAGGCTGATACGGGCCCCAGATCGGATACGATCCGCTGACGCCGCCTGCAATGCCCCGGCCGCCACGCATTGGAATAAGACCTTTCAGCATTTCGTTCATCTTGAGGGCGGCATTTAGATATCGCAAATCACCGGTCGTTTCAAAAAGCCGCAACCAGATGCATGACATCTGCGCGTTGCCGGTAAGACAACTAAAGCTCCGGCCACCTTTAAAATCTCGCTCATAGGCGCCGTACAAGAATTTATTGGTCTCAAATTTTCGCAGCAACACCCATGAGGATTTTGCGACCGCCTCGATGGCGCTTTTACGGCGCTGGAGAATCGCGCACTCGAGCACGCCCTGAAGAACGTAGGCGATGAAGTGCAGGTAATTGGGATGGCCTTGCAGATTGATGCCATCGACCCAACCGCTGGACCGGAAGTGAGCCAGCACCCAATCCAGATTTCTTTCGGCAGCGCGAGCGTACCGCCGATCCGCGGTTTGCTCGGACAACTGGGCGAGGGACCAGGCGACCATGCTGTAGTAGGTGTGCGTCGCGTTTTGATAAGCTCCTACCCCGGACCATGACCCGTCTGGCCGCTGCATTTTGATCAGCCACTGTCCAGCAGCAATCGCAGAGGCCAGGACCTCAGCTTGGTTGTTTTCGCGATGCGCACGCACCAACCCCTGCAAAATCTGGCCGGTATTGAATACCGAGGGTCGCGCTTCAGAGCCGACCAGACCCGCTGGAAACGCGCCCGACGAGAGTTGCAGCGAAAGCAACCATCGAGTGGCTCTCTCGGCGGCATCCCGTGTCTTGCCGTCGTTTGCCGCATGCGCGGACTCAAAAAGCGTCGGAATAATGTACCCCGTAACTTCCGGGTAGGATTCCGAATATCCTGCGAGCAAACTGTAATAGGCGGGGATGCCGCCATTGGAGCGCTGAGCTCTTACTATCCAACTTACAGCCAGGCGCAAAACATCTGCCGTTGGGCGCCGGGTGCTTGTATAAGAATAAAGATGGCGTTGCTCGCCGGTGATACGAACCTTATCGGAGACAACCCTCCGTATCAGGGGAAATGCGCGCTGAGGCGCGCGTAGCAGAGCAGCCGCTTCGATCAATCCCTGAGTGATTCGACGGGTCATCGTTTCTTGCCTCGATCACGGAATGCTTCCCACCTGGATTGACCCCCGGCAAAAGATGTCTCCCGATTTAGCGTTGAACCGTTCACGCCGATGCGGCCTCCGGTAGCTTTCCGAATTCCTGGCTCGGCTCGTTTTTGGCGTCGAGGAAAACTCGCATCCAGTGTTCCAGGGTTAAGAATTGCCAGATCTGCATCGACCAATCTTCTGAGCCGGCGCGGTGTTCGTCGACGAAGCGGCGGACGGACTTGGGGCGGAACAGTCCCCGCTGGCGAATATTTGTTTCGGAAAGCAAATCATCCACCATCTCACGCAGATCGTGCGCCAGCCAATAATCCACGGGAGCGGCAAAGCCGGCTTTCGGCTGCCGCAAAATCTCCTCAGGCAGAAGCTCTCGCATTGCCCGACGAAAAATGTGCTTGGTCGTAGGCCGCAAGAAACCTCTGAGTTTCAGATTTGGCGGAATACTCGACGCCGCAAACTCGGCCAGCTCGTGGTCGAGAAACGGGACGCGCACTTCGACGGACGACGCCATGCTCATCTTGTCGTTATAGTTCAGATTCAGGCTGGTCATGAAGATTTTTGTGTCGAGATAAAGCATCCGGTTCAAGAAGTCCGAGCCTCTCGTTGCGTCGAATGCGCAGCGATGTCGAAGCGCTGGATCATATAGGCCGAGTTGATTTTGAATCTCGGGCGCATACAAGCTCTTTTTTTGTTCGCAGTCGAGGTAGGTGCAGTTGCGAATAAAGCTCTCTTCGGGACTGAGCGACGCGCTGCGGGCCATTTTCTTTGCCAGGCGCACCCGCCCCTTTAGTCCAGTACCACGGAAACCCGGCAGAGCATTGATGCCGGACTCGATTGCGGAGCGGAGCGGGCCTGGCATTTTTCTATACGCTTGCGCCCAGCGGTGAGCGGCGTGCTTGCGATATCCGGCAAACAATTCATCCCCGCCAACGCCGGAAAGCAGAACCGTGGCCTGTTTCCGCGCTTCGCGGCAGACCAGATACGCCGCAATGATTGCGGGATCGGCCGTCGGTTCATCCATATGCCATATCAAACGAGGCAGCAGGTCGGCCACGTCCGGTTCGACTACGATTTGCTGATTCTCGCAACCGAGTTGCCGGGCAAGGCGGGCGGGCACGGCAGGGTCATCGAGCGTATTTTCGCCCACGCGATACTTGTAAGGAAAAGTAATCGTATACGTTCGCACCGGCTGTTTCGTCGCGCGGCACATCGTGGCGACAATGCTGGAGGAATCCAATCCCGCGCTAAGGAATGCCGCGATGGGAACATCGCTAACCATTTGGCGTTCGACGGAACGGCTGAAGCGCTCGCGAACTTCCTCGGCAAGATCAGCTTCGGATCGTGGATAGGCTGCGTCCGCGTTGGGAAAACCCAGGTCCCAGTACTGGCGAATCTTCAGCTCGCCGTCGCGAAATGTGGCGCAGTGTCCGGCGGGAAGTTTGTGAATGCCGCGAAACATCGTCCTCGGGTCGGGCACCCAAAGGAAAGTCAGATATTGATGCAGCGACTCCAGATCGATTTCCGCATCAACGTGCGGGACTTGGAGCAGAGCTTTTGCCTCGGAGGCAAAAGCAAGTTTTCTTCCATGATGGGCATAGTAAAAAGGTTTGACTCCGAAGTGATCTCGCGCGAGAAACATCTCAGGTTTGCCCGAGCGCAGATCGCAAATGCAAAAGGCAAACATGCCGTTGAGCCGATGGACGCACTCCGCGCCCTCCTGTTCGTAGAGATGAATGATTACCTCGGTATCCGCATGGGACGAGAAGCGATGGCCCTTGCTTTCCAACTCGCGGCGCAATTCGGCGAAGTTGTAGATTTCTCCGTTGAACGTGATCCACACCGTGCCGTCTTCGTTGCACATTGGCATGTGGCCATCGGCGGAGAGATCGAGGATCGCCAGCCGGCGGCTTCCCAATCCAATGTACGATCCGTCGGAAAAGCGCCGCTCCCACAGGCCTGCGTCGTCTGGACCGCGATGCGCCTGGACGTGCGTCATGCGCGCGAGAACGTCTCGATCCCCACAATTCACGAGTCCGGCGATGCCACACATGGCTGACTGGTTCCCTTAAGTTCGTTCTACGTGGACTTTCTTCGTTTTCAATTCGTAGATCTTGGCTTTTGCGTGAAACATTTGCACAGCCTGAAAGCCGCAATAGATAAGGCCCGGCACGCCATCCAGAAAACCGAAGCGTAAAACGTAACGATACAGGAAGAGCAAGACCGGCGAACCGGGCACGGCGAACACCTTTCGCTTCAGCCAGCGGCGCCGCTGTGCCTGCGTGCCCCAAAGCGAAGGCGGCAGTTCTGAATCGCTTTGCTTCTGTAGCAACACGCGGCTTTCCCAGTTGGAATATTCGTCGTGCTTTTGGATGTATCGCGAAAGCGATTCCACGTTGCAATGCATCAACGGATGCCGCAATTTGGCCGTCGCGCCATCGACGACGACATGTTCGTGGATCTCCATATCGGCCATCGATGTGTCTTGCTCTTTCAAGCGGCATTCGTAGCGGCCCTTGCCGCGGCGAAACAGCGAAAGCTTCCACAAACCGACGTCGCCATGGCGCAGAGCACGGCCTAGAAACCAGGTGCGAAGCAGGATGAAATATCCCTCGATGGGCCGCTGAGCGTCGGCCGAATCCCGCAGTGCCGCGCGAATCTCTTCAGCGAGTTCAGGCGTGAGCACCTCGTCGGCATCGAGCAGCAGAATCCAATCATAGGCGAGAGGCAGCGTGTTCATCGCCCACTGCCGCTTCTTGGGCCATCCGCCTTGATAATGAAACTGCACAACATTGGCTCCGTAGGATCGAGCGATTTCGACCGTATCGTCGGTGCTCCGCGAGTCGATGACGTAGACTTCGCCAAAGTCGCTGAGCGCCGAGAGACATCGCGGCAGATTCTTCGCCTCATTGCGCACTGGAATAATCACGCTCACCGGAAGATTGGCGGCGCGGGAGCGTTGCGCAATTCGCGGGATGTCTTCGACGTTTTCCATCGCTAACTTAACCGCTCGCAAGGTGGCGTTGACACCAGGATTGCAGAACGTATAACGACCAGGGACGCGACCATGAAGTGCGCCCTTGCAGAAAATCGTCCCACACTTTGAGTGCCGCGGATCTGTCAATCAAGGAGGCGAGCGGCCCTTCGCCGATGTTTCGCAACCCTTCTTCCATGGCAGGACGCAAAGCATCACGGAGCCAGTGCTCAAATGGAAGCGTAAAGCCACGCTTCAGTCTGTGAACAATACAATCCGGAAGCTGGCCGGCGAGAGCCTTGACCAGCAAAGGCTTCGGCGTGCCTGCGTTCATTTTCCAGTGCCCGGGAAGGGCAAGCACAGTTCGCGCCAGCCGATGGTCAATCAAGGGAACACGCAACTCCAATCCGTGCGCCATGCTCATGAAATCGGAATCCCGCAACAATGTGTTGAGCATATAACAGCGCGCCTCCAGGTAGGAAACGCGGTTGATTGGGTCGAGCGTAGCGGCAAAGCCGGAGCTTTCCTTTAAGGGTTTCGCGGCGCGCTGAAGGGCGGAAGAGTTCTGCTTCGTCCACGGCATTAATTTGTTTTGCCGATGCGGAGTGAACAGCATGCGTGAAAGAAAATATGGGTGAACGATTTGCTCGCCATCGGAACCAAGCGCGCTCAACTTGCGATTCTGGTCGCTTGACGGCGCAAGGGCTCGAAACATAGTTGTCAGCGGACCCCGCACCAGGGCTGGAATTTGTTCCCAGCGATGCGCGAACCGCTCCATCTTCGGAACTGTTTGGAAACTCGAATAGCCGGCGAACATTTCGTCGCCGCCCAGCCCCGAGAGAGCGACCTTTACCCCCGCAGCGCACGTTCGTTCGGCCACGAAGTAGGTATTGATGCCATCGATGGTGGGTAGATCCATCGCGCGAACAGCGGGAGAAATCGCGGCCAAGAAATCCGACTGCGAAACAACAATCTCGTGATGATCGGTATGGAAATGGCGGGCAATCGCCCGCGAAAATTCAGCTTCGGAGTAATCCGACTCGCGAAATACGATCGAGAACGTGCTGGGCCGCACGCCATTTCGGTTTAGAATGCCGACCACCGCGCTGGAATCGATGCCCCCGGAAAGAAATACTCCCGTCGGCACATCGCTTGCCAGTTGCATGCGGACGGACTCATCGAGCATCTCCGCGATCTGCTCTTCGCGTTGACCTCGGCTCTTCGCGTCGATACCGGAAGCTTTCACGCGAGGCTCCGCCGAGTCCGCGTCAAACCGCTCCGCATCTATTAGATCCCAGTACCGCGTCTGTTTGATTTGGCCCTCTTGCCAGATCAGAAAAGATCCGGCTGCAAGCGAAGACACGCCTTCGATTAAAGTGAGTGGATCGTAAAGCGATCCAAACGTCAGATAGCTGACTATGCCCGCGAGATCAATGCGACGCGGCACCATTCCTGTGCCCAGGAGAGTGCGTACTTCGGAGGAGAAAATGAAATAGCGATCCGAGTGATGGAAGTACAACGGCTTAATGCCCATGGGGTCGCGAGCGACGAAAAGGCGGTGGCGATGGGCGTCCCAGATGGCGAATGCGAACATCCCGCGAAATTCGCGCAGGCACGCTTCTCCCCAGTGCGCGTAGGCTTTTAGAATCACTTCGGTGTCGGAAAGGCTGCTGAAATGGAATCCTGCGCGTTCGAGCTTCGAGCGAATCTCGCGGAAGTTATAAACTTCGCCGTTGTAGACGATCCAGTTGCGAGTTTCCGGGTCGTTCATGGGCTGATGGCCCAGAGGCGATAAATCGAGGATTGCCAGGCGCCGATTGCCCAGGCCAACCTCCACCGCGCCTTTGGCGCAATCATGCAAAATCACGGTCCCGCTGTCGTCGGGCCCGCGGTGAGCGAGAGATTGAGTGGCGCGCTCCAACACGTCGGCAGGCACAGGCGCATTGCGGCCGACGATCCCGAAAATGCCACACATTCGAAAAGTTTTTCTCCGGAAGATTGAGGATCATCTTACGTGAAAGTCTTGCCGCGCCGGAATGGACAGTTGGATTACCAGGGACGGCACGAAGGCGGCTTCATTCATTCTGCATTCGGCGCAGGTTCAAAATGAACTCACGCTTCGGTGTTTGAAAAGAAAGCGCCCGGCAGGCTAGATGGGAGCGATGCGTGTGGCTAAATCGGATTTGGTTGGACATGTTTGGAGGTACACGGTCACGACGCCTCCGCAAGGCTCTGGGCTAACCGCAGCAGTTCGTCGACGTGCTTATTCCAACTGAAATCGCGAGAGCGGGCCAAACCCAGTTCCTGCATAGTCGCCAACCGGTTGGGCAATTCTAAAGTGTGCACAACTCGCTCGGCCAGAATCTCCGGAGAAAAGCGCGGGAAATAAAGCGCGGCTTCGCCACAGATTTCACGGTGCACTGGCAAATCGGACGCAATTACGGGCAGTCCGCTGGCCATCGCTTCGAGGAGGGGGTGGGCAAACGTTTCCGCATACGCCGGCGTCACGTACAGATCGCAGGCTCGATAGAGCCAGTGTAGTTGGCCGTATGGAATTGCGCCTAATTCAACGATCTCGTCCACGAGGCCGAGCTGCCGCACCAGGTCGGCTGCGGCTCCGGCGCGATAGATGCCAGGATTGTCTTTCGAATCGAGTTTGCAAGTCAGAATCAAACGGACGATTCGAGGCTTTAGTTTTTCCTTTAGCGCGGCGATAGCGCGAATCAGGGTTTCGAAATTTCGATAATAGTTGAAGTGGCTGACAAATAGGATGCGAAGCGAGTTCTCCGTTTCGGCGAGACGAGTTTGGACGTCGTGCGACAAAGGAGTCTGATCGCGAAAGAAGGTTTCGTGATTGAAGCCGTGATGGATCGACGCAATGTTTTTCCCTGTCCACTTGGCGAGATCGGCGGCAAAGGCCGCGCTCGGAGCAACGGTGCTATCGGCTACCATCACGGAGGCTCGCGCAAGCAGCGACTTCATTTCGGTGTCGAGCCAGAGACGGGAGTCGCCGCGCGCTCGCAGATCGCGAAAAAAGTCGGCAGAAAGATAAAGGGCGTTGCGGCTGAGAAGGATCTGAGGAATTGGCGAATGGAAGAGAGCAAAATTCCCCGTAGACACCAAGACATCGGCCGATGACCGGCCAATGAGTCGCGGCAGGTGTCGCTGCTCATACCAGAATCGCCGAGTTGCCCCCGCCGCCGGCCAATCCGCCCGCACAACATTTACACGATCCGATTCCCTAATCTCCTCAAGCGCGCCACCGGCAAGCAGGACGGTCGCACGCACATCGTCACGAGTTGAGAGCAGTGGCGCCACGTTGCGAACGTACGTAAGCCCACCGCCAGCGCTCGCCGCTACCGCGTTCAGGAAAAGATGGATCATGCTCCTACAAAAGCTGATGGTTCGTGAGGATCTTGATCCGGAGATGGTCCCAGCATTCGGCGCAGCGCGTTTCGCCGAGAACTCCACCAGGGATCGGCCAGGCCAGAATAGAGGAAGCGATATTCCTCCGCGGAGTATTTCGCCTCAATCTCCCGCCGCCACAAAAGTGATGGGGCATCGTAGCGGCTATCAACGACGCCCGGACAAGGAGCGAAGCAGAAGCGATGATAACGGTGAATGTGTTCCCAGGCTGCGGCGTCGATCTCATTCCACCCGAACGTCCAGGCAAATGCGTCAACCGGCTTATTTGTCCAGGAGGCAAGAATGCGAGCGCTATCGCCGATCTCGGTTTCTAATTCTTGAGCCGACAGACCCACCAGGCGCCGATGCGTGAGCGTGTGGTTTCCGATGGCGTGACCGCGGCGCGCCAGATCTTCAATTTGCGCGGGCTTCATGGGCTTCCAGTCTTCCCACTCCTCGTCGCCGGGCCTGGAGTTTGGGTTAATTCGCGATTGATAAAAACTAAGCGCATCGCCCGCGGCGCATCCGGCAAAAGCGGGCACAATGAAGAAAACTCCACGTCCGCCAAAAGACTCCAGCATCGGAGCGGCAACTGTGTAGTTGCTTTCCCTTCCATCGTCGAAGGTGAACAAAACCGGAGTTTTGCTCCCACGGAATTCATCGGACCGCTTCCACAAGGCGGCAAAATCTTCGAACGTGCTGATCGTAAAATGCCGTGTCACCCACTCGAGCTGTGCGCGAAACTGGGCGGCCAGGTTGAGCGGCGTTTCATGAACGCCGACCACTAATCCCTGGAACTGGCGTTTGCGCCCTTGCATTCGCAGCGCCAGCCGGTCCGCTTGCGCAAGCGTAGCGGCGCGGATCACGAAGGCACGGGATTGGGCTCTAAGGTTCATGGTGCGGAGCGTTTGTTAGATAAGACCGTCTCCGTCCGCGGGCACCGGATACCAATCAAGGCTCGGCAGGAGGTCGGCTTTGTCCAGAAACCATCCGTTCGGGGCGTCAAATGCGCGCTCTTGAAAACCCCTCGCGCGAAATAAACGTGTTCTTTCCGAATCCTGGCCGCGCAGAACTATGGCATCGACGCTACTCCTATAACGGCCGATCAGCGCCCCCAGAATGCGCAACCACTCTGCCACGGGCACTTCCGGATAAACATCGAGTATGTTGAGCGTATTGATTTGAGAACGATACCCACGCGTACGCTGGTTCACCGTTACCAGTATCTCCCGATCGGGCTGCCGGCTTCGAAAAGCGAACACTTCGGTAGTCGAATCTCTTCCGGAAAAATACCGCCAGCGGATGTAATTGGGGTCGCGAAGAGCGGTCAGTTTCGTGGACGATTCGTGGATTGGGAGATCGTTCACTTGCTCGGGCGAGGAGAGAACGCGCAGAACGTTGGAAGGGTCTGCGTCGATTTTCAGTGGCCGGAATATTCTCGCGAGTTGCGGGAGCACGATGCCCGCTAATCGTGAACCTGTTCGACTCGGAACCCTGCGGTGAGCGAATTCTTCCGCCACTGGCGTCCAGCAAAGCACGCCGAATAGTTCGCCATCGGAATAAGGTATGGAAGTTGCCCCACAGGCTTTCCACAAGGCAGCCGCCTGAATATTCGCGGACGTTCCAAAGAGAGGCCACTTGCTTCCGAGGCGTGAGTATTGCAGGAATATCCGTCCGCCGTGACCACGGTGGCCACCTTCGACGTAAAACGAACTCGATCCCATAAGAATGAGTTTTCGATTCTCGAAGCGAAAGGCTTGCGGGCTGCACAAAATACATCCCACCAAGCGGCCATCGGAGCGAAGTCCGAAGCCGAGGGGGCCGTCCGGCTGGCGGGCTGGATTCTCGAGCCAGAACCACTGAAGATGCGGCGCTACTATTTCCACTCTGCGATCCGATTGGGCTGCTATGAAAGCTGCAACCTCACCGAGGTCTTTCTCTAAGAGAGGAATCAGGTCGGCGCGCGAAGGCGTCGCCTCCGATATTGCGCGAGGCAGGGTCATCGGAGGGCCGCCTCATATATGTTCATCAACTTTTCCGCCTGATGTGACAAGGTCAGTCCGTCGAGGATGGTCTGCCGCGCGGCTTGGCCGGCTTTCTTTCCCAGATCGGCATTTTTCAACAAGGATTCGAGCACCTGCACAAGTTCTCCCAGGCCATCGACTGGAATCAGCCATCCATTTTCGCCGTGACGGATGATTTCTTCGATGCCCTGCCCGCGGCAGGCAATCACCGGCTTGCCACAAGCCATCGCTTCCAGATAGACGCATCCCAGACCCTCGTTGCGGCTGGGCAGGGCCAACACTGCGCAGTCGCGCATGGCTTGCGCTACTTCGAGTCGGCCGCGCCTTCCTAGAAAATGAACTCGATCGCTAATGTTCAAATCTTTCGCCAGCCGGGCGAAACGATCGCGATCCGCGCCTTCCCCGACAATGTGACATCGAAGTAGAGGATAGGAATCTTTCAATCGCGCGAACGCGCGCAATACAAGTTCGTGACCTTTCCCGGCAAGCAGATTGCCAACGATCAAGATCGTCGGCGCTCGCTCTGTTGATGGACCGGGGGCGAACAAATTGGTATCGGTCCCGTTATAAACCACCTCGGAGTCAACCTTCGCGCGCGCGCCTTCTGTCAGAAGCTTCTCGACTTTGCCGCTAATGCAGATCACTTTGCTGGCGCTTCGATAAACCTCAATCGATGCTTTCCTGCGCCATTGTGCGGCTATCCCCTGCTCGAAGCAGCAATTGAAAACGTCCAGACCATGAATAGTAACAACAAATGGAACGCCTAATCGCCTTTTGAGAAACGCGGCGGCGTGGCCGCAAGGCAGCGCCGCATGAGCGTGAATTACGTGAATCGGCGACTGTTGGTGAAGCGTTTCAACCCGCCTCAGCAAGGTTGCACCCAAGAGAGTGCCGGCTGTCGACAAGCCGAAGTTGCCCGGAAGTTGGGGGTAGCGAATCCATTGGGCAGGAAAGTCGTCGCTCGGCTTCCGGCGGGGATGATAAATCGAATCAACGGCAATCACGGAGCAGGCCACTCTCGCAGCATTGAGTTGTTGAAGATTTTCAGCGACGAAGCAGCCGCTGACTTCGTCGCCCTCAGAGGGATAAAAAGGAGTGAGCGTGAGAACGTGAAGCCCGGCTGGTATATTCTCCTCCACTTTGAAGCGCGGTGCGTGCGAAACTGGATGCTGAAATCAGCGGCTCGGTGCCGCTTCTGGAACATGATCCACAATCAAGGCAGCGAGACCCACAATTGTAACGAAACGCGGGTCCTGAAAGTCAATGTCGGAAAACTGCATGTGGAATTCCCGCTCTATATCCGTGACCAACTCCACGACTTCCATGGAGGTGAGCCATCCGGCTTCAAAGTAGTCGGTAAGTCTCGCTGGCTGCGAAGCGGCATCGCCGAGCTTTTCTGTGGCGATCTTTTCTGAGGTAATCTTTTCTGTGGCGATCTTTCCTGTAGGGATCTTTCCTTTGGCGACGAACCAATCGATGAGCCATTGTTGAACCTGTTTTTCCAAGATTTCCTCGCGTGACTTTCGCTGGCTCACTTACCGCTCGATCGCTACGCAGCGGACCGGAGAACCGTCGCATCCCTTTAACTTCAGCGGCATCACGATGAGTTCCACTTCCGGCGCGGTTAAGGATTTCAGGTTTGCGACGTATTCGACCAGCACGACCCCAGCGCCCAATAGCACTTTGTGGTTCGGAGAATCTTTGGGCGCGCC
Source organism: uncultured Acidobacteriota bacterium (assembly GCA_963755225.1). GTDB lineage: Bacteria > Acidobacteriota > Terriglobia > Terriglobales > Acidobacteriaceae > Sulfotelmatobacter. The sequence goes on from CAVWJE010000001.1 coordinate 176,779, forward strand.
GCGAGAATGGGCGGGATTGTCTGGCGACGGCGTGTCCATGGCGATCAGCTTTACGCTATTGTCCACAAGCCATTGCGCGGCCTCTTCGGAGAGAAACGGATATTCGTTATAGAACTTCATGTCGCCAAAATACTCGGACCACCCAGTGCGCAGGATCAAACGCGAGGGAACTTTTCCAGTTAGCTTTTGCGTCAAATCGGCGACGCCTATTTCATATAGTGGCGGGCATCCTGTGAAATCTATCATGGTCGCGGGACCAAGAAGCACGTCGAGCGGCACTTCGTCGATAGTGCCGCCGTTCGGAATAAAATGACGCGGGGCGTCGGCGTGCGTGCCGATGTGAGTGCCCAAAACTATTTTGCGGGTCTCGCGGCCTTCAATCCCGTGGCGGCCAAGAATAGTGATCTCAACCACGGGATGCCAGTGCGTGGGAAACGTCATCATGCCTTCTTCTATGGGCAGAGTAAGATCGACGATTTTCATGTGCGGGTTAAGCCGCCGTTGAATACGAACCGATCAGCGGGATGCAACTGCATTCTCCGTTTGCCTGCGAAAACCTGAACCCGACGCCACTTGAAGCTTTTCCGCAACCAGTTCGCGGATGCGAGCTTTCTGTACTTTACCATTCGCTGTCCGGGGAAATTCGTCCATCGTAATGTAGCGGGCGGGCTGTTGATGCTGCGCAAGATTTCGTTTGGCGTGGAGTATTACGGACTCGAGTAAGGCTTCCAATTGCAAACCGGGCTCGAGCTTAAGGACGGCCACGATATCTTCGCCATAGAGTTCGTGTGGAATACTCACGACGGCAGACTCCACGACGCCATCGATCTTCATCAACTCCTCTTCGATGGCGGCGGGGCTGATGTTTACGCCGCCGCGAATGATGAGATCTTTCTTTCGTCCGGTAATAAAAAACGAGCCATGTTCGTCGAGCCGGCCAACGTCACCGGTGGAAAACCAAACCGATGCGTCGATCTCCGATAGATTTCCGGCGGAGTCGAGATATCCCGCCATTAGATCGGGCGTGAGAATTTGCACTTCTCCGGCTACACCCTCAGCAATGGGATCTCCTTCATCGTTGACCGCGCGCAATTTTATTCCGGGGAGAGCCTCGCCCACGTAACCGTTCCCTATGACGAGCCGCTGCGAACGCGCCGTAACAAACAGGGTCTCGGAAAGACCGTAATTCTCTATGACGCGCATGCCGTAGCGAACCTCGAACTCATCTTTAACTTTCAACGGAAGCGGAGCGAAGCCGACAAAGATATGACGAATTGCGCTGCGGCAAAATTCCTCCCCGGTGCGTCCGCGATCCATGCGCAGCAAAATCGATAGGACGGTCGGAGCCAGCCACAGGGTATTCACTTTGCTGCTCTTCGCTTTGTTCCAAAAGTTCAGGCTGGAACGCGCGTCAAAAACGTGGTCGACCACCACGCTCGCGCCGCACAGGAAGGGCAAAATCAGCAAATTGTAGAAACCGCCCATGTAGGCCATCGACAGCGTGAGATAGAACCGCGAATCCTGATCGATGCCTTGCGCTTCCGCAAATGCCGAGGCGTTTCGAAACATCCGGCCCAGCTTGTGCGCGAGACCTTTGGGCTTGGCCGAGGTGCCCGACGTGTACATGACGACGACCAAGTCCTCGCTATTGGCGTGTTCGAGCGGAACAAACTGAGGTGCGGGAGGAAGCGTCTCAATATCGAGAATACCGGGATAGGTCAAGTCCTTGGGCAAATCCTGCGTCGCAGCAAACGCCACGACGTTCGGATGGAAGGCTTTGACGCCTTCGGCACAAGCTCCGCTCGCAACCACAAGAGCGGGATTACAACTCTTCACAATGAATTGGACATCGCTGCTGCTGAGCGATAGATTGATGGGGACGAGGACTGCGCCAAGATAAATACAGGCAAAATATAAAACTGCCAGCTCACAACAATTGGGCAACATTATCGCGATGCGGTCGCCCTTGTTCAAGCCGCGCCGGCGAAGTTCGGCAGCGAGAGCGCAGGCTTTCAGGTGAAACTCTTCGTAGGTAATCTCGCGGGCGGTGGCCGCATCGATCAGGAACGCTTGTTGCTTGCGCCGCGCCACCACAGCCAGCATCGTATCGCGGACGTTCATTGCACGCCCACGGCGACGCGCTCGGCTGATTTCATGAGATTCGACGTCGCCACCCAGCGATCGATCTGGCCGCGGTAGGCCTGATTGCGATCCAGGCACAGGATGGTACGCCCCGGGACATCCATTTCGAAACGCGGGAACCGGCCATTGGTGACGATCACGCCTTCCGGGGAAACCAACTGCTCAATCGCGGCAGCGGCGGCGAAATCGGGTGAACAGAGCAGCAGTGCAACTGCAATGTTCAGATCGAAGTGCATGCGGTCGGAAAAGTCATTCATCTGCCAGCAGTTTTCCGCAGAAACTTCCGGCAAATTGCCATGCACGACGACATTGCCGAAAATCTCGCAGCAATATTGCAACAGTGATGCGTCGGGAGTTCCGTAGATCATCAAGCAAAATTCTCCGTACTGATCGGCTGCCTTCAGCAGCACATCTTCGATATAACCGGCGAACAGCCGGTTCGAGCGCAGCGGAAGAATTCTTTCGGCCCCGACTATGTCTTTCAGGAACGCGGGCCAGTCGCGCGCCCATGACCCGCCATCCTTGTCGTTCAGGAAGAGCGACACGCTGCCGCCCGTCATCCTGAAAATCCGCTCAAGATCTTCAAATGACCCGTAAACTACTCTTCCCAAAACTACCGGGCCTTCGGAAAGCACGAGGTCGGCAAGGACCAAACCGGGCGCAGGCAGTTCCGATGCGACGAGTTCCAGCACAGGCCGGGCGCGGCGTTTCGCGCATGTGACGATCATTCCTTCGACTAACGACTGCACAGCGGCCAGCGAACTATTGATGTTGAGCGCGGAAATGCCGGGGACCACGAACGAGGTGAGAGCTGTATGACGTTTCTCGGCTACGGCTGTTTTGGGCAAACTGCCGGCTATCCGGTTTAGATTTTTTTCGTCGAGATTGACCGGGTCTAGCTTTCCCATCGCAACGACCAATCTGCGCAGTTCGACCCCGTGCTGGCGTGCCGCAGCGGCGACCTTGGGGAGAAATGACGAATGAAACTGGCTGCAACCCATGGCGACCGACATCATGTCGTAGAGCTGCATCTGCGACATGAGCGGCCCCATAAATTCCTCCGCGGCGTCCATGACATCGAATAAGTCAATGCCGGTTTCGATGCCGAGATTTTGGAATACAGCCACCGCGATCTCGGTGGGAACGTTGCCGGCGCTTCGTCCCAATCCGTAAAGGGTGCTATCGATAAAATCAGCGCCGCAACGAACCGCTTCAAGGCTATTGGCGACCGCGAATTGCAGGTTGCTGTGCCCATGAAAACCAAGAGCGCATTCGCAGCGGTCACGCGCGGCCGCCATGTATTTGCGCACATCGTCGGGAAACATGCTGCCCGCGGAATCGACACAGTAAACAATTTCGGCACCGGCCTCCGCGCCCGCCCGGGCTTTTTCCGCAAAAGCTTCCGGAGAAATGCCATAGGTCTTCATGAAGTTGAGGCAAGGCTTCAGCCCTATATTTTTGGCGAGGGTTAAGTAGGGAAACGCATCTTCAATTTCGGGGGCGCTATAACCGATGCGGACAAAATCCATGCCCGCTTCGCGCGCGGATTTCAGTTGGTCGGCGGTACCGATGCCGGGAATGAAGAAGCAACCAATCTGGGCGTTTGGGGCGGCCCGCTTCGCGGCCTCGATAAGACGCTCGTCGCTGGCGGGCATCGTTCCTTTGCCTGCTTGCATCGCTCCGAGTCCGATGCCGTGGCCGACTTCGATCCAGCGAAAACCCAGCCGGCCCAAAACACCGGCGAGAATTGCAGTATCGTTCTCCGTGAATTTGAAATCGACGGCGTAGCTTCCGTCGCGCAACGTGCATTCGAGGATTTCCACGCGCTGCGTAGATTGCACTGGAGCCATCCCACCGTCTGTCGTCCGCTTTCCTAACGGATCAGCCATTCCACTACCCAAGAAGCTTCGTACACAATGTTTGGTGATTTATTTGAGCCAGTATACTACCAGTTCGAAACATTGAAGATGGGGGCTGCGAACTGGAGCAACAAGCGTCAACAGCCAGCTTCGGCAATACAATCGTCCTCCATCATCCTCAGTTCGTTTCACTCTCGTGAGGTGGCATGAGCATTCGCGGCTTGGCGGAACGTTTTAGCAGAGGGATGGTGTTGCGCCGCAGGCTGCCGAAGGAATTTGGACGCGTCCCTATTTATGTGACTCCCGAGGCAGGATTGCGTTATTGGTCTTCGATGCCGCGGGTCGATCCTATCCTGTACAGGATGGCGGAAGAGATGGTGAAGCCGGGCGCCACAGTATGGGACGTTGGGGCTAACGTGGGGCTGTTCAGCTTTTGTGCGGCGGCCCGCGCCGGAGGCTCCGGCTCGGTTTGGGCGTTCGAGCCCGATTGCTGGCTTGCCAGTCTGATAAATCGCTCGGCTCAACAATTGCGGGGGAGTTCCTATTCGTGCGCCAGGGTAGAGGTTGTTTGCGCTTCAATCTCCGACTCGCACCGGATAGCGAAGCTAGCGATCGCCGAGAGGGCTAGGGCTTCAAATCATTTGCTCGAGGTTGCCGGCTCAACCGAGGCGGGGGGCGATCGGTCTCTGCAATCGACGGTATCGGTAAGCTTGGATTTTCTGTTGGATTACTGCCCCGCACCTTCCGTTTTGAAGATCGATGTTGAGACTCATGAAGTTGCGGTCCTGAGGGGAGCACAACGATTGCTAAGAGAAATCAGGCCGACGATTTGGTGCGAGGTTTCTCCGGAAAATTCCGATGCCGTTACAAAGCTGCTGCATGACGCAAATTACACGCTTTACGGAGCGCAGAATAAACCTCATGAGGTCATAAAGCGAGCTTGGTTTCACACGCTGGCGGTCCCAATCGTCGCAGGGTAGTCATCACTACCAGATTTGCTCCCTTGCAATTCCCATGATTACCTTGCGGGCTGAACATAGGGCGCAAAAGTATTCGCGGCCTGCGTTCGCACTTCCGCTCTGGCCTCGGGAGCCAGATCTCCCAAGATAAAAGCCGAGACCCAAAAGAACAGGCTTAGATATGACCCTACCGCAAACAACCAGTCTTCGAAGCAGGCGTGCACCAGGCCGGCAATCACAATTAACGTGAATGGAATGCAATAGTGATACGCGTTACCGGTTCGTCTCATCCATCTGAAAGTTCGAATCACCACTCGAACAAGCAGCAGCAGCAGAAGTACGAACGGCGCCACTCCAAGCAGTCCCATATATTCGGTCAGCGCCAGGTAGCTGTTGCCGTGCTCGCGATTCGTGCCTTCGGTGGTGTAGACCGAAGAAGAATCGACTTCGGGGCGAAGTTCGCCAAGTTCGCTGGTGCCAAAACCGCTGCCAAACCAGGGATGCCGCTTCACCACGGAAATCGTGTCGAACCACGGTGACATGCGTGAGCCGAACAAACCGTGATGAGTGCCTTGTTCCTTATAAATGACCCTTCCCGTGAAGGAAGAGAACAAATCGTCCATGTGCGATGGGTTGATTACCGCCATGAGCGTAACGAAGAAGAAAGAAACAAAGGCAAACTGTAAAAGCAGACCGCTGATGCCGGAGGGCGACGGTGAAAACCAGTACCACAATCATGGCGCCCAGAATCGACGCGCGGGAGTTCGACAAGTAGAGCAGACCACCGCACAAAGCCAACGCCAGGAATCGCCGTTGCCGCAGGCCGCGAGTGTCGGCGATGAGCGCGGCCCACAGCAAGACAGGAACGGCAACCACTCCAATCACCGCCCCTAAAGCGTTGGGATTGCCGAACACGCCAAAACCTAAAACGAAATAAGACGCGGAGGAGAGGTAGACCAATACTTCGCAGGTCAGAATCAGTCCGCTCATAAACTTTGCCTCTCGCCCTGCAATCGCGATGCGTGCCCCGGCGGACGTATACAAAAACAGCATGAATAAACTCAATACCTTCAGGAATGCGATTTTGGGCGTTTCTGAAACGAGGGCCGAAACCAGGGCAGAAACGACACAGAACAGAGCCACGAGATGAAAGGCGCCAAAGTGTCGCGTCCTCGGACTCTTGATCCAGAGAACGAAGCCGCCCAGCGCGCCCACCGCCAGGAATAGCCAGCGCAAAGACATCGCCGTACCGGCAAGAGGCAATGACGACCCCGCCCAAAGAAAGGTGCCCATCAGTAAGGGAAAGAACACTTCTTCGAAATGGCTTAGGCCGACCAGTGCGATTTGGAGGGCCAGAATTGCGCCGAGGTAATTGGTGTTGGCGAACAGGCCGGGATCTCGTTCCAGCAATACGAGCAAGCCCAGCAGCACCAATATTCCCACCGGGAGAAGAACCAGCGACCTTCGGTTTTTCATCGGTCTCTCCCGCACAAATACTCGGCGGCCTCAACCAAACCGCCGGCCCATGCCGCGGGCGAATAGTTTTCTATTCTCTTCCGGCCCCGGGAAGCCATGTCTCGTCTAAGCTGCGAGTCTGCCGCCAAGCGAGCCATCGCGGAAGCGAGTTGCGCCACATCGCCGGGCGAAATCACAAATCCATTCCAGTTGTTTTCCACTAAATCGGCGACGCAACCGGCCACGCTGGTGGTAATCACCGGCAAACTACAGGACATCGCTTCGTTCACGACCAGCCCCCACGTGTCACTATACGTGGGAAAAATTAACGCTTCCGCCAACGCGTAAAGCTGCGGCAAGTCCTCCCGGTGTACGAACCCCGGGAACTGAATGGCGCCGGTTGTGATTTGCGAGGCCCGTTCTATCAACTCGGATCGATCGGGACCATCGCCGGCAAATACCAAACCAACTTCGGCGCGAACATCCTCGTCTAATCGGCCGTATGCTTCCAAAAGATCGAAAATGCCTTTCGCCCGTATCAATCGCCCCACATAAACAAAATATCGCGAGGGCAACGAGTAGCGCGCGAGCACCGCCGCCGGGTTTTTCCTGGCGTCGGCGGCCGAGGCGGCAAATAAGCCAACATCGACGGCGTTCGGCGCGGTAAAAATACGTCGCTCCGATATCGCCAGACTTCTTAAGTATTCGCCCGCCGATTTTCCCGGCACAACGAAAGCGTCGCACATACCGAGAAAGCGCGACTTGAGGAACTCCACCAGGCGACGACCGCGCCTCCGATCAAAAGCCGTACTCTCCGACCAAAGTATCAAAGGCACGCGATGCCGTCGCGCCCAATAGGCGCACTGCCACGAAGCCACATAGTTATATCCGCCGCAGAGCAGGACATCGGGCGCGATCTTGTTGAGAGCCGCGAAAACTCCACTATTGAGCAAAACGTTATATCGTCCGAAACGGCGCCGCCACGAGGGAAGCACATCGTATTGAAACCTGATCTCGTCTTTATACACCCGCCACTGGCGCAGGGTCGGATCGTTTTCCGAAAGGAAAATAACGTGCAACCGAACTTCCGGCCTTTGCGCGAGGGCATTGAACACAGGTATGCGGTAGGGCGCGATAATTTCGGTGACGATCACGAACTTGGGGATCAAACTAGCTCCTGGCGGAAACCCGGCGGTCGCGTCAATCCCCATGCGCAAGCGTCGAGTGGAGCGCAGAAACGAGGCTGCCGCGTTCCGCTCACGATTGCGACCCTCTCGCGGAACCCGGCGCCACACGCATAAAAATATCTTCCCACTCGCGGGTAATGCGATCCCAGCTAAACCGAGTTACATGGGTGCGCCCCGCTTCCCCAAACGTCCGACATAAAGCTGGAGCGGCAAGTAATTGTCCCAGACGCTCGAGGATTTCATCGTTGGTGGCGGCGAGAAAACCAGTCTTGCCATCAACAACCGATTCTGGCTCGAAATCTTTGCGGGCAACGATCGGTAATCCGCAGGCCGCCGCTTCCATCAAGACTTTCGGCGAGCCTTCCCATTGGGAAGGAAATAAGAAAATATCCGCCGAATGAAATTCCTTCCGAAGTTCGGACTGGCCGAGCGCCCCGCGCATGGTTACGTTGGGAAGCGCTTTTGATCGTTGGCGGAGTTCTTGATCCAAAATTCCAGCCCCCACCATCACAAAATCCGCCTGCGGATAACGCTCCGCCGCATCAAGAACGACGTGCGGTCCCTTGAATTTCCTCAACGCTCCGACGAACAGAACGCGAGGCCGAGGATTCGTGGCGCGGTCCCGACAAGGCGCAAAGAATGAGAGATCGACGCCGGTTGGGACAACTTCGCTATCGAGACCGTAGTTCATCTCCAGGCTTCGGCGAACAAACTGTGAATTGCTGAAAAGATAATCGCATTTAAGAATCGTCCGCTCAACCAACCGTATGGCTTGTGGAGTTATGGTCTCATCGCGCCAGTCAGTTTGCGACTCGATCGTACCCAGGACCTTACAACGACCTGGGCGGAGCGATCGCAACCTCATATACCAGAGGCTGGCCGGCGAGGCTTTCAAGTAAAAGAGGATGTTGTGCCTCCCAAATATAAATTCGCTCAATATAGGCAGCGTCTGTCGCCGGTCCGGAAGCTGGATCAATCGCGTGGCTGGCCTGGTTTTGATTTCGGCCGCCGGAGAACCATGCGTAAACATGGTTACCGAAAAACGCTCCGAGTCCAATCGGCTCACGATTTCGCGTGCGTTGACCATTTGGGCGTTGGTGAGGTCTTGATCTGCGAGAGAGTCGACGAGTATGCGGATTTGCTTCATCTCGAATTTTGCTCGACTCGTTTTCTCGGCCACTATGAAGCGGATCGAATGTGTTCCGGCAAGTTCGCTATATCGGTTCCGACCTCGCGCAGGCGCGCACGCAGATAAGCGGCTGAGTCTCCCCGTTGGCTCGACCTTTGCAGATGTGCGCGGGCAACTTCGAGCAAACGTGCCCGATGCAGTTTTCCGGCGGGGCTCGGCACGGGACTTTGTTCGTTCGGATCGGCTCCAAGGTCGAACAAATGGTCACAACCGGAATCGAAATTCAAAATCAGTTTGTATCGCTCCTCGCGAACGGCTAGAAGCCGCGCCCCTCGCCGTTGCTCCCGACGATAAGGATTGGTACATCCTGCGACGCACTCGGAAATGGCGGCGTCGCTCCATGGGATGCCTTGTTGAATGTAATTCCAATGATCCCCCCCTGCGAACTCCGCCGGTATCTTTAGGTCGGCGGCCGCCAGCAAGGTCGGCCCGAGATGAAACAGGCTGAAGGGGTTGGGGCAAACTTTCTTTTTCTTCGCGGACGGCGCCCGCAACATCAAAGGAACATGAATTAACTCTTCAGTCAGACCCGGAGCGTGATATCGGTGGTCGTGCTCAAGGAATTCCTCGCCATGATCCGCTGTTAGGGCGAAAATACAGTTTTCCCAAAGTCGCAAACCCGTGAGTATCTCGACCAGCCGCGCAATCTGCTCATCTACGCCTCGAATCGCCGCATCGTATAGGGCCACAACTTCGTCCCGGTGAGATTGCAGCCGCGAATGGCCTAGGTCAGAACGGTTCCAGTAGGCGTTCAAATATTGTGCGCGAGAGGCCGATATGTGCGTTCCGAAGTTCTCCAGCGCTTTTTCGGCCGGATAATATGGCGAATGCGGATCCATAAAATGAAGCCATAGGAAAAAAGGACGCTCTCTTACGGAAGTCAGCCAGGCTCGGGCCTGGTCTACGATTACTTCGGCGGAAGGAAAACGGCGAAGCGAATCGAATGAGGCCGAATGCGCCGCCCGGCGCTGGCAATAGCGGAAATAGAGTTCATCGTAGGCTGCGCCGAAGCCGGGGATTTTGTGACTAGCGCCCGCGAGAACTCCATTTATTCTTCCGATCCAGCGGCTACTTGATGTCAGTAGCTCTCCCGGGTCGCTTGCCGGGAAAAAATCGCCATTCAAGAAATCGTGAAAAGTATCAAAACCAAAGTCGTAACCGAACTGTGCCGAAATATATGGGTTTCCAGCGCCGAAGAAGGCGGTGACATATTCCTCCTGGCTAAGAGCCGAAGCCAGCGTTTTTTCCCGCGGCGCAAGACCTACAACTTCGCGGCCCAGCGCCAGCGGATAACGCGAGGCCAGAATCGCAGGGAGCGAATAATAGGTTGGCACACCTGCCGCGATAGCGTTCGGAAAAACGAAGCTTTCCTGAGCAAGGCGATCGAGAAAGGGCGTGGTAAGCCGCGAATAGCCCATGAAGCCGCAATGATCGGCACGCAGGCAATCCACAGTGACGAGAACAATGGATTTCTGCCCCGCCATTTACGCTCCCCGCCCCGCAACTTCCCGATGCGTCGTGAATCTCCGCTTAGTTACCGAGACCTTTACAGGGTGTGCGCCCGATTGCAACGTCCCCTTGTCCACCAACTCGTATATATCTTGATCCCTTGCGTACAAAAGAGCGGGATGCCGCGCCTCCATTGCAGTCAGGAATTGGTCGAGCAAAGCGATCGTACGGCTGCGAAAGTCCTTGAGAGTGGAATGGAAGTTTATGGAATGCACGGAAACAATGGCGGGAATGCCACGCGCAAAGCATTCCTCGGCGGCCCATATGCACGACTCCACAGAAAAATCCGGTAGGGTGGCGGGGTCGAAATCCATTGAGCGGTAAAGGTGCAAAATTCCGTAGTCATCATAATGCGGCGGCTGCATTGTTCCCGTACCGTTTTGCGCGACTTTAATTCCGCGCCTGGCCCAAGCGCGCCGAGTGTTTTCGTTGGAGCGATAACCGGGGGCGCAGGCTGAAAGCGGAAGGCTCGAGAAAAATTCCGTAAAGGTTTTGGCCGCGGAATCAATCGCACTCTCTTGAGCTTCGTAAGGCAGAAACTTTTCTCCGTTCTTCTCCGCCTCCCAATATTCGAATCCTATCCAGGGCATTCGCCAGTGGATGTAGGGCACTCTCGCCTTCCAGAGTTGTCGCAGCAAGATTCCCCGTTCTCCCGGATCGTTCATTAGACGTTCCACCGGTGGCCGGCAGAAATGAGTGGTCCCATGCAGCGCCGGACAAAGGATACCCGCGGCGACGCCCTCGCGGTAGGCTGCGAACAAACCCGGACGATTCCAACCCCCGGGTAAACCTTCAGTCAAAGCGCGCGTGTATATCTGTTGGAAACCCCCGGCTTCAACTTTTTCGAAGTCGACGTTGGCCAGGATGAAGTTCATGCCCAGGCAAGGCGGCCTGCCCGTCGAGTCGCGGTGGCGATGAAACAAAGAAGCGATCGCGGCGATATCTTCCGCGGTCTCGAGCGTATAGAAATCATAGGCTCGCTCACCGAGGTTAACGCCGAGTTCACGCAACTTCTCCCAACCCTCCTGGTCGGGCACTCCGACTCTTCCCCAGTCGTCGCTTTGCAGCAAGACCAGCGGACGATCGAAGGCAAAACCTTCCACAGGTAGAAGGGAACGGCCGCGGCGCAATACTTTTCGCATGCTATCGAGCATTCACGTTTCCGGAACCCGGCCAAATCGTCGATTTGTAGACGAAGTGGACTCTCACTTTTTTGCCAATACGCTATAGTTCACAACAAACTGTTCGTTGCCGCTGCGAGAAATTTTCTCAGCCAGAACTCCCGCCAGATTAAGCACGGGCGCAAAACTATAGCGATATAAAAAACGCGCCGCGGGGTAACGCGGAAATATTTCGAGACAGGTATTGACCGTTCGAAAAAAGCCGGTCACGCTGCTCCCTTCGGCCGAGATTTCCACGCCGGCAAAAGCGGACAACAAATGCCGCAAAGCTTGCGGCAAAAATCGCCAGCATTCTTCTTCGGCATCGGCCAGGCAGGCGCAAGGAACGCTGAGCAGCAAGACGCCGCCCGGCTTAAGAACGCGATGGATTTCCGCCACCACCAAACTTGGATCGGCGGCATATTGGAGCATTTGTGAGCAAATGACGACATCGAATCGAGCATCGGCCAGGGGCAGACTTTCCGCCAGCGCCAGTATATCCACCAGTGGAGTCAGTTCCATATCGATTGCGACATAGCACCGCAAACGATCTTTCAACAGGTCCCGATAGGGCTGAATGCGCCCTCCAACGTCGAGAACATCGAGAGTATTCGAGGGCAGCTTCGCCAACCAATCGGCGAAAATCCTGCGGCGCGCTCGCAGGACGAGCCAGTTCGGATTCGTCAGGGAAGGATAAAGACGTTCCCTGCTCTGCCGGAGCGCTTCGTTCAAAGTCGGGGATCTATCCATTCCGTGACTGGCGAATCAGAGGTAACCCAGGTCTTTCAATCTCCGCTCAACCATCGCTTGATCGGCGCGATCTAAATCGACGGTATCGCCTTGCACTAACTCCCGCAACACAAAAACCACAAGGTCTTCCACTCCATTGAATTGGGCGCCGAATTTCTTTTCCGCCGCAGCGCATAAATCGGCGGGAAGTCGAATTTCACGCGATTCGCTCATGGTTTTATCTTTGCACTCATCGTCCGAATGCTCCTCGAACCCGCGACCATACCGCATTTGCTATTAGACGATCATCGGCGTCCAGCCCCATAGCGAGTGCCAGGATCAGGAATGCACCATAAGCCAGCACCATGGCAAGAACGATCCCGATCCAATCGGCTCCCAGGAATCCTGAAGCCCGGCTCACGACAAAGGCGATCAGGGCGGCGATTCCGATAGAGGGCATCAGCTTTAGATAACTTCGATTGTAAGGCGACAAACTGAGAGCCCTGCGTACTTCGAAAAGGTTCCAGAGATTCGTTCCTGCATTGGTGATAGCTGCGGCCACCGCGGCGCCCAGGACTCCCCAGCGCGGAACCAATTGCACGCTCAACATCACCATAACGACCGCCATCGCCGCTTGCACTCGAATCAGGCGGCGCTGATTACCGGACATCAGGAGGAGGTAGCCCACCGATCCGACGGCGCAATTTATCAGCTGGCCGCAAGTTCCGACGATGAGGATAGGCCACCCCGCTTCGAAATCGTGCCCGAAGATCCGCATGATAGGGCGGGCATCGATAATCATCACAATCGCCAGAGGGAAGGTCAGGCCGAGCATCCACTTGGTCAGGGTCTGGAAAAGACGCCCAAGAAGAACAAATTCGCCGCGGGTATGAACGTCGGCGATTACCGGCGCAAAAATCTGATTCACGGATTGCAGAATAATTGGTTCATAGGCAATAAGCGCGGCCGCCACCAAGTAAATGCCAACATCCCGCGCCCCGCGGTAGACGCCCAGCGCTACGCGGTCCGTCTGACCCATCAGAAATTCCATCAAACCCACGCCGAACATTGCCGCCGAAAAAGACCAAACCTCGGGCGCGATCCAGGGTTGTTTCAGATCGAAGGATCGAGCCGAAGCGGGGGTAAGGCGCCACACGAGTGAAGCCAGAAGGGCGGTTACTACGGTCGCGCTGACAATTTGTGCAACCAGATAACCCCACAGGCCGCCGCCGAACCCGATCAGCAGTACCGCTAAAACCATCGTCAACGGGCTCGCCACGAACCGCGTAATGATGGTGCGCCGGCCAACTTCTTTATACCCAGCCAACACCTTGCTAAGAAAATTAGTAATCGCGCCGGTGATCATGATCAGCGCGAACAACGGAAGGTAACGAACCAGTTGAGGGGAATGGTAGAAATGTGTGGCGATCCAGGGGCCGACTTTTAGCAGAATCAAGGCAAAAAGTAGATTCGTGGCCAGCAATATCCACGCGCCATTCCACAAGAGCGCTCGGAGTAGTTCGAATTTTCGTGATGCCGTGTAGAGCGCGACAAATCTTACTGCGGATTCTGAAAGCCCCAGCCCGTTGAGAATGCCGAGAAAGCCAATAATCGATAGGCCCAGGGCGTACATTCCCAAAGCCTCGGCTCCTAAAACTCGTGCCAGGTAGACCTTGAATGCATAGCCCAGAACCGCCGTAAAAATCGTTCCTGCGAAGACGATTCCAGACTGCCGGGAGATGCGGCCCATCTCCGTTTGAAAGTTCAACGGTTCCGAACCTGGATGGGGCGCCCGAGGCGATCCAGTTAAGTCGGCTTGTAATTTCGAAGGCATTCTGGTTCTTGGGATGGCCTAGTCTAAATGTTTTTTACTAAGGACGCGGTACGTGCCGTCACCTGCGGTGGAGTAGACGGCGAACAAATCCGTCGAGCTTGGGCGAACCTTTTAACGCGGTCGCCGCGCGATAGCGAATGATTTCCTGAAAATGGCGGCGCCGGGATTTGCTCACCGTGACATAAAGAGTCTGCCGCGTGCTATTGCCGAAGCGCTCTTTGTAGCCTTCCGCACCCAGCCCCAAATCGACCAGCTTCATTCCTTCCAGATCGCAGGCTCCGATTACGATTCTCGAGAGCAAACAATGGCCTGGAGAATTTTCTTCTTCACCACTATCGAAGGTTGGCTGGTACCAAAACCAGCTCCCGTGAAACTGAAATCCGTAGTTCCAGGCAATAGGCCGGTCGGCAATCGTCAAGAGACTTAGAGTAACTACTCCCGCGCCGGCAAACCTTCTCGCGAGTTCTTCCGTGAACAATCTGCGCTCCGGTGTGGAAAGACTACTGACGCGGCCGGTTGCGCGGAATCTTGCGACGTGCGCATCGAAGAAAGCAGGCAAGGCTGACTGTATGTCCGCGTAATCCTGAAGATGCTTAAACGCCACCGGCCCCTTGCGCTCCATCTCACGAAGATAGCGGCGAAGTTTTTTCTTGTTCTGGAGGGTTGCTTTCATCTCCGCCCGTTTTTCCGGCGAGCCCAAATTAACCTGGGCGCATAGATATGCCGGGCGCGCAAACAGATGAAAGCCATATTTTTGAGCCGCAGACTTAAGTGCGGCTAGCGTGGCCGAGTCCTCGGGTAAATTCGCCAGCGGCGCGTAGGTCAATTGCATGCGTGCCAATTCGGCGAATACCGAATCGATGAAATCGTTGCGAAGTTCAGGGGAAGAGAGGAAATTGCAATAGTCCGCGGTCGTCGCGGCCAGAAAGGTAACGGTTTTGCCGACGTCGGTGGCAAGCGACGCAACTCCGACGAGATCTTCCCGATCGTAGCCCAGAACCAACAGCGGTTTCAGGGATGCACGATAAGCGGCTTGTACGGCCAGCGCCCACTCGGCGGTGTAGAAAATTTCGGGTTCTTCCATCTGCAACGCCAGACGATTCCATTGGCGATGGAGATCGTGGTCTTCGGGAATTTCGCGATGCACAACGATGCGCAGACTCACTTCTCTCCGTTTGCGACAGTCTTCGAGAATACATAGTCGAACCAATCGGTGATCAAGCGATTGCTCCGGCGCGGATAGTCGTCTCCCACAATACGCAGGATCCGAAAACCAAAACTGTTCACTTCACGCACAACCTGCTCGGGAATCGCCCGATAAGTTCTCAGCCCGCCGTGAGCGGAATCCATACAGTAGCCGTGCCCTCGCCAGAAAGCCGCTGTTGGCACCCTGCGCAAAAATCTCGTGAGCGACAGCCAGCCAGACTGCGCTCCCGCAAGAGTTCTACGTAAAACCTTGAATGCCCCAAGCAAGAGTGGACTCGCGGCGAATCGGACGCCCACCAGCTTTTTCGCAAATTCCAGCAACCGCTGCCGATTCCACGATGGCCGCACTAAGATTGACCGAGGATTGTGCGACGAGAAAATCAGAATTCCATCGGGCTTGAGCACGCGATGAATTTCCCGCAGCGCACAGGCTCGGGCTTCATCCGTAGGGAGGTAGTCAATCCCGTTGAAGGCCATGACCACAGCATCGAAATTGGCGCCGCCGAACCTCGATAGATCGGAGGCGTTCCCGACCTCGAAATCAAGGTGCGGAAACTTCCTGCGGCATGCCGCGATCATTTCCGGAGCATAATCCACGCCGACGTATTTCGCCGCAATTGAAGACAGATCGGTTGTGGTGCGGCCTCCGCCGACGCCAAGGTCAAGAATCGCCGTGCCCGGTTTGAGAAACGCATCGAACAATAACCTCTCGCAAGGAGTGAGATAGCTTAACCCCGCGTAATAATCAGCGACCGCCGGCGCATTGTAAACAGAAAGGTTCGGGTCTGTACTCAAAAGGTTCGGATTTGTATTCAAATCAGGTTTCGTATCTACGATGGCTTTACAAGCTCCCAGCTCATGGGAGTGCCTCGTTCGATCTCTCGCGCAGTTCTCTTGCCCAGAATCTCGGGAAGATGCCGCGGGTGAAGGCCATGCCCGGGACGAATTGAGCGGACATTCGCAGGCGTGAAAGTTTCGCCGGGCAGTACATCCTCGACCACGAATAGCGAGCGGCGAAAGGCGCGGCTGGCTTCTTCTTTTCCAATCGCTCCGAAACTGACTGCGCCCAAGGCCTTTTCCGCGATTCTAACGGCGGCAACCATTGTTTTAAATTCCGCCGGCTCGAGGGAAAATGCGCTGTCGGGCCCGTAAGCGGCGCGTGACAGAGTTAAATGCTTTTCGACGATACATGCGCCCAACGCTACCGCGGCCACCGGCGCGGCGATCCCGAACGTATGGTCGGACAACCCGATGGGCACGCCAAATTTTCGCGCCATCTCTGGAATCGTCCGCAGGTTCATCTCTTCCGCCGGCGCCGGATATGCACTTGTGCACTTCAGCAAGGCAATCTGGCTTGCGCCCGCGCCGCGAGCGGCACACAATGCCTCTTCTATTTCTTCGACCGTCGCCATCCCGGTTGACATGATTAACGGCTTGCCCGTGTGGGCCATTTTCTGAATCAGAGGAATATCCACCAACTCGAATGAAGCGACTTTGTGCGCGGGCACGCCCATCCCTTCAAGAAAATCCACGGCGGTTGTGTCGAAGGCGCTGGAGAAACAATCCATTCCAAGACGTTCAGCCAGGTCCTTCAATCGGGGCTGCCACTCCCAGGGCATATATGCCTCGGCATAAAGATCGTGGAGCGTGCGTCCGTCCCACAGCGTGCCTCCCTGCACGCGGAACTGTTCGCCGTCGCAGCGAAAAGTGATGGTATCGGGGGTATAGGTTTGCAGCTTTACGGCATCGGCGCCAGAATCTTTGGCGGCGTGAACGATTCGAATCGCCTCATCGAAATTCTTATTGTGATTGGCCGAGAGTTCCGCCACAACGTAAACGGGGTAATCCGGACCAACGCAGCGCCGTCCGATTTTCATATTGGCCGGACCTCTTGTTCGAATCGCAAGTTCTCAGCGGCCGCGCGGACCTGATCGGGGGTAAACGGTACGCCCCGGCCGCGGCGCATGATTTCGCCGCACGCCGGCCCTTCGTTGAAGAGCAAATCCACGGCCGAGGCATAGGGCTGAAAAGGCGGGAAGCGCTGTTTGTATTCGAGGCAATTGTAATTGTGAAAGTGCATCGCGATGCCATCTCGAGCGAAAACGCCGAGGTCGTTGAGCAGATAATTTGCGGAGTGCGGCGAGAGATAATCCGTAGCCGCTAGTCGTTCGCAGGCCTCCACGAGGCGCTCTGAGCGATGTCCCGTTAAGTGCAAAGTTGAAGACCGCACCATAGGAGTCTTAACTCCAAACTCTCCGGCCAGCCACTGGACGAGAGCCAGGTTGAGATCGATCAACTTTCTTGCCGGGCCGTAGGTCTCAAGAATCTCTTTGAGCCGAGGGAAATAATCCCGAAAGTATCGAGCCCTGCCGTAATTTACTTCGATGCTGCGGAGGTGCTTACGCCAGAAGCGCGGCTCACGAATCTCTACGTCGCACAGTGGCTGACCGAGGCGGCCCCGGAAAACCACCGGCACGGTGAGCCACTGGAGACCCGTGGGAGACTTGATGCGATTACGCTGGTGCCACGACTGCTTCACGAATTGCGCATCGTCGAGCAATACAAAGTAATCGACCTGATCGATCAGGTCGAAGAATCCGGCCCACGGAAGGTATCCCGGTTGTGAGATGGCAATCTTCACTTCACGCGATGTCCATCCCTCCCGATCCATACGCCGGCAAGTGATTCCGGTGCAACGTCGGCAATGTAAATCATGTTTGTCCATCAACCACGTTCTTTTCCAGAACAAAATGAACCGCTTCCTCCCCCTCGATCGGGCGCGATGGAAGGCGCAGAAATCCCGCGCCGGAAAACAACTTCAAAGAAACTTCATTCGACGGTTTTACGTAAGCGTCGATAAATTCGGCGTCGGAATTTCGGAAGAGTTCTTCGATTGCAACCGTAAGAATATTTTGGCCGTGGCGCTGGCCGCGAAACTGTTCGCCTAAGCTTATCGACAGCACCGAACGCCTTCCCTCAATTTGAAAGCGCACTTCTCCGATTGGCACACCGGTGGCGTTGGTCGCGGTGAAAAGCATGGCTTGCGGGTCCGCCATTTTCTTTCTAAACCAATCCTGGTGGCTTTCCCACGAGATGCACTTATCGCGGAAGGAGGCCGCCCGCGCGCCCGGTTCATTGGCCCACTGCCAAAATAATTCACAGTCCGATTCCGTCGTTCTACGCAGTTGCAAGTCCGATAGAAAGGCCGCCACTCGCTCTGCGCCGCGACCATCGACCAGTTTGCGCCCGCGCGTCGATTGATTCGCTCTCGTCTCCCGCGACGCAAGCAGTTCCCGCAACTTGGCGGCAATTTCAGGCGCGGTCACGTCAGCGCCTTTTCCCAAAGTCCGCGCAATCCCCATTCTATCTGCGGCCTCAGCCACTGCCTGCTGGTTGTCCGCAAGCACGAGAAGAATGCTGGGCAGGCCGAGAAAGCACATCTCCCAGAACGTAGTTCCCGCTCCGGCAACCGCTACGTCAGCCCACGCCATCAACTCTGCAACGTTGGTTGCATCGACGATAACTCGAATTGATTCCTTCCCATCGGAACCCTTTGAATTCCCGACCGCGCCCGAGCGTGGATTGCTGCCCCCCACCAGTATTACTGTTTCGAGCAACGAGTCGGCAAGTTTTTCGATCGCTTCGGCGGCTTTTTTCGTTAGATTGCCGGGATCGCTGCCTCCCATTGTAATGATGATCTTGCGCGCGCAAGCGGGCACCTCGCGCCGCCAATCGCGCCAGGGACGAAATTCACGCCGCAGCATGGCATACCTGGGCCCCAGCAGCAATCGCGTCGCAGGCTGCCGCTTGTCGTAGAGACTGGCCCTCGCATGAATATTCTGGTTAAGAACCAAATCCGCGCAGTAGCTTGCAGCATGGACGTTGTCATCCACGAACAACAACTTGAATCCCGACTCCTTGATTGCTCGCTGATACTCCGAGCCAAACCGATAGCCATCGGCAACTATCCAGACGGCACTTTTCTTGGCGGAGAGCTCCGCCGTTTGCATCGCGTCTTCCAACGAACCAACTTCGGCTTTGAGGGCAACAACTTCCATCCCTTCTCCCCCCAGACGACACTCCACGGGCGGAGTGGACTCCGCCATGGCGAAAACACATTGCCCGCCGGAATCCTGCCATGCCTGCGCCAGCGCAAGGCAGCGCATCACGTGACCCGTGCCAATGGCCGCGCGGGCGTCCGCGCGGATGAGTAGCGTTCCTGCGCCCATAATTATCGTGCGATCAGGCCGAAAGTTAACTCGCCGCAGTCGTGAAAATTTCCCGTGGACCGGTGAAGAACTCCCGTAAGCGCCCGGAAGCGGCAGGCTGGCAGCAATTTTTCATCACGTCCGGACTCACTGAATATTGCAGAAGCTGTTCTGGAATCCTTTCAATCTCATTGGCACTGTTCAGGCCGATTCCTACGCCGAAGCGAATGAACTGATCTACATATTCATAAGGCCATGATTCCAGCCACTTGCACAAGAAGCATGGGATTCCACGAATAGCACACTCCACGGCAACAGTCGAAAGAATGGTGATACCGAACCATGCCGATTCTAGAAGACTCTCGGTGAGCGGGCCGCTGACAATCGAAACAACCGCTCTCTGTTTCGCCGACAGCAGGCGGGCGAGCGTTTGGGAACGTTCGCGCCGGCTTTCGGCGGGATGCAATTTCACGACGAGTTTGCGGGTTGTGGTTACCGCGAGGTCTGCCAGAGGCGGCAAAATATCACGATAGAAGTCTTCGGTGCGGCCGCCCGACACATCGTACGCTTCCGAAATGAAAAGAATATTGGGGCGGAAAGCCGTGCTGTCTCGACGTTTCACTGCGGCTACATGCGGCGGCGGGGCGGGAGCGGCAATCTCAATTCGCTTGCGAGGAACCCCGCATTTTCGCGCCAGATAATCCTCTTCCATCGCGCCCTTCGCCCAGATTACGTCGCCGTGGCTCCGTTTGAACAGGTAGCGGCCGTCGAGCGCCCCGTGATGGCACGCGATGTTGGGCAGCCCGCGCTCGCGCGCTAGAAGCAGAGGAAGGCGGGTGTAAGGGTTACTGTCGTCCGCGCACAGCACAGCCTGCACGGGTTCCCTTTCGAGCACATTCCTCCAGGCGTCGCGCACTTCGAATCCGTGGCGGAAGCGGCTCGGAAAACTGTCCAGGTGTCCCAGCCGGCGGAGAATTTCGAATTCCCGAACCTTGCGCAGTTCGCCGACCAGAGATCGCCAGCGAGTCTCCATTGCCGCGTTCTCCGCGCTTCGGTCGCGCAACGAGGCGTAGGAAGACAACCATGCAGCCTCAGCGTTCTCAGGAAGCTGCCGCAGCCAGCCGCTTCGCCGGGTGGCGACCAGCAGAAAATTCTCCCGCGGAAAAGTCTGCGCGTAAGCGATGGCGGTCCGCGAAACGTTTACATATGCGGTCGGAAGCAACACGCGAGGTGTCTTCGATGGCGGTCGTGGGCGCCGAAGCCGTCCCCGTGCCTGATAGCCAGGATCGTATTTGTCGAAAAACACATCGGCCATCTGGGCCGCGGAAAGTTTGTTGGAGATGCGAACATAATGCCCCAAGCCGCGTTGCTGCGATTCCGGCCGTAAGTCAAAAACCTGTACGCAAGCCCGAGCGAGAAATTGCAGAAGATTGGCGTGAAGACCGCGTCGGGAAACATGGACCTCATCGGCCGGACCGATCGTATGCGCGAAAGTTTGCAGCAGAATCAGGGTTTCCAATTCTCCGTGCAGGAGAATGGACATAATTTCCCACCAGTCGAGGCCGTGGTCGTCAATAAGGCGGCCGCATCCCAAGTCCATCAGATCGCGGACCCGGTGGAAATCGTCGAAGCCATTGCGCCAAGCGGCGAGAGGCATCACTGGACATTCAAAGCGCTTTGTCCAGCGCGCGTAACTACTGGTTCCTGCCAATCCGAGATCGACGATCTGGTTCCAGGGAACACTTGCCCATGGTCCTTGTTCGGGATCGTCTTCGGGATGGATGAGCAAAATCTTCATACAAGGAGAGCACACCCCGCTGGACCGGAGTTCTCGATCCGGCTAGGCACGCAAAATAGTTTCACACAGCCGCAAATCGAATTCCACGGCCACGTGAACGGATCGCTCCAACGGGGTTTCGATCGCGCCCAGGCATTGCCCGAAAAAATTCCCTTCCCTCGCTAACGCTTTGAGCCTGGCAATCTTGATCGACCCGTTCGGACGAAAGACCGGCGGCAGAAGAGGCCGCTCTTTCAAATACTGCGTACCGAAAAACATTTTCCAGTAACCCTCGTCGCCGGGGACGACCGCCCAGTGAAAGTCATGAGGGTCAACCGGAGTAACGCTGACCATAAAATCGAAACTTCCTTCGAAAAATTTCTCGACCGCATGGCGAATATCCTGAGCGCCGCGCAGGGGAGAACTAGGCTGCAAGCACAGAAGCGAGTCGATCTGTTCGTGGCCGAGCACTCGCGCCGCGATGTATTGACAGGGAACGTGCGAAGCTACAAGGTCGCCACAAAGCTCCTGAGGTACGAGTTCGGCAATAGTCGCGCCGAACTTTGCCGCTGTGGTCGCAATCTCCTCGTCTTCGGTACAAACGTAAACCTGATCGAATAGACCGGATGCCAATGCACCCTCAATCGAATAGGCGATCATCGGCTTGCCGGCCAATTCGCGTACATTCTTACGTGGCAGGCGTTTGCTGCCGCCGCGCGCCGGGATGGTGCAGATCATTTTTCGGTGCGGCTTTTCTTCTCGCAACTTTATCCTCGGCTAAAGTAGCTTTCCTTCATCGGCTCCAGCGGCGAACGGCCATCGCGCGCGCTCAAACCTAATACGAGCAATTCCGCAAGGTGCAGGTCCTCTTCGTCATCGATATCGACTCCGCGATTAGCGTCGATCTCCGCTAGATGATAGGGCGATCCGTAAAATGTATTCTGCGCCAGCAAATCGGAACATCGCGCCCACCAAACCGCGCCCGTGGGACAGAAAGTTCGCTTGAGCTCCTGGCTCCGCACCAGGAATTCTGCGCCGAACCGCCATTGCCCACAACCCTGCTCATCCTCGACCACCGCCCACTCTGGGTACACGCAGCGATAAGTTACAACCGATATCTGGAATGATCGAGCGCCCCCGCGGAACATTCGCTCATGCTCTATAACATCGGCGCTCGTCACCAGAGGGCAGTTTGGCAAGACCTGGCAGAGAACTTGAGGAGCGGTGCCCGCCGCAGCCAGACTTCGCAGAACGTGCGTAACGGCATCGATGGATTGGGCCGTGTCTGTGGCCAGGTCCGGAGGACGCACGATGAACTCTGCGCCATACCACTCCGCTACACGCCCGATTTCGGCGTCGTCGGAGGAAACAATCACCTTGTCAAATAATCCGCTATTCACCGCCGCCGAAACCCCGTACGCCATCAAAGGATGGCCGAAGAACGAAAGCAGATTCTTGCGAGGAAGGCGCTTCGATCCGCCGCGCGCGGGAATGATCGCAATCGGCTTTCGCGACTCAGCCAAGATTCACCCAAACTTTTTCTTCGGCCGCCTTACGCGCGGCCAAAGCGACGCGCAGAGTCAGAATCGCCGAGTCCAGCCCGAAGCGCGGCGGAACGCCGTTTTCGACGCACTCGAGAAAGTGGGTCAGTTCGGCGATGTACATATCGTTAACCTGGCAATCGAACTTCATGGTTTCAACCGCGCCGCCAGGCCGAACGGTCTCAACTGCATTGCCGCTGAAATCCCAATGCAGCTTGCCCTCCGGCCCAATCAGCGTGCAAGTGCGGGAGTAGCTTCGCTGAATAAAATCCATGTGCACGTCGGCGCGGATTCCGTTGGAAAAACCGAGCAGAATGGTGGCGCAGTCTTCCACATTGACTTCCAAATCGCTTACGTGGGCCGCCATGCACGCCACTTCCTGCGGCGCTCCAAATAACCAAGTGACGTAATCGATTTCATGCGAGCCGTCCAGCAAAATACCTCCGCCTAACTCGCGGCGCGCCGTATAACTCTTGCGATAGTCTTGCCAGGGACGCCAGTCAGGCAAATAACTTCCCGCCTCAACGCGAGCCAGGAGAATTTTGCCGACCGCCGCTTCCTCGACCAGTTGCTTCAGCTTTTGAATCGGTGGATGAAAGCGCAAATTGTATCCCACTTGCACGACTGCGCGTCGGGCGGCGGCTTCGTCGCGCAATTCGCTCAACCCATCCATGCGATCGGAAAGCGGCTTTTCGACAAAGACATGAGCACCGGCCCTTAGAGCCAGCAACGCCTGTTGCACATGATCGACCGGCGGAGTGCATATCAGAACGATCTCGGGCCGAAATTTCTCCAAAGCTGATTCGACAGTGGAAAAACATTCCGTCTGGAATTCCGATGCCACATATTCCAACCTTTCGGGATGCGGGTCGCAAGCGGCAAGTCGAGCGAGGCCCAACTTGCGCAAATTGCCGAGATGACGGCGGCCGATGGAACCGGATCCCACAACCAGCGCGGATTTTATGCGGGATCTCAACAAGCAATTATTTCGCGAAGTGGCTTATCACTTTACGCAAGGCGTGAACCACATCGCCAATATCGCGATCGCTCATGTCGTGAAACATGGGAAGACTGACGAGACGATCATAAGCGCTTTCGGCGACGGGAAAATCGCCCACCTTAGATCCGAAGCGATCGCGGTAGTAAGGATGCAAATGCACTGGAATGTAGTGAACATTCACTCCGATGTTCTCGGCGCGCAACGCGCGAAAAATCTGGGCGCGATTACCGTTCAGATTCTCGAGATTGAGCCGAATGGGATAAAGATGCCATGCCGGATTCGCTTCGGAATCGGCGGCGGGCAGTCTTACTTCCGCCATGTCGCCGAAGGCCGCTTCATAGCGAAGTGCAATCTCGCGTCTACGAGCGAGATTTGCGTCAAGTTTTTTCAGCTGCGACAATCCCAGGGCGCAAGCAATATCAGTAAGGCGATAGTTAAAGCCGAGCAAAACCATTTCATAATGCCACTGACCTTGGGCCTGGCGCTGGCGGGCATCGGTGGAGATACCGTGATTGCGAAATCGGCGCAGTGTCTGGGCGAAATCGGCACGATCGGTGGTGACCATGCCGCCTTCGCCGGTGGCAACGTGCTTCACGGGATGAAAACTGAAGACGGTCATGTCAGCGATGCTGCCACAGCGGCGGCCGTGATACTCGGCTCCCAGGGCGTGGCAAGCATCTTCGATCACCGTTAGGCCGCGGGATGAGGCGAGTTCAAGAATTGCGCCAATATCCGCCGGGTGCCCCGCGTAATCGACAGGAAGAATTGCTTTGGTGCGCGCTGTAATTCGCGCCGCGACCTTTTCCGGATCAAGATTCAGTGTGTCCGCTCTAATGTCGGCAAACACTGGCGTCGCGCCTTGATACAGAATGCAGTTAGGCGTCGCTGCAAAAGTCAGCGGCGTGGTAATAGCTTCGTCACCGGGTTCCAGCCCGGCAGCGAAGGCTGCGCCATGTAACGCGGCGGTGCCAGAACTGAAGCTCACCGCATGCCTGGCTCCCACGCGGGAGGCGAATGCTTCTTCGAATTCATCAACTCGCGGACCGGTGGTGAGCCAATCGGAACGCAACACGTTTACGACTGACTGGATGTCGTCTTCGCCGATGGATTGTCTTCCGTAAGGCAAAAGCGTTCTGCGAACGGGAGTTCCTCCGTCGATGGCGAGGGGTTCGTGTTTGCTTAAAGCGATCGGCATTGCGGCACTGTTCTGCGTCTCTTACGCCGGAATTCGCTCGTTGACGGCGGCTCCCGGTTCAATAAGCTCCTGTAGCTCCTCATGGGTAAGCCACTTTTCGTTGTTGTCGCTGGTATAGCGAAAACCGGGAGGCAGTTCGCGCGCGTGAACCCAGTTTGCGACCTTCCACCACGGATGCGCCGGCTTGATGATATACATCTCGTCTAACTCCACGGCATTGCGCGCTTCGTCCTCCGACAGCAAAACTTCGTGCAATTTTTCGCCAGGGCGAATGCCGACGGTTTCGACGGCGCATCCTGGGGCAACCGCCGCCGCGAGATCGACCAGTTTCATGCTGGGAATTTTGGGCACGAAAATTTCTCCGCCGTGCATTTGCTCAATAGCGCCAATCACAAAACGCACGCCATGTTCCAGCGTAAGCCAGAAACGCGTCATGCGAGGATCGGTAATGGTGATGCGGCCGCGCTTGCGCTGTTCTTGAAACACCGGAATCACGCTGCCCCGGCTGCCCACGACATTGCCATAGCGGGCGCAGCTAAAACGCGTATCCTGGGCGCCGGCATAGGCGTTGGCCTGCACGAACATTTTTTCCGCGCATAGCTTGGTGGCGCCGTAAAGGTTGATCGGATTCACGGCCTTGTCGGTGCTGAGCGCCAGGATGCGATGGACGCCTTGATCGATCGCGGCGTCGATTACGTTGCGGCCGCCCATGATGTTGGTCTGAATCGCTTCGAATGGGTTGTACTCGCAGGCCGGCACCTGCTTCAGCGCCGCGGCATGAACCACGACAGTTACTCCGGAGAGGGCGCGCTGCAACCGCCCAGGGTCGCGCACGTCGCCGATAAAATAGCGTAAGGTGGCGTGATCGAAGCCGCTGGAACGCATGTCATGCTGCTTTAATTCGTCGCGGCTGAAAATGACCAGCCGCTTGGGGCCGTACTCCCGCAGCATGATTTCCACGAATTTCCTGCCGAACGAACCGGTTCCGCCCGTTACCAGAACGACCTGTTCCGACCAATTCATCAAGCGCGCCTCGGAATATTCTCGGTTACTGGGAAAAATAAAACGATTCCCGGCTGGGACCACAATTGCAAGGTAGTATAGCGGAGTTTTTTGCTTGCGCGCGAATCGCGGGGAGTTGCACCAAAAGCGTTGCGCCGCAAATTGTCGAATGGATTTGCCGCCAACCGATGCTAGAATATCGGCGAAACCAATACATGCCAGTGTGAACCATCGCCCGGACGATGAACCAGCCATCGAGTCGCGGGCTTTCCAGGCGCGGCACATGAATGTCGCGATGGAACGAGCCGTTTTCAGAACCGTTGAGGAGAAGGAATGGATTCAGGACCGCTGGTGCAGGCCAACAGTCCGGCAATTCGCGAGATGCAGCCGGCTTCGGCAGACTTTGCGAAGACGATTGGCCCGCGCGTTTATCCCGAGCTTCTTTCGCAGGAATCGGCTCTCGGCGAATATATCCGTGTCCTGGTGAAACGCAAGTGGACGGTTCTGGCGTGTCTGTTCGCCATTTTTTCCGTAGTCGCCATCGCCAGCCTGAAGATGACGCCGATTTATGAGGCGAGCGGCAGCATTGAAATCAACAAGCCGGATTCGGGCCTGGTTAACTTTAACAATTCTCCAACATTCAACGTCGACTACTACGATCCTACCGAGTTGGAAACGGAAGTGATGATTTTGCAGAGCGATCTGCTCGCGCTGCAAGTCGTGAAGGAACTGGCGCTCGACCGCCGTCCGGAATTTGGCGGGAAAACGCCCGAGCTGCCCTCTTCGCTCGATCTGGCGCCCGATCCGCTGCAAGTGGATTCTGGACGAACCTCTTCCCTGTTGGGGAATTTTCGCGGCAACCTCAAAGTTACGCTTTCCCCCAACACTCATATCATCAAGGTTTCCTACCGCAGCCCCGATAAGGATTTGACGGCCACGGTCGTCAATACTTTGATGAGCACCTACACGGAAAACAATTTCAAGTCACGCTTCGATTCCACCATGCAGGCATCGGACTGGCTTTCCAAACAGCTCGTCGATTTGCAAATGAAGGTGGAAACTTCGCAGGAAAAACTGGTTCGCTACCAGCGAGAGCATGAGATTCTCGGGATCGACGAGAAGCAGAACATCACCACCCAGAAGCTGGATGAATTGAACAAGGCGCTCACGGCGGCGGAATCCGAGCGCATGGATAAAGAATCGGTCTACCGGCTGGTGCAATCCGGAGACGCGGATACTATCGCATCCGCCGCGAGCGTGCTGGATGCCGCAGGAACCGGAGGTCAGCAGGCCTCGAGCCTATTGGAGACTCTGCGTGCCAAGGAGGGCGACGTAAAGATTCAGGCTGCGGAACTCAGCACGCAGTTTGGGCCGTCCTACCCTAAAGTTGCGCAGCTGAATAGTCAGCTCAAGGAAATCGACTTGCAGATTCTGGCCGAAACCAAAAAGGTTGCGGGCAAGATTCGTGGGCAATATATGGCCGCGTTGCAGCGGGAAAACATGCTGCATGACGCGCTCGAAAAGCAGAAGCAGGAGGCGAACAAGCTCAACGAGAGCGCGATCCAATACAGCATTCTGAAGCGGGACCTCGAAAGCTACCGCACGCTCTACGAAGGATTGATGGAGAAAATGAAGGAGGCGGGAGTTTCAGCGGGGCTGAAATCGAATAATTTCCGCATAGTCGATGTCGCCCGCGTTCCCACCTATCCCATCGAACCGAATATTCCGCGGAACCTGGCTTTCGCTTTCATGCTCGGACTAACTTCGGGCGTGGGCCTGGCATTTCTGCTGGAAGGTTTGGATAACACAGTTCGCACCACCGAGCAGGCGCAAATGATTTCAGGCCTGGCTCCGCTGGGGATGATTCCTCTGGGGTCGCGGACGGCGCGCGAAGGCGCCAATGCGAAGCGGCTGGTGATCGCCACATCCAAGGAAGCAGTGGAGTTGGTCACGCAAGTCAGGCCTCAATCTCAGATGGCGGAGTCTTACCGGGCTCTGCGCACGTCTCTGCTGCTCTCGAATCTTGGAGCGCCGCCGAAGGTAATTATGGTGACCAGCGCGCTTCCGCAGGAGGGCAAGACCACTACCAGCATTAATTGCGCGGTGGTGCTGGCGCAAAAGGGCGTGAGGGTCCTGTTGATCGATGCCGATTTGCGGCGGCCCAGCATTCACAAGACGCTGGGAATGGGTCCGCGCAGCGGGCTAAGCAACGTGCTTACCGGAAGCGCCACTTTGCAACAGGCGATTACGCGGTCTCCGATTCTGCCGAATCTGTCGGTGCTGCCGGCGGGAACGCCTCCGCCAAATCCCGCGGAACTGCTGGCTTCCACGAATATGCGCGACGTGTTGCAGGAGTTGCGCGGGCAATACGATCACATTGTGGTGGATACACCGCCGACTTTGTCGGTAACGGATGCGGTTGTACTCTCGCCGCGGGCCGACGCCATCGTTCTGGTAATTCGTTCGGGTCAAACCACCAAGCAGGCGCTCCGCCGGTCGCGGGACATTCTCATGCAAGTGAACGCAAAGGTTTCTGGCGTATTGCTGAACGCAGTCGACCTCAGCTCCCCCGATTATTACTACTACTACGAATATCAGGGTAAATACTCCCGCTACTATCGCGACGACGAAGCGCATGACGACGAGGATGGCGATGTGGAGGAAAAGATGGAGGCGTCGCCGAATAGCGCGTAGTTCGATTGCGCGCACCGGCGAGAGCCGCGCTCAGTCCTTCCATTTCCAGTTGGAAAATGCAAATACCTCTCAACTCCGCTTCGCGGAAAAGACTCGCCATTGGCGCCGCAGCGGGGGTCTGCCTCATCTATCTGGCGCTTGCGGGGCGGCTGTTTGTCGCTTCCGTATATGCGGAACGGCCAGAACTGGCCAGTCTGCAACGCGCGGTCCGTCTCGATCCCGATAACGCCGAGTTTCGCAATCATGTGGGGCGGTATTACGCGCTGGTGGCCAGAGACCCCGGCGCGGCCATTGCGCCATACCGCGCGGCGGTGCAACTCGATCCGCACTCGGCCCGCTATTGGTTCGACCTTGCCTCCGCGTATCAGGTGCTAGGCGACACGGCGAATCAGACCTGGACGTTGGGCAAAGCCATTGAAGCAGACCCCACTACCCCCGATGTGGCGTGGGAAGCCGCGAACTTCTATTTGGTGCAGGGGGAAAACGAGAAAGCTCTGCGCGAGTTTCGCGTGGTGCTGGAGAACGAACCGTCGCTTGCAAACCTGGCGATTCAATTCTGCTGGCGAATCAATCCGGATGTCGACGCACTTTTGCGCGACGTGGTTCCCGCCAGGGCTGCGGCGTATATCGCATTCCTCGATCTGCTTATGAGCAAGCAGGAGACTGCGGCCACGGCAAAAGTTTGGTCGGCTCTGGTCGCCACGCATCAGACTTTCGAGCTGCGGCAGGTTTACGATTATCTGCAATTCCTGATCAATCACAAAGACGTTGATCAGGCTCGTCTAGTTTGGCAGCAGGCAGCTCCGCGTTTTGGACTATCGTCTTATGTGCCGACACGGAACAATCTAATCGTAAACGGCGATTTCAGCCTCGATGTTTTGAATGGCGGTTTCGACTGGCAGTATCAGAAACAACAGAGCGTCGCTCTAACCCTCGATCCCAGCGACTTTCACGGCGGCCACCGTTCGCTGCTGATCACATTTGACGGTCCTGGTGTGACCGACGCCGGCATTCGTCAATTCATCGCGGTGCAACCAAACACTCTTTACCAGTTCTCCGCATACTTTAAGAACGGAGAAATCGAGGGCGCGGGCGGCCCGCATTTCACAATTCAGGATGTATATACGCAGGGTGTGCTTTATGACAGCGACGAACTAAAAGAAGCGGGATTTTGGAAATCCGCAACCGGCGAATTCACCACAGGAGCGGATTGCAAACTGTTAGTGCTGCACGTCCGGCGGCTCCCGGAGGGCAGTCCGATCCGTGGTAAGCTCTGGGTCGACGACTTCCGCCTCACTGCCAAAAGGCAATAAACCCGTCGAATAAAGTGGATCCGAATTTCATGAGCGCGACCGTGATCAGCCCGAACCAGCGCAAAGAAAGGGCCGCCCAGGCCGGTTCGGCACTTTTGTATGGGATATTCGGGCTGCTTCTGTTCGGACCAGTCGCCTTTGGAGCGGTTGAACCCTGGTCGATCTTTCTGATGGAAGCCGGCTCCGCAGCTCTGTTCATGTTGTGGATCGGAAAACAGGTTTGGGAAGGCGAGGTGAAAGTCAGGTGGAATCCAGCATTTCTTCCCATGGGGATTTTTGCCCTGCTTATCGTTTCGCAGGTCGGCTTCCGCCTGAGCGCGTATCCGCATGACACGATCTCGCTTCTGCTGCTATATGCGGCTTATGGGTCGCTTTGTTTTCTCGCTTCGCAGACCCTGATTCGAGGCTCTCAGGCACGGATACTTGCGCTTATTTTTACCGTATATGGGGCCGCGATGGCGAGCTTTGCCTTGATTCAGGGCATTTCTTCCAACGGCAAGCTCTATTGGATTCGGCAACCACGCATGGGGGGATGGATCTACGGTCCTTATGTGAACCACAACCACTATGCCGGTCTGATGGAGATGCTGGTTCCGATTCCGCTGGTCCTGTCGCTGACGCGCCTCGCCTCCACGAAAACCAGGAACGCCGCGGCAGCCGTTGCCGCTGTAATGGCCGGCACTATTTTTCTCTGCGGCTCACGCGGGGGGATGGCGGCGATTGTTGCCGAACTTATCATCCTGTCGTTTTTGCTGGTCAAACAGAAACGCGGCTTGCGCGCGGCCGTAGGCATCGGGGTATTTCTGGTGATCGTCGCCGGATTATTGGTTTGGATTGGCGGCGGCGAACTCTCGAAACGCATCGCCAGCGTAGGGCCGACACACTTCGAGCTTTCCGGTGATATTCGTTCGTACATCAACCGGGACGGGATTCGCATGTTCCTTAAGAAGCCGATTCTGGGCTGGGGGCTCGGAACATTTCCGGTTGTCTACCCGCAATTCCGCACCTTCTATACGAACTTCTTCGTGAACGAAGCGCACGACGACTATCTGCAACTACTTATAGAAATGGGATTGCTGGGCTTCGGAACGATGATCTGGTTCCTGGTGACATGCTACGTCAGGGCGGCAAGGAAGATTAAGAACTGGCCTGCGGACATAGGCGGAGCGGTTGCCCTGGCCTGCATGCTCGGAATGAGCGGAATCCTGGTGCATAGCGCGGTCGACTTCAACTTACAGATTCCGGCAAACGCCGCTTTGTTTTATGTATTTTGTACCATGGCAGCCGCAGAACAGTTCGTTCAACCCGCACGGAAGAAAAGAGCGGTACGAAGCAAGCCTCCGGAAGAAGTGATGGCATCAGAGGAGCCGGTGCGTCAGCCCGCAACGAATTTCTGACGATTTTCCCCCGACTAAAACCGCAACTTATTCCCTTATGGCGTTGCGGGACTCACCGGATTGTCATTCTTCAAAAGCACCCACGCGGTAACGCCGATAATCGCGCCGCCGCCCAAACCAATCGCAATCGGTGAGTTCAGCGTAGCGCCGCCCGCGGCCGGAACGG
Source organism: uncultured Acidobacteriota bacterium (assembly GCA_963755225.1). Lineage (GTDB taxonomy): Bacteria > Acidobacteriota > Terriglobia > Terriglobales > Acidobacteriaceae > Sulfotelmatobacter. The sequence goes on from CAVWJE010000001.1 coordinate 208,301, forward strand.
CTCCACTGGCTCGCTTCTTATTTTTGCCGTGCTTCTCGTTTTGGTCGGACTGCTCGTCGCGTGTGGTCTCTTGACCCTGCGCTAGCGTGACCGTGCCTTTGTCATCGGTGACCGTGAGATCGCCTTTGCGAGCGGCGATTCGCACCGTGCCGTCCGTGTCTGTCACGTTGAATTCCGTCCACGCGTTCGACAATGGCGACACGCGCACATCCCCCGCCATGGTGGCTATGCCCTTAGACGTCGAAACGCTTACGCCCCCGCGTTTTACCGTTAGGGAGCCTCCCTCAAACTCGATCAAAGAATCGCCGAGGACGGTGATACTGGATCCGGGAGAATGAATATTAGCCGCCGAGTCGGACCGGGTTTGGACCAGATCTCCAGCAAAGATCGCCGTGGAGTTGGGGACGTGAGCGCCGTTCAGCCAAGCAGCGCCCTCGGCATAAAGCATGGCCGCACCAGAGTCGGCGGCCAAAAGCGAAGCAGGCACGATCAGCAGTAGCACGCAACTCACCATACTGCGGACAGCGGACATGCCCATCCCACGCTCCATTAATAACTAACTAGGTGACTGTTAACGCATCGTATCCTCCAATGTTCTTGGCAGTCAATGGGTTTTGTGCTAGGAAACGAGCCGCATCGGTGGAAAACTTTTGGAGGTTCAAAACTTTCACCACGGAGGCACAGAGGCACGGAGAAAACCATTTAACAATATAAGGACCTTTGAAGGTTTTCTCCGTGCCTCTGTGCCTCCGTGGTGAAAAGGTTTATCAGCGCCACCGATCGACGAACTTCCACCACAGCAGGCGTAGCCATTCGTCGATGAAAACCTTCGCCCATTGGCGATGACGCCACCAGCGCGCGCCGAATTGTTCGTCGTTGCGGGCGGCGGCGATGGAGAATTCGTAGTTCGGAAGTTCCCGGCGGAAAACGTCCAGCGCTCGCCGGGTGTGAAAATCGGAAGTCACGATCAGGACTCTCTTCGCGCCCTCGCGCTGCAAACATTTCTCGGCGTCTTTCGACTCGTCCCTGGTCGAAAGGCCGTCGATCGGACAAATACCGATAGCGGCGGCCTCGGGCAGATCGTGCACGTACCTTTCGGCCAACTGGATCTCGGTAAATTCGTAGAGCCTGGAATTGGTTGGAACATCCAGAACGATGCGTCGGCTGTATCCTTGCCCTAGAAGTTGCAGCGCGCGCTGGGGACGACGGTCGGTTTCACCCGCAAGCACGAGAATCACATCCGACGGCTGCGGCGAGTCTATTATCAGAAAGGCGCCGGCTTTCGCTGCGAAAATTGCCAGCAAAACGCCGAGAAACGCGATGACCGGCCAAAACCAGGCGCGGCTCCTCCGAGCATCTGTCTTCGCCAACATAAATTCCCAACCCCGGAAGATGAATCCGCGCGCGCGGAATTTCGCATGCGCCACGAGGGCAAGATGCCGAAACTGCGTGCTAGAATCCAAGCTGAAATTCAACTTTGATCTGCGAGACTTCCCGCCCAATAATGACTACCATCGCTGCCGCAAGCCGATCTTTCGAGGAACTGAAGAACAGAATTCAGCAGCGCCATGCGCGCATCGGCATTATCGGCCTCGGCTATGTTGGACTTCCGCTGGCATTGCTGTTCAGCGAGCAAAAGTTTGCCGTCACCGGTTTCGACATCGACCAAAAAAAAATCGACACTCTTAAGACCGGCGGGTCTTATATTTACCGCATTGGCGCCGAAGAAATCCAGGCCGCGAAGTCGCAGGGCTTCTCGCCTACCGCCAACTATGCGCAACTGGTCGAGATGGACGCCATCATCATTTGCGTTCCCACCCCGCTCAACCAGTATCACGAACCCGATCTCAGCTTCATTACCGACACGACTCACGCTATCGCGCCTCATCTGCGGCCGGGGCAACTGGTCGTCCTTGAGAGTACAACCTATCCCGGAACGACGGAAGAAGTGATGCTTCCGATTCTGGAAAAGGAAAACAAACTGGGCCTGAAGGCCGCGCGCGGCGCTTCAAGCGGGGAAAATAAATTTTTCGTGGCTTTCTCCCCCGAGCGCGAGGATCCGGGCAATACCACCGTGGCGCGGCGTGATATTCCCAAGGTAGTGGGCGGCGTAAGCCCGCAAGCTTCCGAGTTGGCCGGCGCTCTGTATGGGTCTATTTTTCAGCGCACCGTTCCAGTTTCATCGCCCGCCGCGGCGGAGATGACGAAGCTGCTGGAAAATATTTACCGCTGCGTCAATATCGCGCTGGTGAACGAATTGAAGCTGCTTTGCCTGCGCATGGGTCTCGATATTTGGGAGGTCATTGAGGCGGCTTCCACCAAACCCTTTGGCTTCCATCCGTTTTATCCAGGGCCGGGTTTGGGCGGACATTGCATTCCCGTCGATCCTTTTTACTTATCGTGGAAGGCTCAGGAGTTCGACTTCCGCACGCGCTTCATCGAGCTCGCGGGAGAGATCAACAGCAAAATGCCCTACCATGTGCTGGCTTCGGTAAGCGGGGCGCTGAACGGGCACAAGAAATCGCTGAATGGATCGCGCATATTGATCCTGGGCGTCGCTTATAAAAAGGATATCGACGACCTGCGCGAATCGCCGGCGCTTACCATCATCGAGTTGCTGCAAAAAGAAGGGGTCGAGGTCAGCTATCACGATCCTTATTTCCCTTTTATCGGGAAGGGCCGAAAGTACGACTTGCAGATGAAGCGGACGGAACTCGACCAACTTGGGCAGTACGATTGCATTGTGATCGTCACCGACCACTCGGATTACGACTACCGGAAAATCGTGGCAGAAGCGCAGTTGGTGGTGGATACGCGCAATGCGACCAAGGGGATCGACAGCGTCAAAGTGGTGAGGTGTTAAGAATGAGTTACTACTAAGTTATGAGAGCAAGCGAGAGAAATCCGGGAGTTGAGAAGCACCCTCCCTTATCCGGACAGCGAAAGACTCCAAGGGGTGTAATATTTTGCCGTTTTCGAGTTGAGGCGGAGTGGCGGCATGCGTCCTTTTGTGCAAGCTGTTGCACTTTCAGCAAGATACGGCTCATGCCAAGACGTTAAAATGGCCCTTGCCGTGCACATTTCTATTCGGGAGTAGTAGACTATTACTCAAGACTTATTCCACCCCCAGAATTAGGTCCAGAGAAACTTCAACCCCCAAGAAGTGTTTCAATACACTGGCATTTCCAGTAGATATGAGTGACGCGGATATGAGTGCTTCTGCTTCGCAACAAGCTTTATTTTCCCTGCTTCCCGAGAGGAAAGCTCCCTGGACGGAGTTTGTATTTGGCACCGGCGCGCAAGTGGCGGCGGTCGCCTTGTTGATCTGGGTACGGTTGCTATATCCCGCGGTGGTTTCGCCTCCGCAGCACAGTTTCAATTCGATCCAACTGGTGCCTACGGCGGTTCCGGTGAATCATCAGCCGCAGCCGGCGCGCCCGTTGCCTGCGCCCATTGTCGTCGCCAGGCTCGATGCCAACGCTTTACATCTTCCAGCACCACAGCCCAAGACTGTAGTAAAAATGGAGGAAGCTCCGGCTCCCACCGTGAGCATCGCTCCCAAAAAGCTGGAACCGCTGCCCATGAATGATGCTCCCGTCATTCCTAAGGAAGCGGTGAAGACGAACGTATTTTCCACGGGAAATTCGGCGGCTCCAACCGTGGCCAAAGCTCCTTCGCAGGTGCAGACCGGAGGTTTCGGCGATCCCAATGGACTTGCGGCCAAGCCGGGGCAGAGTAGAGCGGTCAATATCGCTGCGCTGGGGTCATTCGATCTGCCCTCCGGGCCGGGCTCCGGCAACGGCACTGGCGGCGCGAAAGGCGTTTCTGGAGTGGTCGCGAGCACTGGATTCGGCAACGGCACGGCGCTTCCGGTTCGGCAGCGAGTTTCGGGCCCGGTTCGATCCGGCGGCTTTGCCGATGCCGATGTGCCCGCTGCGCCTACGGTGCATTCGCAAGCGGCCGCGCCCGCGCGCGCGATCCCTGCGGAGATACTTTCCAAGCCCATTCCGGCCTATACTCCGGAGGCAAAGAGCCTGCGAATCGAAGGCGAGGTTTTACTGGAAGTTGTTCTCGAGGCCTCCGGTAGTCTGAAGGTCTTGCGGGTAGTGCGGGGATTGGGTCACGGCCTCGACGACAATGCGGTGAAAGCCGCGCAACAGATTCACTTTAAGCCGGCAGTTCAGAACGGGCAGCCCGCCGATTCAACGGTCGTGTTGCATATCATTTTTCAATTGGCGTAAGCTTTTGCGCCCGGAAGGTTTTCATGCGAATGTTTCGCGTAGTTCCGGTGTTGTTATTTTGTTTGCTTTTATCTTTAACTGCGGTATCGCAGGATGCCGCGCCCTCGCCGCCGCAAGCTGCGGCGCCCGACGCCGGGCCGGCGGAACGGGCCGCGGAAACTCCGGCTGCGGTGCCCGCTTCCTTCGATGCGGTCATCGACCGGGTAGTCCAGCGGGAACATCTGTTTCTGGCGCAGATTCGCCACATGCGGCCGCTGGTTGAAACCTATTTGCAGGATCTAAAGACTGACAACGTGGGTCGCGCCACTCCGCTCAACGACAAATATTTTCTGGGGCGGCTCAATATGAGCAATGGTCCGGAAGACACCTCTTTTATGGGCCAGCCCGGGTTCAGCCATCGCATGATGAACCGCCTGACCGGCATGTACCAAATGCGTTTTCTGCCTCTGGGTTTCGCTCAGATGGTCGTGCTCGACCCCGACTTTCAGAAAAAGTATTACAACTTCACTTTCGTGCGCCGTGAATTTCTGGGCGAAGTGCGCTGCCTGGTAATCGACGTCGAACCCAGGAAAGGCGATTCGCCGGGACGTTTCATCGGCCGGATGTGGGTGGAAGATCAGGACTACAACATCGTCCGCTTTAACGGCACCTACCACTCGCGGCCGGGCGCGAATTTTTATCTCCACTTCGACAGTTGGCGATTGAACCTGCGGGCTGGAATGTGGCTGCCCGCATACATCTATAGCGAGGAGTCGGATTTCAAGTATGGCGTCTCAAAGAGCCTGCATTTCCGGGCTCAAACCCGGCTGTGGGGCTACGATTTGAAGGCGCTGAACAAGAACTCGGAGTTTACTCAGATTCTGGTGGATTCGCCGCAATCGGTAAAAGACCAAACCGACGCGGGCGCGGACGCAAACCCTGTCGTCGCCGAACGCATGTGGGAGCGTCAGGCCGAAGACAACGCAGTCGAACGTTTGCAGAAGATTGGATTGCTTGCGCCTTCGGGCGACGTGGACAAAGTTTTGCAAACGGTGGTCAACAATCTATTGGTCACCAACAACATCGATTTGCAGACGGACGTCCGTTGCCGGGTGCTTCTCACGTCGCCGCTCGAATCTTTTACCATTGGCCACACGATCGTGATCAGCCGCGGCCTGTTGGACGTTCTGCCCGACGAGGCTTCGCTGGCCATGGTTCTGGCTCACGAACTGAGTCACATTGTGCTGGGTCACAAGTTCGACACCAAGCTGGCCTTTAACGACCGCATGTTCTTTCCCGATGAAGATACGTTTGAACGCTTCGATTTCAAGCGCGATCCCGCCGACGAAGCCGCCGCGGATGCGAAGGCTTTGGAACTGCTGCAAAACTCTCCCTACAAAGACAAGTTGGGAAGCGCAGGATTGTTCCTGAAGGCCTTGCAGCAAAACGCCCCCGCGCTGCCCAACCTGATTCGCCCGCATTTGGGAAACAGCTTTGCGGATGGCAAAGACGTACGAATGTCGACCTTGCTGGCCTCGGCGCCGCAACTGGATTTGAAGCGCACCGATCAGATTGCCGCCTTGCCATTGGGGGGGCGCATAAGGCTGGATCCGTGGTCGGACCAGGTAGAAATGGCGAAAGCGAAGCCAGTGGCTCTTACTTCGCCAAAAGAGAAGATGCCCTTCGAAGTCGCGCCGTTCTTTCCCTACCTGACACGCATTCCGAACTCCGGCGGAGAGAATGCCGCGCTTACCGCTACACCGCCGAAATAATGGGGACTATCCAAGCCTCCGAGAATACTCTTGAGTTAAGAAGAGCGGCCCGATGCGTATGCGAGGCGCTGAATCTTCCTCCGGGCTTTATTGGATAGAACTGCCGACTTGAGAGAAAACGTTGTTGGCATTCGAACCGATCATCCGAACCGTACCTACAACAATCACCAAAATTACGGCCAGCATGACCGCATACTCGGCGATATCCTGTCCTTGATCATCGTTCCAAAGGTTACTTAGAATTTTAGCCACCGGGCCCCACTCCTTGAATTTATGTTAACCGCCCCCTGTTGCGCGCAAATGGGGCAAAAGTCACGAAACCTGTGACCGGATCATATTGTCCCGAGGCTGGTTTGTAATTTGATGGTAAGACGAGCCACGGAGCCCGCCAATAGCCCCTTCGTGCCATCGAGGGTTACTTTCGGCCCTTGGCGGTAATTAATTATCATCCGATGCTTTTCAGCGGCAGCGACTGATTCACGGCAAACAATGCAAGCTCCAGTCGTGTGGAAACTCCCAGCTTGTCAAAAATGTTGCTGAGATGGTGCTTCACCGTGTCTTCGCTGATCTTGAAATATTCGGCGATCTCTTTATTCGAATATCCGGCGACAACGGCGGAGACGATTTCCAACTCCCGCGGGGTCAGGCCAAATTTTCTTTGCCGGGCCTCGTCACTCGAAGACTGAACCAAAGTCCGTAAGTATTGCACGAGGTTTGAGACGCTCTCGCGCCCAACCCAGTACTCCCCGGACATCACCGTGTGTATAGCTTTCAAAAGCAATTGAGTGGCGGAATCCTTTAAGACCACTCCGCGGGCGCCCAATTGCAAAGCTTCCACGATCTGGCTTTTTTCCGCCGCCGCAGTCAGCAAAATCACGCGCACCGGACTGGAATTCGCGCCGGCGCTTAAGTCCCGCAGCGCCTCCAGGCCCGGATGCTTGGGCATCGCCAAATCGAGCAGCAGAATATCGGGTTTGATTTGACGCGCCAGCTTCACGGCTTCCGCGCCGTCGGACGCCTCACCCAATACTTTCAAATCCGGCTCGGCTTCGAGCAGCCTCCGGAGCCCGTCCCGGAAAATAGGGTGGTCATCGGCGATAACGATTCGAACCGGTTGTGACTTCTTAAAGTTCATCGGAGACTTCTCCACCTCTCGGAACTTTGATTTCCAGGCGCGTTCCGGTTCCGGGGTTTGATTCTACAGTGAGCGCGCCCGCAATCAAACGTACCCGTTCTTTGATAATCGTGGGCCCCCGGCCCAAGTGGTCGAGTTCGTCCTGGCTCAGGCGGCCCGAGAAAGGAAAACCTTTCCCGTCATCCTCCAAAGTAAGGCTCCACTGGCTGGGAGTGGCGCTCAGGCGCACCAGGGCATGACGGGCTTTGCTGTGCTTGCGAACATTGACCAAACCTTCTTGAACGATGCGCAATAGTTCCCGGCAAACCTGATTTGGCATTTCGAGTTTGGCGACGTCCGTGACGAAGCGCGCGGAAATTCCGGTTTCTCGCTCGAACCTTTCCACGGCATCGGTGACGACGCCGAGAAATCTGCGGGAATCCACATCAATCGATTTCATCTGTTGCATGAGTTCGCGCAGCTTTAACACTTCCTCGCGCAGCAATCCCTGGATGCGTCCGAGTTCTCCGCCAACGATTTGAGGCGAGCTTTCCGACTGGCGCCGCAACACATCGACCTGCATCTCGACGGCGATCAACGACTGCACGGCCCCATCGTGCAACTCGCGCGCAAAACGGGCACGCTCGGCGGCGCCAGCCCTGCGCCGGAGCCGGTGAAGCAGGTAAACGTTGTAGACAGCCGGCCCCACCTGGCGGAATAGATCCAGCAAAAAGCGCAGCTCCTCCCGCGTTTCGCCTTTCCATACCGGATCGAACACAAAAACTCTGCCGCGCCATTCCCCGCCAAAGACGAAAGAGATTGCGATCAAGGATCGGAAAGATTGGCGCTCTCTCAGTCGAACAAAGGGCTCGGTGGGCGGGGAATCCTCCTGGTTTCCTTCGTGGTCGAGTGCGATGACGGACCAACGATCGCCTTGGGCAACGGCATAACAGACCTCACCCGGAAAATCCTCGAGATAGTGCTTCGCCTCTCGCGGATTGGAGTCGAGCCACTCGAAATTAGAGGACGGCCGCTCGGCCTCGTGCAGGCCACCGAGGAATGTCCTGTGGCTGTGGATCTCCTGCGAGGCGACCAGCAAGCGCGTCGCTCGGTAAAGGTTCATGACTTCCCGTGAGATCTGCTGAAGAGTCCCGGTGAGGCCCGCTTCGACGCGTACCTTAGCGAGAATGCGAGTGATTGCCGCTTTCTCGGCCCGCAAGTGCTTTTGCTGCTCGGCGAGATATCCGAGCAGCAGGCCCATCACCAGCAAATAAACCGACAACATGAAAAGCCGCCGGGGCTGGAACTCAGTGACATTAATTTCCAACCCAGCGAGGAAATGCCAGGGCAATCCTCCGCCGCGGCTTGCCCAGAGGTGCAGTAGGACAAAGCTCTCTGCCCACAGCAGCACTACTTCCGCCGCTGCCGTGCTCAGCGTTTCCCAGACGCCCCAGCGATAAGCAGCGGCAGTCAATACGAAAACAAAAAACAGGAAAAACGGACTGCGGGGCCCCTCGGCAAAAACCGAAATGAAAGCGGGCCAAACCACATCGGCCGCGTGCACCAGGAGGCGGAACGACGGTGTCGAGGCTTTGCGCCGGCGCAGCAGCATCAGGATCAAAATGCCGTTCGCAAGATAGAACACGAACAACCCGTACGCTGCGCGCGAATGCCCCAGTTGCGTGGGGTCCATGCGAATGGCGACCAGCGCGGAAACCGCGAGGAAAACCCGCGCCGTAGCCAGCCAGCGCTCGATACGACGAACCTCGCCGGGATCGGCCGCAGCCTGCATTCTCCCGGAAAAATGGTTGTTAGAACTAGTCCGCACTTCTGTTTAATTCCCGCTCACGCCACCGATTGTATCGAGTAAACGAATGCCTCGCATATCAACGCCTCGCATATTATTGATAAGAAAGATCGAGAGCAAGCGAAACCTTATCTTCGAGATTAAAGTTGCGCGCGCCCAGCATTGATTACGCCACCTCTGGCGGAACGGCGGGCGATTACCACCGTAACCTGAGCCTACTCTAATCCCAGTCTAAAATAACTTCGAGGACTGTTTCTTGCGCCGCTTCACCAAGCTTTGGGCCGCAGCCGTCGCAGCTTGTCTCGCGATTTTGATCATGGCTGCCCTGTTTTTGCCTAAATCCTTTTTCCTTACCGCGCTTAGCGATATAGTTCAGTGTCTCCTGCTGCTCTCAGGGACCGCATCATTCGTTGTCCTCGCCGCGAAATCCCGCGGGTATTTGCGGCTCTTCTGGTCTCTGCTGGCGACCGGCATCGCTTGCTGGTTTTCTTACCAGGTATTCTGGACCTATTACGAGATATGGTTGCGGGCCGCCGTTCCCGATCTGTGCTCCGCCGATATCGTCCTTTTTCTTCATATTGTGCCACTGATGGCTGCCCTGGCTCTACGCCCTCACGCCCCACAGGACGAATATGCGGCGCCTCTGCGCAGGCTTGACTTTGCCTTATTAATGGTTTGGTGGATGTATCTGTACGTCCTGATTGTGATTCCCTGGCAATATGTGATTGAAAATGTGGATGCCTACGGCAGCAATCTGAACACGCTGTATCTCATCGAGAAACTGGCGTTTCTGGGCGCGGTACTAACGGCTTGGCTGGGAAGCAGGAAAGGCTGGAAAACTTTTTATGCCGGCTTGTTTGGAGCCAGCTTCCTCTATGCCGCAAGTTCCTACATCGCCAATTGGGCTTTAAGCCGCCACTCTTATTACAGTGGAAGTCTTTACGACATTCCGCTGGCGGTTTCGATGGCCTGGATCACGGTGCTCGGCCTGTTCACCCACCAAAACGAATCCCAGGCAGGCGTCCGTTCTACTTCCACATCTCATGGCGTATGGCTGGCGCGGGCGGGCATGATCGCGGCTTTTTCGCTGCCCCTCTTTGCCGCCTGGGATCTGGTGGATGGCCCGATCCCGCCGCGCATACGCTGGTTTCGATTGGTGCTAACCCTCGGGGCCGCTCTTCTTATGGGCGGCATGGTCTTTGTACGGCAGCGCCTGTTAGACCGCGAACTACTCCGCCTGCTGACCCACTCACGCGACTCCTTCGCCAACTTAAAGCATCTTCAGGCGCAGATCACTGAGTCGGAAAAGTTAGCCTCTATCGGACAACTAGTCGCCGGCGCCGCCCATGAACTGAACAACCCTATCACTGCCATGCTTGGATATTCCGATCTGTTGCAGAATACTGGCTTAAATCCCGAGCAGACGGAACTAGCGGAAAAGATTGGCCTGCAAGTAAGGCGTACCAGGTCTCTAGTGGGCAGTTTGCTCAGCTTCGCGAAACAAGGCCCAGCGGCCATGGCGCCGGTCGATCTCAACGGGCTGCTGCAAACCGCTGTGAAACTTGCCCAGCCTCACTGGCAGAAGAGCAAGATCGAAGTCAAAACCGAATTGCCACATGATCTACTTTTGGCCCGCGGAGATTCCAACCAGCTTCTTCAGGTTTTCGTCCAAATCATCAATGACGCTTTACATGCGCTGGAACAATCTGGAGACCGAAATCTCACAGTGGCCGCAAAGTCGGAGAATAACGACGCCATTATCGAGATATTCGAAACCGGAAACCCAGCCGAGGAATCGTCACGCGCGGGTGCGGCAAATCCCGCGAGTCAGGATAATCTCTCGGGTTTGGGGATGAGCGCGTGTCAGAGTATCGTCCGGCAACATCATGGAAAGATCTTCTGGCAACAAGATCCAAATGCCGGCTTTAGAGTTCGCCTGGAGATTCCACTCGTTCACCCCTCGGAGAAATCGGCTGAGGCGGGAGTTCCGGCGATGGCGCTGCCTCAATCGTACGCTTGAGCTGGCCGCAAGCCGCGTAGATGTCTCTTCCTCGCGGACGCCGTACAAAGGCGGGAACACCCGCCTCTCTCAGGATTATCTGAAATGAAGCGACGCGCTCTCCGCTCGGAGTAGCGAAATCGATGCCCGGCCCCGGATTCAGCGCGATCAGATTCACTTTGCAACGCAACCCACGCAGCAGTTCTGCAACCTCTTTTGCATTCTCCGAAGTATCGTTGACGCCGCCGAGCAGCACGTACTCGAAAGTAATCCACTCCCGGGCCCGCAAAGGAAAATCGCGCGCGGCCGCCATCAGCGCCTGCAAATTCCATTTCTTATTCAGCGGCATCAGTCGGGTACGGAGTTCGTCGTTCGGAGCATTCAATGAAATTGCCAGCTTTGGCCGGATCGTTTCACCGCCAAAATCGCGAATTCGCGGGACGATTCCCGCGGTCGATACGGTCATCCGCCGTTCGGCAATCCCCACGCATTCCACCAGCAAGCGCGAGGCTTTGATGAAATTTTCGTAATTCAGAAACGGCTCCCCCATGCCCATGAAAACCAGATTGATGCGGTCGTCAGGCGGCGAAACCTTCTGATCTTTGAGGACTGCGCAAACCTGGCCGACGATCTCGCCAGCCGTAAGATTGCGCTTCACTCCAAGCAGAGCGGTCAAACAGAATTGGCAATCGACGGCGCAACCGACCTGGCTGGATATGCATATGGTCGAACGACCGGAAGGTTCCGATCTGCCGACGCGTTTTGAAAGGGCGCGGCTTCCAGCCGCGCCGTCAGTCGCGACAAAACTAACCGGGGCTTTAGCCCCTCGGGTTCTGAGGCCGGAACCCTCAGTCTCCTCGCCAGCTTCGGTTCCATCCCCAGCCTCACCACCGTCCCCTTCCGGCATCCACACAGTTTCCACGCTCTGTCCGTCGGCGAACTTAATTAAATACCGCACCGTGCCGTCGAGAGATACGAATCGCTTCTCGATTTCAGGTGCACCCACAACCACTCCTCGCCCCGCTAGGCGGTCGCGGAACTCTCGAGAGAGCGTGGAAATCTCCTCTAAGCTTTCCGCACGCTGCCGGTACACTGCATCCGTGATCTGTTTGGCGCGGTATGCGGGTTCTTCCGCCTCCCGGACTAAGGCATCGATCTCCTCCCGATTCATGCCCAGTAAGCCGGATTCTAAAGGTTCGCGCATAACGGAACGTCAACCCACACTACACTACAACTTGCGTAACCGACTGATTCTACAGCGCTAACATAGCTACCACTTCAACGACCCGCGCCAGCGGTCAGTTATGTAAGAATAGTACGGTACTTCCTGGATCGGTGGGCATCGAACTAAAAGTATTCGCATCGAGTCCTCTAGCTAGACTTTTCCATATTTACTTTTAATCATGGTAAAAGAAGTCCGCAATATCCGCCGCCAAGTCTTGCCTCACGGGCTCACCGTAATCACCGAGCAGATGGAGCACATTCGGTCGGCCTCGATTGGCATTTGGCTCGAGACCGGTTCGCGCGACGAAACTGCGCAGGCCAACGGCATCTCTCATTTTATCGAGCACATGGTCTTCAAGGGAACGAAGCACCGCACCGCGGAAGAGATTGCCCGCCAGGTCGATTCTATCGGCGGAAACATGGACGCTTTTACCTCCAAGGAGTGCATTTGCTTTAACGTCAAGGTGCTGGATGAAAACGTTCCGGTTGCGCTGGAGATTCTAACCGACCTGGTGTTGCATCCTACCTTCACCGCCGAAGATATCGCGCGCGAGCGCGGCGTGATTCTAGAAGAGATCAAAATGGACGAGGATAATCCCGACTACCTCGTTCATGAAATCTTTACCCAGAATTTCTGGAAGGATCATCCGCTGGGCAAGCCGATCCTCGGCACCAAGGAAACGGTGAAGAAATTCGAGCGGCAGACGGTGCTCGACACCTATTCGCATCGCTTTGCGCCGGGGAACATTGTCGTAGCGGCCGCCGGACATCTCGACCACGATCACTTCGTCGATCTCGTGGTGAAGCATTTTGAGCATCTTAAGCCGGCGCAGAACGGATTTCACTCTGCCGAACCCAAAATCGTTCCCCGTATCGTGCTGCGAAATAAAAAGGCGCTGGAACAAGTGCAGCTTTGCATCGGCGTTCCGGCGTATCCGATTGCGCATCAGAAGCGCCACGCGGGCTATATTCTCAATACGCTTCTTGGCGGAGGCATGAGTTCGCGGCTGTTCCAGAATATCCGCGAGCGTCAGGGGTTGGCTTATTCGATCTATAGCGATTTGAATCCGTATCGCGACACGGGTTGTATGGCGGTTTATGCGGGAACATCGCTGGCTTCGGCGGCAAAGGTCGTAAGGTCGGTGGTAAATGAATTCCGAGATCTGAAAAACGCTCCCGTGCCGGAAGAAGAATTACGGCGCTCGAAAGACCAACTTAAGGGCAGCCTGATGCTGTCGCTCGAGTCGAGCACTGCGCGCATGTCGAATCTGGCGCGCCAGGAGATGTATTTCGATCATTTCCAGGACCTCGACGAACTGATCGATAAAATAGAAGCGGTCACTGTGGAAGACCTGCAAAGCCTGGCGCAGGAATTCTTTAAAACCGAATCGATCGCGGTCACCGCTCTCGGAAACCTGAGCGGGTTGAAGATCTCTCGCGACCAGCTTGCCTGCTGAAAATCATCACCCTGTGCTCCCTCAGCTTAAGCATTTGACTCCGCGTCTGTAACTTTCCCACCCTCGGCTCATCCCATCTCCGCAGGTGCAGTCTGCTGGACGATCTAACCCACTACTCTATCCGAGGAAAAACTATGAAGAAGATTTTCGGCACTCTCGCAATCGCGTGTTTATTAGCCGCCCCAATAGCCGGTTTCGCTCAGGATTCCATGAAGCAGGACTCGATGAGCCAGGACGGCTCCAAGCAAGACAGCATGAAGAACGACCAGATGAAGCCGTTGTTCAATTGTCATCCCGAGCGGAGCGAGGGACCTTGGTTCCAGCTTAGGCCATCGAGACTGCAATCAAGAACCAAGGTCCCTCGCTTCGCTCGGGATGACAGCGCGTTAGTGTCGTTCGTGGCCAGCGAATCAGCTCACTCCAACGCCGAACCGATTACATACCCTTGCTCTTCCTTCCCTGCATTGGCCTCATTCTCATCGTGATGAACCGTTAATCCCGTCTTCAGATATTGCCGCAGGCATCGCGAGCACGGCACATATCCATCCCGCGTGGCTTCTTTCGCCGTCATCGTGCGCTCGGAGGCTTTGTCGTGAATGAAGGGACATCCCGGCACATGAAACAATTTCGACCCGTCTGAAACCACCACCACCAAGTCGGGAGGAACATTGTTTCCGGGTTGCGCATGCCGCGACTTGAATGTAGTTTCTAAATGTCAACGAATTCGTCAGCAGCACACCTCCGGCAATCAAGAACATCGCCGCCACCGGGATCAGCCATGCCAACCAACTCGACCAGTGCGACGCTCCCGCCACTGAACTCCGCGCCAACCGCTTCTCCAATCTCCTGCCGAAACCTGCGGGCACATCCTGCAACATCCGTTCATCACCGTAAAGCTGCACGGCATTGCGCGTTCCCGCCAGCACAGATGCGCATCGTGTACAGTTCCGGAAGTGCTCGTCCATTGTCGAGCGTAGAGCGGCATCCACATCGCCATCGACGTAATTCGAAATTTCCTTCCACACTTGCTCGCAATTCACTGACTGATGGTTCACCATGGCTTGGTTCCCTTCTCGAACGGCAGGCGGCTGAACCAGCCTTGCTGCCATCCGGCGGCCAGCAGATCGCGCAGCATCAAGCCGCGCGCGCAAGAGCCGCGTCTTCACCGAAGCGACCGTTATGCCCAGCGCTTCGGCGGTTTCCTGAATATTCAAATGTTCCATGTCGCGCAGCACAAAAACTTCGCGGTACTTGCGATCCAGCTTGGCCAGGGCATTGGCAAGGCGCTGCCGCACTTCTTTGCGCTCGAGCGCTTCGGAGGGAATCTCGCGCCAGTCGGCAAAATCGCGCGGAACATAATCGGCTTCTTCTTCGCCCGAGCCTGAGCGGGGACGGTCGAGTCCTTCCATGGGCACAGTTCGCTCCCTTCGGCGGCGCATCAGAGCTTCGTTGACCGTGATCTGGATCAGCCAAGTGCTGAAGCGCGCTTCGGCACGGAATTGTCCGATGTTCGCGAAAGCCTTCAGCATCGCTTCCTGCGCGGCATCTTCGGCATCGTGCTCGTTGTGCAGGATGGCAAGCGCCGCTGCGTAGACGCGGCGTTCATAAGGCCGGACCAACTCGTAGAACAATTCGCGCTGGCCGAACTGCACGCTGGCAATGAGGGATTGCTCGCGCGAGTCGGCTTTCTCCGGATTGTTCAACAAGACGATTCGTTCAGACATCTAACCGGCTATTCTCACAGTGGCGCGCGACGGTACCTCGGGGGTTAAAGCCCTTTTCTTCGGCTGGCTTCATCGGTATGGCTTTAGCCATGCCCTGATACGAATCCAGATACGAATCCATACCTCTTGCGAATCCACACTTCTGAGGACCGCATGCGGCCCCAGAAATTCGCACCTGGACGCGGCCTGCGGAGTTGTATCAGGGCGTGGCTTCGGGCGCAGCGCCAGCGTCATCCTTTACTTCTATTTCCTCCTTGGCCTCTGCTACCTCTGCTTCCGGGGTTGCTTCATCCGGAACAAAGTATTCCGGATCTTTCTTCCATCCGCTCAGCATGGAGACGAAATTATTCCAGCCGTGAAGGATCACCATTACAAGATGTCCCAGAATAAAAAACAAAATCGCCCACATCACCGCGAAATGCCAGATGCGGGCATAGTGGAACCCGCCCATCAACCAGGCGAGCCACGAAAATTGAATCGGCTTCCAAACCGCCAAGCCGGTCAAGACCGAAAGTATGCCGAGAATCATCGCGGCAGTGTAGGCCTGTTTCTGTAGGGGGTTATAGGCTTCACGCGCGGGCGGCTTCTGACCGAAGAAGAAGTAGTGCTTCACCATTGGCCACACGCCAGGAATATCCCGAGATGTGAATAAGACTTGACGATAATTGCCGCTGAAAATTTGATAGCCGATGTAGAGCAGGCCGGTCGCGATGTAAATCCAGATGAAGGTGAGGTGCCACTGCAAAGCTCCGCCCAACCAGCCACCAATGGCGAAAGCCTTAGGCCAGTGCAGCAAATCCTTCTGCGGAATCTTGGCTCCGAAGCTGGGGAAGGCGCGAAAGATTTGCAGGCCGCTGCCGACCATGACGAAGAGGGCTACGGTGTTAATCCAATGACAGAGGCGCACGATGTAGGGATGTTCGTAGACAGCGCGGGCGACGACTATGGGCGGTTCGTCTTCGCCGTCGGCGTTCCGTCTTGCTTCGATGATTTCAATAGCTGGAATGCTCATGCTAAATTTCCGGTAGCACCGCCATCCGCGGCGGCTCCGTCGCAGTACGTGCATCTAAAGCCTGCAAGGTCTGCTTCCTCGAGGGATGCCGGCGAGACGCCGGCGCTACATCTAGATGCCGTAAAACCACGAGTATCCCTGGTCTTCCCAGTAGCCGACTTTTTCGAGAACGTTCGTGACCTTTAATTCCGTCAAGTATTTCGCCTGCTTGTAGCCGATCTTGGTCGGGATCTGCAAACGCAAAGGCGCGCCGTGCTCGCGGGTTAGAGGCTGATCGTACATCTCATAACAGAGCAGGGTTTGAGGATGGCGCGCCGTCGCCATGTCGAGCGATTCGTAATAATCGTCGGCACAATTCACGGTGATGAAGCGCGCCGCGGGATCGGCGCCGACCAAATTCAGGAAATCGGAAAGGCGGCCGCCGCCGAAGCGGCCGATTACGTCCCAGCCTTCGACGCAGATGTGGCGGGTATTCTGGCGCACGCGTGGAAGAGTTTGAAACGTAGCCAACTTGTATTCTCCCGGCTTCTGCACCGCGCCGCTGACTTTGAGAGTCCATGTCTCGAGGTCAACTCCGGGATCATCTACGTCGTAGCCGTTGATGGGGAACTTTGCGAATGGAGCTACCGAGGCGTCGTCGAAGGTTGTGGCCAGATGGCTGGGCCGGAAAAGCTTCCCCGCAACCCAATCATTGAAGCCAAGGCCCTTCTTCAAAAGTGCTGGTTGAACGCCGGGAATTGCGAACGCACCAACCGCAATAACGGGGGCGAGCTTGAGCAAGTCGCGGCGGGTTACGCGCCGGAATTGTTTCTCCTCCATTCGGCCATTGTCAGGTTTCATTGGACGGATCCCCCGTTTCGCACTCGCGGGGATGCGGCGTGGCTCGAAAAACTCAAACGTTCCAAGCCCCACCCATAGGATTCACAGCAAACGCCAAAGTTTCGCCCAAGCTTAGAATGGCCCGTTTCGAGAATGGTACCGCCCAAATTATTGTGCACCTTTCGCTAGCCTTTGAGAGGCTTTCAAGGCATACTATCTGAGCTGTTTAGGGGTGGGGCCTTCAAATTCCCGATGTCCGATTTAAACACGATATTACCGCGCTCGGAGCACTCCTCGGCGGACGAGCCAGAAAAATATACACACCACGATCCCAGACAGTGGAAGTTGATGGCGAGTTCGCTACTTTTGCTCGTGCTGGCCTTGGGAATCGTGGTTTGGCATGATCGCGACTTCTGGTTCCCCGATGAGCCGGATGTGGAATCCGACGACACGATTGAAAGCTCTCCGGTCGCAAAGGCTGAACCCGCGCCGCCCCTTGCCGCCCCTGGCAAAACGGCGAAGGCAAAACATACCAGTTCGACTGCGGCAAAGGCAGTGGCCACGCCCGCTCCTTCAGTGGCTTCTCCACCAGTGGCCGCGACTACGACCACACGGACGGTTCTGCCGCCTCTTGAGGTTGAGGTTGTCGCCGGAGACAAGCATCGAACGATTCGGCCCGGCAGCGGCAGCTCCGTACACGTGGACTTGCAGCCCGATACGCCGGCACAGCCCGCCACGGAAGCGCTTGATGCCAATGCGGAGAACGCCTCTAACGTTACCCGCGATGCCTCGGAGCGCGTCCGGATGTCCACCGATGCGTCGGAGATTGTGGCTCGGCCAGTGCGGCCCAACTATCCTCTGTTGGCGCGGCAAATGAAGGTGCAGGGATCGGTGATCTTGCAGGCGCTGATTGGCAGGGACGGAATTATACAAAATTTGCGAGTGGTAAGCGGACCTCGAATATTAGCTTCGGCAGCCCAGGACGCGGTTCGGCAGTGGCACTTCAAGCCCCATCTCGAGGGCAGCGAAGCGGTCGAGACTCAAGCCAAGATAACCGTAAACTTCACGATCTCGACAAATTGACGGGATACATTTTCAGTTTTTCCCTTCTCGGTGGTGAGTTTTCCATCCCTATTGTCGCTCCCCAGGAAAACGGATTCCAAATGACGAGCGCCTCGATCTATTGAGATCGAGGCGCCCGGGCAGCCCTCCCCCAGAACTGCTCACCTGAAAAATTAATCGCAGGACGATTGTTTGCAAATGGCACTCCCGTGCCATGTGGGCCGTCTCCAAAGTGCCAGAACAAGTCAGCTCTTGCGATCTGGCGCCTTGTCTTGTAACGCCAGGCCCTGTGACGCGCAAGCGGCGTGTTACAGCCTTTAAGTCCGCAAGCCCTCTTGCCGATGTACAACCAGTAACCATTTCCAGGAAAATATGCCGGCGTTTGAAGATCCTGAGATTTATCGCGACATTCTCGACGGCTTGCAAATCGGGGTGAGCGTGGTCGACCTGCGGAATGCGATTGTTTTCTGGAGTGACGGCGCAGAACACGTTACAGGTTATTCGCGAATGGACGTTCTGGGTCATTCCTGCACCGACAATATCCTCCAGCACTGTAATCAGCGTAGCTGCGAAATGTGTACCCCCGCCTGCCCTATGGCAAGCGCGTTACGCGACGGCAAGCCGATGGAAGCCATGAGTTTTATTCATCACAAATCGGGTTACCGCACGCAAGTGCATACGTGGGCAATCCCGTTGCGCGACAAACATGGTTTGATGATTGGAATTATCCAGACATTCGAAGGCGAATTCGCCATTGGAGGAACCGGGCCCGGTGAGCGCAGCATGCGCGAACGCGGAAATGTAGACGAAGCCACCGGGCTGCCAAATGAGGTGATGATGCAGGTGCACCTCCGGGAAATGTTGGGCACACTGAGAGAGTTTCGGGCCTCCTTCGGAGTGGTTTGCCTGGAACTTCCCAATCTCCTGCAATTTCGTTCTCGGTATGGGCAGGTCGCGGCTCGATCGATCTTGCAGGTTCTGGCCCACACTCTAAGAAATACAGTTTGGCCGACGGATTTCGTAGGCCGATGGAGCACGGATCGATTCCTGGTAATTCTCAGCGCTTGTCCCGAGGACGCTTTGCAGGTAGTCGCTCAACGCATTCTCAACATGGCGTCGAATGCCACGATCCAATGGTGGGGCGAGGAATTGTCCGTGCGGGTGTCGATCGGAACTACGATCGCCCGCGTCGGCGACACAATGGATTCAATAATGCTGCGGGCGCAGCTAGGTCTTCGGGGGAGCCAAGGAACCGCGCCCGAGAATACTGACCTTACCGGCATGGCCGCAGGACCTCAAAGGTTAAAGAGCTAATTCATGTTTGCAATCATCGGCATCGTGGTCGTCTTTGGATGTGTCGTGGCTGGCTATTTGATGGAGCATGGAAATTTGAAGGTGCTTATCCAGCCGGCAGAATTAGTGACCATCGGCGGCGCCGCAGTGGGGACCGTATTTATCGCGAATCCACTCCACATTCTGAAACAAATCGTGGGGGGAATTACCGGAGTCTTCGGCGGATCGAAATATACCAAGCAGGCTTACATCGACTCTCTCAAGATGATGTACGACCTGCTAAACAAAGCTCGCAAAGACGGATTGATGTCCCTGGAAGGCGACGTGGAAGAGCCGGATAAAAGTCCGCTGCTATCGAAGGGACCGGCTGTATTCAAAAATCATCACGTGCGCGATTTCGTTTGCGATTCTATACGGATGGCGATCACTGGCGTGGACGCCTTCGATCTGGATCAGATGCTCGATTTGGATTTGGAAGTTCATCACCATAGCGCGGCCATTCCTACGGCTGCGCTCAACAGCATGGCCGATTCCTTGCCCGGCCTTGGTATTGTCGCGGCCGTGCTCGGCATCGTCATTACGATGGGCGCGCTTGGGGGACCGCCGGAGGAAATTGGAAAGAAAGTGGCGGCCGCCCTGGTGGGAACTTTTTTGGGCATTTTGCTTTGCTATGGATTGATCGGTCCCATCGCCGCCAACATGGTGAAGATTGCCGATGAGGAGCATGCGTATCTTTACGTGCTGCGCGTTCTTATGGTGTCTTTTCTAAAAGGCACCGCTCCCATCATGGCGGTGGAGGTGGCGCGACGCGCCGTTCCGGGACATGTTCGGCCTTCGTTCAAAGAGTTGGAAGCCGCCTGCCGCGGCGGTGGAGCGGCCGCTGCCGCGCACGCATAGCGATCGGCCAAAGAATAAATGGATAAGACACGCCCCATCATCATCAAGAAAAAGGGCGGCCACGGCGGTCATCACGGCGGCGCATGGAAGGTCGCCTATGCCGACTTTGTAACCGCGATGATGTCGCTGTTCATCGTCCTCTGGTTGCTCAACAGCAGCAAGCCGATCCAGGAGGCCGTGGGCGGATACTTCCGAGATCCCAGCGGAACTTCCGACAAAAAAGGCACCACCATGCAGGGCACCGCCGAGAATTTCACGCTCAAGAAAGACGACATGCCCAAGTTAAAGGATCAGCTCGAGCAAAAACTCAGGGAGATGAACGATTTTGAAAAACTGAAGAGCCATGTCGAAATGACCGTCACCGCCGAAGGGTTGAGGATCGAATTGACCGAATCGGCATCGGGAACCTTCTTCGACAGCGGCAGTCCTAAATTGAACGGCGATGGGCGCGAACTTCTGATCACATTGGCCAAGGAACTGACCAAGCTGCCGAACAAACTCTCCATCGAAGGTCATACCGATTCCAAACCCTATGCCGGCAGCGGCGTGTACAGCAATTGGGAACTCTCAACCGATCGCGCCAATGCCGCGCGGCGGCTCATGCAGGCGAACGGAGTGGGCGCGGACCGGGTATCCCAGGTGCGCGGATTTGCCGATCAGCGCCTGCGAAAACCGGACAGCCCGCTTGATCCTTCCAACCGGCGCATTACACTCATCGTGCAATACATTCCGATCGACAAAGACGAAGGCAAGACCGAGCCCGGCACAGAAGGAAGAACCTCTGCCCGAGACGAGGAAATATCGGCGAAGACGAAACCGGAAGAAAAAACTCCGAAGCCTTCAGCGGAAACGCCCGTCAGCAAAAAGTGATTCAGCTTCGGCCAGCTTGACACATCTTTACGATCCCGTCTTCGCGCATTTCTACCGCAAAGCTATATAATCGCCCGTTTGATATTTCCCTGGGAGCTTGACAAATGAAAACTTGCGCGCGGCTGGCTTGTGTGTTGATAGTGGTGTGCTCCGTTAGCGTTTCCTGGTCGCAGGAAAAAGTCGATCTGGAAATGATGAGCCGGATTCGCTATGAAGGCTTTCACGACTCCAAGGTGATGGACTTCGCCACGGGATTGATGGATTCAATTGGAGAGCGGCTGACCGGTTCGCCCAACATGAAGCGCGCCAACGAGTGGACCCGCGATCAACTCAGCGCAATGGGACTTTCAAACGCGCATCTCGAGGCGTGGGGACCGTTCGGCCGCGGCTGGGCGAATCAGTATGTGAACGTCCGCATGACTTCGCCGGATGTAGTCACGCTGCTCGCTTATCCAAAAGCGTGGACCCCGGGCACCAATGGCGTTGTACAGGGCAAATGCATTCGCGCCACCATCGACAAGAAAGAGGACTTCGATAAAT
Organism: uncultured Acidobacteriota bacterium; assembly: GCA_963755225.1. Lineage (GTDB taxonomy): Bacteria > Acidobacteriota > Terriglobia > Terriglobales > Acidobacteriaceae > Sulfotelmatobacter. The sequence continues at coordinate 230,111 of CAVWJE010000001.1, forward strand.
ACAAAGGCAAGCTCGCCGGGATGATCGTGATTCTTGGGGCCGATGCGGAGGTGAAGCCGATCACTGAGGCCCCCTACAAACGACTAAGCGATGACGATCTGGCGAAGCTCGCCGATTATCAGATTCCCGCCGACCGTCCGGCATTTCGCTTTGCCGACTTCATAAAGCGGCAGCAATTCATTAAGGACCTCAATCAGTTCTTCGCCGACGAAAAAGTTCTGGCCGTAATCGACCACAGCCGTGGCACAGCCGGAGGCGGCACGGTATTCGTTCAGTCCGGAGGATCGTATAAAGCGGGCGAGACTACAACCGTGCCGCAGCTCACGATGGCGTCCGAGCACTGGACGCGTATCGCGCGCCTTCTTCAGCAGAAAAAAGACGTTTCGCTGGAGTTGAACGTCAACAATGCTTTTTACGACGACGATCCCATGCAGTACGACACCATCGCGGAGATTCCCGGCACCGACAAAAAAGATGAAGTTGTAATGCTGGGCGCGCATCTGGATTCGTGGCACGCCGGCACAGGCGCGACCGACAATGGCGCGGGCACGATCGTGATGATGGAAGCGGTACGAATCTTAAAGGCGCTCGATATCAAGCCGCGCCGCACGATCCGCATCGGCCTGTGGAGCGGCGAAGAAGAGGGTCTGCTCGGGTCACAAGGATATGTTGAGCATCACTTTGGGGCGCGTCCGCACATGGATGAGCTGGGCATGAAAGATATGCCGACTCTGCTGCGGCGCGAGGCCGGCGATGTCACCGTAAAGCCCGAGCAGGCGAAGATTTCGGCTTACTTCAACGTGGATAACGGCAGCGGAAAAATTCGCGGCGTGCATTTGCAGGAGAACGCGGCGGTCGCTCCGATCTTCGAAGCGTGGATGATGCCTTTTAACGATCTCGGAATGAAGACGCTGACTATGCGCAACACCGGCGGCACCGATCATCTCTCGTTCGATGCGGTGGGGATTCCGGGCTTCCAGTTTATTCAAGATCCAATCGAATACGAGACACGCACTCATCACTCGAATATGGACCTATATGATCGGCTCCAACCGGACGATCTGAAGCAGATCAGCGTAATCGTGGCCGGATTTGTTTATGACGCGGCGATGCGCGACCAGATGCTGCCGCGCAAACCGATCGAGAAAGCGCTGCCGAAGGAACCGGAAAAGAAGGAAGAATAGGCGGCAGCCCTGCTACATGCGATCAATGGCCGCCCGATGGCGACTACCCGGTTTCGCTGGTAATGATGAAAAGCGGCTTCATCTCAAAGCTCTTGTAGTGGGGCCTGAGGCGGTCGGTATTGTACTGCTCCTTCACATTCACGACTTTCTTCGTGGCCGTAACGGTATCGATGGGCATGTTGTCGTAGCGTCCATTTCTGAGGACGACAAGGCGCCCGTGAATTTTACCCAGCAGAAGGTCGAGCGCCAAATTGCCGTACGCCATGGGCACGATGGAATCGATGGCATCGGGATCGCCGCAGCGAACCAGGTAGCCTAACTTCTGGTGGATGACGTCGATGGATTTGCCGTTATTGTATTTCGGGGAAAGTTCTTTCAGCTTTTCCGATACCAGTTCGCCGATGCCGCCAAGTTTCTTGTGGCCGAAGGCGTCCGCCTTCTCATCCTCAAAAACCATTTCTCCACCTTTAAACATCGCCCCCTCCGAAACCAGAACTACGGAATAATGGCTGGGGTTTTTCTGGCGATCGGAAACCAATAGCTCGGTAAGCCGTTCCATATCGAATTGGTGCTCGGGAATCACGCAGCGGTGCGCGGCTCCGGCCATCGTGGGCAGCATGGCGGTGAACCCGGCATAACGGCCGAAGACTTCCAGAACCATGAATCTTTCGTGCGATCCGGCGCTGGTGCGCAAGCTGTTGGTCATGGCGATTGTGCGGGTTACGCAGGTGCTGAAGCCGATGCAGTAGTCGGTGCCGGGAACATCGTTATCCATGGTCTTTGGAATGGCGACCACCTTCACGCCCTCCTGATAAAGCCGCACGCCGTAGCTAAGCGTGTCGTCGCCACCGATGGGAATGAGATAGTCGATGCCGAGCCAGTCCAGATTCTTCAAAACTTCGGGCGTGAGGTCGTTCATTTCCGCGTCATAAGCGGACTGAAGGTGGGTGGGTACGCCGGATTTCTTGACTTTGCTGGGATTCGTGCGCGAGCTGTGCAGGAACGTTCCCCCGGTGCGCCCGGTGCGATGGACGAGATCTTCAGTTAGGGTTTGAAAATTTTCGCTGTTGTCGTAGTCTTTTTCGCGAACAATGTCCACCAGTCCTGCCCAACCCCGCCGGATGCCAATGACCTGACAGCCCTCACGCAACGCCCGAATGGTTACCGCACGGATCGCCGGGTTCAAGCCCGGGACATCGCCTCCGCCCGTTAGAATTCCGATGACACCTTTTTTGGCTTTCACGATTGTCGTCCTATGTTGGAAAATCTCCGATGCCAATCTATTGTGACAGATTCGGAAGGCAGCGGACGATTCTCGGCGACGAATCGTCAAACAGCGGGCGCAGTTTTGCCGATCGCCAGTCTTGAATTTGCAAATACTGCGGTAAAGTAGTCACGGCTCGATTTCGCAATGCAAAATCTTTACCTCCGTCTCGCTCCGTGGCTTGTGACGTTAATCGAACTCCTGCTGTTGACGGGCGCGGGCGGATTAGTTTTTTTCTCTTTACGGAAAAACTCCCGTCGCCCCGACGATTCGACTTTCGTTTCTCTCGAACACCGGTTCGTTCGTCTGGCGAGCCACAAGCGTCTTTCGATTTTGCTCGTCGCCCTGAGCGTGATTGCGATCCGCGTCGCGCTCATCTCCATCCTCGGCATTTCACAGCCGCGCTTCGACGATGAATTCAGCTACCTTCTCGCGGCCGATACCTTCGCTCACGGTAAACTGACGAACCCTACGCATCCAATGTGGGAGCACTTCGAAAGCTTTCACATCATTCAGCAGCCGTCTTACATGTCGATGTATCCGCCCGCGCAGGGCCTGGTGCTCGCCGCCGGCCAGTTGATGGGCCACCCCTGGATCGGCCAACTTCTTGTGACCGCTCTTATGTGCGGCGCGATGTGCTGGGCGCTGCAAGCGTGGCTGCCACCGCCCTGGGCTTTGCTGGGAGCGGCGCTGGCCGTGCTCCGCCTCGGACTTCTCAGCTATTGGATGAACACTTACTGGTGCGCCTCGGTCGCGGCGCTTGGCGGAGCGCTGGTGCTGGGCGCATGGCCGCGGATTCGCCAACGCCCTCGCGTGAGGCACGCATTGTTGCTCGCTGTGGGATTGACAGTCCTCGCAAACAGCCGCCCCTATGAAGGACTGATCTTTTCCATCCCAATCGCGGTCGACATGTTTCTCTGGCTTGCCGGAACAAAGCGTTCCCCATGGAATAGACCACTTTTGCGAGCAATCTTTATCCTGGTTGCGGTCCTGTTTGCCGGCGCTTTTGCCACCGGTTACTACTACTACCGTGTAACCGGCAGCCCGTTTCGCATGGCGTACCAAGTAAACCGCGAAACCTACGCGATGGCGCCTTACTTTATTTGGCAAACTCCGCGCCCAGAGCCCGTCTATCGCCATGTTGTGATGCGCGATTTCTATCGCTGGGAGTTGGTCGAGTTCGAGAAAAATCGCAATTTCATGGGTTATCTGCGGCGCGCCGGGGAAAAGTACATTGCGTGGTGGCAGTTTTATCTGGGCGCGCTTTTAACTTTGCCCCTGATTGCGCTTGCTCTTGTCATTCGCCAACGCAGGATGCGGCTGCCACTCGCGATCTGCCTTTGCATGGCGGTCGGATTTTCCATCCAGACCTGGACGCTTCCTCATTATTTCGCCCCCGCCACCGCCGCGCTTTATATTCTGATCGTGCAATGCATGCGTCACCTGTGGCGCTGGTCTCTTGCCGGCCGCCCAATCGGGCGCGGCCTGGCTCGCATGATCCCAACCGTGGCGTGCGCTATGATTCTGCTGCGCATTGCCGCAGCGAGCGTTCATGCGAAGATCGAACCAGCGTGGCCGCGAGGCAACTTGGAGCGTGCTGCCGTGTTGCGCCAGCTCGAACAGCTCCCCGGACCGCAACTCGTGATTGTGCACTACGAATCGCGCCATAACATCGACTGGGAGTGGGTCTATAATCGCGCCAACATCGACGCGGCGAAGGTGGTGTGGGCGCGCGACATGGGCGAATTCGCAAACCGGGAGTTGCTTCAGTATTTTCGCGGAAGAACCATATGGATTGTAGATGCAGATAGCGCCTCACCAAATCCGATACCTTATTCGAATTAACGCGTGCCTGCGAAAGCAAATTATTGCCGTCGCGGCCACGCCGATCGCTGTGAGAATCGCTAGCCCTTAACTTGAATCTCGACTTCGATTTTTCTTCCTGGATCACAGCGCGCCGGGTCCGTGCCCACGGATTCATCCTCGCGCTTTGTCTTTGGTCGGTTTACCTCTGGAATATCTCTACTCCCGGACTGGTCGATAGGGCGGGCAACCTAAAAGGCGCGGACTTTCTTCATCTCTATACTCTCGGCTCTCTTGCTGTCGCGCGCCGAGGCGCGGATTTGTATAACTCGGTGGCGCAATCTCAATTGGCGGTACAACGCATTCCCGTTTCCGAAGGCCTGCGTTATCTCGCCCTTTATCCCCCACAGGTTTCGATCTTGTTCGCGCCCCTTGCTCGCTTGTCTTATCCGATGGCGCTGGCTTGCTGGCTGGCATTTAGTTCGTTTGTCTATGCATTCTGCTGCTATGCCATCTGGCGCGCTTCATCGAATCTTAGACGATACAAAGTTACGGTTTTCGTTCTTGCGTTAGGGTACCCTGCCTTTTGGCATCTCATCGCCTGGGGACAAACCTCTGCCCTGGCTCTCGCGTGTTTTACGCTGGCTTTTTTCGCGCTGCGGGCCAGACGCGAATTTCTTGCAGGAATAGCTTTCGGATGTCTTATCTTCAAGCCGCAACTTGGCGTCGCACCGGCAATAATATTTTTGCTCACCTTGCGTTGGAGGGTGATCGCGGGCGCTTTTCTGTCAGCGGTCGGCGAGTTAGCCGCAGCCTGGTTCTATTACGGAGCCGGCCCGCTTCGCCAATGGGTATGTGCTTTGCTGAACACGCCCCACGAACTTTCGCTGCTCGAACCGCGCATCTACCAGACCCACTGCCTTCGTACCTTTTGGAGCATGTTCATCCCGTGGATATCGGTATCTCTTGCCCTCTATATAACCTCGGCCGTTGTTATTTGCGTTTTGAGCATCGTCTGCTGGCGCGTCCGCGGTCCGCTCTCATTACGCTTTTCTACGCTGTTATTCGCCACAGTTCTTCTCGCTCCACACCTTACCGTCTATGATCTGGTGATTCTCGCGCCCGCATTCCTGCTACTCTGCGATTGGATCGGCGGTCATCCCGATCATCTTGCCGCGCCATATCTTAAAGTTCTGCTCTATCTGGCCTTCGTGTTGCCGCTTGTCGGCCCACTCGCTCGCTGGACGCACTTCCAGCCTTCGGTCCCGGTCATGTTCGCCATTTCCTATGAAATTTGGCGTGGGGGCGGGAAATCGGCGACGGTTCCGGAATCGGCGTGAACTTCGCCTTTCGCCCGATCACTGCCCGAACAAAAATAGCAACGCTTCCGGAAATCGCCCGGCCCATGCCGCTTCGCTGTGATTTGCGCCATCTTGAATCACCAGGCGCAGTCGCTTCTCGCTCAACACCGCTCGACGCATAATTGCCGCCAACTCGCGGACATCGTCGACAACCGTGCGGCTGCGCTCGGCGTTGCCCGCTTCGGCAGTGCCCGCGGCCAGAAAGATCCGCTCCGGCCAGATTCTGACCTCGCGGCTCTCTTTAATGATCTGCCGGTGCGATGCCCACAGCGAGGGGCTCTCGATCAGCAAGCGCCCAAATACTCCCGGCCTCAAAATGACAGTGTAAAGCGAAATCAACGCGCCCAATGAAGACCCGCCTAAGCCAGTACTTTCGGGCGATGTCGCTACGCGATAATTTTTTTCCACGAACGGCATCACTTCCTTAATCAAGAAATCCGGATACCGCCGGCCCGATACTCGCAAAATCACTGGATGTATCGAACGGTGCGGCATGTATTCGCGCAACCGGTCTTTGCCCGTATTGTCAATCCCCACAATTATCATCGGGGGCACGGCGCCAGCGCGAATCAACCGCTCGGCACTCTCATCAGCCTGCCACTCGACTCCGCCGAAAGCCGTCGACCTCTCAAAAAGATTCTGTCCGTCATTCAGGTAAAGCACGGGATAGAACTGGGCCTGATTTCCAGCGTCGTCATACCCCGGAGGCAACCACACACGCAAAAAACGAACGTTGCGGAAAATCCGGCTGCGGAATTTGTGCAGCCGCAAATCTCCCGTAGCGCCGGTGGCGCGAATCACTTCTGACAGGGCTTGGTCTTCAGTTTTCCGGATTCTTGACATTAGAAATATGGTTCGCCGAACCGCCGGCACCCACCCCGGCGGCTAATACGGATTAAGCAGATTGGTTTTGAAGATACGCGGCTCTCACCGCAACGAAAAGCTCTCATCAAGATTTTGGCTTCAGTCCCCGAGGGACGCTCTTATCCGAATAATTCCACTCAGGATCGCGATCCCTGCGATGCACGCCAAAGAAGTCAAACACAAGATGCACCATGTTCCTAAAACGTGTCCTTCGATATAGGTCAGATACAAAGCGAATGCTAATCCTGCCCCAGAGGCCGCGAGCAATCGCGCCGGCGTCTCTACACGCGAGCGGTAAACCGTAGCAAGCATCAAGAGCAATCCATACCCGATCACGCCGATCCCCGCCACCGGGATTCCCATCACTGTGGAATATTCGCTCCGGTTCACGATGTCACAATTGAAACGTTCGCCAATATCGCAAAATTCTGAGACCGACTTCGCAAAGTGCCGTTCCAGTGAAACGGCTGACACAATGATTCCCGCAATCGCCAACGCCGCGATCGCAGCAAGCAAAGCTCGATTGGGCCTCAACGATGGGGCGGAGGATTCGTGTTCGGGGGCTGGAGTCACTGTAAGGGACACCCGGTCTTATCGCTTAACTCTTGCAGCGGAAACTTTCCTTCCACGGGTTTATCGGTGCCGAACCGCCAGGTCGGATAATGCTCCACTCCAGCCGCTTTGCATGCGGGGGCCTGTTCGCGGGAATCCTTAACCGCGCATTCCACATAGTCCACATACCTAAACGAATCTCCGAATTCCTCCTTTTGCTCGGCGCAGTGTGGACACCAGTAGGCGCCGTACATCTTGACCTGCTTCGATGACAGGCACTTGGCGAAGCTGTCGTAGCGATGATTTGCGTAATACCACCAGCCGGCATAGCCGAGAACGATTGCCGCGAGAATTCCCGCCCATACCAGATTCTTGCGCGATGGAGGGTCCGCTTCCGGCTTCCCAACCCGCTCCTGATGCCGCTTTCGCCGCTGTTCCGACATGAGATATTTCTCCCGAGTTCACTTTTTATATCATGCCTTCAGGCCACAACGTTCAACGCGGAGGGCAGGACGTCCAACTCTTCACAGTGCAGCGTGAGGACCTCTCCATCCACCATCACATCCACCGGAGTGGCCAAATCGAACTCCACTCGTTTGACTGCGGTTCTCTCCGCCATAGGATGCTCGATGTGAGTGCCGTCGTAGAGCTTTGGCAGGTTCCGTAAAAGTCCCAGCCTTCCAATCGGGCCCCAGCGGACATACTCAATCAGACCACTGTTGGTTTCCGCCTTGGGCGCGATCATCATCGTGCCGCCGGTAAATTTGCTGTTACTGAACGTAAGAAACAAGCAGCGGCGGCGGTCGAATTCGTTTTGTCCATCGGTGCGGACAGGAAACGGCCTTCGCCGCAACCGCGCCAATCCCAGAAAAATCGAGACGAGATAACCAAGCTCTCCGTAGCCGCTGAATCGACGAGCGCGCAAAGTCGCGACGTCCGCCGCAAATCCCACGCTCAACAGATTGATGTAATGGATCACTCCGCTTCGATGCCGCAACCGCAACACGTCGCAACCTTGGGTTCGGCCGGCAATCAGCGATTCAATCGCATGCTCCACTCCACGGTCGCTGAAATCGCGCAAAAAAGAATTTCCGGTGCCTAAGGGAAGAAAACCGAGCGTCGGCCGCTCGCCGCTCGCAGATTCGGGGAAAAGTCCGTTTACTACTTCGTACGAAGTCCCGTCACCACCCACGGCAATAAAGTTGCGCCGGCCATGTGCATACGCTGCGCGCGCGATTCGTGTGGCATCGCCGGCGGCCTGCGTTTCCTTTATGTCGATTGCAACCCCACCCGCTCGCAACCGCTCCAAAGCTGCGCCCAGCAACTTTCGGCTACGGCCGCCGCCCGCCGCGGGATTTACGATGGCGAGATACGGTTGGGGCGCGCTCACAACCCGATCACCGCTCCCCGCTCGACATTTTTCCGAATTTCTTCCCCCAACGCCTGCCGTTTTATTTTCATCGAGGCCGTTCGCGGGAAATCTTGTTCGCAAACAAAATAGCCGCCGACGCGTTTAAAATCCGGCAGCCGCCGGTTGCGGCTCACAATATCCTGCAATAGAGTGCTATCGAAGCGCTGGTTTTGTTCCAGCCGCAACACGATCAGCAACATCTCGCGCCCAGGTTCTTTTTGCGGCCAAATGTAATTGGCCGCAAACACGCAGTACTCCTTCACCGGCAGTCCATCGAAGGCGGTTTCGATATCCTCGGGGTAGATATTTTTTCCACCCTCGGTGACGATCATATTTTTCTTCCGGCCAAAAAGTTGCAGATGCCCGCTTTTATCGAAGCGCCCCAAATCGCCGGTGAGCAGCCAACCATCGACTATCGTTTCCAGCGTTAGCGCGGGGTCGTCCAGATAATGCGACATGACAGTCTTGCTGCGCGCCGCCACTTCGCCAATCCCTTCGTCGTTCGGGCTGAGCAAACGCAACTCAACCCCCGGCAACGGCTTGCCCACGGTATCAGCGCGAAACGGTTTGAGATCATTTAGCGTGAGCGCAGTTCCTGCCTCTGTGAGTCCGTATCCATTCACCACCGGAATGCCCAGATCATAAAAGAACTGCATCGTCGAGGGCTCCATGAATGCGCCGCCGGTAATGAGTGCCAGCAGTTCGCCGCCAAACGCGCGATGCACGCCCGGCAGCAGCGCGCGGCTCAACTTCACTCGCGCCTTCCCGCGGGTGAGCAGCTTGTTCAGCGAAATCATCCGATTCAAAATCCTACGTTTCCATCCCGGCAATTCGTCGAACTTCGCCCGCAGCCCGCGCTCAAGATTTTTCACGATCATGGGCACAAGCGAAACGTAAGTAATGCGATATCGCACGAAGGCGTCGCGCACAAATTCCGGACGCAGCGTCCGCAAATGCACCACGCATGCCCCGCACACGAAAGGCCCAATAAATCCCACCATGAAATCGATGGCATGATTGGTCGGCAGAATGCTCAGATACCGCACGCCCGGCCAAAACGGATACCACGCAGTCAACGCGCGGCACTGCTCCAGATAATTTTCATGAGTGAGCACGCACCCTTTCGGCTGCCCGCCCGTACCCGACGAATAAACGATGCAAGCCGCATCTTCCCGCTGCCGCATGACAAAATCCGGCGCGCCTTTGCGCTTGAAATCCTCCCAGCGAAAGCCGCCAGCCAAGTCGGCGCCGAGCGGAGCCTCCGTGACCAGGACCAGCTTCGTCTTAATGTTGGGAAAGTCCGGTGACTGCGTGATCGCGCGCCACAGAAAATACTCCACCACCAACACTTTGGCCTTGGAGTGCTCCAGCAGTTGCAATTGTTCCACCGCAGTTAATTTGTAATCGAGCGGCACCAGCACTCCGCCGCCATAGAAAATCGCATAGGCCGAAATCAGCCACTTCGACTGATTCGTCATGAGAATTGCAGCGCGATCTCCCGCGTCGAATTCGGCGTCCTCGAGCGCGCGCGCCAAGCGGAAGGGCGATCTCTTTGAAATCGGAGTAAGTGAGCCGCGTCTTTTCGCGGTCGCGATCGGCTTCGATCAGGCAAATTTCGCCGGCAAAGCGATCCAGCGCGTCGCGCAGGGCGGCGCCCAGACAGCTATATTTTTGCAGATCGAGCATAAGGGAACTGCCGATTGTAGATGGATGATGGCCGATTCACAACCCACGCGCCCGCGAATAAGAATCATCGATCGGGAATGGGCGGTGAGAGCTATAGTCTTGCCTGAATCTTCCCCGCCAGCGTGCGGAAGTCGGACACTCCTTGCAGTTCGTAGTCGGGAAGTTCGACATGAAAATGATTCTCCAGCTTGGTCAACAAATCGAGCGTCTGCAGGCTGTCGATTCCCAGCGTCTTGAAAAAATCGTCGTCCGGGGCGAGCTTCTCCCGCGGCACTTTGAAGTGCGCTGCGGCGAGGGTCAGGATTTCGTCCAGCGTCTGTTCAGCGGTCGGCATTTTCATTACCCTTCAGCAAGCTATTGTCATTCAGACGGCTTTCGGCCGTGAGGAATCTGTTTTCGCCTCGGTTACTCCTGCGGCCTGCCGCGGCCTTACGGCAGATAAGGCTGCGCGTCGGTGCTCTCCACAAATTTTCGCAAAGCCCGCCTCCACTGCCGGGCTCGCAAACAGCTCGCAAAACAGATCGATTTCCTGACGCAACTCCCCATGCGGAATCGGTTTTATAAATTTCTTCGCAGCGGCCGCCGTGGCGCGATCAAACTTGCCGAAGCTGCGCCGCCGTTGCCCGCGCTGCTCGCAGCGCCTCGCCTTCGCCCACCACCTGGCTCACCAGGCCAATCTGCTGCGCTTTCGTTGCATTAAAGCTGCGGCCGGTCAGCAGAAGATCGCGCACCACGGCATTGCCCAAATCCCGCTTCAGACGCGGAATCCCGCCGAAGCCCGGAATCAGACCCAAGCGCAATTCTGGAAAACAAAACCGCGCCATCTTATCGGCGATAATCAAATCGCAAGCCAGCGCCAGCTCAAATCCCCCACCGAATGTCACTCCGTGGACCGCCGCAATCGTTGTCAAAGGCGATGCATCGATCAAATTCAGCACGCGGTGAATGCGCTCAAGAAAATCCCGCACCCCTGTCATTGCTTGAGCGGGCTCCACTTCCTGCGAGCGATGAAACAGCTCCCGCAAATCCGCGCCGGCGCAAAAGCCGGGCTTCAATTCGCTATAGATAATCAATGCATGAGCGTCACTTTGCATCAACTTCAAAGAAATTACAAATTTCTCGAGTTCTTCAAGCGACGATGAGCCAATCTCATTGCAAGGCGCTCGATGCAGCGCCAACTCGATCACGCCGTCAGTAAAAGTCCCACGACAGGGCGCTCTCGTGCGTCTCGCATTGGTCGGTAGCGGCCGTAGTCGTTTCGTGCACCTTACTGTCCTTCGCGGTTTCTTGTCTTAAGTCCGACACTAGACCGCCTGCTTCACCGCATACATCTCGTCGATCTCGTTCTTCAGGCGCGACGCGATCATGTCGCGTTTCAGTTTTCCATTCGCAGTCAGCATCCCGTTTTCAATCGAGAACGCCTCCGGCCGCAATATGAAAGCCTCGCACCTGCTTGTAATGCGGCAATTCGGGATTCACCGTGTCGAGCGCGGCCTGCACGCGGTCTGGAGCGGCGTTCCGGTAACGATCGCGGAAAATATCCGCGCCCATTTCCTACTATTACGACCTGCTGTGCTTCCGGCAGATTCTTCGCAATGGCGGTTTCGATGAGTTCCGGCGCAATCTTATGCCCCGAACCCAGAATAATCAGATTCTTGATTCGACCGACAATTCGCCAGTTCCCTGCTGCATTCACTTCGCCCTGGTCGCCGGTATGAAACCATCCGCCGCGCAACGCCTCGGCCGTTTGCTCGGGACGATTCCAATATCCCGAAAAAACATTCGGTCCGCGAACGACAATCTCGTCGTTCTCTCCCAGCTTCATTTCCATGCCCTGAATCGCGGGTCCCACGCGTCCTGGCTTCAACCTGGTTCGGATCGTCCATAGTGCAAATCGCAGTCGTCTCGGTCAGCCCATAGACCTGCAGACACCGGAATTCCAAGCATCATGAAATAGAGTTGCGTCTCCACGCTCAAGCGGCGCGGACCCGCAGATCAGAGCCTTCAGATTTTTCCCGATCGTCTTTTTCCGAATGGCGGGAAACACCAGCGAGTTCGCCAGCCGCCAGCCAGAACGCATCGGTCGATTAGGCTGCCCGTCCTGATTGCGCGCCCATGCGGCTTTCGCATGACGAGTAAATCGCCTGTGCCACTCCGCCCGTTTGCCAGAGTTGTTCGTCGACGGCCTTGCGCATACGCTCGAGAAGTGCGGCACGTTCAGAAAATAGTCTGGCGCCACGATCCGCATGTCGCCGGCGATCTTGCTCAAGTCCGTGTTGATCGTCACCTGGCTCCGGCGTATCAGACAGGTGAGCAACGCAATCCACGATCCTGCAAAGCTAAATGGCAAATAGTGAAATATGCGATCTTGTCCAGCGGCACCCGTGAAGACGGCCATCAACTCGTCTAGACGCTCGGCGGTGCATCGCAGCATGTGGCCGACGTTGCCCGCCTTCAGCACTACGCCTTTGGCCTCTCCCGACGTTCCGGATGTGTAGATGATAGTTACGGATCTGTCGTTGTCTATCTCTGGACGCCGCTAATTGAATCCCTTCCACCCCTCCAAATATTTCTCAAATAAAAACTGCGGCGGCGCACCGGCCCAGTTGCTTGCGATCCCATCTCGCAAGGCAGCGTCTCCGCAGCACATCAGCGATGGAGTGCAGTCTTTCATCATCGCCACCAACTCAGACGGCGCTTGTCGCGCGTAAAGCGGAACGACGATCAGTCCTTCTGCCATGAGAGCCAAATCCATCGCGACCCAGCGAATACTGTTGGGCGCGAGCACCGCAGCGGTCGCCTTTTTTCAGCGCCTTTGCGAAGCCATAAACGCTCGCGCCTTGCGCACCAGCCCAAGCAATTCCGGCCGGTTACGCCGGTGATTTGCCCGTCACGAATCTCGGCGAGGATCTGCGTATCCGCAGCCGCCTCCAGCTGCGAAAGAATTTCGCCGATAAATGGAATCTTCGAACTCAAGATTGCCCCTAAACTCAGACATCCAACTGTCGAAAAAAAGCTTTTGACCGCAAAGGCCGCTAAGGCTTCGCGAAGATCGCAAAGAAAATCTCGAAGAAAAATCGACTTTAACTGTAAGCCGCCGCTAAATCCCTCAGGCCCTGACCCATCGGCGGCAAATAATCTTCCCAGCTCCACTCACCCTTGCGCGTCGGAAATTCCGGATACCGCGCTGCACTTCTTCCTCGAAATAAACACCCATTCGCGCCATGACCTTCAAATTCCGCACCACGGTCGGCCCAATCCCTTGGCGATCGCCTCTCCTTCGTGGCTCAAGTTTTCAAGCGCAGCAAGCAGTTTCGCTGCTCCAGATCGGGATCGTCCACATTCATCAGCAGATCCTGATGTCCGCGCTCCTGCATCAAATTGCGGATGCGCTCGTCCATCGTGATTCCTGCCGACGGCACCAGTCCCGGCATCGAGGTCACAATTCCGTGATAGCGCGAGGAAACCATCATGTGGCAGGCGCGCAGAATGCTGACCAGTTCGTACATGTTGTGATCGTCGGAGGTGAGCACGGGCACGCCGCCAAGCTTTTCCGCGATGCGGCGCGCCGGCCGCGCATCCAGCCGCTCGGTGGCGACCAGAATCACAAACACTTTGTGCTTTTTGCGGAAAGCGTCCACGGCGTTCGCGATCGCGGTGAGATAGTGCTCGAAACGCGCGATCCGCACTCCGGTCCCGCATTATGAAAATACACCGAGCGGTAATGACTTTCTTTGTAGGCGCCGGTCAGACTGTGCGCCGCAAATTTCGCCACCGAAGCTTTCACCGGCCACTCGAATGGATTGATCGGGCAAACCACCAGTACCGGGGTCGTCCCATCCCAGCCTACCTCGCGCAGCACCTTCTGGCCATATTCCGCCGGCAGCGGCTCGAAAGTCCAGGCAGTGTCTGTCCCCAGTTCCGTCGGCACACCCAGTTCTCGCAGAACGGTTCGCGACTCTTCATTGCGCGTAATGACCAGCGAATTTCTGCAATAGCGCGCGCACATTTTCGCGATCAGCGGGTCCATATGGCCGGCTTCCGCGCCATATCCGACAGAAAGCTTGTTCTGTGCGGCCGCGATTCCCAACGATCCGATCATCATAGTGGTGAGCGCGTTGGCGAACTTGCTCTTGAACATCGAGCCTTCGCAAGCCACCACGCCGTGATGCTTGCGGCACTTCGTTGTAAAGAAACGGAGGGAAAATATCCGGCAGATGCACCTGCGTCGTGTCCTCGAAATATCCTCGCGAGAAATCGAAGTTCTGGCGTCATCATGCTGAAATCGACGCGCTCCGCGCCCAGAATGTGCCGGATCTGCCGCAGCATCTCCTCGACTCGCACATCCGATCCCATATTGCGCGTGCCGTTGTAGCCGGCGAATAGCAGCTTCAGTTTTTCGCCTGGCTGCCAACGGCTTGCCCTGCGCCCAGCATCCAGCCGAGCTTGCGCGCTTCGATCGAGCCGCTCACCCAGGCTTCCAGAATGAAGTCCATCATGCGGCGTTGCCCTCCGCACTTCGGCGGGCCAGTCCTGATACGGATAGGCGAAATCGTTTTCCCGGCTGAACTTCAGCAGCGGATAGCTATATTGCGAAAATGGAACCGGTTTGCGTCCCAGCTCAGCAGTAACCCGGGTGTTGTCGAACACCGTATTCCACACCAGATACGGCATAAAGACTTTCATCAGCGACGCGCCCTTGCCCATCGCGCCCTTGCGGTTCGCCAGAAAGTTCACCGGTCGCGGAAAATGGACGCTCCAGCACCGGCACAAAAACAGGCCCGCGCTTATTGCTGCGCCGCCGCCAGCGCTGTGGTCAAGTTCACGAAAAGTCTGCGACGCGATGCCCGAAGAAAGATGATAGGTATCGTGCTGCGGATTCTCTTTCTGATGCAGGGTCGCGATCGCATCCGCCACAAAATCGACATTCACAATGTCAATCCTGTCATTGGGACGAAATGGCAGCGCCGGCAAGCCCGCCAGAAACACGAAGGCCCTCACCATGTCGAATTGCGTGGTCTCGGCATAGCGGCTGTCGCCCAGCACGATGCTGGGCCGGAAAATTGTCCTCGGCACTTCCGGCAACAGCTGCGCGCATCATGTGCTCACAAAACTTCTTGGTGCGCGCGTAAGGATCGTAGTCCGACCGATCCCAATCGATGGATTTGTCTTCCGTCACCACTTCGTTCTGCCGCTTGCCCGCCACGGCCACGGTGCTCACATGGCTGAAGCGCCGCAGCCCGTGATAGTGCTCAGCACTGCGCGCGCCAGCTGCAGCACTTCCAGCGTGCCTCGCAGGTTCACGTTCAGGCAGCTTTTTTCCGACTTCCGATTCAACGATGCCGCACAGTGGATCATCGAATCGGTGGTGTGGATGAGCCGGTCATAGTCATCGCGGACAAGCCAAATTGCAGGCGTCGGTCAGATCACCGCGAAAGATCCGGATGCGCGTCTGCAAATACTCATAAAACTGCGGGAAATCCAGATGTAGTTGCAGCGCCTGCCACAGACGCTCTTCGGCTTCGTGCGGATCACGCGCCCGCACCAGCACATTCAGCGACGCGCCATGTCGTGCAACAGATTTGCGGCGACATGCGCGCCGATGTATCCGGTCGATCCGGTCAGAAATATTGCCATTCACCAATTCCGTTCTTTTATGCGTCCCACGCTGGCCTGCGTTTTCGTGTTAAGTGCCCGTCTTCACGCTCTCGCCATTTTGCAAACTCCGCGCCGGACGAGCCTCCAGCGGCCGCCCTTCGATCAATGGATAAGTCCACCGCCGAAGCGCCGGAATATGGACGTTGATCCAGTAATCCCACCAATCCAGCAGCCGTGCCCTGTATCCGAACTCCTCGCACTCCTCTTCGGACCAGCGCATGCGAAAGCTTCTCGACATTATCCGCCGCGAAATCGTGCTCGTTGAGCAGGATGAATGGCTCGAACAATTCGATCAGCTTTTCTACGCGTTCCAGGTTTCGTTCCGTCTTCGCCAGCGGCGTTTTTTTCAGAGGCAGGGGGGACATAATGCGCTGGATGGACTTCACGATCGCCTTCTGCGCCGGCGCCGACATCCGCTGATAGCGTTCTTTCGAAACCGGAATCGCATCGAAGCGCAGCCGAAGCCAGGATTCCAATCCTTCTTGCGCCCGGTAATGTTTGCGGTGCGCCAGGGACGTTAACTCGATCGAGCGGCCCATGTCGCAGGGGTTCGTCACCGATGTCGCGAGTTGATATAAAGGATCGTGCCGCCGCTCAACGATTGCCGCCGCAATCAACGTCATCCCCGCGCACACGGAATCAACCGGAATAATATCCAGCCGCTTGCTTTCGTTCGACGGCAATTGCCGAAAGTATGTCCCTAACAAATAGGATAATGAAGCCGATGTATTGATGCCTTCATTCCACCCAAAAAACGGCTTGGCTACGGAAGTCTCGACGATCGCGGGACGCACCACCGCAATCGGCAACCCCGCGCCATATTTCACGATCAGCGATTCCGCCAGGCTTTTTGTGAGGGTATAGGTATTCGGCCAGCCCAGTTCCTTCGCCCGGCGCGTGCCCGCGTCGGTCAAATAAGTTTTCAACCAGCGAATTCGGTTCTTGCGAATCTGATTCTCGAGCGCCGTGCCCTGCAAGCCTTTTGCCGCGTGTTCCTTGGCGAGCGACTGCGACTTTAATCCCGCTGTCACCTCCGCGCCCTCGGCTTGCGCGTCCGCCTTTGCGATCAAATCGTGAAGCGAGCGCAACTCCTGCTCGGCGTCAAAGCCGGCTACGCGATGCCGGAGTGTAATTCGGAATCAACCTCTCCATGACGCGGCCATCGCGCTCGCCGGCCACGTAACAGGTGGAAAGATGCAGCAGCCCCGCATGCTCGGAACTCGCGGACAAATTCCATAATATTCAGCGCCGCGTCGATATTGGTCGCCAGCGCGTCGCGCAAATCCGGATTAAAGTCCGTCAATCCCGAACTATTCACAATCACGTCAAGATTTCTTTGCACCCGCCGCGCAATTTCCGCGCTCAATCCCAAACCCGGCAGCGTGACGTCGCCCTCAACCACTTCAATTTTCTTTCGGAGATAATCCGCCAATGCCGCGCCATATTTCTCGAAGAGCGGATCGAATACCGGCGACTCCTCCACGATTTTTTCAAAGCGTCGATCGCGCGGGATTCGATTTCTGCCGCCGGATCAGCAGATAAATACGCCCGATCTCCGGCAGTTCCAGAAGCGTGTTGGCCAGCCAAACTTTGCCGATGAAGCCAGTCACGCCGATCAGCATCACGTGCTTTCCCGCTAGAGCCCGCCTTACCGAGAAACCAGGCTGTTGCCGTTTTCCTTCGAAATGCACAATCGGAGGCTCGCATTTTTTCGCCTCGCGCGTTGCAGGAATGGCCGCAACTTTCAGTTCTTCCAGCGGGATATCCAATTGCCGGGCCAAAGTTTTCGGAGCGCGGCGGCCATCCGGACTCTGCTCTTGAATAAGAGCGAATCCACCTCGCGGCCGGATCACCGGCTCCAGCAGCCGTCCAGTGGCCACGCCGTCGCGAAATTCCAATCGATTCGCGATCAGGCGCTTCACTCCCAAATGCAACGCGAGCGGCTTCATGACATGCTCTAATCCCTGGCTGACCAGCACAACATCGGCGCCCAAGCGTACGAGTTCCAGCACCTTTTCCGCGCCCCGCGATTTCAACTGCGGTTTCAACTTGTATTGGAAGTATTCTTCGCCCAGCAGATCGAGCCGGTCGCGGGTCACTCCGCGTAAAGCGGTATGCACCACTCGCGTCGCAAACTTGCGATTGGTCGAATAAAGTAGCGGGCGCAATGCGGCCATCAGAAAGATCAACCCGCGCCGCCGGAATCGCTCGGCGAACGTCTGCGCATTCCAGGTGAAGAATGCCACCGGTTGCACCACCGTCAGGTCAAGCAAGCTTCCCTCGACTCGCCAATAGACCGTGGGGGCGGTAGCCGCCGACACTCCGGACGATAGGCTTGGAGCCGCGCTGGGTTTGTGGTTTAACGATTCCAATATTTTATTCGTCCAGACTACCTTGATCGCTCGATCACCGGAGACGAATCTACTATTGTAAACAATGCCTCCGCTTCGTGGATCAGATTAATGGAGCCGGTATTGGTGCAGTTTGAGCACAGGGGCTGATTGTGGGAGACCTCTCTTCCCGCCCGGTGAAAAAGCGGGAACCCGGGATGATTTCAGAGAAGTATGAGTCTTTTTTAACTTTGCGGTCGCTCATACCCCCAATTGCCTTCGGACATTCTTCACGATTTCCTCGGGAGTCGCCGCAATGTCCGCTACTACGGCACCCTCTGGTTCCTCCAGGTGGGCAAACTGGGCGGCCAGAATTTTCTCGTCGGCGAAATGCCCATGCCGGGATCGCAGCCGTTCGGCAATCTGTCGTGCATCTCCTCTCAGGTACACAAACTTTACTCCCGGCCCGACCGCCATCATCGCTCGATACTCTCTCTTCAGCGCGGAACAAGCCAGAACCATGTCGCGGCCGTCGGTTATCTCCTTTGTAATTTCTGCGCGCAGCCGCTCGAGCCATGGCCCGCGGTCCTCATCGGTGAGCGGGATTCCTCGATGCATTTTTTCCACATTCGCCGCTGAATGAAAATCGTCGGCATCTTCAAAGTCCCAGCCCAGTTCCCGCGCAAGAAGCCGGCCTACCGTTGTTTTACCCGCTCCCGTCACCCCCATCACCACGATGATCACGTTTCGCCTGTTTTGCCGCCATCAGCTATTTTCGACGCTTAAGTTTAAACGCTTTCCGCTGGAGCGAGATGTGTTCACACTCCTGTAACACTTCTTTCGTATAGTGGCGACCTTTAGAGTATTGAGTCTTTTCCGTCGGTCTTCAGGAAATTCAAAACTAGCACAACGAGGATTATTCATGGCCACCGCATCCCAAACCGTGTTGGACCAAAAACTTTCGCGATCTCCCGGCAAGCTGGGCATGTTGGTGTTCGGTGTCGTGCTGGTGATCGGGGTCGGCTATGCCGGTTCCAGCCTGCTGCACGATCTTTCGTTTGTGCACAACGAATCGGTCCTGCCATACGTGCTTCTTGGAGTGGCGCTTCTGGTGGCCTTGGGATTCGAGTTCGTGAACGGATTTCACGACACCGCCAACGCCGTCGCTACGGTTATTTATACTCATTCGCTCGAGCCGCATATCGCAGTAGTCTGGTCGGGTTTTTGGAATTTCCTGGGCGTCCTCGCCTCCAGCGGCCTTGTAGCTTTCGCAATCGTCTCTCTTCTGCCGGTCGAATTAATTCTGCAAGTGGGCAGCAAAGCCGGATTCGCCATGGTCTTCGCCTTGCTTGTCGCCGCGATCATCTGGAATCTGGGCACGTGGTATTTCGGCCTGCCCGCATCCAGCTCGCATACTCTCATCGGTTCTGTAATCGGCGTTGGCATCGCCAACCAGCTCATGAACGCCAGAAGCGGCACCAGCGGAGTGGATTGGGCCCAGGCCGCAAACATCGGCAAATCGCTGCTGCTCTCTCCGGTGGTGGGGTTTGGTTGCGCGGGCCTGCTGCTGCTCCTCGCCAAAGCGCTGATCAAGATCCCAAACTTTATACCGCGCCCGAAGGCACCGAGCCGCCCCCGTTTTATATTCGCTGCCTGCTCATTCTCACCTGCACCGGCGTCAGCTTTTTCCACGGCTCGAATGACGGGCAAAAAGGCATGGGCTTGATTATGCTGATTCTCATCGGCACGGTTCCTACGGCCTACGCTTTAAACCACGCGATTACCTACCAGGACTCTCAGGATTTCATCGCCGTTTCCCGGCAAGCCGCGGATGTCCTCAATAAATATGTCAGTCCCAACGCGGCCGTCGGCGATGCCCATGACGACGTGACTACTTATATTCGCGACAAGGAGTTCACTCCCAACACGATGCTCGCCTTGCGCACCCTGGTCAGCGACATCGGCAACGAGACCGCGCTCTACAAAGAGATGAAGAACATCCCCAACGATCAGGTGCGGAACTTCCGCAACGACATGTATCTCATCAGCGAAGCCATTCGGCTGATGCAGAGGAATCATCAGCCCACTTTCACGGCGTCGGAAAATGCGATCCTGGCGAACTATAAAAAGCACATCGACCACTCAACTCGATTTATTCCTCTGTGGGTAAAGGTGGCTGTCGCGATGGCTCTTGGCCTGGGCACAATGGTGGGCTGGAAGCGAATTGTGGTGACAGTCGGAGAAAAAATAGGAAAACAGCATCTTACTTATGCGCAAGGCGCCGTGGCTGAGATCACTGCGATGGCTACGATCGGCGCGGCTGACGGCTTCGGTCTTCCCGTAAGCACCACGCACGTTCTGTCTTCCGGAATCGCCGGCACGATGGCCGCCAATCACTCTGGAATTCAGTGGTCTACTGTGCGCAATCTGGCTTTGGCGTGGGTGCTGACGTTGCCCGTCGCCATGATGCTCTCGGGATTCTTGTTCTGGCTCTTTAAAAGAACGTTCTAAGATTCTTTGCAGCGGCGCTGAAAGGATGCGGCTTCAAGCCGCGCCCTAAGGCCGCCGCTCAATTCGCCGCGGTATAGCTATGGTGCACTCGGTATTGCGGTGGTGCAGGAAACCGCAAAATTCCGACTACCTTTTCCCCTTCCTTGTCATCTCAAAAGCACGAGGATATTCAAATGAACTACTCGAAGAGCCGTGCTCTGGTGTGCCTGCTTGCGTTCATGTTTTCGTTCCTCGCAGTTCCCTTGCTACGGGCCGACAATAAAGTTTTGGGCGAAGTCGAACTCGAAGGCGCTTCGAAAGTGGAAAACACTTCCGGCGTCTGGGTTGACGGGCAGTACGTCGGATATCTCGGCGAGCTTAAGGGGTCGAAGAAACTTTTACTTCTGCCGGGGGATCACGAAATCACAGTTCGCCAGGGCGGATATTTGGATTTCACGCAAAAAATTTCGGTTCGCGCCGGAGAAAAACAGACGGTCGCCGTAAAGATGGAGAAAGACACTCGCGTTGAATTGCCGAAGATCACTGCGGAAATTAAACTCGACGTGAAGCCGAATCGCGCCGCGGTATTTGTGGATGGAGTATTCGTCGGCCACGTCGCCGAGTTTGGCGGAGTCGGCAGAGCCCTGCTCGTTGCTCCCGGAAAGCACGCCATCAAGATTACTCTGCCGGGATATCAGACCTTCGAGACGAGCATCGATCTATTCGCCAATCAGAAATCGACAGTAAAGACCGAGATGGTTGCCGGCGGCCCGGCCGAGGGAACTCCGCTTCCGCAATGATCGAGGATTAGATGATCGAGAATTAGATGATCGAGAATTAATTGTTCGCGGCGGCCGTGGAGAGCCCACGTTGCTTTCCCAACTCTTCCCGGAACTCTTCCGCGGAAAGTGGCGGCCGTTTCCGTAAAAGTCCCAGCAACGTATCCTCTTCCTGGCCCAGCGCCGCATTCGGTTCGGTTTTGGTCTCCAGCGTTTCCAAACCTTCGGGTTCAACCAGCAATTCGGGCAGTACGCCGGGGTTTTGAGAAAGCATGCCCAGGAATTTCTCCAATAGTTGAAGATGCTCACTGGTCGTGCGAATGAACTCGACGCCCATGCCCTTATCCGGATGCATCACTCGAACCACGCCTTCGGTTTTCAACTCCACCTCGCCAGCCCGCATCGAAAGGGTCACGCGAGTCGAGACGGGAAAGGGCGATGCGATTTCGAGATAGCATCCGCCCAAACTCAAATCGGTAAGCTGGCAGCGAACCGGAGGATCGTCCTTTTCCAAGTCGGGAGAATTCAGCGCCAGCCAGTCGCGCAACTGCCTCCCAAGTTCCGGCGATTGCACCAGAAACCTCAATCCCACCTGGTTTCCCGGGCCTTCCCAGGCAAACTCCGCATCCACGCTGACTACATGTACCGAGCCCGGCAACTTCAGTGAAAGCTGCCAGCGACCGTGAGGTTTGCCGCCCCGGGGCAAGTTGACCGCCAGGCCGCCTTCGCCCAGATCACTGGTATTCACTTTAAGGCGGGCTCCGGTTTCGATGTTCGCCATTTCCACCGGAATGCTCACCGGAATGCGCGTGTTGCGCCGGCGCTCTTTTTTCATGAGCGCTCGCGCCGCGCGAAAACTCGATTTCGCCCGCTCCGCCGAAACCGGCTTGTAGAGAGTAAAGTGCGCCCCTAAATCGAAAGCGGATCGCAATCCGGTTTCAGGATCGAGAATCGCCACAGCGACTGCGCGTTTGTTGCACGGCGCCGAACGCGCGCCCCGCAGCACGGATGCCGCGCCAGGTCCCGCGCAATCCACGATAATCGCCTCGAACCGGTCGCGCGTGAGATGTCGCAGCGCAATTTCCGAACTCGCACAGTGTTCGACTCCGATATCGAGATCACCCAGCGTGCGGCGCAGCACGCGAACGATCTTATCGTCGGAACACAGCAGCAGAGACTTCAGATTCATCTCGTCACAAGTCCTTCCAGCGAAAGTCCGATTCGCACCGGGATTTCCGGTCGGAATCGACAACTGCCGGGCGCGAAACTCGGCCCTATTTAATCTAAGCCCGCCCAATGCTGGGATCAATTAAACATCCCCTAGGTGGGTAACCACCGTAACCTGGGCGAGATGCGGCATTTTGAGCGAATCTTGACTCCGGTGTTAAAACCCATTTCGACGCGGAGGAAGCCTCTTCACTGGCCGCGTTAAGCCGCTTTATTTCAATAGATTAGATTTTATTTATTGAAGCAATTCCGCGCGAATTTGGATTGACTTTCAGCCAAGACTGCCCTAGACTCTCTAGTCTCCGATCAGGGTTTGGTTGCTTGGAATGGCCGGAAAGCGTCGAGTTGCTCGATGGCTGCTGATTTTTCCATGCATCTCTGAACGCTGCGGAGAATCATATAGATAGCGCTCTTGTTTTAGTTTATTCCCCTGTTGCAAAAGAAAGGCGTGATTCATGGCGAAGCGTCGCGGAAATCCAAACTGGGGCAAACCCGAGCCGATCGGGCCGATCGTCCCGACTATCACCGAGTTCGAGCAGGTTGTGCGCGAGTACAAGCTCACGCCCGATCAATATCTGCGCTCAACGCGTTTGCGCGAGTGGGCTCGCCGCAACAAGAATTCCAAGTATATCCCCGAACCATTGCTCGAAGCCTGGGGCTTCGAGATTGAATCCACGCTGTAAGCAGGTTCGACGAGAATTGCCAGGGACCGCGAAAGCGGTCCTTTTGCTTTTGTGGGTCATCGCTGATCGCTCCTGATGCGACCTTCTTTGATTCCCACTGGGTACGTAAGTTTTGAGCGACGCCACGTCGATTCTGCGCTGATATGGTTATAGTGAAGCGATTATCATTTTCGAAGGACTGAATCGGATAGATCAACGCCCCTTGAGGTCTGGCCATAGAGAAAAGCGGGTTCCTCCGCTTCGCTCCGCTCCGGTCCGAATAACAAAATTTCAGGAAGTCGCTTCGCATTCCCATGCCGAACTGGCTGCAAATTCCGCTGCCGGAACTCTTCGCGTTGCTTGCGGCTATCGCCTTCGCCGCGGGACTGAACGTTTACGCCACCGTGGCAGTCCTCGGCCTGCTGGCCCGTTTCGGTCACCTGCCTCTTCCACCAGGCCTGCAACTTCTGGCCGCGTGGCCCATCGTCGCCGCCAGCGTTGCGCTCTTCGTCATCGAATTCTTCGCCGACAAAATTCCCGCGTTCGACTTGATCTGGAGCGCCCTCCACACCTTCGTCCGCGTTCCAGTCGCCGCTTTGCTCGCCTACCGCGCCACTGCACAGCTTACGCCCGGAGAGCAATTGCTTGCCACGCTGCTGGGCGCGGCCATTGCGCTCGCCGCCCACGGAGGCAAAACCGCCATCCGCGCCGCCGTCACTCCATCGCCCGAGCCCATCTCCAACATCTCTCTCAGCCTTACCGAAGATGTCGTCGCCATTTCCCTGACATGGCTTGCCACTCGCCATCCCTATGCCGCGGGCGGAGTTGCGCTGGCCTTGGTAGCCATCGTCATCCTGCTAGCCCGTTTTGTAATTCGCGCCGTTAGATCTTTATTTCGCGGCGCAGAGAGAGAAATGGGACGATAGCGGGGTTATATAGCGACAGCCGTTGAGGGGCATATCGCCCAACCGAAGCCGCAAGCTCAACAAAACAAATGGGGGCGGTGGGTACTCGGGCAAATTAGAGACTTTAGACTCCTGATTCCTCACAAGTAATGGCTTGTTCGGGCCATTGTCTTAACACTAAAGTCAGATAAAATTTGCGATTGTGCCCCATCCCCCTCGATTGAAGAAAGGTATTCGTGTCGATGTTGGAGGATTCTATGAAGTTGCGTATGGTTCTGCTGGTGGCTCTACTGACGGCCGTGATCTCTTTGTCCGGATGCGGTGGCGTAAGCATGAGCAGCACCACACCGCCCTCCAACAGCACTTTCACGATTAGCGGCACCGTCTCGGGCCTGACTGGCGGCACAGTCGTGTTGCAGGACAATGCCGGCGGTGCGCCATTAACCGTCACGGGAAATGGACTCTTCAGCTTCAGCACGCCGATGGCGAACGGCAGCGCGTATGCAGTCACCGTAGTAACGCAGCCAACAGGGCAGAACTGCACAGTCACCAATGGCACCGGCACGATTACGGCAAACGTAAATAATGTGGCGGTTGCATGCGCTGCTATCACTACGCTTAATTACACGATTAACGTGGCAGTCTCGGGTTTATCGGGAACATTGGCATTGCAGGACGCCCTTGCCGGGGGCGTGAACGACGATCTGAGCGTCACTTCGAATGGAACTTTCCCCTTCGCCATGCAGGTTGCCAGCGGCGGGACCTACGCTGTGAGCGTGATTACGCCGCCTGCGGCAGAGACTTGCGCGTTAGGAAGCAACGCTTCCGGCACAGCCACCGGCAATGTCACAGTTACGGCGACTTGCACCGCTGTCGTTGCCACGAACTACACTATTAGCGCGGCGGTATCCGGACTTTCGGGAACACTGGTATTGCAGGACTTGGTAGGCGGCGCTGAAAATAGTCTCACCGTCACGACGACCGGGACATTTGCGTTCGGTACGCAGGTGCCTAGCGGCGGCTCGTACGCTGTAACCGTCGCCACACAACCTTCCGGGCAAACTTGCGCCGTAGGCTCTAACGCCAGCGGCACGGCCACCGGCAATGTCACAGTCGCCGTGACTTGCAGTTCCACTCTCTACACCATCAGCGCCGCAGTCTCTGGCCTGACGGGCACTGTGATATTGCAGGACCTCGTGAGCGGCGCGGAAAACAGTCTTACCGTCACCACGAATGGAACATTCCCATTCACCGCGCAGGTTCCCAGCGGCGGAACCTACGCTGTAACCGTCGCCACACAGCCCTCTGGACAGACTTGCTCGCTCGGATCGAACGCCAGCGGTACGGCCACAGCCAATGTCACAGTCACCGTGACTTGCACCACGACCACCCTCTATACCATCAGCGCGGCGGTCTCGGGATTATCCGGCACGCTGGTGTTGCAAGACCTGGTAAGCGGCGCAGAAAATACTCTGACCGTTACCACCAACGGAACATTTCCATTCACCACGCAGGTTCCGAGCGGCGGCACGTATGCCGTAACGGTGCTCACGCAGCCATCTGGACAAACTTGCACATTGAGCAGCAATGCCAGCGGGACAGCAACCGCGAACGTCACGGTTACCGTGACCTGCCCTGCTACGGTCTACACGATCAGCGCGGCGGTGTCCGGCTTGACGGGAACTCTCGTGTTGCAGGACCTCGTCAGCGGCGTAGAAAATCCTCTTACCGTCACGACGAATGGCACATTCCCATTCACCACTCAGGTGCCCAGCGGCGGATCTTATGCCGTGACTGTGGAGACTCAGCCTTCCGGGCAGACTTGCAGTCTTGGCAGCAATGCCAGCGGCACGGCTACGGCCAATGTCACCGTCACCGTGACTTGCGCCACAACCACTCTTTACACCATCAGCGCGGCAGTCTCTGGACTGACGGGAACTCTCGTGTTGCAGGATCTCGTCAGCGGCGTAGAAAATCCTCTTACCGTCACGACAAACGGCACATTCCCGTTCACTACTCAAGTTCCCAGCGGCGGGTCTTACGCCGTAACTGTCGAGACCCAACCTTCCGGACAAACTTGTTCGCTCGGCAGCAATGCCAGCGGCACGGCCACCGCCAATGTCAACATCGCCGTCACCTGCACCACAACCACTCTTTACACCATCAGCGCGGCGGTATCGGGCTTGACGGGAACTCTGGTGTTGCAAGACCTGGTCAGCGGCGTGGAAAACCCGCTCACCGTCACAACCAACGGCACATTCCCATTCAGCACGCAGGTGCCGAGCGGTGGCTCTTATTCAGTCACCGTCGAGACCCAGCCTTCCGGCCAGTCCTGTACGCTGGGAAGCAACTCGGGAGGCACGGCCACCGGCAACGTCACCGTCGCCGTTACCTGTGCTGCGGCGAGCGCTAGCGGCGAGTGGACTTGGATAAATGGCCCCAGTTCCCCCAACGGAACGGGGATCTATGGAACCAAGAAAGTGCCAGCATCCACCAACCTTCCCGGATCACGGTACGGCGCGGTTACCTGGATCGATGCATCCGGAAACCTCTGGATGTTCGGCGGAATCGGCAATGCCGACGGGGACGAGAGCGTGCTGAACGATCTCTGGGAGTGGAACGGAACTGATTGGACGTGGATTAGCGGAGCTAATAATCCTGACGACAACGGAGTCTATGGAACACTCGGCATTGGCGCCGGCACAAACATTCCGGGGGCCCGAGCGTTTGCCGTGAGCTGGAAGGATACGGCTGGAAATTTCTGGCTCTTTGGTGGCTTCGGTTTCGATTCCGCCTCGACCGACGCAGCGGGGGCGCTCAACGATTTATGGGAATTCACTACTGGCGGCCAGTGGGTTTGGATGGGCGGTTCTGACCTCGTAAATCCATCAGGAACCTATGGCACAAAGGGCACCGGCTCGACCAGCAACATCCCGGGAGGACGCTACTACGCCTCGGCCTATACGGACACTTCCGGAAATTTCTGGCTCTTTGGCGGGGAAGGTCTCGATTCGACGGGGTCCGGCGGCAACCCCCAATCAATGAACGACCTTTGGGAATTCACTCCCTCTACGGGTGAGTGGACATGGGTAAGTGGCTCAAAAACCTTTGGCCAAGCGCCAACCTATGGCACCCTGGGGAAGGCTGCTTCCGGCAATGTCCCCGGCGCTCGCGAGGGTGCCGTTGCCTGGATGGATTCGTCCTCTGATTTCTGGCTCTTCAGCGGAAACGGCATCGACTCTACTCAAACCTACGGCTATCTCAATGACGTATGGGAGTTCATTGGCGGGGACTGGGTTTGGCAAGGCGGAGCCAATCTTGCCGACCAAGGCGGTACATACGGAACCGAGGGCACAGCCGCCCCTGGCAATATTCCCGGTGGCCGCGAGTTTTCCTCGAGCTGGACGACATCCGCTGGGGAAAATCTCTGGCTCTTTGGCGGCCAGGAAGTCGGCGGCGATGCCTTCAACGATCTGTGGCTCTTGAGTTCGGGCCAATGGACTTGGGTAGCCGGAGCAGACTTCGTAAACCAGGCTGGCGTATACGGCACGTTGGGCACGGCGGCTCCTGCAAACACGCCCGGGGCCCGTTGGCAATCGGCCACCTGGACTGATAATGCCGGGAATCTCTGGCTCTTCGGTGGCCAGAACAACCTCGACAATGTTTACAACGATCTGTGGAAGTTTGTACCGTAACTATCCCGCTTTACCGTCTCGAGAATGCCCCGTTCAAGCTCAGCTTGGGCGGGGCTTTTCGCTGGCTCCCTCTTCTTCAGCGTAAGAAAAATTCCCGCCTGTTCGCCCTTCCGCGCGGTCCGTTGTTGCGATTCAATCTCAACCACTCCCACTGCCGACGGCGTATTCGCGAGAACTGATCCACGGCCAATCCTCGGGCCGCTCCCGCGCGAGCGTGGTCGCAGGCTGGTCATCACGCAAGGCAATACCCGGCAAGAAGCCCGCAAGTTATTCTTGCGCAAGCAGTTTTGTGCGGAAGGGCGGGAGCCTGTTTGGGCGAGTGGCACAACCTGATATGCGGCGCGATGCTGGTGATTCTGCCGGCCTCGATGGCGGCGCAAGACGCCAGCCGCGCGATTTTGCACAGCGCCGGGGGAGTATGGCTGAATGGAGCGCCCGCGCCCGCTTCCGCCGCGATTTTTCCGCTCGACTTCATCCAGACCCGCCAGCAAAGCCCCGCGAAAATCGACGCCGAGGGGTCTTCAGTAACTGTGCAGCCCGAAAGCATCGTGCAGTTTAACGGCGATGAACTCGTCCTCGATCACGGCAGCGTGCAAGTGAGCACTGCGCGCGCGTGGAAAATCCGCGTCAACTGCCTCACCATCAGCCCCGCAACCGCTGCGTGGACTCGCTATAACGTCACCGACGTGGATCGCAAAGTCATCATCGTGGCAATCGAAAAAGACGTGAAGCTCGATCTCGTGGAAGCAAAATCGAAATCGGCGGCCAGGGAGGTAATCGTCCGCGCCGGCGAGCAGGCGATGCGCGACGAAGCGTGCGGCCCACCCAACAAGGCCAGCGATGCGGTTGACGCGAGGGGAGCGATTCTAAACGATCCATGGGCTATCGGAGCGGGCAGCGCGGCGATTGCCGCTCTCACCTGTTGGGCGCTGTGCTTTCAGAACGACGATCCGGTCAGTCCATCGAAACCATAAGAGATGTACGCCGCTAGTTGCCCGAATGCAGGCGGTCAATATCGGCGTTTGTATACAAACGTACCGGACCGCGCGGCGCCTTTTCGCGCGTAGCGGCCTGACCCAGCGTAATTCCATATCCTCGGTTCCCCAACTTCCCTGGCATATCCGGAGAAGCTTCCTGCGAGACGCCAACGTTTAGAAAACGTGCTGGAAACCCCATGGCAAATGACAATTCAGAAGACGTTCCAGGAAAATTAATCTCCAAAGGATTTCCCTCCCCTCCACTCGCTTTGCGGTCTCCATACAAAATGGGGAGCAAGTCGATTTTCGGAAGAGCAACTGCTGCCGGCGGTAAAACGTCTTGGTCGGACGCGCCGGCAATTAGGACTCCTGTGGCATTGCTGGCTCCGACTTCCAAAGCCGGTCCTGAGAGAGTCAGTGTCGGCGTAGAAATCGGGCGCGAGTAGTCGGGCGAACTTGTATTCCGGAGATACTGCGGACCAGAGGAGAAGCTCGTATCCTGAGAGATGGCTGAGGCAAAAGCCAGCAACAAGAGCGCGCCAGTGCAAAACGCTTGACGAAATAAAATTCGCATAACGGCCTCCGCAGGCTACCCGACTATCGCCAATTCTGATGCCGATGCGAGAGAAAACGGCCAAAGTCCTTCGACTCTAGTGGCCGCCCGGGACGGCCGTTTTAGCCCGACTCGCGCGGGCCTCGCGACGGGCGCGCCGCCCCTGCCGCAGCAGTAAAAACATGTAGAAGATCACTCCAATATTGATCAAAAACACTGCCGAGCGCAGAAGCGTTACGCCGCGCAGAAGTTCGCGGATTTCCAGCGGAACTAATAGCGTTCCCGAGCCCAAGGCGAGCCATTCCGCCCAAGTGCGCTCGTTCCACAGGCCATAACCTTCCGCAAAGCGCATGGCGGAATAAACAAAGGCGAGTTGCGCAGCCGCCCAAAGGCGAGCGTCAGTGAGGTTGTCGGAGAAATCCAGGAAGAGCTGCGCCCAGCGCCGGTCCGGATTGACGTGGAAAAGGGCAAGCAGGCTTTCCGCAATTACCCAGGCGTCTTTGTGCACGAGCAGGATGGCGCTGAGTCCCATCAATAGAACGAAGACGCCCTTGATAAATTCCAGGCTGGCCACAGCCCGCAACATGCTCTTGTGGGCGAGGTGCGAATCGATTTTCTTCGGCGGAATCATCGAGTCCGGGAATTTTCAGACTACCACGTCTGCCGCGTGGCTTTTATTCCAGCTCGAACAGCGTGTATGCGAAATGCCGCTCAACTCTTGCGTGAGCGAACCGCGGCGCGAAGTTCGTTTACGATTTCCCGCGACGCCTTGATCGCGGCCGCATGTTGATTCGGGTTGAAGGAAATAGCCCCCACCCGGGCGTGCCCGCCCCCGCCATAGCGCTCGCAAATCTTGGCGAGATTCACCACCGGCTCCTCGGGAGCCCAAGGGTTGGAGCCGACCGAAACCTTCACCCGGAAGCTGCTCTTGCTGAGACCTACGCTGTAAATCGATTCGGGATGCAGGTGATAAGGAACGAATTTGTTATAGCCTTCGAGATCCTGATCTGTGATGTCGAAGAAAATAGTTCCATCGACGCATTCGCTGCGTTGCCGCAAAATCTCGATCGATATTTCGTGGCGCCGCAGCAGCGGAGGCAATAGCGGAGCGATGAATGGCTCTTCCAGGACGGCAGCCAAGGGCTTGGTTGCGAGCAGCGGAATCAGGTTGGGGACAAAGCGCTGATCCGGCGCCGATTCGATCACCATGGTCAGCTTCATCGCAGGCTCGCGCATCTCCACGGCGGTTTGGGCGTCAGGGTAGAGGGCGCCGTCGATCACATCCGCCCAGTGGACCAATTCTGCGACAGGAGCGGGATCGAACCCGAAGCGCTGCTGCGCGATCATCGCCAGAAAACTTGAACAGGACTTAAACGTCGGATCGTAGAACTTCCGGTTGCTTTGATCGCGCTCGAAGTGATCGGCATCGGCGGGCGAGAGGAATGCGCTTTCGTGATGATCGAACCACCACGTGATTTTTGGAGAACTGGAATATTTGAAATCGACGATGGCATTCTCGTCGCCATCGAAATCCGATTCGTTAAAGAGACTTCCAGCGCGATGTAGTAAGCCCGAAAAGATGAAGCGGGTATCTTCGTGAATACGCTCGCGATAAAAACGGGAAAAGAGCGCTGCGGAACAGGCCCCGTCGAAACACTTGTCGTGGTAAAAAACTCTGACTTTCAATGCATGCCCCAGTCAAACGCGGATTTCCCGTCCCGAAAAATCCCATTCCCTTGCATTTCGTGGCGCGGGGTAAAAGCTAATAGGAATGACAGTTTACAGGCGGAAAGTCAAGCGTGTCAGGTGTCGGGTTTATCCGGCTTGCTTCTCGGCCAGATCGCCAATGATTGGAAGTTTGAACATCAATCCTTGATTGGCTTTTAGCAGCAAGATGATCCAAATGATCAACGCTCCGAGTGCGACCAGCATGTGCAGCGGCCCCGTTATGAGAATCATGAACGGCACCACGGTGAGAAATGTCAGCACAATTTGAAGGGCGACAATCGCCACCGTAAAGAAAATGCTCTGGAAGGAGTGAAAGCGAATGAACCGGCTCTGATTGTAAGGAGGAGTGACCAGAAAGATAATCGCCGGGATAAATGTAACGTAGGCCAGCATTCCAGCGACATTGTCGGCCATTCCGGAGGCAGCCACGGGGGGCGCCACTGGCCGCGCGCTACATGCCGCGCATGTCGTTGCGCCATCCGCTATCTGAGCACCGCACATATTGCAAAATGCCATCGAAGTTTCCCCCTATTGGTTCGCTAAAACCTGCGCGCCATCCGGCAATGCGGAATACGGCCCCGAGCGACGCTGCGGAAAAATAGCAGAAAACCGAGTGGGAAGCAAACCGGTAGCGGCACTTGGTGATGGCTCAATTTGAATTTCGGCGTTGCTGATTCGGCGTCATCCTGAGCAGAGCCGATTTTCAGGCGGAGCGAAGGATCTCGGTCGAGCAGGTATTCGCGGAGATCCCTCTCGCGGCTGAAGAACGCCGCGCTTCGGGATGACCCATAGCCATTGTTTACGGGTCAAGTTAGGGAACTTCCTTTGCGGCAATCCTCGCAAACGCCGTATATCTGGAAGGTGTGGCGGGTGGTTGTGTAGCGGTGCCTGCGCCCGATCTCCTGTTCGAGCAGGTCTACTTCACGGGAGAAAAATTCCACCGAACTGCCGCATTCGGTGCATACCATGTGATGATGGCTGCGGCGATTATATTGGTGCTCGTAGCGGGCGATGCCGTCGTGAAAAGCGACCTCGCTGGCCAATCCGCATTCGGCCAGCAGTTTGAGCGTGCGGTAGACGGTGGTATAGCCAATGCCTTCGTCTTCTTTCTGGACCAACCGGTGCAATTCGTCGGTGGAGAGATGATCGCGCGTCTCGAGAAACGTGCGCAGGATGGTGTCGCGCTGCGCGGTTTGTTTTAGCCCTACCTGTTTCAAATGTTTATGAAGAATCCCCTGAGCCTCGCGCACCATCTCTCGCGAGATGGAGGGCTGATCATCGATGCGCTTTTGCAGCATGAATGCTCAGAATAGCATCGGGCATCTTGAAAATGAAATTCATTTTCAGCGGGATTGAGGACAGAAGATCAAAAGCACTTAACCGCTAAGGACGCGAAGAACTGCCGCTAAAGACGCAAAGGAATGCAAGGCTTCTTACCCGATTTCGGATTCTTCGCGTCGCCAGAGGGAAAAACCGCTGACGCCAAGAGCAAGCGAGCCTAGAGAGGCTAGCTGCCTGGAACTCGAATCCGAATTACGCGGGGAAGAACTTGGAATCAAATTAGCCGGGTGTTGAGATTCCATCGCGTCGTCCGCATCTGAAGTTTGGCCGGCTTGGATTGACTTGCCGGTAATGGTCTCATAAGCGTAACCGGTTAGGTGAATTTCCCAACTTCGCTCCTGCCAGGGTCCCTGGTCGAAGCTAACCGAGATGCGGGCCCATCCGTAATGGGTTTCTCCCTTAATTTGAAAGCGAAGTCCCAGGTAGTTACTGCGGGCGTATTGCCAATCGCCACTGAACCAGAAGCGCCCACCAGACCGACCCTCGAAAGCCATTAGCTGTCGGCCGCCTCCAGCCCATCCGTGGGGCACCGGAGACGAGCCGATTTCATTTCCGCCATTCAGAGCCGCGGCGTTTTCGCCTTCCGAACTCGCACAAAACGAATAGAGGCATTTGACTTGATTATTCGGCCCTGGCATCAAGCCGATGGATTGAGCCGACGCCGCCTCTGTTTGACTCCCTACATGTTCGAAAATAGTGAAATCGGTAACTCCGTCGTGATTAAGGTCGAGATTGTAGCTGCCGCGATGGCCGATAACTTGATTGGCCGGGGTGTAAACAATCTCAGCTTCAGAAGGTTGACCCAGGGCGAGCAAGCCGACTCCGGTCGCGCCCGCGGCGAGGGCATAGGCGCTGAGCCGCTGATGGACTGGCTTGGAAAAGTTAGAAGAGGTATTGCGGCGTCCTGGGGATCGTTTCATAAATGGCCTCTTTCGCGGAGGCCGAATTCTCCTATCGCCGGTGTGAGCCGTCAATAGCACTAAGTGGCCATACTCGATTCGAATCGCTTGTCTGACGCGGCAGTTGCCTTCACGAGACTCCGCCCGATTGCAGTGCGGAGAGTCCAATTTGTCTCGCGGCATTAATCTCCCTACAATCAAGTTTCTCCATGAGCACATTGGCATCGGCTGGCGTGGTAAACCGTCGCAGAACCTCGGCACGGCGATTTTTTTTCTGGATCGTGCTCGCAATCGCCGCCGTGTTGGCGCTGGGTGTGGCCTGGGCCTATCTAATCACTCGAGCTGCCTTGCCGCAGCTCGACGGAAACCTTGCAGTCAAGGGGCTTTCAGCGCCGGCTAAAGTTACGCGCGATAGCCACGGAGTTCCAGCCATGGAAGCCTCGAATCTCGAGGACTTGTTCATCGCCCAGGGCTACGTAACGGCGCAGGACCGGTTGTGGCAGATGGATATCATGCGGCGCTTCGGCGCAGGAGAATTATCCGAAATACTGGGCGCAGTCACGCTCAAGATCGACCGCGAGCAGCGCATCCTGGGTCTGCGCGCGGCGGCAAAGAAATCGTTGCAGATGGCGACGCCGCGGGATCGCTCTTATTTCGAAGCCTATGCGCGTGGCGTGAACGCGTTCATCGAAGGGCACGCGCACAGTCTTCCCATTGAGTTTCGCATTCTGAAGTACCAGCCAAAGCCGTGGCTGGCGGAAGACTCCATCGTCATCGCCAATCAGATGGTGAAGGACCTGAACTTCTACACCTTCCGCGATTCATTCTCGCGCGAGAAAATCCTGGCAAAGCTAGGCCCGGAGCTGACCGCCGATCTTTATGTCAATCGATCCTGGCATGATCGGCCGCCAACGGTAATGCCCCCCCGCGAAGATTTGAACGAGCAAGAGAATCAAGGCGACTCCGACGACGAAGAGGACGACGACGACGGGCCTGACAACTCTGTAACGCACCAGCAGCATGCTCCCGCGGCGATCTGGGCAATGCAAAATCCAGAATCGGTGAATGGATCGAACGACTGGGTAGTTTCGGGCGCTCACACCGTTAGCGGCAAGCCGCTTCTCTCAAACGATATGCACCTGGGGCATCAAATGCCGAACTTGTGGTATGAGGCGCACCTCAAGGCGGCGCAAATCGATGTTGCGGGCGTGACGCTCCCGGGAATGCCTTACGTCATCGTCGGCCACAATCAGCGCATTGCCTGGGGATTCACCAACGTCGGACCTACCGTGGCCGATGCCTTCATCGAAAACTTCAACCCGCAAGGAGCCTATCAAACTCCGCAGGGATGGCAACAGCCCGAGCACCGCGCTGAAGTGATTCACGTGAAAGGGCAGCCAGATGTGGATCTCGACGTGAAGATTACGCGCCACGGACCGATCGTCACGGAGCTTCTCCCCGGAGAGACTCGGCAAATCGCACTGCGCTGGACACTCTACGGCGGACTGCACATGCCGTTTTTCGATGTCGACGCGGCGCAAAACTGGGACGAGTTCCGCAAAGCATTCTCGCAGCTCGATGCGCCGGGCCAGAATGTTGTATATGCCGACGTAGACGGCAACATCGGTTATCAGGCTACGGGCCATATTCCAATTCGAGCCGCGGGCGATGGCAGCCTTCCAGTCAGCGGAGCCGATGACGCGCATGAGTGGACCGGCTACATTCCTTTCGACAAAATGCCCAGCATCTACAATCCGCTATCGGGCGTGATTGGCACCGCAAACGGCCGGATCACGCCTGACGGCTATCCCTACTCCATCAGCGCGGAGTGGGAAGCGCCATGGCGCACGGAGCGCATTTATCACGTGCTCGAATCCGGCAGAAAGTTCACTCCGGCCGACATGCTCGCGCTGGAAAATGACATTCATTCCGAGAATGATCTGTACGCGGCGGAGCGCTTTGTTTATGCCGTCGATCACGCAGCAAAGCCGTCTTCGCGAGCGAAGCAGGCAGCCGATCTCATGCGCAATTGGGATGGGCGAATGTCGGCGGCTTCTGCGGCTCCCACCGTTGCGGTGCATTCGGCGCAAGAATTGACCAGGTTCTTGCTTGAACCTCGGCTGGGGGCGGCTCCGACGGATCCGACAACGCAGGAAACCACGTTAAGCTGGAAAACTTACGCGTGGGAAATGAGAACTGTTTGGCTACAAGATGTCCTGCTGCATCAACCCAAGCGCTGGCTGCCGGAGAAATATCCGAATTACGACGAGCTGCTCACTGCCGCCGTGGAAGCCGCGGTCAACGAACCCGAGGCCCCGAAGGACTTGGTCGCGTGGCGTTGGGGAAGCGTGAACGAAGTGGAAATCGAGCACCCGGTCCTGGGAAAAATTCCTTTGGTTCAGCGCTGGAGCGCGCCCGGAGTTCACGAGCAATCGGGCAGCGGCTACACGGTGAAAGCGGTTACGCGCCATCACGGACCGTCCGAGCGATTCACCGCGAACCTCGCCGATTGGGACCAATCCACTTTGAATACCGTCACCGGACAAGGCGGGAATTTTCTTAGCCCTTATTACATGGACCAGTGGAACGCGTGGTATGAGGGATCGACTTTCATGCTGCCGTTCACCGGGAAAGCAATCGATGCAGGCGCCATTCATAGGCTGAACTTGCAGCCGGCAAGATAAGTCCGCAATGGCTCAGCTTGAACAACATCGCATTTTGTCATTCCGATCCGGCGTTGTTTGCCGGTGAGGAATCTGCTTTAAGCCGGCCCAAAGAAGATTCCCTTCGGCAAGCTCAGGGCAGGCTCTCGCGCGATCGAACTGCGCTTCGGAAGACAAATTTTTCAAACTGAGCTGCTACCGATAAAATCCTTGGGGAACACTGGCCGGCGCGGCCGGAGGAGCCCTTTCGAGTCTCCTAATCAGAAAAAATCGACGGATTTTACGTCGATGATTTGTCCTCGAACGATGATCGTTCCATCCGTGATGATGCTGTTGATTAAGAGACTATCGATGAGAGTGTCGTAGACCCGCAGACTTCCCCCCTCGGCAACGTATTCGACATCGCGGGTGGTAAAGCTCTGGAGGCCGGTGACGTCGCCATTATCCGGCGGAATCACAACCGATCCGTTGGCCGTGTTGAAGATGGAAAGGCAGCCGCGTACTTCTCCCTGCGGATTGTTCACGTCTCCTATATTCGTACAAGTGTAGGACCCGACGAAGAGTTGGCCGTTGACGCTCATATCGATGCGGTCATGGTAGCCGTCGGTGATCGCGGCGCTGCCGGTCACACTCATCGATCCCAAGTCGACCGAATCGAGGCGGCCACAGGTCGTGGCCGCTGTGGTCTCACCCGTGCAAGCATTATTCGTCACGGAGTTTCCCGCCGCGTAAAGCGTGGTGCCGCTCAACCAGCCAATGGTAGCGCCATCCACCGGCACGGGAGTTCCGAGAACCAGCGTCGCCAAATTTAGCGGCTGCACGCTGGCCTGCACGCCGCCGCACTCCGGCCCGCAATTCAAAATGTAAGCAGTGCTGTTATCGCTGCTGAAAACAGCGTAAGCGGGACGGTCAAAGCCGGCGACTGTGGTCGTGACCGTACTGCCCGTATTTACCAGCAGCGGCGAGATCAGCGTCACGGTATCGATATCGTTGCTGAAAACCAAAAGAACAGTGCTATCGGGGCTGGCCACGACAGTTTGCGCATTCGGGATGCTGATAGTGCTGGTGATCCCTCCCGCAGTCAAATTCATGACGATCAAAGCGCCCTGCGGAGTTCCCGCCTGAAAGGGGGCCGACGGAACGGCGGCATAGCCAAAGCCTGAGTTCAGCGCAACCATGCTGGTCGTCGCGCCGGGCAACGGTACGGTTCCAGTCAACGATTCGTTGCTGGTGTTGATCACATCGACGCCGTTACTGGAGGAATCAAAGGAGAGCAGGGTGGATCGATTGGGCGAGACCGTCATTAATCCAGGGGAGTTCCCGGCGCTGACTTCGGCCGCGCGAGCCAGCAGATCTACCGCCCCATCAACTACCAGCAAGCCCGGAGAAGCCACCGACGTCCCGACGCTTTGCGAAGCCAAAACTCGCGTGGTCACCTTGCTGGGAGGCTGCGAAACGCTGGGCCCGCCTCCGCAGGAAACAAAACCAAAACTGGCGAGCACCAGAACACCGGAAAAGAGAGCGGTCTTCTTCAAACGTCAGGCTCCTAACTACAGGAAAAACAGAGATTTAGATGCAAAATAGCGGATTATAGCAGAGCGCCGGAACTGGTCCGCGCCCACCCCACTCCGGTTCCGTAAATTCCAATTCCGTAAGTTCCAGTTCCTTGACGAGCCTCGCAATACAAGAAACGCCCGTCATCCTGTTATTCTGATGGAATCTATGGCGGTCGACCTGCGTGCGCGGATTAAACAATCTCCGATTCTATGCGACGGAGCGATGGGAACGCTACTTTACGCGAAAGGCGTTTTCATCAACCGCTGTTACGACGAATTAAATCTATCCCAGCCTGAGTTGATTCGTAGCATCCACCACGATTATTTGCAGGCGGGTGCCGAGATCATCGAAACCAACACCTTCGGCGCAAATGCCTTCCGTCTGGCACCTCATAGCTTCGCCAACAAAGTTAAAGAAATTAATCGCGCAGGCGTGCGCGTCGCGCGCGAGGCCGCCAAAAGCTTCGATGTGTTGGTTGCGGGATCGGTTGGCCCGTTGGGAATCAGAATTGAGCCTTTGGGAAAAACCTCGTTCGAAGAAGCCCGTCAGGCCTTTCGTGAACAGATATCCGCTCTGGCGGAAGCGGGCGTCGATCTGTTGATGATGGAAACGTTCGGTTATCTCGAGGAACTTCATCAGGCCGTGCTGGCGGCTCAGGATGTTGTCGCGAAGTTGCCGTTAGTGATTCAGGTCACGATTGATGAAGACGGCAACTGCCTGGATGGCACCGAGCCGGAGACTTTTGGTCCGCTGCTCGAGGAATGGGGCGCGGACGTCATCGGATGCAATTGCAGCGTCGGCCCGGTGGCGATGCTCGAGGCAATCGAGCGCGTGCGGGCTGTCACTTCCCTGCCGCTCGCGGCGCAGCCGAATGCCGGTATTCCGCGCTCCGTCGAAGGCAGAAACATCTATCTTTGCTCGCCGGAATACATGGCGAGCTACGCGCGTAAGTTTATCGCCGCCGGGGCGAGAATCGTCGGTGGGTGTTGCGGGACTACTCCGGAACATATCCGCGTGATGAAATCCGCCTTGCGGGCAGGCGAGGCACGGGGAAGAGTGGCGTCGGCCCAGGTTTCGGAAACTTCGGCGTTGCCCACTGCGGAACCGGCCCAGGCGATGGAAGAACGATCGAATTTGGGGGCGAAGCTGGCCCGCGGAGAATTTGTCACCATGGTGGAAGTGGTTCCTCCCAAAGGAACCGACGTACGAAAAGAGCTGGACGGTTCACGCTTTTTAAAATCGGTGGGCGTCGATGCGGTCAACATTCCAGACAGCCCGCGAGCCTCGGCCCGCATGAGCAATCAGGCGCTGTCGTTGCTGGTGCAGCGCGCAGCGGAGATCGAGGCGATTCTGCACTACACCTGCCGCGATCGGAATGTGCTCTGCATTCAGAGCGATCTTTTAGGCGCGGCCGCAGTTGGCATCAAGAACCTGATCTGCATCACTGGCGATCCTCCAAAGATGGGCAACTATCCCGATGCCACGGCTGTCTTCGACGTTGACGCTATTGGCCTCGTAAATATAGTCCACAATTTGAATCGGGGACTGGATATCGGCGGGAACCCGATCGGGGCGGGAACTGGTTTTGTGATCGGGGTAGGCGCAAACCCTGGACTCACCGACCTCGATGAAGAGATTCGGCGCTTTGAATTCAAAGTTGCCGCCGGAGCGGAATACGCGGTGACCCAGACCGGTATTCGACTTGCGGCTGTTAGAAAACTTTTTTCGGCGGATCGAGCACTGCCGGATTCCAGTGGTCGCCGGAATCTGGCCCTTGGTCAGCGTACGCAATGCCGAGTTCATGAAGAATGAGTTGCGCGTTTCCGTGCCAGATTCGATTTTGGAGCGCATGCAAAAAGCATCCACGCCGGAAGCGGCGCGGGAAGAAGGCATCGCCATTGCGCGCGAGATGCTGATGGCGGTGCGAACTACGGTGCAGGGAGCGCAGATCAGCGCGCCGCAGGGACGCTACAGCGCGGCGGTAGATGTGCTGGAGGCGCTGGGAACGAAGAGTGCCGCTCCCGCGTAGAATTCCTTTTATGACCTTCACGTCTCCATTTCGCCAATCCTTTACAAAAAAACACTGGACAATTCCACGCAGTCCGTAGCATTACAATAGAGCAGGAGCAAAAACCCGTTGCCAAAATTTGAAGAATGCCTCCAGCGCCTGGAAAAGATTGTTCAGGAACTGGAAAAGGGAGAGGTGCCTTTGGAAAAGAGCCTTACTCTGTTTGAGGAAGGCATGCATTTGTCGTCCGCCTGCCGCAAGGAATTGGAGCAGGCCGAAGGCAAAGTGGAGATTTTGCTGAAGAAAAATGGAAAGCTCCAAGCCGAACCATTTGAGCCTGTGGCGGATAAAGCGCCTGCCGCGAGGTAGGTGGGCTACTCCGCTTTTGGCTTGTTAAGTAGCGAATGTCTGTGGAGCAGCGGTTCTTAACCCTTCCCCGCAGCCCTTAGTCCGCTGCCGCTGACTTTCCGGGTCAGGAGGATTTATGGGCTTGAGTGTGATAGTTCTCGAAAGCGATTCCAATGCCGCCCAGTCTCTGGCGGGCAGGCTTTCTTCTCATTTTAATTCCGTACAAGTCACGCGCTCCGGCCAGGAATTCCGTGAGCGGGTCGCTAAGACCGCTCCCGCGGTCGTGATTCTCGACATGGAGTGTTCGCGCCTGAGCGACGTGCGCAATTTGCATCAGGACTTTCCGTCCATCCCGATTGTCTGCACCCACCGCCTGCCGGACGATCAGTTGTGGATTGCCGCAATGGAGGCTGGCGCAAGCGACGTGTGCGCGACCGGCGATGTACAGAAGGTTTTGTCGTCGGCGCTTCGCAATGTGGCGTTGTCAAAAGGCGCAGCGGCATAAGGCGCACCGCTCTTCATCGAGGCCTTGCTATACTCACTGCGCAATGCTTCAGGAAACTCTCGAACAAGGCCGCGCTCTGACGGACGCGGCGCTGGACAGCCTGATTCCGCTGGAAACGGAGCATCCGGCTTCTATCCACAAGGCGATGCGGCACAGCGTTTTTGCCGGCGGCAAACGCCTTCGACCAGTGTTGTGTATTGAAGCAGGCCGCATGATCGCAGGTTCCCTACCCAAAAAGATTGAGGAACTCGGCGCGGCTTTGGAGATGCTGCATACCTACTCGCTGATTCACGACGATCTTCCCGCGCTCGATAACGACGATCTGCGTCGCGGGCGTCCCACCTGCCACAAGGTTTTCGGCGAAGCCATTGCAATACTGGCGGGGGACGCCTTGCAGACTCGCGCCTACGAAGTTCTGGCGAGGCTCAATTGCCCGCCTGAGGCGCGGGTGCGGATCATCGAAGAAATCGCGCATGGCACAGGCACTCTCGATGGCATGATCGGCGGCCAGGTCGTCGATCTCGAAGCCGAACATAGGAAGCCCAGCGCGGAAATGCTCGAATACATCCATCGCGCGAAAACTTCGGCATTGATCACGGCAAGTTTAGTAAGCGGTGGCTTATATGCCGGGGCGAAAGAGAATGAGGTAAGCAAGCTGCGGGCTTTTGGGCAATCGATTGGACTGGCATTTCAAATCGTGGACGACATACTCGACGTGACCCAGACTTCGGAGCAACTCGGTAAGACCGCCGGCAAGGACACCGCCGCGCAGAAAGCCACGTACCCCGCGCTGTTCGGAATTGAAGAATCCGGGCGCAAAGCGGACTCTTTAATCAGCGAGGCGTTTGAGGAGCTTGAGAACTTCGGGCAGCGGGCGCAGACCCTGAAGGAACTGGCCCGCTACTTGGTCGAGCGCAAGAAGTAAGGCAGACCGCTGAGTTCACGGATTACAGAAGTCATCCTCGGCGCGCCACCCACTAGGCCCACGCCACGTTTTCGTGATAAAAATTAAGCACGGCGATGGAGTTCGCCATAACCGCTTGAAGCGTATCGCAACGGGCTGATAACTCCTACAAATCTGTGCACGTTTTGTAGGGAGAAACTCCATCGTGAAAGACTTTCTAGCTATATCTGTCGCCGCTATCGTCGGCGCCAACCTCCGATACCTTCTGAGCCGCCTCGCCGCCACGGAATTAGGTTCCGTTTTTCCTTACGGAACGCTTTTCATCAACGTTGTGGGCAGCTTTATCGTCGGCTTCTTTATTATCTGGACCACCGAGCGCGCGCTGATCGACCCCCGCTGGCGGCTGCTGGTCGTAATCGGATTCTGCGGATCGTTCACCACTTTTTCGAGCTACGCCTTCGAAACCATGGCCTATTTTGATCGCGGCCACTGGGGACTCATGCTGGCCAATATTCTCAGCAATAACGTTCTGTGCCTCGGCGGAGCTTTGGCTGGCATGGCGCTGGCGAGGGCGGTGTAGAATGGCGAACGCAATGGCAGTACAGGTCACCATCTATCTCAACGAAGCCGACCAGTGGCATCACCGGCCGCTGCATCTGGAGATTCTTAACTATCTGCGCAACGAAAATGTTTATTCCGCGACCGCCTTTCACTCTGTGGCTGGATTTCTCGGACGGAACCGAGTGGAAACGGCCCGCCTGGTCGAAGCTGGGGGAAAGCTGCCCGTGGTCATCGTTTTTGTCGATACCGATGAGCACGTGAGCCGGGTTTTGCCTACACTAAAAGAAATGGCGGCTCACCGGCTGATCGTGCGCGAGAACGTCGTGCTGGAGCAGGGGAATCTTGACTGACATGGCGGCGACTCCTCTCGACATTCTTGCCATAGCCGCTCACCGCGACGACGTGGAACAGACTTGCGGCGGCGCATTGCTCAAAGCGACCGGGCGGGCCATCGCACCGGCATTCTCGATCTCACGCAAGGCGAAATGGGAACTCGCGGCAGCGCAGAAAGCCGCGCGCGCGAAGCCGAAGACGCGGCAAAAATCCTGGGCGTGAGCTGGCGGCAAGCGCTCGATATTCCCGATGGCCGCGTCGAGAACACGTGGGAAAACCGGCTGAAGGTTGCGCGAGTGATCCGCGAGACTCGCCCCCGCGTTGTCCTCCTTCCGTACTGGAAGGGGCGGCATCCTGACCATTACACCTGTTCTGTGCTCGGCTACGAGGCGTGCTTCCTGGCAGGGTTATCCAAGTTGGATACGGAAGGTGCTAGCAGTCAGATGTCAGCACTGAGCCGGCAGGATGCCGGCGCTACAAAGCTCGCGCCGCATCGGCCATTCAAAATTATTTACGCCACGCTTTATTACGATGTTCGGCCAACATTTGTCGTCGACATCACCGACCAGTTCGAGCAGAAATTCGCATCGATAATGGCTTACAAATCGCAGTTCAGCGATCAGGAAGCGGGCAAAGACCTCTTCCCCGCCCACGATGAAATTTATGCGCGCGTGGAATCGATGGCGAGATATTACGGTGCCCTCGGCGGAGTGAAATACGGCGAACCGTTCTTACAAAAAGAAGTGGGATTAGTTGAAGACTTGACGGCAATCCCAGTTAAGTCGATCTAGGCGCAATTCACGTTGTCATCCCGAGCAACGCGAGGGACCTTGGTGTTGAGCTTGGCGGCTATATCTGAGCAGTGAACGCAAAACCAGTTCCCTCGCGTCGCTCGGGACGACAACAATAAAAATAAAGTGGAGCGCCAAGTTTGACCTTCGCTATTTCTTGAACGCCACCGCCAGCCCATCTCGAATTGGCAGAATCGTGGTAAAGAAATCCGGCGAGTTATAAAGCAACTTATTAAACTCAAGAATCGCCCGGGTCGTCTTATCTTTAGGATTTTTCTCCGCAACCCGGCCACTCCACAACACATTGTCCGTAATAAATAGGCCGCCTTTGCGAAGGCGCGACGGCACGAGCCGCAACACGCGGGGATAGTCTTCTTTATCGACGTCGTTGAAAATCACGTCGAACTGCTGTTTTTGCTCGGAGAGCACTTCCAGCGCATCGCCGGTATGAAGCGTGATGCGTTTGGAAACCCCAGCGCGATCGAAATAGCCGCGGGCGCGCTCGGCGTTCCTGGAGTCGCCATCGGTGTAAATGACCCGCCCTTTTTCTCCGACGGCGCGCGCCCACCAGACGGTCGAATATCCAATGGCCGAGCCCAGCTCGAAAACTGTTTTGGCTTCGATCGTCGCGGCTAGCTGGTGTAGCACTCGCGCCACGGCGGGGCCGACTATGGGCACGTTATTTTTCGATGCGTAGTCTTCCATCTCGGCCAGGACTTCGTCCCGCTTGGGCAGCATCGAGTAAAGGTAGTCGTCGACCGGGCCTGCCGTGGTGAAGTTATAGTGACGCCAGTTGG
Organism: uncultured Acidobacteriota bacterium; assembly: GCA_963755225.1. Classification (GTDB taxonomy): domain Bacteria; phylum Acidobacteriota; class Terriglobia; order Terriglobales; family Acidobacteriaceae; genus Sulfotelmatobacter. The sequence continues at coordinate 273,947 of CAVWJE010000001.1, forward strand.
GCGCGCTTTTTGGGGTTAGCTTATTTTTCGCCACTTGCCTTCCTCGAAACTTAGATTTTCGCTATCTCCAGCTACCGTGTGTTCCACGGTCACGCCCGGCTTCATGGTGACGATTTCCACGCCCGAAACCAGCTTATGCAACTCGGAAGGACTTCCCGTCAACACGGGAAACGTACCGAAATGCATCGGGATCAAAGTTTTCGGCTTGAGCAAATTGCAAGCATAGGCAGCCTCGCGAGGTCCCATCGTGAAGTGATCGCCGATGGGCAGCATGACAATTTCGGGCCCGTAGAGTTCGCGGATGATTGCCATATCGCCGAAGACATTCGTGTCGCCGGCGTGATAAATCTTAACGCCATTTTCGAATTCTACGACGAAACCGCAAGCCTCGCCGCCGTAAACCATGTGATCTCCATCCTGAATTCCGCAGGAATGGTCGGCATGCACCATCGTGACTTTGATGTCGCCGACTTTTTGCGTGCCGCCCTTATTCATTGCGCCGGTCTTCTTCGCGCCTTTTTTCTCCAGCCATCCGCACAACTCCGGCATGCCGATGATCTGCGGATCGTGCTGCTTAATAATTTCAACTGCGTCGCCAATGTGGTCGCCGTGGCCGTGTGTGCATAGCAGTACATCGACATTCTTTACCTTTTTCTCGGAAGGCGGGCATGCCGGATTATTCATGATCCAGGGATCTACAATCACGATCCGACCCGCCGGTGTGACCATGCGAAAGGTGGCGTGCCCCAGCCACGTAAGTTGTATACCTTTAAGATTCATTCGGATATCTCCTCAGTTCGTACACCGCAGTTCGTACACCGCGGAGTAAATCGATGGCCCGGCAAAAACCCCCGCTAAGATGAGCCGGGGCTGGGTTTAGTTTAATATGAAACGCCATGACGGAACTTAAGGTGCTCATCAGACGGGAAGAAATTGCGAAGCGAATTGCGGAACTCGGCGCAGATATCACGCGCGATTTCTCCGGGCAGCCCGTGATCCTGGTCGGTGTTTTGAAAGGGTCGGCAATTTTTCTGGCCGACCTGGCCAGGGAGATAAAGCTCGACGCCACCTTCGATTTCATCGGCGTATCGAGCTATGGCAATCGGCCCAGCCCCACACAAGAACTCAAGAGCGGCTGGGATTCCACCGGCGAAGTGAAATTGACGAAAGACGTCGATCAATCGATGAAGGACAAGAATGTGATTGTCGTGGAAGATATTCTCGATACCGGTTTGACACTGACCGTTCTAAAGAAGCTGTTGATGGCGCATCAGCCGCGGTCGCTGAAAATCGCAGCCTTGCTCGACAAACCCTCGCGGCGCAAATTGCCTCTACAGGGCGATTATGTCGGCTTCACCATTCCCGATGAGTTCGTCGTGGGCTATGGCTTGGACTATGCGGAACGCTACCGCAATCTCGCCGATGTCTGCATTGTACCGCGGGAGTGAAGCTTCTTGATTCTCAGTCGTCAGTTCGCGGTCATCGCGGTCGTCACGACGCAGGATCGGCATCCGAGCCAGATGATACGGCTGCTATCATTAAGAATCGCCATCATCAAAAATCCATGGGGTCTTTCTGAGTAAGCCAGAAAAACATCTGCATGTCGAGCCGCTTTTGCTGGAAGTCGCCGATGTGATGGCGACATCGCTCGACTTCGACACCACGCTGCGACGGGTCGCCGAGGTGGTTCGCAAGGTCATCGATTACGAAATCTTCGCCATTCTCCTCCTGAACGAAAAAACCCAGGAGCTGCGCTTCCGCTTTCAGGTGGGCTATCCTCCGGAATTCGCCGAACGGGCGCGGGTTAAGGTGGGCGAAGGCGTAACCGGGCAGGCGGCGCAACTGCGGCAGGCAATCCTGATCAATGACGTTACAAAAGATCCCAGATATATCTCCGCCGTTCCCAATGTTTGCTCGGAACTGGCTGTGCCGCTCACCACAAAGAATCGCGTAATCGGCGTGATCGATCTGGAAGCGCGGCACCCAGGATACTTCAACGAAGAACACATGCGATTGTTGACGCTGATTGCGTCGCGCATGGCCGCCGGCATCGAAAACGCTCAACTATATACTCGCACCACACGGCAAGCGCGAATTTTGCTGGTATTGAACGAAATCGCGCGCGAGTTAAGCTCGATCTTGAATCTGGACGAACTTTTCGGCCGCATTGCCGAACTACTCCGCCGCTTGATCGACTTTCAGATGTTCAGCATCCTGCTGCTTGATTCCTCCGGCGAGAAGTTGCAACATCGCTTCTCGTTGCGATTCAACGAAAACGTTCACATGAAGCAGGAAATTCCTTTGGGTAAAGGGTTGGTCGGCTTGGCGGCGCAGACAAAGCAAGCGATCCTGGTGCCTGACGTAAGCAAAGATCCGCGCTACATCGAGAGCAATCCCGAGACCCGCTCGGAATTAGCCGTGCCCCTCATCTATAAGGATAAAGTGATTGGCGTGCTCGATCTCGAACACACGCGCCGCGGATTTTTTACCGACGACCATCGGCGCACGATTGTAACGCTGGCTGCACAAGTTGCGATCGCGATTGAAAACGCGCGGTTATACGAAGAAATCGCCCGCCAGGAGCGCCGTTTGGAGCGCGATCTCGCGCTGGCGCGCGAACTGCAAACGCGTTTACTTCCCCAGACCCTGCCGAAAGTTGAGCACCTGGAGCTCGCGGCAAAATTTACTCCGGCTCGAGCCATCGGCGGAGACCTTTACGATTTTATTCCGTACTCTCTTTCGCGGCTGGGAATTGTAATTGGCGACGTCAGCGGCAAAGGCGCGCCAGCCGCCATTTATGCGGCGCTGGTGAGCGGAATCCTGCGCTCTCATGCTCCCATTGAGCCGGGGCCGGCTGAGATGCTCTCCGCCGTGAACTTATCCCTCGCCGAGCGGCGGATCGAGGCGCAGTTTGTTTCCTTGATTTATGCCGTTTGGGACGATCAGAATCGCACGCTTTTGGTCGCCAACTCCGGGCTGCCGCGCCCGGTCTTGGTCCATGGTGGAAAGAACCACGTCATTGAAGCCACTGGCTTGCCTCTTGGCCTTTTCGATGACGCGAGCTATGACGAGTTCCGTTTCAATATGAAGCCCGGAGACATGTTTGTGTTCTTTTCCGACGGGATCCTCGATGCCCGCAACCGGCGTGGAGAATTGTTTGGGCGCGGGCGCGTCGAAAAAATCATCGAAGAGTGTTCCAGCGGATCAGCTGATTCCGTAGTCGCATCTTTGTTTAAGGCCGTCGCCGAACATTCGGCCGGGGTGGAGACATTCGATGACCAGACCGTGGTCGCGATCAAGGTCAACGACGGCGGCGCCCACTCCTCGGCAAAACGAAGATGAAAAAGTCCAGCGCCGCCACAAATCTCTTTTTCTCATACCCCGAGCGTCCGCCGGGCTTCGTACTGCGCGAGGCTGGCAAAGGGCAGTTGCGCGCGAACGGGGAATCCGTTTTGCATTGCGAGGGCGTTTCGCTGGCGAAGCTCGCGAAGCGCTATGGGACGCCACTCTATGTTTATTCGGAGATGGCTATTCGCGAGCGCCTAGATGCTTTTCAGAACGCATTTCACGGCGTTCCGCACACAATCTGCTACTCGGTGAAAGCGAACTCCAATCTCAGCATCTTGCGCCTGCTGGCGGGGCTGGGCTGCGGTTTCGATGTGGTTTCTGGCGGCGAACTGGAACGTGTATTAGCCGCGAATCGTAAGGCCGCGAAAAAGGTTGTATTTTCCGGGGTGGGAAAAACTCGCGATGAGATGGCCGCGGCGTTGAAAGCTGGAATTTTGCTCTTCAACGTCGAAAGCGAATCGGAACTCCGGTCGCTGGAGCAATGCGCAGCGCGCCTTCGCATAACTGCACCCATCGCCTTGCGGGTGAATCCGGACGTTGCGGCTGACACGCATCCTTACATCTCGACAGGTTTGCAGAAACATAAGTTCGGCGTGCCCATCGGCAAGGCGCGGGCGCTTTATACACAGGCCTCTAAGGCGCGGTATTTGAAAGTTGCCGGCGTAAGCGTTCACATCGGATCGCAAATTACCGACGTTTCCCCTTTCGAGGAAACCGCTGCCAGAGTTTCCGAACTGGTTCGCGAGTTGCGTGCCGACGGCCACGCGGTCCAATATTTCGATACCGGGGGCGGACTGGGAATCCCATATCAAACACCTGGATTGCAGTTCGCCGAGTATGTGGGCCGGTATGCGCGGGCCGTGACGGACCCTCTTCGCGGCCTTGACATCCATCTGCTGTTAGAACCTGGCCGGTCCATCGTGGGACCGGCTGGAGTTTTGCTCACTTCCGTCCTCTACAGAAAAGAAAATGACGGCAAGCGATTCTTGATTGTAGATGCCGCCATGAATGATCTGATCCGGCCTGCGCTCTATGGTGCGCACCACGAAATCGTTCCAGTGGTTTATTCGCCGAAAGCGAAATCGGAAAAAGAAATTGTGGATGTAGTCGGTCCAGTGTGCGAGTCTGGCGACTTCTTCGCTCGTGATCGCAAATTGCCGCGCACGGAAGAGGGCGACTTGCTGGCGATTCTCGATACTGGCGCTTATGGAATGGTGCTTGCGTCGAACTACAACACTCGTCCGCGGGCGGCAGAGGTGCTGGTAAGCGGAAAGTCGGCGAGGGTCGTCCGGCGCAGGGAGAAAGTGCGCGACCTGTATTCTGCCGAGCTATAGAATTGCTGATTGATAATTGTTAATTGCTGATTGAAACCCCGGAACATTTTCGATCAGCAATCAAAAATCAGCAATCAGCAATTATTCCCGCCTAACGTTCGCCCCACTTCAGCTTCGTCCTCAGCACATGAAAGAAGTCGCTATTGGTGCGGAACAGGCTGACTTTATGCTCGGATCGGCTACAGCGAACGCGGTCGCCATCTTTCAAATCCAATCCCGGTTGGCCATCCAGGCTCAAATACGCAACCTCCTCGTCGCTGCGCAACATAATCTCGACCACGGCGGAATCGGGCACAACCAGCGGACGATGCGTGAGCGAATGTGGCGCCACGGGTGTAATCACGAAAGCGTTTACCGTCGGCATCACCACGGGACCGCCCGCCGAAAGCGAATAAGCCGTCGAACCGGTCGGAGTCGCAACTATCATTCCATCGGAGCGGTAACTGGAGACGAACGACTGATCGACATATAAATCGTAGTTGTTGAGGCGAGCCAGCGCGGTCTTATTCACAACCACGTCGTTGAACGCCAGGTAGCTTCCCCGAACCTCTTCGCCGCGCAGCAATTCGCAACTCATCAGCGAACGGCGCTCAATGGGCGCGTCGCTCCGCGCAATCGCATCGAGCATGGAAAACAGCGACGATAGCGGGATATCGGTGAGAAACCCCAGCGTGCCCAGGTTTACGCCGAGCAGCGGCGCGTCCGTGGTAGCTGTGGCCCGCACTGCCGATAGCAACGTCCCGTCGCCTCCCAGCACAACGACCAGATCGAGATGCCGCGAAGACATTTGCGCCCGCGGCACTTGCTCATGACCTTCGGTATATTTGGCAGTCTCCGGATCGACGATGACCCGGTAACCGTGAGTGCGCAGCCATGCGAGCAGGTCTGGAAGAGTGCGGGCTACTTCCGGCCGCCTGGGCCGGGAAATAATAGCCGCGATTTTCGAGGAAGTCGGTGAAGGGTCGCTTGCCATGTCGAAAGAAAGGAAAGAAAGATTGTACAGAATTCCCGCGAAAAACCTTAACCGTCGCTCCTTCACGCGAACTCGCATAACTGAAGATATTAGAACGATCCCCACAGCAGAAACTCGCGGTTGCCCTCGGCGCCAAGAATCGGGGATTCAATCACATCTATGCGAGGGCACTCGAGCTCAAGCAACGTTCTCTTTACTTTTTCGACCGCTGCCAACTGCACGGCTTCATCCCGCACGATGCCTCCCTTGCCAACCAATTCCCTTCCCGCTTCGAATTGCGGTTTTACCAGAACAATCACCTGCCGGCCTTGTCTTTCATCAAGAGGGAAGGCTGCGTTGACTACTGGAGGCAGCACAAGAGTAGCGGAGATGAAGGCGACATCGACAACAATCACGTCCACAATCTCGCCGAGCGCTTCGCGCGTCAGGTATCGGGCGTTCACTTTTTCCAGCAGGCGGATGCGAGTATCCTGCCGAAGTTCGAAATCCATCTGGCCGTAACCCGTGTCGATTGCGATCACTCGGGAAGCGCCGCATTGAAGAAGGCAATCGGTAAAACCTCCCGTCGAAGCGCCCACATCGAGACAAATCTTTTGCTTGACGTCAATGCCCCAATACTCGAGAGCACGCTCAAGTTTGAGTCCGCCGCGGCTGACATACTTTAAATCTTCGCCGAGCATTCGCAGCGCGGCCTCCTCATCGACCTGCGTGCCGGCTTTTTCGATTTTCTGATCGTTGACCAGTATCTTACCCGCCAGAATGAGGGATTGCGCGCGCTCGCGCGAGGCGGCGAATCCGCGATCCACCAAAAGTTTATCGAGTCGAAGCTTCAATCAAGATTCACGCGCAGAACGGATACCCGCCATAGGTTGCAGCACATTAGTGCCAGCACTCGCTCCAGTGCAAAATGCTGAAGCGCCTGCCGCAGAGTCACTTACAGAATTACTTCCATGTTTTTCCACAGCCTTATGCACGGTTGTGTTGAAAACTTTTTTCCTTTCACAACTTTACTCCCGCAAAAAGTGAAAAGCCGCCCCGGAGGAGCGGCTCCCAAAAAAGATTCGCCGTGGCGTTCAGCCAGCAACTTCTTCCAGCAATTTCTGATCGATGTCAAAGTTGGAATGCACGTTCTGGACGTCGTCCTGATCTTCAAGCGCTTCCATCAGCCGGATCATGGTCGATGCCTGCTGTCCTTCCAACTTGATATAGGTATCCGGAATCATGCTCACGCTGGACGAAGCAGGCTCGATCCCCGCTTTCTTTAAGGCCTCCAGCATGCCTTCATAGGCGGAAGGCGCAGTCAGGATTTCCCAATTCTCGCCATCGTCAATCGGCTCGTCCTCGCCGTTCGCATCGATGATGATGTTCATCAGGTCATCGGCCTGGGCCGCCGACTTCGGGATGAGGATGTCGCCCTTCTTGTGGAACATATAAGCGACGGCACCGGCTGAGGCCATGTTGCCGCCGTTCTTGCCAAAGCAGTGGCGAATTTCACTGACAGTGCGGTTGCGGTTATCGGTATTAATATCGAGAAGAATCGCAACGCCGCCGGGTCCGTAGCCTTCCAGAGAAAACTCTTCGTAGGTGGCGCCGGGCAGTTCGCCGGTACCGCGCTGAATCGCGCGCTTGATGTTATCTTGCGGCATGTTCTCGCTCTTGGCGGCGAGGATGGCGCCGCGCAGACGCGGGTTGGTGTCAGGATCGCCGCCGCCATTCTTCGCGGCAATGCTGATTTCCTTAATAAGACGGGTGAAAATCTTGCCGCGCTTGGCGTCAAGCGCACCCTTCTTGTGTTTGATTGTGGCCCATTTGGAATGGCCGGACATGGCTAGACCTCTATCCGATAATTTCGTTTAATCGCGGGATTCGCCCGTAGAAAGATCACAGAATGCCTCGAAACTATGCAGGCGAATACGGATTATAGCATGGCATACAACCGGGCGGTTTACGGCAGTGCCCTGGAAAATTGATCTTTCGGAGACAACTATTCCCATTAGTTGTTGACTGCAATCGACAAGCACCCCTACCATGCCAGCGGGGCAGTGCACATGACGGACCAAGTCATCGGTCATTATCGAGTGCTGGAAAAAATCGGCTCGGGGGCGATGGGCGTCGTGTTCCGCGCGCGCGACGAGAGATTGGGCCGCGACGTGGCGCTCAAGCTGATTCGCCCCGGATCGAACGATAATCCCGACCATCTCCGCCGTTTCGAACTCGAGGCCCGCGCCGCCGCGGCGTTGAACCATCCTAATATTGTCGCCGTTTACGATGTCGGCTTCGATAACGGCGTTCCTTACATTGTCTGCGAATTGCTCGAGGGCAAAACCCTGCGCACGAAGTTGTCGGAGGGGCCTTTGCAAGTTCGCATGGCAGTGGATTATGCGCTCCAAATTGTGCGTGGCCTGATTGCGGCCCATGAGCGGCGCATTATTCATCGCGACCTGAAGCCCGAGAATCTCTTTGTCACCGGCGACGACAGAGTCAAAATTCTCGACTTCGGCGTCGCCAAATTGCAATCCCCGCCGGACGAATCCGGACGCTCGGTTGAAGATCTCACCACCGTTACGAAGGCCGGCGCGGTAATTGGCACCGTGGCCTATATGTCGCCGGAACAGTTGCGGGGAAAATCCATCGATCACCGCAGCGATATTTTCGCCATGGGCGCGATTCTGTATGAAATGCTGACCGGGCTGCGGGCCTTTCACGGTGAGACCGAAGTTGACACAATCACTGCGGTGCTGCGAGAGAACCCTCCGGAAATCAAACTGGAAGAAGCCAATGTTCCCGTGGCCTGTCGGCAAATCGTCCAACATTGCCTCGAGAAAGAACCCGAGAACCGTTTCCAATCGGCGCGCGATCTGGGTTTTGCGCTCGAAACACTGGCAACCGCAACGAGCAACCGGGCGCCTCGCATCGAGTTGCCGCGAAAGCGTTCGCGAGTAGTCCCCTGGGCTATCGCGAGTGTGCTTTTGATCGCTACATCGATGTTGGTTGGCAGTCAGCTGCGCGCTAAAAATCCAAGTTTGTCTTACCGCCGTCTTACGTTTGAACAAGGAACGATCTATAGCGCTCGATTCGCACCCGACTTCCAGGGAATTGTCTATGGTGCGGCGTGGAACGGCAGGCCCCTGCAACTTTTCTCCAGCGTAGGCGACTCGCTGCTTACTCAGCCGCTCAATGTTACCGACGCAAATTTGTTGGCGGTGTCTCGGACTGGTGAACTTGCGCTGGTGTTGCATGGGCAGCACTCCACGCATTTGCAAACCGACGGCGGAATGCTGGCGCGTACGCCGCTGGCGGGAGGGTCTCCCCGCGAGATTCTGGAAGATGTGGCATGGGCGGACTGGGACGCCGGCGGCGAACTCGCGGTGGTTCACCGCGTGCAGGGCCGCGATCAAATCGAATATCCGGTCGGTCATGTTCTGTATCGAAGCCCCGGTTGGATTACACACTTACGGTTATCCCCAAGCGGCGACAGCATTGCCTTTATGGATCATCCGATAATTTGGGATGACCGGGGGTCCGTCGCCATAGTGGACCGCAGCGGAAAATTCACCATCCTTTCGACTGGATGGGAATCCGAGGACGGTTTGGCGTGGGGTCCCGATGCGAAGGAAGTTTGGTTTACAGCAGTCGAAAAGGGTTACAGCCGGGCTCTGTTTGGAGTAAGTATGTCGGGCAAACTTCGTAAAGTTCTGGAGTTGCCCACTGGAATGACCCTGGAAGACGCCGCGCCGGATGGCCGCGCGCTCGTCAGCATGGACTCCGAACGGCTGGCTATGGCGGGGCAATCTGGCGACGGCAAACCAGTTGACCTTTCCTGGCACGACTGGAGCGTAGCGAAGGACATCTCGAACGACGGGCAGTCAGTCTTATTTGAAGATTCCAGCGAGGCAGCCGGACCTCATTATTCGGTCGCGATTCGTAAAATGGACGGCAGTTCTCTGCCGATCCAATTGGGCGAAGGCAGCGCGGGCGGGCTTTCCCCCGACGGAAAGTGGGCGATTTCCATTCTTTCCGGCACCCGCGCAGAAGTCCGCGTGATACCTATCGGTCCGGGGCAAGCTCGCACTATCGACATCTCTGGGCTGGAAAATATTAATAATGGCACCGCGCATTTCTTGGCGGATGGGAAGCACATCACTATTAGCGGTAACGAACCTGGCCACGGCGTTAGGTGCTATCTGATCGATCTGGACGGAGGGAAGCCAGAACCGATCACGCCTGAAGGTGTTGGCATTGCGCTCGTTTCCCCCAATGGCCAACACCTGCTCCGATCCAATTCGGCCCACGAAACTGCGGTGTATCCCATGTCCGGCGGCGAGCCGCATCCCATTCCAAATCTGGGGCCGGGCTTTTTTCCCTTACGATGGTCGCAAAACAGCACTGACTTTTATGCCTATCGTCCCGGATATATACCGGCGGAAGTATTGCAAATAAATTCGATCACCGGGGAAAAAAGAATCGTGCAGGATCTGCAGCCGGAAACGCTCAGCGGAGTGGTATCGATAGCCCCGGTCGTTATCAGCCGCGACGGCTCGCGGTTTGCCTACAGCTACTATCAATTATTTTCGGTGCTCTATTTAATTTCGGGATTACGCTAACGCGCGCCGGGCTCAGTCGTTAGTCCAGCGAGCCTGCGAAACGTCGCGGCACGTAATGAAACAAAAGCGAAGTCGATGTTTGCGCTGCGCTTAACGGACGCCGATAGTGAGCTACGCCCGTTCCACGGTAAAGGAGAGCGTCGCCTAACGCCTGATAAACCGTAGCTTGTCCCCGGGAGGTTTCGAGATGGATTGGCCACGGCGTTTCCAGTTCGGGCTCGGGAGAGAAATCCAGACACAAACTCACGCTGAACTCGCACTGTTCGCGGTCGGTGTGCTTCGCGAGTTCCGCCCCACCTAAATAAGACGCCATGTAGGTATAGGAGGGCTTGATCGACTCGCCTACGACGGTGCTGACCGTATTAACAAGTTGATAGTGAAAAAAGCGCGCTACCGGTTCGTTGTGGGCAACGTATCGCCTCGCGGTTTGGTCGCCGAGGCGAAATTTACCGCGTCGAATGGCCTGCCGATAGTAGCGGCGCAACGCTGCAAGATTGAAAGGGTGAATTAATCCGCTGAGGGGCGCGTACCCTTTTTCGCGAAACATTTTCGCGGCCGCGTTAACAATTTCGGCCCGCTTTTCAAGACGGCGCTGCGAATGTTCCGCGCATGTCAAGATTCCGGCGCGAACCAGGAGCAACGTCGCTCTCTCGGCAAATGAAATCGGTGCGGCAGAATCCGCAGAAACGCCCGATGCCATTGCTTCCAGCGGCGGCGCAAGCCAAAAAGGCTGCCACCAGCCCGCTCCGGCATCGCGAACCCAGGCTACGGTATTTTGCAAACTGAAGCCCCTCAAGAGATGCCGGTACACTTCTAATTCCGTAGGAATCTCGCCGGCCGGCAGGATCGAACAATCTGGATTGAGATGATAATCACGATCCGGATTTTCCCGCCTATCGCTCGATCTAAAACTCTGTGGAATTAAGTGCAGGGGAAGCTCGTCGAGCAAACAGTGGAACCGATCGGAGGGCAACGTCGCGGTATAGCTTTGCCGCGACGCGCCCGCCCGGAGGTTTGCGGTCCAGTCAAACCGCGCAGATTCTCTTAGTTGTGAAGCCATCCGTTTATCGTGAATCGGCCATCGGCAAACGCCTGCGACGAGCATTTGATCGGGGTGATCTCGTGCAACAGGGAACATGGAAAGAACACGATTTGGTTTTGCTGCGGCGCGATGCTCCGATAATCGCCGACCCGTGAATTGGCGGAATCTCCGCTTTGCCGGGTCGAATGGTAAATTCGCAATTCGCCTCCGTCGAATCTTCGCGGCTCGTGATTGAAAAAATAAACGAATGTCAGCCTTCGAGACGCGATCGATTCTTGCGAATTGTCGGAATGGGCTCGAAAAAAATCCCCATCGTTGCTGGCGGTGATTTGCGCCTCTGTCGCGGTGACCGGGAACGATTCCATCCCCAACTCGCGCAGCACGCTCGGCAAAGCTCTTTCGATCCGATCTAGGATAACTTGTCCGTGTTTCCCCGTATCCGCTAACACCCGCGAACGGCGATGGGTAAAATCGACAATTCCCGCTTCCCCACTGGGAGCGATCACTTCGCTGTTCTGAAATTCGGCTTCGTGCAACAGGGTGAACTGCATGAGTTCCTCAGCTTCCTGAGGGGCAAGAAATTCGTCCAGAATTACGCACGATTGAGAACCCTCGGGGGCTTCCAGTACTCCGACTCCGCTCGATTCATGACTCTGCGTTTGATGACACCCGTTCGTTCCGAAAACGCTCTGGCGCCGGAAAATCAACGGAGGCTGCGGTCCGGGCGGAAGAGGCTCGTCTCTCTCGGGTTGTGGCGGCTCGGAAGGCGGTTTAGGCTCCTTGGGCTTCGGAGGGAGAGGAGCGTTGGAAAAAAATATATTTGGAAAACTGCGCGACTCCCCGCCGGCGAAATCCGGGTTGCTTTGCGACGATACTTGCTCCACTACGCTTCTTCCCAACAAGGTGAACGCTCGCTGCGCGACCGTTTCGCCCACCGAACGCGCAATGGCTTCGCTGACTGCGCTTTGCAGTTCTGGATTGTGGCTGGAAACGGCTCTGGAGTTTTGCAGCAAGCTCACGAGGAACTCTCGTTCGCGCGGGCTGACAATTCGATCGTCCTGCATTAACGTCTCGGAAAAAGAATCGAGAATTTGCTTGGCGGTCATTGGGCACACTCCTCCCTGCTTCTGCTCTTTCGATTTTTAAAATTCCCGGGGAATGAGGTGGGGGAAGCACTCTCGCGGAGACACTAACACTAAGCTACCTGTTTATCAAAGAAAAATTCGTAGAAGAGAAAATTTGAATTCCTCGAACCAATTTAGCGGCGATCGAATGCCAATCAGACATGCGGTTGAAACCTGGTCGAAGCGGGATCCACTGAACCTCGACATGCTTTACGCCGCCCAGCTTCTTTTGGAAAATTCATCGGCAGCCCTTGACCGATGACTTGGCTGGTGGCTCAATTCGAATTTATCCCCATCTAACGGTCGTCATCCCGAAACGCGGCGTATTTCAGCCGCAAAAACTCGCTAGAGGGAGATCCTTCACTAGGCCGGAAGAACGGCTCCGCTCAGGATGACGCCGAATTAATTCGAATTGAGCCACTACCTGATTTGATCGCTATTGCCATTCCTTCTGACCTCCTGCATAATAAGTGTTTGTCTTGATCTCGCCGGACGCTTCCGGAACAAGGATACACATCTGTGTTAATGATTCGACTGTCGCGCATGGGTGCGCGCAAGCAACCGCATTACCGCGTCGTCGTGATTGAAAAGGCGCGGGCGCGCAACGGCCGGCCGGTGGAAGTTGTGGGCACCTACAATCCCCGCACCAACCCAGCCAGCGTCGATTTCAAGCGCGAACGGGTCGATTACTGGGTTTCCAAGGGCGCGCAAATGTCGGACCGCGTAGGCAAGCTCTATTCCAAGCCTGCGGCTGCGCCAGCGTCGTCCGTCGCATAGATTCAACTAAAGCTTTCAGCCAATGACCGATAATTGCCCGAACGTCCGCACTCTCATCGAGAAAATATCGAGATGGATCGTCGATGCCCCCGACCAGGTTTTCGTGGATCATCTCGATGGCGACGTAATTGAACTGGAAGTAGCGGAGGATGAGGTTGGCAAAATCATCGGCCGGCAGGGGCGCAATGTGCGGGCTTTGCGGACTCTGCTAAGCGCGGCGGGCGTGCGGGCGCGCAGGCGATATACGCTGGAAGTCATCGACTAATAGCTTTGACGGCGTTGCCGGTTATCATAATTGCGGTCGTTCGTAACGGTGTTTGTCGCGGGATTCGTATCAGGGCGTGCCTTCAGGCGCGCCGCTAGCGCCGATAATGAGATCGCCTTTAGGCGCTGCGCTTAGGATGGGAACCATTCGCGATCCTAAAACAAGCGGCGAGTTCATTACACTGGCCCGTGTGGTGAAGACGCAGGGCCGACGCGGAGAAGTCGCCACCGAGATTCTCAGCGATGTTCCCGACCGATTCGCGATAGGAATGCGGTTGCAGGCGCTGCCGCGCGGCGAGACCACAACGCGCCGCGAACTGGAAGTGGATGAACTCTGGCCGCACAAGGGTTTGTTGGTTTTGAAGTTTGCGGGAGTTGATTCGATTTCCGAGGCGGAAACGCTGCTCGGCTGCGAATTGCAAGTACCGCTTACCGAGCGTTCAAAATTGGAAGCGGGATGGAACTACGTCAGCGATTTGGTGGGCTGCGCGCTGCTCGATCGCGGGCGCGACATTGGGCGCATCGCACACGTTCAATTTGGGGCGGGCGAAGCGCCGTTGTTGATCGTTCGAGACGCTGCAAAACGGTTGGCGGAAATTCCTTTGGCCGAAGCCTATCTGGATGCCATCGATCTGGGGCGAAAGCAGGTTCGCATGAATTTGCCCGAAGGCTTGCTGGAAGTGAATGCTCCGCTGACGGACGAGGAAAAGCGGGAGCAAGCGCAGCCAGCAACACATAAAAAAGAGGCTCACGGGAAGGGATCCGCCCCGAAGTCTGGCTGAGAACCGAGAACTGATTTCCGCGATGAAGGCCGATATCATCACTATCTTTCCGGACTTCTTTCGTGGGCCGCTGGATTACGGCATTACGCGCCGCGCCCAGGAGATGGGACTGGCGGAAATTCAAGTTCACGATCTGCGGAAGTTTACGCATGATCGCCATCGCACCGTGGATGACCGGCCTTTCGGCGGCGGCGAAGGCATGGTTTTGAAGCCGGAGCCGTTATTTGAATGTCTGGAATCGCTGGGGATTGCGCCGCGCGAGGAGCGCCTAACCGCAAGCGCGAAAGAATCGATCGTGCTGCTTTCGGCGCAAGGGCGGCGGTTTACGCAGAAACTCGTGGCAGAGTTGGCTCTGTTGGATCGCATCGTTTACATCTGCGGACGATACGAAGGTGTGGATGAGCGGGTTGCGAATTTTCTGGCCGACCGGGAAATTTCGATCGGCGACTACGTTTTGAGCGGTGGGGAAATTGCCGCCGCCGTGATTGTGGAAGCGGTAATGCGGCTGCTGCCGGGCGCGGTGGGAAACGAAGCTTCCACGCGGCAGGAGTCGTTTACAGTTGATGTGAAGAAAAGCTTGAGCGGCGCGGATTCGACTTGCGGATCCGACGGGTTGCTGGATTATCCGCACTACACAAGGCCGGCTGAGTTTCGCGGGTTTTCCGTGCCTGACGCGTTGATGACGGGGAATCATGAGCAGATCCGGCGTTGGCGGCGGCAACGAGCGCTGGAAAAGACTTTTCGTAATCGTCCGGAGTTGCTGGAAGGCGCGGCATTGAGCGAGGAAGATAAGAAGTTTCTGGTTGGGATGAAGCTGTCGAATCGAGAGAACCACGGGTAGGCATAGAATTTAGGGTTCGAAAGCGGTACCGCCAAATCGAGATTTCGGAATCTAAAAAGGACTAACTATCATGTCGAACATCATCATTGAAAAACTGCTCGCGAAAACGCAACGCACTGACATTCCACCATTCGTCTCGGGCGATACCGTTCGCGTTCACGTGAAGATTAAAGAAGGCGACAAGGAGCGGTTGCAGGCCTTTGAAGGCGTGGTGATTAAGCGCGACAACGGTCCGCAAGCCAGCTTCACGGTGCGCAAGATCAGCTTTGGCCAGGGCGTGGAACGCATTTTCCCCGTCCACTCCAAAGTGATCGACAAGGTCGATCTCTTGCGCTCATCGAAAGTCCGCCGCGCCAAGCTCTACTATTTGCGCGGACTCAAAGGCAAAGCCGCTCGCCTGCGCGATGTGGAAAGAGACTGAGGCGGGCGTCGTCAGACCTCAGACCTCAGGCTTGCGCTGCGGTCTGTAGTGGTTGGTCTGAAGTCCGTGGTCTGAGGTCCGCAGTGTGGTCCGAGGTCCGCAGTCCGAGTTTAGACCCGCGAATGCCCTACCCGGCGACCGTTTCCAAGTGCTCGGTGATCACTTCGAGGTCGGCGAAATCTTCAGTACGGGGCTGCTTCAGGCGAGTTAGCACATAATCAAGCAGGGGCCGATCGCCCTGCCGGATTGCTTGAAACTCCACACCCATGGCGTTGTTTCTTGCCGTGTATTTCACACGCCCTCGCAGTGCAACGCTGACGTCACACATATTCAGAACTAATCGGAGCGCGGTACCGGGGGCGAGCGGATCGCCGGCGGTAATCATGCATCCGCCTTCGGAAATTTCCTCGAGGCGGCCCTCCATGCGGGCGAGGCCACCGATCTCGGCCACATCTGCTCCGCCCTCTACCACAAAACGTGGGGCTCGACGACGATTTTGCATCCCGCGATGAAAAGCGTTCATCGACGGTTTCTTATTCGGCTTTCCTGAGGCAAGCGGCAGATATTGTTCTTCCATCTGCCGCAATTCTTCTTCCCAGGGAGTTCTTCCGCCCTCAACGCATTCCACCGTGAATTGACCGCGCAAGGTGGATGCAGGATTGGCGGTCCAGATCACCTGGCAGACGGATTTATGACGGCCTCGTTCGACGGTTAGGAAATCTCCCACTCTAACGTCGCGGGAGCTGAGCAGCCGCGCGCCGCGCGGGTGAATGTCATAGGTACACGCCAGTTCGAGTTCGCTTTGATTGGCGCTCTGCGCGTGAATGAGGCGAACCGGTAGTGCCAGATGAATTAATTTATCGACTCCTGCTATGACTGGAGGCATTGCTTCCGGCCGAGGCTGGGTAGCTTCGTGGCTCACATTCAATCCTTCGGCGAACTTCTCAATCTAATGATGAAGGTACAAGCCGTTGGGTGGTTGGACAACGTACGGTCGTAATCGAGCGAAGGTTACTGATGGTACAAGTCTCGTGGAAGCGGAAAACTCCGTCTGCGGGCAAAACCGAACGGCAGAGTTGTTTTCCACATCTTTCCAACTTGCAGGAATTTTGCCCACAGGCGAAGATGATCGAAACGATATAGTTCCATGCCCATCCCTGCGAAGGTCGCAAAGGAATTTTCTCTGTCTCCGTCCGCGGCGAAGTTGCGCCTGCTGAAAAGGCTGCGCTGCACACTGCGGTACGAAAAGAGAGCATGGGAATCGGGCGCTCTGATGGTAGCGGGAGTCGACGAGGTCGGTCGCGGATCGTTGTTCGGCTCGGTGGTGGCGGCTGCGGTAATTCTCGAGCGGGGATACCGTATTCGCGGCCTGCGCGATTCCAAGCTGTTGCTGCCCGAAAGCCGCGAACTGCTGGCCCCGCGGATTCGCGAGCACGCCGTGGCCTGGGCGGTCGCGGCCGTGGATGCCGGGCGCATCGATCAGATCAATATTTATCAGGCGTCTCGGCTAGCCATGCGTGAAGCAGTGTTGCGCTTACAACCGGCGGCCGATCACTTGCTGATCGACGCGGTGCGGCTCGATTGCGAACTACCGCAGCGGTCCATTATTCACGGCGACGCACTCTCCGCCTCGATTGCAGCCGCCTCCATTCTGGCCAAAGTCGAGCGCGACCGCATGATGTGCGAGTGGGATGCCATCTTCCCCGAATATGGCCTGGCCTCGCACAAGGGCTACAGCACTCCGCAACATCTGGCCGCCCTGCTCGAGTATGGCCCCACGCCTCTGCATCGGCAATCGTTCGCGCCGGTGTGGCGGGATCAGGCAGAGCAGGAAGTTTTGGAGTTTGAGTGACGCTTCGGTTTACAGTTTCTCGCCCTTAGCCGCTTGATGGGGTAGTAGGAAAGTCTTGGGAAAGCCGCCCTCGCCGCACAACTTAAAGGAAATGAAATCCTTGTACCACAACCCCTCGGGAACCACCGGTTTCGTGTCGATCCAAATCCGCAACTGATTGAGATGCTCAACGCTGATTTTGCGATTGTGCATACGCTCGATGAGATGGTCGCGGATGGGCGCTGGAAGCCGTGACCAGATCTCTATTCGAGGCATTCCTCACTCGCCAAACACGAAGTGTCCGAGTTTATCACCCAGCTGTTTAACCTGGTCAGGGTCGCGCGCGGCACGGAACTGTTCGGCCAATTGAAAGAAGGCTTTCTCCTTTTGCCGAGCAGCATCGAGTCCTTGTTCAATGAGTTCAACAAGGATTCGATTGTCGCTCAGAGCCCGCTTCTTCGCGATAACTTCGACCTGTTTGGCGATTCCTCGGGGAAGCGTCACACTCCGTCGGACTTGTGCTGCCTGGGCTCGTTTCGTATGGGGCATCGTTACATCAGTTTACACCACTTTGGTGCATCCCGGTGTTACAGAAAAATTGCGCTGCCGATACGCCGACAGTGATTTCGAGGAGGCGCGACCGCCGCCACGCCTCTCAGGGCCGCCTTGAGTTCGGACAATCCTACTTCGCTTTATAAATCTCCGATAATAAATCGGGCTTGGATTCATCTCGCACTAAATGCGGATAGCGCTCGCCTCCGTGGTAATCGACCTTGTAAATTTTGAAGTACTCCGTATTCTCGACCAGAAGTTCGAGAGGGTCGCTACCACTCTTCCCTGCCTTCAAAGCTTCACGCAGGATTTCGGGCGAGTATTTGCGGCCATTGACGGCGATGAGCTTCATGCCGGGTCCAATACCGGCCAATGCCGCAGGCATTTGCTCAATCGTGTCAGTGATGGTGCCGTCTTCGCGAAGTTCAAGGCCAATGGAATAAGCTCCGGCGGCGACATGGCCGGAACTTTGCTGATCGCGCAGCATCTGCGATGGAGTCCGTCATAGGTCACTTTCCAACCGCTGCCTTCGATCCCGCCGAGCGGCGCGCTGGGGCCGTGATTGGTGAGGCGTTCGTTCCAAAAGCCGCGCCAGTCGTATGCCACAACCTGGTTAAGCGTATTCACAACATCTTCGAAGCGGTAAGTCTTCACCATCGGCCCGGTGCTGGGCGCTCCGTGAAAGAGCTTGCAGAAATCGTCCAGAGTTTTCCTGCCCTTGCTTTGCTGCCGAATGATCACATCCACCCACAGCCAGTTCAGGGTATCTTCGTCGTAAAAATCGACGCTGCGTCGCCAGGAGTGCCAGGCTTGCGGCGAAAAATAAAGTTCGGGAGCCGCGTCGGCAGTGTCTTGCAGATTGCGCCATTCGCGGCCGGGCGTGTGATCCATCGCCGCGGCGGTTAATGCCAGGTCATCGCGGGCCTCATCAACCGTGAGCAATCCGCTGCGAGCGCTCAGAACCGTTCCCAAATAATTCGTCAGCCCTTCGTAGACCCAGAGCAGATCGTCTTGCATAGGTTGTTGATAGTCAGGCGTGGTGAGATCGGCTGGACGGCGGTATTTTCCGTTCCACGAATGCACATACTCGTGGGGAAGCAGGCCAGCCGCCAGTTTGCGAGGGCCGTCATCCACGAGGCCGCGCTCCTCAATTCGGCTGTCGTCGGATTCGTGATGTTCCAGCCCGAAGTGCGCGACGTGGTCGCTGAGGCTCAGCAGAAAGTGGTAATCGCGATAGTGATGCGCCCCGAAAAGTTTGTTCGCCTGATCCACCAGATTCTTGTAGTGATCCCACACTTCCTGAGGAGCTTCCAGAGCGGCGGCGCCGTCGGCGGCGATATCCATTTCGGTAAGCGGATCGTCGGCGAGTTTTACGACTTTCAGATATTCGCCGGTGATGACCGGCGAGTCCACAAGCGCGTTTAGCGGGGCCGGCTGAAATGCGATTTCGGTTTCGCCATTCTTCCCGCCCGTGGATGCTATGGGCAGAGGCGTTCCGAACTTCCAATTCACGGGAAGTTTTAAACTGGCCGCATACATGATTTCGTCGGCCTTCCATCCTTTGGGATAGAGCAAAACTTGATTCCAACTGATCACGGCCATTTTGTCGGTGGCGGAAGAGCCGGCGGAGAAGCCGCCCTCGAAGGTTGCGGGAGAAAGGAAATCGAGTCCCGCATCGACCTCGCTCACGCCGTCGGGAACTTCAACGTGAATGGTGAAGCCATCCAGTAGGTCACGGCGCCATTTCAGGGTCTTGCCGGCGGCGAAGAACTTCAGGCCCGCGAGATCGACCACTGGGCCATCGGGGGCATGTTCGCCGGGAATCCACTGGGATAATAAAGAGTCAAATCTCCTGCGCTGGCGGGAATTTTCATTTTGGCGTGGAAGATTTTGCGCGGAGCCGAGCTGGCATCGACGAAAAGAGAAATTGTAGGCGGAGTCGCGGAGAATGCAGCAAGCGAAAGAAGGAAAAAAGCTAACCCTAAAAAGACTTTGGAAACTTTCATTCTTGGATCACCCATTCAATGAAGGGATTTCACGGCATGCGGAATTTCTGATTCTAGCAGTGAAGTTAAGCACCCTGGCCACGCTTTACTCGCTCAAACTCCCCAATCAGACTTTAACACCCTGGGGAACACGGCGTAATTCCCTGCTATTATTTCGAGCGATGTCGCGGCGCGGAAAGTTTATTACATTCGAAGGACTCGACGGGACCGGCAAGAGCACGCAGATGCGGAAGCTGGCTGCGGCTCTGCGAGCGGCCGGATACAAAGTGATTGAGACGCGCGAACCGGGCGGCACTACAACGGGAGAGAAAATTCGCCGTGTGTTGCTCGATTCAAAGACCGAGGGGCTGTCGCCTCTGGCGGAAATGGCCTTAATGTTCGCCTCGCGCGCGCAGCATATTGCCGAGGTAATCGAACCGGCTCTGGAGTCCGGCCAAATTGTGCTGTGCGACCGTTTCACCGATTCGACCGAAGCTTATCAAGGCTACGGGCGCAAACTGGGAAGCGCGGCGGTGCTGAAACTCCACGAAATGTTATGCGGCGGGTTGCAGCCCGATTTAACCATTTTGTTGGATAACGATGTAGCGACGAGTGTAGGGCGAGCGCGTCTTCGTAACCGGAGGGCTTTACATGGCGCGAACGATGCAGCGAACAAGAGCGCGGGCAAGCAGCACGCCGATGAAAACCGTTTTGAACAGCAAACCCGAGCGTTTTTCGCGCGCGTGCATGAGGGCTATAGAGCAATCGCCGCGAGAGAAACCGGGCGCGTCGTGACGGTGAATGCCAGTGGCACGCCCGCGCAGACGCACCGGAAAATTGTGGACGCCGCGGCGCGCATATCGAAGATCGTACCGAAAACTGCATAATCCGGCGGAGCGAAGCAGAAAATCGATTCCAGGTTTATGCGTTTGAGTTCTCTGTGCCTCCGTGTCTCCGTGGTAGATTTTGATTTGAGTTAACGATGAGTTTCTCCGATTTTCACGGCAACTCCGAAACCGTCCATCGCCTGCGCGACATGCTGGCGCGGAAGCATTTGCCGCATGCGGTGATCCTTTCCGGCGGGCGGGGTTCCGGCAAGTACATGCTGGCATTGATGCTGGCGCAGGCTTTGAATTGTCTTGCCCCGCCTGAGACGGACGGCCTACCAGATTTTTGCGGACAATGCGCGAACTGCCGGCGAATCGCGCTCTCCGCCGACCTCGATGGCCGCTTTGCCGAGGCAGTCGAGGCGCGCGAAGGCATGCGCGAAACCGATAAGAAAGAAACGCGCCTCTTTGTGCAGACTCATCCGGATGTACTGGTCATTCCTCCCGATCCCCCGCAGATGATGATCAAGGTCGATCAGGTGCGGCGCGTGATCGAGACGATTTACTACCGTCCGGCGGAGGCGCGCGAGCGAGTTTACATTTTCACCGACTCCGCGTTTATGAAAGAAGCGGCGAATTCCCTGCTCAAAGTTTTGGAAGAGCCGCCGGAGTTCGCCACGATTTTTCTGCTTTCGGAAAATCCCGGCGAACTGCTGGCGACCATTCGATCCCGGTCGATGACCTTTGCCCTCGGCGCGGTGCCGGTGGAAGAAGTAGAGAGTTATCTGGCCACGCATCATCCAGAGTGGAAGCCGCGCAGCAGCGCGCGCTGGTGGCGAGACTTTGCGAAGGCGCGCTGGGCCGGGCTCGCGCCTTCGACCTGGATGCCTATATCGCGGCCCGCTCCGATGCGCTGGCGCTGCTCAATTCAGCGCTCACCGGTAGCGAGCATTCGCAGCTTTTCAAAATTACAGAAACCTATCGCGCGGGCGCCGAGGGACGCGACGAAGACCGAGCAGCTTCTCCGCACGCTTTATTCGCTCCTGCGCGATCTGATGTTTCTGAACTCCGGCACGCCCGCGCTCCTTCACAATACCGATATTCAAAGCCAGCTTACGAAAATGGCCGAAGCGGCCGATTTCGAATGGATCGCCGCGAGCTTCGGATCGCCTGGCAGAGGTCGAGCGTGGGATGCGCCGTAACTTGCTCAGGTCGCTATCCCTGGATGGGCTCGCGCTAGCTCTGGAGAGGGCAACCTAAGGCTTTCCGCATAAGGCCTACTAATTTCAATGATTTCATCGAGTTACCGCGATTACTCTGGTGGTTCTACGCCCTTCAGATAGGTTGCCGCCGCCCCTGCGCGCACCTATAATCCTCTTACTCTGGTTTAAGAATTCTCCGTCAGGTTCCGGGTAGAAACATGCAAGGGTGGGGTATGCCTCACCGCGACGAGGTTAATGCCCGGTAATGCGAAAGCGCCTGCAAATCGTCCTGATGGCCAGCACCATAGCCACGACCCTTTTTTCTTTCACTTCTCAACTCCGCGCCCAGGGCGGGGGAAGCTCCGGGCCAATTACCGCGAGCGACGAGCACGGGCGCACGATCTATGTGAACGATTCGGTCGAAAGAACTCCGGCGCGGACAGAGGAAGCTCAACAGCCCCGTCATTCGCTGATGTATTGGAGTTCGAAAGAGAATCGCTGGAAGCCCGTGCCTCCGCCGAACGCCGCGTCGATGCGTGCTGCCCGGTCGGCTGCGGCCGAGGTGAACGCATATCTGGGGCACGAATCCACTCAGTCTGCATCAGCGAAGATCGTTTCGGCCAATTTTCGCGGAACAACAGCTACCGCTGGCGACATTGATAGCGCCATCGTGCAGGCCGCCGCGCGACATAACGTGGACCCGAACCTGGTACGGGCGGTGGTGAAGGTAGAGTCCAATTTCAATCCCAACGCGGTATCGCGGAAGGGCGCGATGGGATTGATGCAGTTGATGCCTTCGACCGCCCGGCAATTGAAGGTGACCAATCCATTCGACCCGGAGCAGAACGTGGACGCGGGAGTGCGCCACTTGAAGCAACTTTTGGAAAGTTACGGCGGCGACATTCGGTTGACCCTGGCCGCTTACAACGCGGGTGCGGGCGCGGTGGCGCGCAACGCCGGCGTTCCGCATTACGCGGAAACTCAAAACTATGTTCGCCGCATTACTAACCTTTACTACGGCGGAGCCGCTTTTCATCCGGGCGTTGCGCACGATCCGGTAACCATGCAACGGGATGCGCATGGCGTGCTCTACATCAGCAACACCGAATAAGTTTGCGGCATCTAGTACTTTATCTCTCTAGGTTCGATCTGGCACTCAAGGCTTTATTCAATCAGTTGCAGAAAAAAAGCGCGAACGAAGGCACGGGCTGGTTACCGTTATCGTGAAGATTTCATCTCGCCGGCGTGGTTGGGGTTCAGCGCTAGTGGCGTTCGCCGCCTGCGCGGCGTTTTCCGTTCCTCCGGCGGAGGCGAGGAGCCACCACTCAGAGGGGTGGGCGCGGGAGCATTTCGCCGCGGCCGAGCGGACGCGCGAAGCGCTGAACGGACGCTCGCCCGCGGATCGAACGCGACGCGACTATCAGCGAGTCCTGAATGCTTACCGCAGCGTTTACCTCGGGGCCCCTTCTTCCGCCAAGGCCGATCCCAGTGTGGTCGCGGTTGCCGAGACGCTGGTCGAGATGGGGCGGCATTTCGACGACGATAGGATTCTTGACGAAGCTATCGAGCAGTATAGATTCCTGCTCCGCGAATATCCCGGAAGCCGGTACCGCACCGATGGGATGTTCACCATTGGCGAAATCTACAAGGACGATCTCAACGACGCCGAAGCGGCGCGCAAAACCTTTCAGGACTTTCTTCGCCACTACCCTCACAATCATTTAGCCGCAGACGCGCGACAGGCAATTGCAGAAATAGACCGGCGAGCGGCCGATCAGAAAGCCGACCAAAAGCGATCCGCCGATAAAAATCAGCCGGCCGCGAACGCCGAAAATCAAGCTTCAAGGACTTCCGCGCCGAAGAGCTTAGATTCCAGCATCGCCAGCGAGGTCGAAGCGGCTCGCCTGACTTCCGGCAAAAATAAATTGGCGGAAACGCGTTCGGCAGGCTTACCGCGAGTGACCGGCATTCGTCACTGGTCCACGCCCGATTACACGCGCGTAGCTATCGATGTGGAGGGCGGCGTTAAGTTTTCCTCCCGCCGAATCGCGAGCCCTTCCCGCATCTTTTTCGATTTGCACGATACCCGGCTGGCCTCGACCCTGGTAGGAAAAAGTTTCGATGTGCAGGACGGATTTTTGAAGAAAGTTAGGATAGCCCAGTTCGCCCCAGGTCGCACGCGCGTGGTTCTCGACGTCGATAATCTTTCGGAGTACGACGCTTTCCTGCTGCCGAATCCCTATCGCCTGATCATCGATATCCACGGGAAAAAGAGCGCCGTGAAGCCGCCGCGATTAGGTGAGCGTACGCCGCTGGAGGCGAATGGTGCTCTCTCAGCGTCCGATGCCGATACTGAGGCGGCGTCATCCGATTCCGGCGCGGCGCAAGGGCGCTCCGATTCCGCTGAATCCGACTCGGAACAGACTCCCAGGATCGCTACGCAAAGCGCAACAATCACCGAAGAAAATCACTCGGCACTGCCAACGCTCTCCGTTGTAGCGAAAAATACCCAGCCCGCAATCGTGAAGAAGATTGTCGACAACGACGATGACGATCATGGCTCGTCCGCGAGAATGAACCGATCCGACTCCGCAACTTCCCGAAACCTGCGAAACACTCTGGCCGGCCGCCGCAAACCGAGCACGCATTCGCTAAGCTCCTCCAACGCTTCGAGCGCATCCGATCCCGATATTCGCGAGGCGCGGCCTACGGCAAGCGGCGACCGCTCCTTGATTCGCGCGCTGGGCCTGAAAATCGGCAAGATCGTAATCGATCCCGGCCATGGAGGCCACGACACGGGCACCATCGGTCCGGATGGTCTCGAAGAAAAGGATCTGGTTCTTGAGGTAAGCCGGCGATTGGGCAAACTGCTCGAGACCCGGCTGGGCGCCGAAGTGGTTTATACGCGCAAGGACGACACATTCATTCCGCTCGAAACCCGCACCGCGATTGCCAACCAGGCGCGCGCCGACCTGTTCGTTTCCATCCATGCCAATTCAAGCCACGACGCGGCCGCTCGCGGAGTCGAAACTTACTATTTAAACTTTACGTCGTCGCCGGAAGCGCTCGAGGTTGCGGCGAGAGAGAACGCGGTTTCCGAGCAATCGATTTACGAACTGCAAGACCTGGTCAAGAAGATTGCGCTAAAAGAAAAGATTGAAGAGTCGCGCGAGTTCGCCTGGGACGTGCAGCAATCGCTGCACAGCGGCCTGGCGGCTAAAAGCCCGGCCATCCGAGACCGCGGCATAAAGAAAGCTCCGTTCATCGTTCTGATCGGCGCGAATATGCCATCGATTCTCGCCGAGATTTCCTTCGTCAGCAATCCCACCGACGAGCGGCGCCTTGCAACCGGCGAATACCGCGAGCGCATTGCTGAATCGCTTTACCGCGGCATCGCCAAATACGTGAATGGATTGAGCGGGGTCAAAGTCGCCAGCAAGATGGATAAGGGCGCGGGACAGTAGCGTTAAACCCCTCATTGACCTACTCCGAGGCGAACTGTAAAGTTCAATCAGCGGCAACGGCCCCTTTATGCCTTCCACAATCACCTCCGCGAAGAATAGTCCGATTGTCGTATCAGCCTTGCATGCGCGTTCGAATTTCGGAAAACTTCTGCGCCGTATCGACGACGAGCGACGCTCATTGATCATCCAGAAGCGCGGAACGCCGCGGGCCGTCTTATTGAGCGTACGGGATTATGTGAAGCTAGCCGCTCCCGAGCCGGAGGTTTTGAAGGCGATCGGCGAGGCCTCCGAGCGCAACGGAACCGACAAGCTGACGTCACCTCAGGTAGATCGCATTATCAGAAAAGCGCGCTCCCGTATGCAGCGGCGATAATGCTTCCGCTTCGCCTTGTGATCGATACCAATGTCTTGATATCGGCCGCCCTCAAGCCAACTGGCTTACCGCGTACCGTTCTGCTGCTGGCCCTCACGAAGCCCGCTCGACTGTATCTTCCCCCGCCCATCCTGGCGGAATATGTTTCTGTCATGGCGCGGCCCGAGCTGCATATTCACAAAGGCTTGAGGCAGCGATTTGTTCAGCTCATAAAGGACCGCAGCTTCGTTGTTACTCCCACGAAACGGCTGGAGGTGGCGAACGATCCCGATGACAATATCTTTCTGGAATGCGCCGACGTTGCACAAGCGGATTATCTGATAACCGGCAATCTCAGCTACTTCCCGAAGCTCTGGAAGAAAACCAGGATAATCGCGCCAAGAGAATTTATCAACCTTGTCTCGCCCTACTTGGCGAAGTAGTCCGCAGTCATTCGAAGCCGCTGTCCCTTCCAGCTTGGTCTCCATTCCGAGCCGATTTGAGCCCGCCGGAACTTTTCGCTCCTGTCTATGGTCTAATGAAAGAGGGGATTTTCGTGTCCAGTCATCTACCAAAACCCCGTTTGGGGTCTTTTCTTTCGCTAAGCATTTGTATTCTCATCGCTATCTCGGCCTTGGCGGCGCCTAACGATGCGTACCCCGCACCACCTATCCTTCCCAAACAATTCGCCGGATGGCAAGTGCAAGGCGCGCCCCAAGCCAGCAAGGATGCAACCGCAGCCGATCCAACGAATGCCGCCCTGCTCAAGGAATATGGATTCACCGACGTCGAATCGGCGACGTACAAAAGCGACGACGGGCGCACGCTGAAAATTCGCGCGGCTCGATTTGCCGATGCCAGTGGCGCTTTCGGCGCCTACAGCTTTTATTTGCAGCCGGAGATGGCCAGAGAGCAAATTGGCGACCAGGGCGCCTCGCTAGGTTCGAGAGTGCTTTTCTATCGCGGCCACATACTTGTTGACGCGGTCTTCAGTCAACTCTCGGTAATGTCGGCTGCGGGACTGCGCGAGCTGGCGGGCGTGCTACCCCGCCCCAGCGGAAATGCCGCCAACCTGCCGCCGATCCTCGCTTTCATGCCGCATCATGGCTACCAAGCCAACACTGAAAAGTATGCGGAGGGCCCGCTGGCTCTGGCTGCTATCGGCTCACTCTTGTCAGCGGACCAAATCGGCTTCGGCGCCAGTCCCGAAGTTGTCCTCGGCCGTTATTCCACTCCGAGTGGCGAAGCAACGTTGATGCTGATCGAATATCCCACCCCTGCATTGGCGGCCGAACGCTTGCGTCGCATCGACGCTGCGAATCACGGCGCGCAGCCGCAGCCGGGAGTTGCCGCGGTAGAAAACGTCGGACCATTTTTCGATAAACGTACCGGTCCCATCGTTGCCATCGCCGCCGGTCCGCTCTCGCAAAGCGACGCGCAAACCCTCCTCGGAGCCGTCAACTACGACGTCAGCGTTACGTGGAACGAAAACACTTACTTCGACAAGAAAAATAACATTGCCAACCTGCTCGTCAACATCATTCTTCTCTGCATTATGGTAGGCGCGATATCTCTGGCTGCTGGTGTGGCATTTGGGGGAGCGCGAGTTCTTCTGAGGCGCTACTTTCCCGGCCCGGTTTTCGGCCGTGCCGATCAGGACGAATTTATCTCCCTTGACCTCGGCGATACCTCTGCGACAGCTCCGCGCAATGGTTCTCCGATCTCTGCCGAGCGTCCAAACGCTCCTTAAGTCCCTTCTTGGTATTAGGTTACAAGCCTTCTAGCGCGATGAAGTCTCAAATTGAAACAATTTAGACCGATGTTGACCGGTTACTTAAATTGCTGAAAACAAAGACATTTATTTACCAAAAATTGCTTGACACCCCGCTTTTTCGGCTCATAAGATTTCTTACAGAAAGTTTCGACGGGATTAATTGCCTCCGTTGGAACTATTCTCCCTTGTAGAAGAAGAGACCGCCCTGTTGCCGGGCGGTCTTTTTCGTTGGCGCGAACCACGCAATTCACTATTTTGACTTGGATCAGTTGCGCCACCATTCGATAGGAAAGTATTTGATCCGACAATCTCGATGGAACTGTTTTGCTGAGCGTGCGTACTATTTGTAAAGAGCATGTTTTGGGTGACATAAGTATCCGCGCGGAGGAAAAAATGTTCTGCGATGCATGCGGTACGGCAGTGCAACCCGGTCAGGCATTTTGCGGCAAATGCGGTAAACAGATCGTTGGGCCGGTGACCGCGATGCAGTTGCGGCCTGGTCGCGTGCAGACCCACGTTCATCTACTCGGTATTCTTTGGCTGGCGATCTCCGCTTTCAATACCATGGGCGGCGTTTTTTTGTATATTCTCGCTCATACGCTGTTCGCCCACATGCGGGACTTTGGCGCGCCGGAAGCGCCTACGGCATTCTTGCGGCCGCTGTTGACCGTGATCGCAATTTTCGTGCTGGCCAAGGCGCTCGCAGGATTCTTCGCGGGCTGGGGACTGATGCGCCGCGAGTCCTGGGCTCGCGTGGCGGCGCTGGTCCTTGGATTTCTTTCTCTTTTTAACGTTCCATTCGGAACCGCCGTCGGCGTCTACACCCTCTGGGTCCTTCTGCCCGCGCAATCGCAGCAGGAATACGACGCGCTCACCGCTAGCCGCGCGGCATAGATTGAACCCGAGGCACCTAACCACCGTCACTTTACGCTTCTGCGCAGCGCATTTAGAATCGAGAACAAGGCCGACGTAGCTCAGTTGGTAGAGCAGCCGATTCGTAATTTGCAAATCCTCCCACATTATCAACAGTTTACACTCGTGAGGGCGCGTTAAAGGCGTGTTTCAGCCCCAGTATTCGTGCGGGACGCAGCTGAGTCGTGAGCTAACACGAGAGAAACACGAGAGACTTTTCATTGTTGTGACGCCTTGGCTGGCAGCAGCTTCAGAACCAGATTCCCGATTACCACAGGCTGGTGCTCTCCCGCACTTCCGATCAATGTGTATGAGCGCTCAAAGCCGTTCGGTCCCTCGATCTTCATTTCCCAACGGTCGTTTTCGCGAGAACCAATGATCGACACCCGCCAATCTCCGGGTCTGTCACTCAGGGCGTGTTCAACCAGCGCCTGAACTTCTGACCCGGCGGCAGGATCACCTATGTTGTGCAGTTCGAGTGACAAAGCCATTTCCGCCTATTCTACAAACACACTTCGCGGGTTGCTCTGCCGCTTCCCCTGCTCGGGTAACGCCGAACAAAAAACCCGCGCCAGCGAAGACGCCAGCGCGGGTTTCGCGTGGCTCAGTACTCGCTCGGCAAGTGGATTACGTTGTCGGCAAAGTACAGTGTGATCTCATCCAGCGGAAAATCGGTGTGCTCGATCTCCTTGGTGAACACGATATTGCCGTTGCCATCGTCGCACGAAAGCACAGCAGTTCGGTCGCGATGTACGGCGAGCTTCCAGACTTGAAATCCCTGGGCGGAAACAGCCTTGTTATAGGGCTGAATGATCGCGATTTCGTCCAGAAGCCAATACGCCCCACCGTGCTCGGCAACGTGCTGCGCGCCGTCGGTGTAGAGAACGTTGCGGTTGATCCCGTGCCGATACCAGTTTTCGCTGCCGGTGAACTGCGCGAGGTCGCTTTTGCTGAGAGTCTTCGTCGTCATGTGTTTGCCTCTTTTCTTGAAGTGAGCCCCACGGCGGGGGCGAGAGAGGCAACAGGAACAGACGCACTGAAGGCGCGGCGTCACAGGCAACCGTGGAATAAATGAGGGGCAGCCCGTAGGGAATAATCGTTTATGCCGCGAAAGTGCCTTGACGTTAGCCTGCGGCTGTTAGGTTGACTCCGAACCCGTCCGTTAGTGGGTCACGGAAAGAGGCGCATTGAGACGAGGCCGGCGCGGAGAGATGCGGCGAGAGGGGAGGAGGCAGTCATATGGACAAGACACACGGTTTCCCGTAGCGGACTGCTGCACCGAGACCGTGTGGCGCGGGCACTCCGGTCGCGAAATGCGTGCGATACAATCGGCTCAGAGTATCAAAGGAGGCTTCCGTGTCGCCCGATCAGGCCATCCCGCCCGATGCGGACATGCTAGTTTTTCCCCGCGAACCCACCACGGGAGCGATCGGAGCTTTCGCCAAATACGAAAAGTTAGAGCAGATAAGACAGCTTGAACAGGAACGCATTGCGCGGACCTGGGAAGTTCGCGCCTACATTTCCGATCATGTACCGCTCGCTGGAGGGGCTGATGCCGCATTGGCCCGCCCTTCGTATCATCTTCTTCATCTGAATGAGAACCCTCTCTGGATCTATCTGCACAGCGGAGGCCGCAACGCAGTTTACTACGGGCTTTTCGGCGACGAAGCCGGGAAGGTCCGCTACATCACAGTGAGCGTTGAGTCGAGGCTACCGTCCAACGCCCTGCTGCTCGCCCGAGGCCCAATCAACGCCTTGCTCGATGTATTTACGCGCGACTCAAACATGCCACTCACGGTGCAGCGCCTTGAGCTCATGTCACCGCTAGACGGTAACGTGCTGATGTCCGAGTTCTTGATTCCCCAAAGGAACGGTGTAGCACTTGGTCCGCTTGGCGGCATCATGCAAGCCGTTCCCTTCGCGCCCTATGATGCCCTGTACCGTGAAGCTCTAACGACTACAAGTCCCTTTTATCGGCTGCTATGCGCGTGGAAGATGTACGAAGGAACAAATCGCATTCGGCGCTGGATTCAAGAACAATGTGAACAACGCGGCATCAACGAGCGCATGCCTCCCGACCCTGATGTTGACCCGCAGGAACTCATTCGGCTCGGGCTAGACGCTGCCTTCGTCGAGGGCATTCGTCACGCGCGCGACCTCTTTGAAAAGATGCGGGACCAAAGGGACGCTATTGCACACTTCCTGATCGAAAGAGATGAAGGTGAATCACACGTCTATGTCGCAGACGGGCGGCAGCTTCACGTCTACGCCGTCGGTTCCGCAGCACTGCTTCGATACGCACATCGGGTGTTGGAGGAACTGCGTCTCTTCTGCTCACAACGCATACCGTTCGCCAGGGGCGCAATGATTTTACCAATGCCGCAGAATCGGGATCAGTTCATAGTCCGCGCGAGAGATTACGGGCTGGAGTAATAGCCTGGCATGCAACCGCAAAGCGGTCCTTTGGTCTACCGGAACTGGCTGGCAATGAACGAGAGTCAGCCTTGTGTCAGCACGGCGGAATACCTGCTGTTTACGGATGCCCATATAACGGGCCAAATTTCACAGGGGGCGTACCAATTCATAAATACCATTCCTCTTTGGGAGGAAGGCCGTCCCTCCGCTGTCTCTTCCCAAGCCCTAAGCAGATCTGGGCAGATAGGGTCCGACGCGGCACCCTCTGCACCGGTGCACCGGCGACGCTGTGCTGTCAGCGGCGCGCCGGACCGATTGCCTTTTTCATGCTGACGACTCGAGAGGACAGCGACAATTCCATTCGCTTTGGTGGCAGGCGCTGCAGTTCATATTTGCGGAGGAACATTCGAACGTATTCGTTTACGAGCCGGGAGTCATTATCGGCTCTCATGATCACGCATGTTTGGAAGCTCAACGATGTATCGGAAAGCGGTTTTACCACCACACCGGCAGCATGAAAGCCTGGAGGCGTAGGTTGTGTAAGGATGGCGACGCCTACGTGCTCCGATACTAGGTCCATTGCCTGCTGAGGCGCAATGACATCGTGAGCGTGCTTGGGGGCGATGGACTCACGTCGAGCTGTGTCCATGATGGCCTCATACAGAAGTGGATGAACCCGTTTCGGAAACAGAATCCACTTGTCCTTTGCCAGATCCTGGAGAACCAGGCGTTCCTTGTGAGCAGCCGGGTGGGTCTCTGGAAGTGCAGCGTAGAGTTGGGCCGGCGCAAATGGCACAGCCGTGATCTGGGAATCTTGCGGTGGCGCCGTCACCAGGGCGAGGTTTATTTCGCCAACAAGGACGCTACGGACCGACTCCATTGCGAACTGAGTCAGTAGTCGGATTCCGAGCCTCGGATATAAAGGAAGCCGGATCGCAAGCGTTGCGGAAATCCAGTCGTGATCGGCGAAGGGTGAGTGCCCAATCGTCAAAACGCTATTGGACCCGTTGTGTGCAGCATGAGCGAGATGCACAGCCCGCTCCGTATGGAAGAGCGCGGAGCGAGCCTCTTCGACGAAGGCACGTCCGGCATCTGTGAGTTCCACAACCCGTCGTGTGTCGCGAGTGAACAGGTGAAATCGATGCTCTGCTTCGAGGTCGGTAATCTGTTTGCTGAGCGCAGGCTGGGTTATGTGCAATCTGTCCGCGGCCCGCGTGAAGTTCAGCTCTTCGGCCAAGACAATGACTGCGTGTAGGTGACGGACTTCGAGGTTGGGGAACATTGCTCAAACCCCCAGGTGGTTGACATCTCACGCTTCGTCCCGCGAGGCAGTGCATATTCTGATCGATTTCCGTACAGGAATGATTGGTTTTCTGTTTGGTGGCCCGGATTCGGGACAAAAACTAGGAAGGAGTTGGACCTGGAGGTTCGTGATGAAGGACCGGCGTTTCGGGACGGTCAGTTATTGAACGATTTGTCGTTGTCCGGAAGATCTTCTGAAACCGCAAGAATGCAGGATTGACCGTCGAATTGAATCTTGTCTGCGGAATAGGCAGTGGTCTTGACCTCGCCCGACTTGGTGCGAAGCCGGGTGATTGCGTTCCGAACGGGTCCCCGTTGTTGGAGTTGCGCGAGCATCAATGCGCGATCCTTGTGGTCTTCCCAGATGCCAAGTTCGCCGACTGTACGGCCGATCACTTCGGCACGGGAGTAGCCGTATCGTCGCTCGAATGCGGCATTCACATCTACGAATCGCCCTTCATTGACTGTCGTGATGGAAAACGGGATCGGACTGGAGCGGAAGACCTTTTGAAACTTGTCCTCAGATACCCTGCGTTCCTCCTCTGACTGTTCGAGCGCTTTCTCTGTTTGGCGAAGATCCGTCAGACGCCGCTGAAGTTCGGCCCCATAGATCTCAGCACGCTCGTAGAGGCGAGAATTCTGGATAGCCGCCGCGGCGGGTATCGCCAATAACTGCGTGCGCCGAAGGTGGTCTTGAGTGAAGGTGTTTGGCTGGGTGTGGCCCACCGAAAGAAGCCCCAAGGTCTGCTGGGACGCAACCAGCGGCACGCAAAGCCATGATCGGATGTCGGTATGGCCCTTGAAGGTGGGCCATTCTTTCTCGTGTCTGGTGTCGGAAAGCAAGACACTGTTCTGGGCCGTTAATATGCGCAAGAGGAACGGAGAGTCTGCTGCGTCGAGAGTCAGTGGATAATCCGGGGCTTTCTTAGGAGCCTCATGACGCAGTTTTTCTCGTGCCACAAGAAGCCGCGTGTCGCCCTCCAAGAGCAGCACGCGTGCGCATTCACATGGGACTAGTTCCAACAAGGACTGAAGGAGCGTGTCCAGGACAAAGTCCATCCGAAGATCTGCGGTCAGCGCGAGAGTGGCCTTGCTTAGAGCATCGGATTCTGCCCTTGCGGATTCGGCTATGGCCAGGTGCTCCGCAACCTTGTCCTCTGCTTCTTTCTGTGCAGTGATTTCTCGAACCGTGCCGACAAGACGGTAGATTCTGCCGCTGCCATCCCGTACTGGAAACCCATGCACCGTCACCCAGCGCACTTCGCCGGTGGCCCGCAGGATCCGAAATCTTTCATCGAAGTGCCCTGTCTGCGTAGCTTCTCCAAGCTTTGCCAGCACATGAACGCGGTCTTCGGGATGGATGAGTTGTTCGTACGAAGACGGATTTTCCAGCAGACTTTGGCACGAATGTCCGGTAATCGTCTCATAAGCTTCGGTGACGTAAAGGGCTTTCTTGGTTTCCGCGTCAATCATCCAGAAGATTTCCTGAATGTTGTCTGCCATCTGCTGGAGGCGTTCTTCGGTGTCGAGTTGTACTTGTTGGGCGCGCCGCAAAGATCTGGTGTAGAGGACAATCAGGACCGAGAGAACAGCGGCTCCGAAAAGGAGGAAAGCGGAGAATACGTCGAGCGTTCGGAGCTTGGTCCTGAATACTGCTAGAACCACAGCCAGCAACACAGCGCAAACAACTATCGAAATGAAGGGCCAGCGAGGATAAGCCATCCATCTGGGGGGGATCCTCGATGGTGTGTGTCAGCTCGCCGCATTGCATTTTCGGGGAACTGCGTTCGCCGGCACGGACCATCGCGGATCAGCAATAGGATGCGCGGTCGTGCCGAAGTCGCCAGAAAGCGGCGCAGTTTGGGCCGATACTACGCGCCTGCATCCAATGGGTCAAAGAAGATGGTTCAATGGATGTTGGGTCAGTCTCCAAGTGGGCAACGATCCGCCATCATTCCGTTTTTCGTTTCTCAGAAGCTGGTTTCGGAAGAAGTTGAACCTCGTTTAAGTGTTTTCCTCATTTCGGAAGTAGAGGTGGTGGATACAACCAGCAGTAGGTGATGACTACGAAAGACGGGCGCTCAGGCATCAGCAAGTCAAGGGCTATTTGTGACGCCTGTCATTTGTGATGGTGGGTAACTTCAATTTGTTCGTGCAAAGACGCGGTGGACCGGGGCTCTCAATGTTTGGTGCGACTGCCCATATCTCGCGCATGCTCCTTAAAAGTCTTCGAGCCGATGGAAGGGTGTTTCAGCTCCTGCGCAACACTGTAGGATGCTCGCACTAGATCAACGTTCTGCCCTCCCACGCTCGGTGTCGCGACGTCGAACATAACGCAGCAAATTCTCGGATCATCCACCGACACGAGGTATCCCTTGTGTTTGTCAAGTTCCTTCTCAAGAAGATTTCCTAGCGCTTTCATGTCTCCCGAAAAAACCTGGTTCCCGGAGTTGAAAACGCAACTAATGTTAATCGCGGCGATTCCAAATGCGCCTGGCGGCGCGTTGTTAAAGTTCTCTTGAAGCTGCTCGATGGCATCGTGAATGTTGGCGTGAATGCTGTGTTCGTTTGCGGGTCTTTTGCAGGCGACTAGAAAAGTGATGCCGTCCCTGATGAGCTGCAAGTCGCTCCGCCACGAAAACTTTGGCACCTCGCAATTTCCATTCGGCTGCAAGAGCGAGTTCGTACCAAATATTCCTCCCGTCTCTGTTTTTCTGGTTTTCGTCAATAGGATGGACCGGACCCGACAAAGCTCTTTTGAGTGCGGCAGTGATGGCAGGTGAAGGTTCGTTTTGAAAAGCGGTGAAAACGTCATGCGCCTCAAGGGATTCGATTATTGGGAACCAGTCCTTGGGTTGAATATCGGTGTAGATCCCCGTCTCACGCCCTCTGCGACTGGCCTGTTCTGCCTTGCGAAGGACCCTGAAAGCTTCGTGTATTCTGTCGTTCAAATGCGGAGTCAACCCTAAGCTCCTCAGCCACTGATCGAAACCTTCGAGACGAAGAAGCAAGTCAGAATACTTAAATGAGTCCACGGTTATCGCTCCCGGTGTGCAGCCTAATGGTAGCGCGGTCAAAACCTCAGCATGGCGCCAATCGTTGTTCTGTACGAATCGACCGACCGAACCGATTCTGGTCGAATCACGGGCAAACCGGAAATTGGCCACTGTTTAAGCAGAGAAATCGTGGCTGTGCTGTTCAGGGTTCGAGGAGAACCTTGATAATGCGGTGAGCCATTTCGAGTTGCTGCGGGTTGCACCTTGTGAGAAGAGAATCAACGCGCTTCCGGATATCTCGTGGGTCTTCTTCCCTTTCCAAGAGCAATAGAGTGCTCGGAGGCAAGGCAAGGCCTTTGGCCATCGCGACGATCGTGTCCAGGCTTGGCACTTTGTTGCCACGTTCCACATCCCCCCAGAAATTTCCAGTGATATTGCCTCGCTCCGCAGCGCTTTCGAGGCTGAGTTTCGCCGCCTTTCTGAGTTTTCTGATCCGTTGTGCGAATAGCGTCCGGTGTTTCACGGTATAGCCTCGTCACAACCATAGCGAGGATCATGGCCTTCTAAAACTGTCTATAGAGTTTATCCTATAGACAAATAACGATTTATCGCGTGTGGATGGGGCCGATTGTGCCATCGAAAGCGTTGATTAAAAGAGATCTGGAAGAAAATAGGGCGCTTAAACTGATCATGACGAGGTCGGTGGGTTGTCGAGTGAAGGACCAGGTTTGTAGGCGTAGATCAACTTCGATACTTGAATTGCAAGCTGCAATTGCGGAGGGGTGAGGAGATCGAGCAAGCTGTCCAGTTCCCGACGATCCGGCGGTTGTTTATCCTTGTCGTCAAGTGCAATTAAGACACTGGCTGTGATCCCGAGGCCCTTGGCAAGACTGAAGATCGTATTCAGACAAGCCTCTTGCTCATTGCGTTCGAGGTTTCCCCAGAAATTAGTGGACAGGCCGCCGCGTCCACTGGCCTCTTCAAGGCTGAGGCCAGCCGCAATCCTGAGATTGCGGAGACGGTTCGCAAACGATTCGCGATAGTCCACGTCTTCCATATACCCAAACGATAGGCATTGTTAATGGCTAAAACCACCAGCGATGGGATGTATTTTGCTTGCATTAAACACACGATAGCGTTATATATCGAGCGATCCTAACTCTAAAGAGTGTTATCTGCCCGCACTCTGGTTAATCACGTCCCACGGACTTGACCACGTCGATTACAGCCCGATTCGCGATACCATCCTCTGCCACGGCATCAGCAGGGGCGTCCAGTGCCAATCGCTATTCAGTCGACAGCATCGAAATTCCAGATGAAGTCCTGATGGCTCGCGTCGGGGATGGAGAAAAGGAAGCGTTGGCTTGCCTCTTTCATCGCTACGCGCGGCTTGTGCGCGCGGTCGGGTACAAGATTCTCCGGGACGATTCAGAAGCGGACGACTTGGTTCAAGATGTCTTCCTGTTTATCCATCAGAAGAGCGCAGTGTTCGATAGTTTCAAAAGTCGGCCCGCTCGTGGATCGTGCAGATGGCCTACCATCGCGCGATTGACCGTCGCCGTTATCTGGATTCCCGCCATTTCTATAGCCAGGTTGATCTGGAAGATGTCGGAAGCGAACTGAGTGCTCCAGGCGCGAGGTCAGAACGATACGAAAACTCGATTGAGGAAGTGCTCGGGCGGGTTGGATTGCGCAAGGTGTTTGGAGTCTTGTCTGAGATCCAGCGTCGAACCCTTGGCCTTCATTTGCTCGACGGTTACACTTTTGAAGAGATCGCTGCGAAATTGGACCAGTCCCGAGGAAACGTAAAGCACCACTATTTCCGGGGCCTGGAGAAACTGCGGAAGCAAATTTTTAGCTGTAACCGGCAGAGCGATTGAGCAGTATTATAGGAGGCGTCATTCATCCGAGGAGCAGGGGCGTTGTCTCGAATCGAACCCCATGACGAGTTCCTAGAACTCTGCGCCGTTTCAACCTCGGGCCAGTTGAGCGAGGAAGACCAGAGGAGACTACAGGAGCATGTTGTCGTTTGTTCCTCCTGCCGTGAGGCCCTGCAGCAATACGAAGCGATCATTCGCCACGCAATCCCAGCGATCGGCGCAGAACAGACACCAGAGAATCTGGAAGCAGGGCCGCATTGGTCGGAGAAGCAGGCAGAGTCTGCTCTTTTGGAGCGCATCGCACGGGATGAGGGGGGGGGCGGAATCGAGCGTACCGGGCCGATTCCGCCCCATCGTGAAACTAGCTCTCGTCGAGTCCTCGCTCCCGAAAGTGCCGCCGCTTGGCGCAGTGTGTGGACCCTCTATGCCGCCGGAACACTGCTTTTCGTCGCTCTCGGTGTATGCGCTTATCAGGTTGGCATTCGGCGGGGGGTAAACGTTTCAAACATTTCACCGACCCGCCCAGATGCGCAAAGCCTGACTTCATTGGCAGAGAAGTTAAGTGACGCCAGCCACGAACGCGAGGTTGCGCGCGCCCAAGTCGAACAACGTGACAAGTTGGTCGCCGATCTGCGTCGGCAGTTGGAACAACAGTTCGCGAAGATGGATCAGATGAAGGCGTCGCAGGAGCAGTCGGATGTTGCGCTACGCAACGCAGACGCTGGACGACGGGAACTCATCCAGAAGCAGACTGAGGCGGAACAGAAGTTCAACGCCGCGCAGTTGTCCGCCCAGGCGTTGCAGACGAAGCTCGATTCAATTGCAGAGCAGCCTTCCCAAGATGCGAAGCGGGCGGCAACGCTGGACGCAAGAGTCAACGAGTTGACGAATCTGCTGCACCAGCGTGACGCTACCGTGGATCAGCAACAGGAGTTGCTCGCGCACGACCGTGATATTCGGGAACTTATGGGTGCGCGGGATCTGTATGTCGCGGAAGTGTACGACGTGGCCCGTACCGGAGCGACCCAGAAACCTTACGGGCGCGTGTTCTACACGAAGGGGAAATCTCTGATCTTCTATGCCTATGACTTGGATCAGCAGACTGTAGCGAAGAAGGCCAGCACGTTCCAGGTGTGGGGTCAGCGCGGATCGGAGCGGGAGCAGGCATTCCCCCTTGGTATCTTCTACGAGGACAATGCTTCAAAAAAGCGGTGGGTCTTGAAACTGGACGACCCGAAACTGCTAGCACAAGTTGATGCTGTGTTCGTTACGATCGAGCCGAATGGTGGCAGTCGCAAGCCAAGCGGCAAACCCCTGCTCTTTGCTTATCTGCGAGTCGACCCAAATCATCCTTAGTCCTTAATCACGGTTGCATCTTTCCTGGCTCTTGCACGCTTCCAACTAATTAAGGAAGGAGCGGTACCAAGTGAGCCCCCTCTCCGTAGACCCGAATAGGATTTCCGAATCCGTCGGCCACAGGAGAATCACCGTGCGCGTGCGTTGCCCCCGCATCGCTTGTCTTTTCGCTTTCGCCATGTCGCTAGCCCTCCCCCTCGCGGCACAGTCCCCCAATGGAACTATCAACGGCCGCGTGCTCGATCCATCCAACAAGGTAATCGGTGGGGCTGACATTCTGGTGATAAACGATGCAACAGACGTGAAGTACTCCGGCAAGACCAATCAGGACGGCATCTATGTGGTGCCGAATCTGCCGCCAGGATCGTACCGGCTTCAGGTGTCCAAGGTGGGATTCAAGACACTCATCAAGCCGGATATTGTTCTAAACATTCAGGACGCGCTGTCTATCAACTTTACCCTGCCGGTAGGGGCCGTTTTCGAAATCGTGACGGTGGAAGCCGGCGCGTCGATGATCAACACCACGGACGCATCGGTCAGCACGGTGGTGGATCACACATACGTGGAAAACATGCCGCTGAATGGCCGCAGCTTCCAGGATTTGATTTTGCTCACGCCCGGAGTTGTGACGAATACTCCCCAGATCAGCTCCGCTAGTGGATTTAGTGGGGAGTTCAGTGTAAATGGGCAGCGCACTGAGTCGAACTACTTCACCGTGGACGGGGTTAGTGGCAACATAGGCGTCACTTCAGCGCAGATAGTGATTGGGGGAGCAGGAGCTGGCGGCTCGGTTCCTGCCTCCACGGCATTAGGAACCACGCAGGCTCTGGTTTCCGTGGATGATTTGCAGGAATTTCGCGTGCAGAGTTCGACGTACTCGGCCGAATACGGGCGCAATCCCGGCGGCCAGTTCTCGTTTGAAACGAAATCGGGCACCAATCAGTGGCACGGCACTGCTTACGAATACTTGCGAAACGGGGTGTTCGATGCTCCGGACTGGTTCAACGACTACTTTGGTTTGTCGGAACCCGCCATGAGGCAAAATGACTTTGGTGGCACGGTGGGCGGACCCATAGAAATACCTGGCCTGTATAACGGAAAAGACAAGTCGTTTTTCTTTGTCTCGTATGAAGGGCTGCGCCTGGCTGCGCCACAAGCGGCCAACGCTAGTTTTGTGCCAGACACTGCCTTGCGAGAAAGTGCGCCGCCGGCCTTGCAGCAGGTGCTGAATTCCTTTCCTGTGCAAAGCCCAAATGGAATAGACGATACGGTGAATGGTATTGCCCAATTTATAGGCAGTTGGTCCACCCCGGCGTCCTTGAACTCGACCAGTATTCGGTTCGATCACGCCATAAATGACAGGCTCAGGCTGTTCTTCCGGTTTAGCGATACGAACTCGAGATCCGCAACTCTGGGAACGGCTCACCAAGACCTGACTCCGGCAACGGATCAAATTTCACCCTATATTATGCGAACTTACACGGCAGGAGCCAGTAGTGTCTTCTCCAGCCGTGTTAGTAACGAGTTCCGCTTCAATTTTAGTTCGAACGGAGTGACAACGACACAAACCACTCATGCGTTTGGAGGAAGTATGCCTGCAAATTTATTGCAGCTTGCGGGACTCGATCCTGAAGGGCAAGTGGGGGTTTATCTTTTCTACGGCGGATATTTAACTTTCTTGGTCCAATCTGGGCAGTCGAGTGAACAAAAACAATGGAACTTGGTGGACACCGTGAGCCTCTCTTTGGGGCGCCACCAGCTCAGATTTGGCGTGGACTATCGCAGGTTGGAGCCATTTGCAATTCCGCCTAGTCCTGAAGAGGGGTATTATTACCAGAGTAAAGTTCAGGTCCAGACGAATAGCCTAACTACTCTGTTTCAGGCCTTCGGTTCCGCCTATCCCTTGTATACGAATTTCTCGGCCTTTGCTCAGGACGAATGGAGGGTGTCACAACGTTTGAGCCTTTCCTTGGGTTTGCGCTGGGAGGTAAATCCTGCGCCGGGCGTAACACAAGGGCTTAAACCGTATACAATCGACTTTGTCTCCTCCGATCCTAACACATGGACCTTAGCGTCGCAGGGCACTCCTCTCTGGCAGACGACGTGGTTTAACTTTGCGCCCCGGCTGGGTGCCGCATACATCGTTGATAATAAACCGGGCCGCGAAACAGTAGTGCGCGGTGGGGGCGGCGTTTTCTTTGATACTGGCCAGCAACTGGGATCGATAGGTTTTGCAGGAGCGGGCTTTAATGGATTAGTAGCGGTTCCGTCTGCATCGTTTCCAACACCTATTGTGCCTCTTTCTGTAAACCCACCAATGCCGCCGTACTTCGCGGACGGTTTTCCCAAACATCTCCAACTCCCGTACACCCTCCAGTGGAACGCCAGCATCGAGCAGGCATTGGGTAAATCGCAGGCTTTGACCATTTCTTATGTCGGTTCACATGGATCGAGGTTGCTGCAGGAAAATACCATTTATCCGTCGAACAATCCGAATGTGTTTGGATTTACAGTCGGGGAAAACGGCCTAACGTCGGATTATGACGCGTTGCAATCTCAGTTTCGGCGGAGGCTGAGTCGAGGATTGACCGCTCTGGCCTCCTACACCTGGTCTCATTGTATTGACTATGGCTCTGAGAACTTCAATTACGGGTACCAGCGTGGGAACTGCGATTTTGATGTCCGCCACAATTTCTCGACCGCTTTCTCCTACGATCTGCCGAACGTGGCGCATAGCGGGTTTGTGAGCGCCGTCCTGGACCACTGGGGAGTGGATGACCGATTTACCGCGCGGACTGGTTTCCCGGTGACTCTGAAAGGATTCGGGCTGCTGGAACCAGATGGACAGCTTTATGATGAGGGACTAAACATTGTCCCCGGCCAGCCAATTTATCTCTACGGCGCAAATTGTGCATCTATCCTTCGGGGGCTCGGAGATCTTCAAACAGGGCAAGGATGCCCCGGAGGGCGCGCAATTAATCCTGGTGCCTTCATGAATTTAAGTTCTGGTCTCGGTGATGCTCCGCGCAATTTTGCGAGAGGATTCGGGGCTTGGCAGATGGACTTGGCCGTCCGGCGGGAGTTTCACATCCGGGACAGGTTGAAGCTGCAATTTCGCGCGGAAGCTTTCAATATTTTTAATCATCCCAATTTCGGAGCTGTCAACGGACAATCCGGGACAAGCACCTTTGGACAGGCCACAGGCACACTGGCGAGTTCGCTGGGCGTCCTGAGCCCCCTCTACCAGATGGGCGGCCCACGCTCCATGCAGTTTGCTCTCAAAATAATCTTCTGAGTCGGCACCACTTGAGTCAACGCCATCCGCAGTAGCGGATGGCGCAGTGCAGATTGCGGCGTAAGCGACCAGCCCAACTGCTACGGCAGCCGGAAACAACAGGCACGGCTACGCAG
Source organism: uncultured Acidobacteriota bacterium (assembly GCA_963755225.1). Classification (GTDB taxonomy): domain Bacteria; phylum Acidobacteriota; class Terriglobia; order Terriglobales; family Acidobacteriaceae; genus Sulfotelmatobacter. The sequence goes on from CAVWJE010000001.1 coordinate 315,716, forward strand.
ATCGCGCCGTGCGCTTTTCCCGGTCGGTTCTTTGTGTTGTCATCCCGAGCGAAGGGCCGGTTCTTGGTCCGCAGTGGGAATCTGCTTTTGTGCGAAGTCAAGAGACTGTAATCCTTGGGAAAAATGAAAATTATCTGGTTCTTCATTGCCGTCTTCACATTTCTGATCGGCACTCACTCCCCGATTGCATCAGCGCAACAGGCCAAGAAACCCTTCACCGTCGCTGACGAGATTGGTCTGACGCTTTTTGACGATCCAAGTGGCGGGCGTGGCGAAGTGTTGTTCTCGCCGGATGGAAACTACTTCGCTGTCTGGACCGAGCGCGGGCGCCTGGACCTGAACCGTGTTGATGACTCCCTGCGGTTTTACCGCAGCCAGGACGTCGAGGACTTCCTGAAGCATCCCGATGCGTCGCAACCGCCGTCCCCCGTATGGGTTGTGGACCGTTCTGATACCAAGGGTGGGAGCATCAACCACTGGCGTTGGCTGGCCGACTCCAGTGGGGTGGCCTTTATAGGACACACGAATGAGAACAATCAACTTGTTCTAGCGGATTGTCGGAAAAAAGCAATTGAACCGCTCACATCCACGAGGGAAGTGGTGGGCACATTCGATGTACGTGATCGAGAACATTTTGTCTATACCGCCTTCGATCAGATGAAGCGAGATACATTGCAAGAACAAAAGACGCGTGCGGAAGCCCAGGCAGCGGCAATAGTTGGTACGGAACATTCGCTTAAGCAACTGCTTCTTCCTGAGGATCGAAGATCTTTGCCACCGCCCCCTCGTTACCTAAGGGCCGTCATCAGTGGCAGACGGTTCGAGGTCAAGCAGGATGGTGCGCCAGTTGTTCCCGGAGACCTGGCGCTGTCTCCAGACGGTAGCTCATTGGTTACGACGTTGCCGGTTCGCGAGGTCCCGTCATCATGGGAGACGCTATACCCGCCACCCTTCGAGTCATCGCCTTATCGCATCCGTACAGGGCATGACAGGCCTGCACATCAGTACGTCAGGATCGATCTGCAAACTGGCTCCGTCCGGTCCTTGACCGACGCTCCTACTGCCGGCGATGCAGGTTGGTGGGGGGACGGTCGTCCCAGTTGGTCAAGTGATGGTCAGGCCGTCCTGTTGCCAAACACATTTCTCAGTTCCAAAGATCACATGCCGTCCAGTCCGTGTGTTGCCGTTGTGGATTTAACCGCCGGTACGCGCACATGCGTGGAAGTGCTGAAGCGTCAGACCGACGAGAAGGATTACTATCTTGTTCTTGTTGCAGGAGCAGTCTTTGCGGAAGGAAACAAGGAACGCGTCAGAGTAAGTACCTACCAGAGTTCGTCATATCACACCATCGATTATCACCTTGCAGGCGACAGTACTTGGCAATTCGACACTCAATCAAAAAGCGAATTCGTCAAAGATGAGTACAAGACTCTCGGAGTCATGGTGAAGGAAGGACTTGACGAGCCTCCACTGCTAATTGCTCAGGACAAACAAAGGGCGCAAGTTATTTGGGACCCCAATCCACAACTCAAGAACATCGAATTAGGCCATGCTAGTGTTTACATATGGAAGGACAAAGAAGGACGGGCGTGGAAAGGTGGGCTGTACGAGCCGGTTGACTATAAGCCAGGCCAACGGTATCCGCTCGTGATTCAGACGCATGGTTTTCACGAGTTAGAATTTAGGCCGTCTGGTTTCCTTCCAACAGCATTCGCAGCCAGGTCGCTAGCTGCTGCAGGAATACTTGTTTTGCAAATCGGAGAACATTGCCCTTACGACACGCCGTCAGAAGGACCTTGTGCTGTCTCCGATTACGAGTCCGCCGTGAACCAGTTGGTCTCGGACGGACTGGTGGATCCTGAAAGGATCGGTATCATTGGTTTCAGCCGCACTTGTTTTTATGTGATGGATGCACTCACTGCGGGCTCTCGTCATTTTAAGGCTGCCCTGGTCACAGATGGCCTGATGGCAAATTATTTCCAATATATTGCTACGATAGATGTGTTTGAAAACGAAGTTCCCAGGCAGTTTGACTCGATGATCGGGGCAGCGCCCTTTGGTGAAGGCTTGCAACAATGGCTGAAGCAATCTCCGGCTTTTAATTTAGATAAGATCACCGCACCTTTACTGGTCGTTGCGGAAGGCCGCAGCAGTTTATTATTTATGTGGGAACCGTATGCTGGTCTCCGCTATTTGCGCAGGCCGGTGGACTTAATCATGTTGAATACGCGCGAGCACGTTCTGACGAATCCGGCGGTGCGCCTTGCATCGCAGGGTGGGTCGGTCGATTGGTTTCGCTTTTGGCTAAAAGATGAAGAAGATTCGGATCCTGCCAAAGCTGAGCAATATGCACGATGGCGGAAATTACGGCAGTCGTGCGCGACTTATTGCCGAGCGCGGTCCTATTGAGTGACACTGTCAGGTCTGGTGTTTCGTGCTTGTAAGTGTAACCTCTTTTCGTACACCACAGCAACGACATAACAGCCGCACGATATGAGGTAGAGACTGAGTGAATGTGGACTGAATGGGCACGCATGTGTTATGAAGTGCCCATTCAGAAGTTTAGTTACTCCCAGTCTGAATAGGAAGTAATGTGGCTAAAGTCGCCGCCATCTTCGAGAGTGTTGTCATCCTTACTGGACCTAACCCCCTGAATAGCACTGATCGCGGACGTCAATGCTGTCAGTTCTGGTGTCTCGTATTTCATGGTGTTCACCTCCTTTCTGTAGTAGAGTTCGCTTTCCAGCTGCTAGTGTAGTGCGTCACAATTAACAACCTTTATATAATCCCGCGCATCTTATGATTAGGAGACAGTCACGGATGCGCATAGCCCCAGCCATTGCGTTGAGTCCGGAGCAACGGACGGTGTTGGAAACCCAGGCCCGGAGTCGCTCGGTTTCCGGCGCGCGTGGTTGAGCGCGCTCGCATCGTGTTGTTCGCGGCCGGCGACCAGCAGGACCGGAAATTGCCGCCAGCATGGCCATTACGCCGAAAAAAGTTTCCCGTTGGCGCAAGCGTTTCCTCGCGCTGGGCGTGGAGGGACTGAAGAAAGATGCTCCCCGGCCCGGCCGCAAACCCACGATCGGCCCCCGGCTGGTCCAGCGGGTGGTGACCATGACCACGCGCCAGCAGCCGACCAACGCCACCCACTGGAGCACGCGCACCATGGCGGCGGCAGTCGGCATCAGCGAAGCCAGCGTGCGACGGATCTGGCGCGCCCACGGGCTGAAGCCGCATCGCGTGGAAACCTTCAAAGTCAGCAACGATCCTGAGTTCGCGGAGAAACTGGAAGACATCGTCGGTCTGTACCTCAACCCGCCGGAGCATGCGCTGGTGCTGTGCGCCGACGAGAAGAGCCAGATTCAAGCCTGGATCGTACCCAGCCCGGCCTGCCGCTGAAGCGCGGACGCGGCGCCACCATGACGCACGACTACAAACGAAACGGTACAGCCACTCTGTTCGCCGCGCTCAATGCGGCCAACGGCGAGGTCTTTGGCCTGTGCCAGGAGCGGCATCGCCATCAGGAATGGCTCAAGTTTCTCCGCCTGATCGACCAGACCATCCCCGCCGGACCGGCAACTGCACTCTGATCTGCGACAACTATGCCACCCACAAACATCCCAAAGTGCAGCGCTGGCTGGCGCGGCATCCGCGCTTTCATCTGCACTTCACTCCCACCAGCGCGTCCTGGCTGAACATGGTGGAACGTTTCTTTCGCGACCTCACTCAAAATCGGCTTCGGCGCGGCGTCTTCCGCGATCTGGAAGAACTCATCATGGCCATCGGCACTTACATCGACCGTCATAACGAAAGCCCGAAACCATTCATCTGGACCGCGCGAGCCGCCGACATCCTGGAAAAAGTCAAACGCGCTCGACGCACCCTTAATAAACGTCAATCTGCTTGACGCACTACACTAGCTAGCTGAACTGTTGTGCTGTTGGGATAACGCGACTTCCTTTGCTTTTGGGGAATAGTTGTGCCTGTCTGTTGTCTTAGGTGTCGCCAATATCTTCTGATTTGCTAAATGACGCAGCCAAGACTCTAACTTTAATGTCCGAGTCAGCATTTCCATGACCGCTTCCTCTTTACGGCTGACCTCCCGCAGAGCTTGTGAAAAACGACTGGCATCTATAATTCCCATCGAACTGCTCACCATGTGCTGCCCAACTTCCACTGATCCAAGCACTTCCGCCGATTTATTGTTAGTGTTCTCTTTCTCTGACTTGGGTCGAAGAAATGTCTTTTGCCTTCTATTGAGGACTTCATCCGGGACGATGCCAACAAGCGCGCGTCTCATTAGGAAACGATTCTGGCCTACCCTCACGACCTGTTCTCGAGGGATGGCGTACATGAAAGCCAGAAAATCCCTGTCAAGATAGGGATAGCGTACTTTGCGGATCAAATTTGGGTTGAGATCCCAATGCGCAGCTAACCTTCGCTCGTCATCTAACCCATCGAGGTTATATTGAGAGCTCGGCAGATGGCTGAGGAACTTCACTCTAGTTGGACAATCGCAAAGAGCGGCACGATTCCGATGGATAAATTCAGAATGAAACCAAGGAGCAGTAAATATGTCTTTGGCTACATTTCGGTGAGGGAAAAATTCCCGAACGGCTTCCCGGAGTAGTAGCATGCGAGGTTTTCTCATTGTGAGTGCCCAGGCATTGAGTTGACGCGCAAGCGTAAGAAAACGTCCTCTGGCCAGGAGATTTTGTAGCTCTGGCACAGGAGTGGGTTCACGGCCTGTGACGTGATCTCCTCCGACTCCAGAAAGAGTAACTCGATGTCCTTGTGAAGCGATGTGTGCTGCATAGAGGTTAAAGAATCTGGAGAGAGTTCTGGGGGCTGGAATGCAGGCAAAGCCACCACTATCGAAAGCAGACATGAACGGTCTCTGTGATCTGGTTTCTTTGGATTTCAACTCTCTCAACTCATTGAGGTTGATGTGGAAGCCTGTGCGACCACGTTGTTTTTCGACTTTGGAGATCCAGTGGAATTCGGCGGTATCGGGTTCCAGGTGGGCGTAGAAATCTCCGAACCAGGAGATGGTGTCGAGGCGAGGGCATTCCACGAGGGAAGTGGCGAGTGAAAAGTGGCGAGTGGCCCCCTGGGCCCCTACTCCCATAATCAGGTCGGCCATGCAGACGATGGAGGAGGAGTCCATGCCGCCGCTGAGTTCGGCGAGGACGGGGCGGTCGGAACGGAGGCGGCGTTGCACCGCTGTGGCGAAGGCGGAGCGGAAGTGCGCTTCGTATTCGGAGTCGGTGCGGTAGCGGATGCGTTTGTTGGGATCGAAGTCCCAATATTTGGTGATAGTGTGCTTTGTGCCGTGTTTGCCGGGCCGCAACAGCACAAAACAGGATGGTGGGACGGCCTGGATACCGACGTAGGGCGTTACGTGTGTAGCGGGGAATTGGTTAGTGAGCCATCTGGCGATATATTCTTCGCAGAGTTCGAAGGTTTTGCCCGCGAACAGGACAAGCGGATCGAGGATGGTGCTCCAAGTTAGCTGTTTGTCGTCAAACGAATAATAGAGATGCTCCGTGCCGATGGGGTCTTTGGCGAGCAACACGGAGGGCTCGCGAGGATTCCAGATGGAGAGCGCCCAATCCCCGATCAGTTTCTCCAGGCAGTTCGTCCCCCAGGTTTCATATGCCGCCGCCACGATTTCCACGTCTGTGGAGTTAAGAGTCACGCCATCGTGCAACTCGCCGATAAGCTCCGCGCGATTGTCCAAACGCCCATCCCAGGTAAGTACCGCCCCGGAAGCAAAAACATGTGGCTGCGTTTCACGGTGAGATTCTTTTGTGGTTCGAAACGAGCGATACAGGATCTTCACGCCGTCTTTTGAGTAGGACTCATTGCTATCGGGGCCGTAGGGGGCGAGCGTTGCGTTGACTTTTTCGATGTACTCCTCTGCGGGCACTGGCCCTTCGAAATTCCATCTTCCAAACTGGACGCTCATGATTTGCACCGTTGCTGACCGTTTGATCTCGACATGTTCCGCGCAACTGTTTTCGTTAGCCTGATATGCGTTAGCCGTGGATGGAAGCCTGCCATCTCAGCTCAGGCTTCAAGGTTGTATCCAGGTCTATGATCCCCAAGGCGCGAAGATCCTTGAGCCAGCCTTCAAGGAAGAACGTACGCTTCAAAGTGACCATGGGGACTTGTTCGCCCCGCCGAACCTTCTGCAAGGCCTCCGAAATACGTTCCGAGTCTACAATTCCAAGCGAACTGCTAAGCATGTTCTGAGTCATCTCCGCAAAATGGGCCCAGTCGTTTGCTATGGCTACCATCGACGACCGGACAACAAATGCTTTCGTCTTCCTGTTCAGGATCTCGTCCGGCACGATACCGACGAGTGCGCGGCGCATGAGGGAACGGCGTTGGGTCGGGCGGACCAGTTGTTCCCGCGGGATCGCGAACATGAATTCCAGCAGGCCGCGATCCAGATAGGGATAGCGCTTCTCGAAGGGCGGTTCGAATGGCAAAGCGGTCCGCGCCAGTTGCCTGCGCAAGGCGTCGAGTGTGCCTACATTTTCCTGGAAGCTTGGCAGAGGACCGAATAGCTTTGTCCTGGAGGGGTAGCCGGTTAGTGCCGCCCAATGGCGCTTCACAAAGCTGGGTTGCAGCCATGGCGCCGGGCGCATGTATTTCGGGACACCCCTGAGGGCGGGAGGGAAAAATCCACGGGCGGCTTCCCAGAACAGATGGAACCACGGCTTTCTCATTTCCAGAGCCCAGACTTTCAGCTGATGAGCGAGGGTGCCGAATTGTGCTTTTGCGAGAAGATTCTCAAGTTCGGGCACGGGTGTGGGCACACCGCCCATGACTTCGTCGCCACCGATGCCGGAAAGCACGACGCGATGTCCTTGCGAGGCCATACACGTCCTGAAGTGCGGAGAAGTGCGGCCATCGTAGCCGGGAGTAGGCACAAAGCGACGGTGAGCAGATTCGGGCGATGGTTCAGGCGCGCGGATTTGTTCCGGAGTTTGCGCGCCGACGTTGACGTGCCAGCCGGTGCGACCGCGCTTTTCTTCAACTTTGGTGAAATAGGGTCGCTCGTTCCAGTTGGGCTCCGAGTCGTCATAGTAGGAGATGGTATCGAGGCGAGGCGTATCGGCGGTGCCGCGGACGATGATGGTATCGGCCATGCAAACGATGGACGAGGAGTCCCTGCCACCGCTGAGTTCGGCGAGAACGGGTCGATCGGAACGAAGTTTGCGCTGGACAGCTTTTGCGAAAACGACGCGGAAGTGCTCCTCGTATTCAGCTTCAGTGCGGTAACGGATTTTGTTCTTTGGGTCGAAATCCCAATACTTGCTTATAGTGTGCTTTCCAGGTCGGAGGAGCACGGACGAAGACGGCGGCACGGAGTGAATGCCAACGCAGGGTGTTAAATCCACGGCGGGAAACATAGACAACCAGCCAGCGATGTACTCTTCGTTGAGAGCGAAGGTTTTACCGGCAAGCCTGACGAGTGGATCGAGAATTGTGCTCCAAGTAACTTGATTGTTGTCGAAAGAGTAGTAAAGATGGCGCGTGCCGATGGGGTCTTTGACTAGGATCAGCGAGCGATTGCCAGGGTTCCAGATGGAGAGCGCCCAATCTCCGATGAGTTTGGCAAAGCAATTGGCGCCCCATTTTTCGAAGGCCATCGCGACGATGGCCACGTCTGTGGAACCATTGGTCAAGGAATCGCTTAGTTCGCTGATGAGCTCAGCACGATTGTCCAAGCGGCCGTCCCAAGTGATTACGGCTCCGGAAGAAGAAATATGCGGCTGCTTCTCGCGACGCGATTCCTTCGTGGTGTGGAAGGCGCGATAGAGGATCCTTACGCCACCCTTGGAATAGGATTCGTTGCTGTCGGGGCCGTAGGGAGCGAGAGTCGCGCTAACTTCTTCGATGCAGTCCGGGGCGGGCGGTTGGCCTTCGAAATTCCATCTTCCAAACTGGACGCTCATATAGTTGCCTTTGTCCAGAATCTTCAACTTCTCGTTTACTAGCATCGATTCAAGACTGCGTACATTTCCGGCACGTACGGTTTGTCGTTGACCACGCGACCATCCACCTCGACCCAGGCATGCGCCTTGAATGGCAACTGTTGTGCCCCGATTACCATTTGTGCGAATATCCCGTTGCTCTTGAGGAGGCAACTCGTCGCTGCCGAGCGCTGCAAACAAAGCGCCTCTTTCCAGTACCAGATACAAGCCATGTCGACCGCCGAACAAATGCATTCCACTGCGTCTGGAGCAGGCGTCGTCTTTCCCACCGGATGGTTGCTAACCTTGTCGTAGAGCACCGCGAAATTACCTCGCGCCAAGTAGAGATCGAAGCGAATCAGCATCAAGTACGCTTTCAAAATAAGAAACGACATGGTACGCCCCTCATTCACACCGCCGACTGCAACTGGTGAGCAGCTCAATCCTAGGCTGCCCCAGCACAATGGCGCGATAGGTGTCTGGGTCGGACTGTTGCATCGATTCCATGATCCTGGTTCCAGTTCAGGCCGCCACGCCCGGCTTCCCGCTCTTCGACGAGGTGACATTTCTTCAAGGCCTGGAGGAATTGCCGCACATCGCTCTCCGCTAGCTCGCGGCCAATGCCGAACTCACGGCTGATTTGGTCGGTGATCGCTGATTCAGTGGACCCGTTCTTGAGAAGTTCGAGGATTCGTGATCCAACGAAGTTCACGTTGAACATCTGGCCTTGTCGGATGTCCAACAGAATTGCCCCGTCCTGGTTGTGGGTGCTGCGTACCCTGTTAGAAACTCTGTACACTGATGCCCCGTTCCTTGCTTCTCGTGACAAATCGGACGCCTAGAGCGCACTGTGCCACCCTTCGCCACCTGAAAGCGAGTAAAAGGTGAAAAGGTTCGGTAAACCAACATGGGCGAAGAGAAGTTGCTTAATGACTACAAGATGCGTTGCAGACTTTTTGTGTGGAGAGAATCAACGTGTCCGCTTTTTATTCAGCATTGCCGTTCCTGAAGTGTCCTACGACAGGGCGGCAAGGAACTAAAGTCCACTGCAGCTTGTATTTACAGAGAAGTTTCCCGGAGATCTTTGTTGATGGTGGAGGTTGTGGAAAAAGACTGGTTGGACGGGCGACTCGCAGCAAAGTTGAGGGAATGGGGATTGCCGTCTTCAACGATCTCTCCACGGAAAAGAACAAGAAGTCTGCCGAATGTAGAGAATGTTGAAGGGCGGTGCGAGATGACAATCAGTGTTGACGTTCTGAAGCTACGGCGAATGTTCCCAAGAACGACTCTCTCTGAAGAGGGATCAAGACAGGAAGTTGCCTCATCCAATATCAAAATCCGAGGTTGCTGCAGAATCGCTCTTGCGAGGGCAAGTCGTTGGCGCTGACCACCGGAAAGTTGGCAGCCTCCGGGTCCGATCCGTTGGCGTAAGCCGTCGGGCAAGACTGCAACAAATTGCGAGAGCCCGACGCTGCGAAGGGCTTCTTGTACCTGACTGTCAGGCGCTGCCGGCCGCACAAAGCGAAGGTTGAAGCCCAATGTTCCATCAAACAGAACAGGGTCGCGCGGCAGATAGCAGACGTACTGGTGCAGATCCTTGAGTTGAATGTTCCGAATATCTACGTTTCCGATGCGAATCGATCCGGAATCGGGGTCGTAGAGTCGTGCTATGAGTTTTGCAAGAGTGCTCTTTCCGGCACCGTTCTCCCCAGCGATGGCAACCTGTTCGCCCGGCAAGATTCTGAAGGGAGGGGATGTGGAGCATGTGTTTTTGCCTTCGATACCCGAACTCGACCTCGGCAAAATCAATCTGGGAGGGATGCTCCCGCGAGAGACAAAGGGCAGCAGGGGCATCGCTTACGCTCGGGCGTAACTCAAGCCCGGACTGCAACTGCCGGACGCTGGCGAAGGCTTTTTGTGCTTTCGCGTAGAGATCGGCGGCGCCACTGAGAGGATCAAAGAGTTGCGTAACTAAGCCATAGAAGGCCACCAACCCGCCGATACTTAAGGTTCCTGACAGCGCCATCTCACCGCCGTAGCCAATGACAGCGCACATGGCCAAAACAACTGCCATGGAACCCCATACCGTAAACCAAACGCTGGTAGTGAATAACTTTTGCTGTGACCTGACTCCACGAGCCAGGAGACCGGAAGGCCCTTCGCTCCTGGCGTTTTTCTTGTCCCAACAGTTGTATGGGAATCACCGAGGAAAGATGTTCCTCAAGGAACGTGCTCCAGGCCAACCGATTGCTCTGTAGAGTGTCCGCGTTGGCCGCGAGCCTTCGGCGGAAGTGCTGCCGCGCGATCAGAAAGACTGGGATGAGAGGGAGAACGGCCAGCGTAAGCACAGGACTGAGCACGAACATAGTCACCAGCGTGAAGCTGACCGTCAGGAACATGCGCAAGATTGCCGGCAGAAGGTCGGACCCAAAATATGAAACCTCTTCGATTGGCTCTTTGAGCGGGTACATCACGCTACCTACCGGGGTGTCTTCGTAATATTCGGCCGAGAGCGTGTCGAGGCGTCCAAGTAGGCTCATTCTCAACGTGAGCGTGAGCCTTTGAGCGGCAGTCAGCATCAAGTAACTGCCCAAGCTCGTGAGTGCCATCCTGCCCTGGTAGCCGAGAAAGATCAGACCGACCGCGAATAGGAGCAATCCCATCTTTCTCTGCGGGATAATCTGATCGATGAGCCACTTGAGCACAAGTGGCGTGAGGAGCGCCAGAAGACTACCGGCCGTGATGCAGAGGAAGCTAGCCAGGTGCCAGTGCAGAAGCGGTCGAATCTGTCTCGAAAGCCAATGGAGTTCGCTTGGTAGCCAGGGCGGCCAACCGCGTCGTTCCTGAGAGAGAGCGGACAACAGTCCCACCTGAGAACCGAGGTTAGTCAGATACGGAAAGCTTGTCCATAAAAATGAGTGAAGCGTTCGCTTTTCGCTCAACTACGTAGATTTTCTCTGCAAGCAGAAGGATTCGCCGACGGAACAGCGATTCCATTTGTCCGGCAAACCGACAAGATCACCCAATCTTTCTCGCTACCGCGACAATTCGGCCGACGACCTCGGCATCGTGGTGGTAGCGCATATGTTCGGAACGATGGAACTGTTGGGAATACGGATGGATGACTAGATTGCCATTCTCGATGCCACAACATGCACACAAGTGTGTCCCGTCGCGCCTTAGGATCACATACACCGGCTGTTGCCATGGCGGTTTCGACGTGAAATGGATTGGCCTCTTCTCACGACGGTTCACGAGGGCGAGCAACCCGTTTGTCAGGCAAGGATGGAGGACACTATATTCGCCGCCGATCCAGAAAAAGTCGTCTAGAGAAGCGTCTTCCAGGCCAGACAATGGACCGATGGATTCCCGCAGGAAGAACGGAACTTCCTCGCATCGTTCAAGCATCTGTTCAAGGAATCCGCTCCGACTTGGCATGTCATTGTCGTCGGAGTTGTGGACTGACTCCATGTCTAAAACTCTGTGAACGAGATGATCGGGAATCGGTTCTGTACCGGCTTCTGCCAAGACAATTCCAACCGCCTTCAGAAACACGTGAAATTGCAGGCCGTACACCGAGCAGAGAGTAATAGCCTTGTGAAGGTGGCGCGGTGGCGCGTTGAAAAGCTCGTAGTCGCAGAGTGAACTGGGAGAAACAAAATATCTTTCATCCCCAAGCAGACCTGCGATGTTGTGGCTCATTCCCGCAGCCTCCCGCAGAGACAGATGCAGCTTGGTACGTGAGGTGCGGAGGAGTTGGCCAAATTCTTTGTCCGTGACAAGCGGTCGTGGTTTCCAACGTTTTCCGAGGTCCCTTGGAACTTCCGGCTGCTCGGCCCGAAGCATAGGCCGAATTTCGAGATCCACAATGCCTAGAATCCGCGCTTCGCGCGGAACTTTCAGTTCGACTTGGGCATAAGAGAGCGACGTGCCGATCGGGACGATAACGCCCCTTTCTACAACACGCAAGCGGCAACAAAAGAGGCCCCTGTTATGTTCGATCAGAAATACTTGGGAGGAGGTTGCGCCATTTGGGTTGGGGATGCGACCGTTCGAGAACTTTGGATTCACTCGGACAATACTTCCGGGAATCAGATCGGGGAACGCCAGGGCATCTTGGCGTCCAATCCTTGCGTACAAGAAGCCTCTATTGCCGATTTCGGACAGGAAACGAAGTCGCCTGGGGGCAGTGACTTCGAGAAGGTGGCCTAGTGGCGCGATCGGAGGCGCCGAAGCGCCGCGGGGGCGGTTTCGGAACCAAGGAATCCACCCATCAGCATCGACCAGAGAGGAATCGAGCAGCATCGTGCGCTTTGAAGGCAGAAGGACCTGCAGTCGGGGAATGTCTTCGAGGTCACATCCGAACACGCGCAGCCAATCAAAGAACCGGTAGCCGGAGACCTGGCTGAGCGCAAAGACCTGATGAAGACTTGGGCTGAAGGTTCCCAGTCGGAGTTCATGGTACAGAGTGTGAGGAAGGAAGTAACGCGAAGAACGCCCGAACGGCGCCGCAGATAGTAGGGAAACTTTAGAGAGGGTGAGGTGTTTGCTCCTGAGGATGGACCGGACTCGCTCTGCGAGGTCGGCGCCTCTGGCGGAATTTGGCTTGGTGCCCACGGGTAAGCCTCTGGCTATGTCTTTCCCGCGAGCGTGCGTGTTTGCCCGTCAGGTGTTCCGGCAGAAATGCTCGTACGCAGACGGGTTGTCTGAAAACACACGAATTCAGGTCACGTCCAAACTGCAAGCCCGCAGAGATTTGTTCGGTATAAATGCGAGTTCGCAAACCGTCGTAAACATTGTGTAACCTGTCCCAGATTGGGGACAGTAGGGCCCGAACCGCTGAGAAACAGGATGGGTCTGATGACCTTGGTGAGAATGCGTCGGTTTGACAGATGGCCAGAATTGAGGGCAGACCCGATGAATCCCGTCAACTACGGCCAGCAGCAAGGACTTCGACGCCAACGACGGAAATTCCGTTTTTCGCAAATGGTCTATTAAACTTGTGGATAAGGCTGAAAGTTGCGGTAACATAGCGCAACTCAAAGGTTGTAGTGCGATGTTGCCCCCGACATCGGCCACGGATGCTGGTAAGCGGCTTAGAGCTGTACGGACACTCTTGCGCCTCTCGATGCGCGAAGTGGAACACCTCAGCAGGGAGATCGCCCTCAAGAAAAACGCTCCGGACTACTTCATCTCTCGTAATTGGCTAGGCGATATCGAAGCCGGAAAATTAAAACCTAATATCTACAGACTTAAGAGCTTGAATCTGATTTACAGGCTGGGTCTCGACGAAATTTTGTCGTTCTTCGGCGTTGATATAGCCGACGCCGTCACGGAACAAAAACTCGTGGGACTGCCACACACCTACTTAGTGACCCCCACGCTTGGAGGCGCGCAGAGCACACTCATGGCCCCACTGGAACTCCGAGAAAAAGTCGACTTTGGGAGTACCAACTTGGTCTCGCGGATGTTTGAGAGTTGGGGCGAGATTCCGGTCGCGCTGCTCCAACACATGGACTGGCGGAATTCCCTTTACGGATATATCGGGATCGAAGACCGCACGCTTTACCCAATGCTGAGGCCCGGTTCGTTTGTGCAGATCGACTCCCAGCAAACGAAGGTCCAACGTGACGGCTGGCACGACGAATTCGAGCGACCAATCTATTTTGTGGAGCTTCGAGATACGTATATGTGCAGTTGGTGCGAGGTGGACGGCAGCCAGTTGGTGCTTCTCCCCTCGGCCCAATCCGGAAAGAAGGCTAGCCATGTTCGCTACCCAGGGGACGCGGACATCGTGGGTCGTGTCACAGCAGTCACGATGTGCATTGCAGAGGTGCGCGGGTAATCAACCGTATAGGTCATACGTCGGTCGCGGGTCTAGTGCGTGGTCGCCGTTTGATCAACAGTTCGCCTGTTCGTTCCGATGATGTGAATTTCTTTGCCGCAGATACCAGCGAACTTGATCGCCATTCCGAGGAGTCGATATTCCTCTTCCTGATAATCGGCTGCAAAGGAATCCTGATGCATGTTGACAACCGTATTGTCATGTCCCCGGCACGCCCTGGCGAAGTCTGGAAGGACCTTTTCGACAACGGCGACGAGTTTGGCTTCCTTCCTCGCAAGTTCCGTTACGTTCCCGTTCAACATAGTCAGTCCCTCGTTGCCTTTCAAATGAAAGCCGCCATCCTCAGTCGGAGCCATCAAGCTGGGGATGGCGGTTTCACCCCCTCAAACGCAATGGTATTCAAGAAGCTGTTTTCAATTCGTATTTGATACGGCGTCTCCGGATTTGGTCAAGCTCCCTGTACAGCGCCGTGATTCTTTGGGACCGTGAGTGGTATTCCCAAAGCTGGGAAGAGGTCAGGGACGATTCGAGACGTAGGGTGTCAATCTGCAGGCGAATCAACTGTTGAACTTCGTGCCTGATGCCAGAGGCTGGGTCTGTCACCATAAAACTCTCCATACGAAATAGGCCGCGAGTCTCCTGTTGCCAGTCAGTCACGCAGCCTAAGACAACCGTACAACAGAGTTGTCGGGGGCATCATACACGACTCAATGTTGTGAAAAACCGTTCTTTCCTGCGCTTCGGTATTTTTAATCCTCCCGTCACATTCACTTGCTTTACCGTGCTTCGCTGCGTTCTGAAGTCCTGCGGTCCAACCTGGGAAGGTCGTCCGCTTGACTGGTGCGAAACTCACAGGTGTTAATGATGGCGGTTCTGAGCGACATTCTTTGCGTCAGGAGCGCATTGTTAGGCCCGTGATAGCGCGATGCTGGCAACATAGCAGGCCAAAGAAATACTGATGCCTATGAAAGGCGCACCGAAAAAATAAACCTTGCAGAGCACAACAAAACCACCCAGCATTGCTAGCCCGACAACGAGCAGGAACGGTGACCGAAAGAGGAGTTGGCCGTGAGCCAATGCGAGAAAACCGAAAACCAAGCCGAACAAAATCAGTCCCATGCTGTGGCTGGCATTAAAGCCCACCCAACACCTCCACATTGTTGTTTCTTTCGTAATGACAGGTGAAATCTGGCTCATGCTGATTTGCAGCGCGGGGTCACGGGGCGTGAGCTTTGGCCCCCAGAACGTATAGACGAGGTGGACGACTCCGAGCGTGAAGATAATGCTCGCACTAAGAACCATGAGAGTTTTTGCGGCCAAGGTGCTCTCCCTATTTTGTGCGCCTAACGCCCAGGTTAGGCCGCTGGACTGCGCCGAAGGCGTGACCGGTCGGCTTGAACCGTGTCTTAGAGTGGCGCATTGCTGATCCCTTTCAGTTTTGTAGCGATTTCTCTACTTGCTCGTGACGCTCCACATTGTATTCCGCATCGTTCTTTTGACGAAATACAAAGCCCGACTGGCCCTGAGGCTCTGCGTTCACCGTTTTGACGGGATAGTTGGCGATGAATCGCCTCACTCGTTGACCCTTGAAGAGGGTTTTGAGTGTAATCGCCCGCTAACGTCAACTATCTGCAAAAAGCTTTTGGAAAACCCCTTGTCATGTGTTGTGGCACCCCGGAATGGTCATCCGGTGTTCTCCGCTGTGAATCAGTATCTATGCGGGTTTCAGAATCGCCATGCCCAAAAATGTGCCCGAAGCACGCCTCCGGATGTACCCTGTAAGGCGTCGGAGACATTCAAGGAGGAAACAGTGACTCTCGCGGCGCTTCTGACGTTGTTCAGTATTCTCTTCGCCGTCTTGTCACTCGCTCGCCCTGTTGGGCGTCGATCTCTGATTTTGTTTGTTTCTGCATGGCGACTCGTCGCTGCGATTCTCCTCTCGATAGCCTTTATTGTCTGTCGCGATGCTCCGTTTGGCGTGCGTCCGCCTTTTGGCTGGCCGCTTTCCACTGTAATGTTCGGTCTCACCTTCGGGGCTTTCCTGATCCCGGTTCTGGCAGGACTGTCGGTCCTTGCTTCTTGGTATCGGGCAAAGCTAACAGGTGGAAGGCTCTTACGTGTAGATGATGTCTTCAGGGCAGCACTTCGGGAGTGTGAATTTGACGAGGTGGAAAGAATTGTTAGAAAAAATGAGAAACGGCTCAACCGGTTGCCCGCCACTGCCGCCTCTGTGCTGTTCGATCCGGCGATGGTCGCGGCCCTAGTCGCCTCGCACTCATTGATTCACCTCGAATTGCTGGCGAACATGCAGTTTCTCAAGTCGCTTGAAAACCGTCACGGCGCGGTAGACGTGGTTGTTCGCGAGTTGCTCCGCTCAGACGCGTCGCCTCTGCGGTCGGCTGTCGTCTCAAGATATGGCGGATTGGAACACTTGAGGTACCTTGGGCCAGAACGGACGTTAATGGATAAGACTTTCCAGAACCCTGAGTGGTATTTCGAGGCGAACGCTCACTACCCGCTCGTTATATCGGCTGTGGAAACCTTGCGCAGTGGCAAACTTGATGCCGACTACAACGACGTGGGTACGGACTACGAAGCAAGCCAAGGAACGAGCCAACGGGCGCATTGCCCTATTTATCTCGCGGTTAAGACCGAAGTGCTTGCGATCGAGGCCGCTCTTGAAGCGCGGGTCGAGAAGGATTTTTATGTCAGCGATCTATTCCACATATTCCGCGCTGTGCAGCAACGGTCACGGTTCAACAAGAGCATTTGGCAAAGCCAGTTCAGCAGCCCTGCGTTTCCTACGCCCTACGCCTATCTGTTGTACGCGATTACAGGGGACCTTGAGCATTTGTCATCGAAGGCTATCCAAAAAACACCCCAAGCTGAAGCTCCCGGCGAGGTTGCAACGGTTCTGGCGAGGATGTGGTCATTCTGCGTCTGGAGCATTGCTGACTCACAAAGCCAGGTGGGGACCGAGTTCCGCGATGACATCATTGAGCAGTACTTGGTGTTCATTCTAAAACTAGGTTGGGAGCCGACGGAGATCCATTTTGATCTAGGATCAAACGTTCCGGGTCTGAATGTCTGGCGTGACCTATTCTTGAAGCAACTAAAAGCTAGGTTCTTGATGAGCGATTCTGCCCGACTGACGGTACTTAAAGAGGCCATGAAATCCCTGGATCACGGAAAGGGCTACGTCTTCAAAGGTTCCACATGGCTTGAGGAAAAACTCTTCGTGTGAGTCAAATTGGTGCGTCGGACTGCTGATCCGCCGTGCTTTAGTTGCTGGACAGTCGAAAGGGTGGTTCTCGCGTGGCGTCTCCAGCGGTGTTCGAAGAATAGCTGTCGTAACATCCCCATGTCACTCAGCGACGGAGGTTCTGAGCGCTAATGCCTGGTCGCGACATCCCTGAGTGTTCTGAACACAATGACACCGAAGGAGTCAAGATGATCACCCGAATCTGGCACGGCGCAACCACCGCAGTCAAAAGCGATGAGTACCTAAACCTGATGCGAACCGTCGCCATCCCCGATTACCGCTCAATTCCTGGCAACAAGGGTGCTTATGCGCTACGTCGTATCGAGGGCGATACCGCACATTTTTGGATGGTCACGTTCTGGGAATCTGAGGTGTCGATCCGCGCCTTCGCCGGAGACGACATCAGCGTGGCGAAATACTACGACTTCGACAAGGATTTCCTGCTCGAACTGGAGCCGTGCTCCATACATTACGAGATGTACGAACGGTAAACCCACATGCAGAATTCGGGGTTCTGAACGCTAACTGATTTTGACAGCCAGTCGTATAAGCTGAAACGTTTTCATTCGGACTACGGTCGAGAAGCGACATAGGATGAGGCATGCACAGCGGATATCACGGATGCTAAAGCACAAACACCATTACGTGAACCGGTTCTACCTGCAGCCGTGGACGAGAGATGGGAAGATCGCATGTTGGCTGCGGGGCAAGATCGTCCAACCTTCCCTTGAGGGCGTAGCGAACCAACGGGACTTTTACGAAGTGCCGGACTTGCAGCCCGAAGATGTGATGGTGATTCGAAAGGCTGTCATTGACAGGGCATCGCCAGGGCTCAAGCCAATCTTTGAGGACTTGCTTGAGAAGTACACATCTGTTGGGTTGGCCCACAGGTTGCTCGTAGGCAATGAGAACGTCCCAGATCGGATACAGGATGCCGCCCGAACTGACAAAGCTAACTTAGACGAAAACTACCACGCGGCAATCGAGAGCGATTTGCATTTCCCATTGCGAGAGATGCGCGAGGGTCGTGCTGATTTCTTCCGAGACAATGAGATCGTGGGCCCATTCTTTCGGGCCATCAGCCTGCAATATCTTCGGACGAAGAACATGCGTGTTGCGATGAATCATCGCGTGGGAGTGCCAGTAGAGGGCGCGGATATGGATCGAATCTGGATACCTATGATTCACATGCTCGCGATGAAAGTCGGAGAGAGTTTCTTCCGTGAACGGAGCAAGCTGCGGTTGCTGCTCCTGGAGAGCCCGCCGGAGGTCACGTTCATCACAGGAGACCAGTCGGTCGTCAACATTGTTGAAGACCGTGACGAGATGGATATCCCGAAGGATCTCGAACTCTACTATCCCGTGTCTCCTTCGAGAGCTATGGTCATGGTTCACGAGTGGAGTCCATTGATATCGGAAACTGTACGTCTGACGGTCTCGCAGGTTCACGCATACAACAGGCGGATCGTGGAGAATTATCACGAGCAGTTCTATGGAAAATCGGTTGAGGCGTTGGAAGAGTGGACAAGCCTTGCGCTCTTGGCCGGTGACTGGAGCTGATCGAATCGAGGCGCCTAAAACAACAATGTTGGAATGAATTCCTCGGCGCAGGCGGGATCGTCGTTCTTCACCGAGTTCACGCGAGTCCCGACACGATGGTGGCGCATGGCGTCGGAGGGAAATGGCTTGAGCAAGTCGAGAAGATCATCCGCTTTCTTGAAGCCTGGATCGAGCCAGAGGTCGTAGCTTTCACGCTTCATGATCACAGGCATTCGGTCGTGAATTCCGGACAGAAGAGTATTCGCCGAAGTGGTGATGATGGAACAGGTCTCAATCCATTCCTTGTCTGGGTTCCTCCATCGGTCCCAGACTCCGGCGAAGGCAAAGAGTGAATCATCGGCCATCGAAAAGCAGAAGGGGGATTTCTGTTTGCCTTGCTTCGACCATTCATAAAACGCGTCGGCAGGGATCAAGCAACGGCGAGATCGGAAGGGATCACGGAACGCGGGCGTGCGGGCGACTGTCTCCGCTCTAGCGTTGATCATTTTGTATCTGGCCTTCGCATCCTTCGCCCAGAACGGGATCAATCCCCACCGCGCCAGGGAAAGCGAGCGCAACGACTGCGCCGCATCTTGGCGAATCACTGGTACATTTTGGCTGGGCGCAATGTTGTAACGAGGACTCCAGTCAACGTGGTCCCCCACATCGAAGACCTCGGCCAGAATCTCCTTCTTCCGCGCGAGGCGATAGCGACCGCACATGGGGACAGTATAGGACGGAAAAAGGGCGGAGTGCATGGAGTCACTCCGCCCGAATCGTCGCAACCGCCGTTAACCCGCGGATTTTGTTTTTAGCTTGGTCTTAGGTTTGGCCTCCTTACTGCGTTTCGCCGCAAACTCAGCAACTACAGCCTTCTCCAGCTTTTCGACATCCACGCGATAGCGCTTGGCAGCATCCGTGAGTAGATCGTCGGATGCGCCGGAACGCATGTAAGCAGAGTCGAGCAGGCTGATTTCGAGCAGTATCCGGCAGAGCGCAGCTTCGTCATACGTGCTGACGCGCTTTGCCAGAAGCTCCTGCGGAGTCTTCGTGCTCTTGCCTTCCTCGATCTTGTGCCGCTTCGCCAGAGTGGGCACTTGGTTGTAGGGCAGTTGGCCGATGACGTGATGGACCACGGTCAAAAGATCGGCCTTCTTCAATGGCGCAGACACCCGCTCCAACACTGCCGCCAAAGCGCGGTGCCGAGTGGTGATTGCCAGCTTGGTTTTTTCGATGCGTTTGCGCTCCTCGATCCGTTCCCGAGCGACCTGCTCGGGAGAGGGAGTGTTGGCGTGATGCACGCGGCAAGCCGGGTCAGCGCAGACTTTGACAATCTGGCCGCGCTTACCGCCATCCATCACGATGGCTTCGGTCATCTTCTCGCAAGGCTTCTGGACCGGCGACAACTTTGTCGCGGTTCCGTTGGTCTTGGCCTTCTTGATTTGGAGTTCCACGTAGTGGTTGCGCCCCAAGGGAGCGCCCTCACGCGAATTCCACGCCGAAGAAATCTGCACCAGTTTCGGCTTGCTTTCGAGCGTCTTCGATATGTGAACGTCGAGCTTTTGACGAAAACACGTGGGATCGATGCAGCTATCGTTAACTACAGCAGCAAAAAGTAGCTTGTTAAAGCCAGTCCGTTTCGGGCAATTGGCGCACGAACCTGCCTCGGGCACCAGCGTTTCATCCTGTTTATCGAACGGCACGGATGCCAGTTGCAGCAGGATGTTGGACTCGATCCATGCCGCCAGTTCGCGGACGGGGATGAGGACTTGCGTGTTGCCCTCGCTCGTCCACATGCCGCGAAAAGCGGCGGTGAACGCTTCCTGCTGCTGCGAAGCAGGAAGCTTGGCGATCAGCAAAGCGTGGCCGATGGTGATCTGATCTTTCAGGAATGCGTCCGCCACGGGCGGGATGAGGTCGGCGAGCCTGATCCTGCCGTAAATGTAAGCCTCGCTTTTCGCCGTCCTGGCTGCAATGCTGGCAATGCTGTAGTTGGGTTGTCCGAGTTCAAGTAATGCCCGGAAACCCAGAGCTTCCTCAAGCGGGTGGATGTCCTGACGTTGAAGATTCTCAACGCACTGGGCTTCGATGGCCTCCGCGTCCGTGAGTTTGACGATGCGGACGGGAAGGTTTTCGAGTTCCGCGATGCGTGCGGCCCGCAGACGACGCGCTCCGGCTACGACTTCGTATTTGCTTTCCTCCAGTTCGCGCACCAACAGGGGCGCGAGAACGCCCTGCGTTTTGAAACTCGCGGCGAGTTCTTCCAACGCAATCTGATCGAACCGTTTGCGTGGATTCGTGCCCGACTCGACCAATGCGGCGATTGAGATGTTGCGATATTCGTTGATTGGTAACTGCTCTTTGCGTAACTTGCATGACTTCTTCTCCTCTCATTCGGTTGTATTTCTGGTTGGTGGTGAGCGGCGCACACGTTGTGCGTATGCGCCGGAATCTCTGGTTGTTTGCGGTTATGCGGCTGCGGTCGTCGCCGGAGGCTCGGGGGCGATGCCCCCGAGAATCACGGCAGCGGTATGCTGAACGGCTTCCAAGCTCTCGCGCAGGAGACTGGCGTCTCCATGCCAGAGCGCTATGTAATCCGCCGATGAACTTCCGGTCTCAAGCCCGATGGCTTGGCAGACGACAAAGGCCACAGCTTCGGCCTCGGTTTCGCGGACTTGTTTGGTGGTCAGGGTGCGGCGCTCACCCCGGTGTAAGAGTTCGTGGCCGATTTCGTGCGCCAGCGTGGAAAATTCCTCGGCGGGTTGCATCCCGGAAAGCAGCGTGATTTTCCCGCCATATGACAGACCCTTGGCGGGTCCGATCTTGTCGGAATAATTCAGCGTGATGCCGTGGGCTTCCACGAATTTGACCAGTCGTTCGCGGTAGCCGCTGACATCGCCCTGCACTTCGGTGAGCGTGGGAAGTTCTTTGCCTTCGGTTTGGCTGATGTCAAACACATACACGGCCCGAAAACCGTACAACGTGGACTGAGTCTCCTTGGCATCCGCGTCCTCTGTCCGCATTCGTCATTCTTCTTGCGCTTGTTGCCGACCATGGGAGCGAGAATGAAAATGCCTTTTTCGCCACGCCGGACGAAGCGGCCAAGCGAGTTCCAAGTGCGAAGTCCTGCAACGTTGGTGGCATCCGGTTTCTGCCTTGCAATCAGCATGATGTTGCCGAAGCTGTAGTTGCGAAACTTGGCCATCGCTCCGAGGTATGCGGTGAGGACTTCACTGTGACCGGACTCCAGAGCTGCCACGAGGAAATCCACGGCTTCTTTGGTTTTGTGGTTGACTTCTTCTAATTTCATGTTTTTTCCCTTCTGCCGGTGTCGGCTTGTTTTTTCTTTCACTAGAGCGGCAGCGAGGAAAAACAAGGCGACACGGGCGAAGGGACCGAACGGAGGCCGGAGGGAGGGTGGCAGGGCGTGAGGGAAAGCGCGGTTAGTGCCAAACGCGGTTGGGTTCAGTTTGGCGCGAAACCGGCGCAGTCCGAAACGCCCGTCCGAGCCGCGGCCAAGCGGCGGTCCACCCGGAAGAGGGCGAAGTGGAAGAAAAGGGGCGGAGCCTCGAAGGACCGATATGGAGGGCTTTACTAAGTCGGCACTTGTGCAATTAGGATTCTTGGATCAAGATGTAACGCAAGGCAACGTGATGGAACATGCCGTTACGTAATGAAACATGTCGGTATGCCCGTGCTAATAGGCCAAATGCGTTATTTTTCTGCCGCCGAGATCGCAAATGAGCTTGGAGTGTCTCGCACAACGTTCTGGCGTTGGAGGTCAGATGGGAGCATTCCGGGTGGGCGTCGATATCGGGGTGGGAGGGTTGTGTTCACGGAGGAAGAGGTCGAAGAGATCCGGGCATTTGCAAACCGACTCGAACCGATCGAGGGTCCGAACCGAAATCAAATGAAGTTGTTCAATGGTGTTCGTTGAGGAGGCGTTATGAACAAGCGCGGGGTCGTATTGTTAAGTGGCGGGCTAGATTCGTCAACTACGTTAGCGATTGCAAAAGATGAGGGTTTCAGTGCGTATGCCCTGAGTTTCAGGTATGGCCAGAGACACGAGGTGGAACTGGCAGCCGCTCAGCGGATCGTGGAGGCACTTGGGGCGAAGGAGCACATTGTCCTGAACATCGATCTACGGCCCTTTGGGGGTTCGGCGTTGACAGCCGACATAGAGGTACCCAAAGGTCGATCAGAACTCGAGATGGGTTCTGAGATTCCAATTACATACGTACCCGCAAGGAACACCATCTTTCTTGCCTTTGCACTGGCTTGGGCAGAGGTACTCGAATCGCAGGACATTTTCATTGGGGTGAATGCGGTCGACTACAGCGGATATCCGGATTGCCGACCTGAGTTCATCAACGAATTTGAGTGCCTGGCGAATTTGGCAACCAAGGCGGGAGTAGAAGGCAAATCGAAGGTCAGGATACATGCCCCGCTGATCAAACTGTCCAAGGCGGAAATCATACGCAGAGGAATTAACCTGGGTGTCGATTACTCCTTGACCACCAGTTGCTACGATCCCTCGCCCGTTGGAGAAGCTTGCGGAGATTGCGACTCATGCAAGCTGCGAAGAAAGGGATTTAGGGAGGCGGGTGTGGCGGATCCAACCCGCTACCAGACACTCCGCGTTAGTGCATGAGATACGCAGTCAAGGAGATTTTTTACTCGCTCCAAGGGGAGGGGGCCAATGTTGGCCGCGCAGCGGTATTTTGCCGTTTTGCAGGGTGCAATCTTTGGTCAGGGCGTGAGCAGGATCGGACAGCGGCGGCCTGTCAGTTCTGCGATACGGATTTCGTCGGAACTGACGGAAACGGTGGTGGTCATTTCGCGTCAGCAGATGAACTTGCAGGGGCCGTTAAGGCGAAATGGCCTTCTGGCGGGGTTAAACCCTTTGTCATCTGCACCGGTGGTGAACCCTTGTTGCAACTGGATCGAGGTTTGGTGGAAGCATTGCACGCGGCGGGTTTTGAGATCGCCATTGAGACAAATGGTACTCGAATCCCGCCCGCGGGTGTCGATTGGATCTGTGTAAGTCCTAAAGCGGATGCGCGACTGGAACTTCGATACGGCCAGGAACTGAAACTGGTGTTCCCGCAAGAAAATGCCATGCCCAAGTCATTTGACGATCTTGATTTTCGCCACTTTTTTCTACAGCCAATGGATGGATCCAAATTGGCTGAGAATACACGGTTGGCTTTGCAATACTGTTTGGAACATCCGCAGTGGAGGCTGAGTTTGCAAACGCACAAGTTTCTAAGTATTCCGTAGTCGAGAGGGTGCGTGCTTGCTAATGGAGATATTTAAGGAGTTCACGATCGAGGCGGCCCACCGACTGCCCCATGTACCGCCAGGCCATCGGTGTGGCAGGCTTCACGGTCACTCGTTCCGCATTGAGATTTATGTTAAGGGGGATGTGGACTCGGTGACAGGTTGGGTGGTGGACTTTGGAGAGATCAAGCGGGCATTCGGCTCAATACACGACGTCCTAGATCACAACTACCTAAACGAGATAGATGGCCTTGCGAATCCGACGAGCGAAAATCTGTCTCGGTGGATTTGGATGCGGCTACGACCAATGTTGCCTTTGTTGAGCAAGATTATTGTGCGTGAGACCTGTACGAGCGGGTCCATCTACCAAGGAGAGGATTAGAACCGCATGGAAGATGTCCAGAATCGACCTGACGAGCGCCAAATACCAATCGATAGAGTTGGCGTCAGCGACTTGCGCTACCCGATCACGGTTCTCGATCGGGAACATCAGAAGCAGCAGACCGTTGCGCGTTTATCAATATCGGTCGCACTGCCACATGATTTCAAAGGCACGCACATGAGTCGGTTTATCGAGGTGTTGAATGAGCACCACGGTGAGATCACGATGCGAACACTCCCAGGATTTCTCGTGGACATCAAGAAGCGACTCGCTGCTGAGAGCGCCCACATCGAAGTGAGATTCCCTTATTTCCTTGAGCGTACAGCGCCGGTGAGTGGTTCGAAAGCTCATGGACTACGACTGCTTCTTCTCGGCGGAGGCGAACGGAGGCAAACAGGATTTTGTTCTCGGAGTGCGGGTACCCGTTACTACGCTTTGTCCGTGCAGCAAGGAAATCAGCGACTACGGGGCTCACAACCAACGGGGATATGTGGATACCCGAGTGCGGAGTATTCTGCAAGCCGACGGCACCCGTGCGCTGATCTGGATTGAGGAGTTGGTCGAGTTGGTGGAGCGTTCCGCCTCTGCGCCGGTCTATCCGTTGTTGAAGCGGGCTGACGAGCGGTATGTCACCATGCAGGCATACGACAAACCAATGTTTGTGGAGGACGTTGTCAGGGACGTTGCACAATCTTTGCAGAGGGACCCACGGGTGGCGTGGTTCCGGGCACATGCCAAGAACGACGAGAGTATTCATAATCACAGTGCGTTTGCGCAAATTGAGTGGGCCCGAAGCGCGTCGCGGGCTGTTGCGGAACTGGTTGAAGCGGAAGCCGTAAGCTGAGAATCGACAAACAGATGTCTGGCTTTCTGCTACAAAGTGTGTAATTATCTTGAACTGTCAGTCGTGGCAATTACATAGACAGTTCATTGATGGAACGCGCAATTAACATCGTTGTCACCTGCACGAAAAGAAAGTCCCAACCGGCTACATCCAATCTCCGACTTCGCAGCGTCAGAGCCAAGACAGTTGCCGAAAAACTGGACATATGGCTAAACAGACTTGGCGCAGCTTCCAGCGAGCTTTTGCCCGGGCGTGAACTCTATGCGGGCGATCATTGGAGCATAGTCAAGTCTCTAGCCGACACGGCCGCGAAATCAGGTCTTGTTGCGAGGGTCTGGGTTTGTTCGGCAGGCTACGGGCTTATCTCGCTAGACTCCAAGGTGCGTCCGTATGCTGCGACGTTCACTCCGGGCCTGCCCGACTCGGTCGCACGCGGTATTCGAAAGCCACCAGCGGCCCAAGTTGGGAAGGAGTGGTGGGGACTGTTAACGAAATGGTCAGGCCCAAATCCCCGAGTTTCCACGTAGCATTGCGGCCCTGGCTGAGCGCAACCCGAATTGCCCACTTCTGATTGCTGCTTCACGGGACTACTTGACTGCGATCGAAGAGGATATTGCGTCGGCAGCGACCTTGCTAGTTCGGCGCGGGAATCTGATGATTTTTTCTGGTGCTGGCCACAACAGTTCAAGAATGGCGGGCGGCTACCTTCCGTGCAGCGCGGTGTTGCAGCGGGCGGTCGGGGGAGCAAGAACTTCGCTTAACGTTCGTATTATTCGGAGAGTGCTTGAGGTCGCTGGTCCGGGCCGGTTAAATCACACGGCGGTACGCCGGACTTTGGAGCGCCTGATTGGTCAACAATCGCGGACGAGACGAGTTGTGCGACAACCGGCAAGCGATACCAAAATCCGGAAGTTTATCATGCTGGAACTGAACCGGAACCCCGCGGCGAGACTTGGACCGTTACTGCGAAAATTTCGCGATCGAGGCTATGCGTGTGAGTATTCTCGCTTCGGGACGGCGTTGAAGGATCTTCAGCGGCGAGGTTGGTAATGGCGCGTAGAACGAGGTCGGTAATTCAGCGAAGGGCTCTGCGACTGCGACAGAATCCAGCCCATCCTCTGTACTTGTTCTGTCTGACGGGAGATGAAATTCTGCGGATTGCTGACATCTCTCGATTGTCCCGCGACGATGCAGGCAAACTGATCGGGTACCAGCGGCCCGAGGTGCGGCGACACATCCAGGAGATCGCGGACTATCTGAACACCGATGACATCCTGTTTCCGAATTCGCTCATTCTGGCTTTATCCTCAAGTGTGAAGTTCCGAGGTAGTCGTGGCCCGCATGTGGCGGATGGTTTGGCGGAGGCGGGTATACTCGAGATCCGGGTACCAGGTCCTAAAGAATCCAAGCCCGCTTGGATTGTGGACGGACAGCAGCGGGCCCTGGCGATTGCCAAGTCGAAGCGGGCTGACTTGCCTATTCCGATCAACGCGTTTGTTGCTGATGATGTTGCGCTCCAACGTGATCAATTCTTTCGAGTCAACAACACCAGACCGCTGCCGCGCGGATTGATTACGGAATTACTCCCGGAAGTCTCCACGCCCCTTCCTGCGAATCTCGAAGCCCGTAAGATCCCCTCGGCGCTATGTAATCTGCTCAGCCAAGATAAACACTCGCCGTTCCGGGACTTGATTGCCCGCGCGTCCACCGCCGTTGCTAAGAGGAAGAAAGCAGTGGTTGCGGACGCGTCGATAATTAAGATGCTGCAGGAGAGTCTGTCGTCGCCATCGGGATGTCTGTTTCCGTACCGCAATATTGCCACAGGTGAGACCGACTTCGACGCGATTTGGGCGACGATGGTGACTTATTGGACTGCTGTCCAGAAGACATTTCCAGAGGCTTGGGGCAAGCCTCCCCAAAAGAGTCGCCTCATGCATGGTGCGGGGCTTCGCGCGATGGGACGGTTGATGGATCGGGTTATGGCCCAAGTCATTCCGGGCAGTCCTGGGGCGGTAGATCATGCGCGCCACGAACTAAAGGTGATTGTGCCAATCTGCCATTGGACCAGCGGTCGGTGGGCAGAGTTGGGGCTTGAGTGGAATGAAATACAGAACGTTCCTCGACATATCCGTATCCTGTCCAACCTTTTGGTCCGGGCTTATGTTCAGGGAAGGAGGGCGGCGTGAAGTTCTTTTTCCCAGACAGTCAGGATTTTGTCGATCCTAGTTTCAATTTTGAAACAGAAGTACGGTCCACTCTGAGAATCCGTCAGAGGGATGACCGGTACGCCCATGAAGAATTCGCAACACCGCCCTTTGACGGATTGTTGGTGTCGCGGGCTGTCTTGGACAGCGGGCGCTACACCTTAGCGCAGAAGCACCGTTTGTTGCGGGTCGGCTTGCAAGACTTCTTTAGGATAGCGGGTAAGAATCTGGAGACCATGGGAGACTGTGGTGCGTTTTCTTACGTTAGAGAAGAGTACCCTCCATACTCTGTTGACGAAATTATCCGCTTTTATGACGAAGTCGGTTTCGATTACGGAATCTCGGTGGACCATGTGATTCTGGGTTTTGATGCGACAGAAAAGGGGGTCGGCCCTGACTGGAAGAGGCGCCGAGAGATCACCCTGCAGCTTGCCACTGAGTTCATTCGTGAGCACAGACGGCAGGATTGCCGCTTCATCCCCCTGGGGGTTGCGCAGGGGTGGAGTCCTGCTTCGTACGCTGATTCGGTTGAGCAACTGCAGAAGATGGGATACAGCTACTTGGCTTTAGGAGGCATGGTGCCACTCAAGACACCAGATATACTTGCTTGCCTAGAGGCAGTAGAGTCTTGCCGACGACGTGAAACACGGTTACATCTTCTTGGTATTACGCGGTGCGAGCAAGTTCGGCAGTTCGGCAAGTATGGAGTCGCAAGTTTTGACAGTACTTCACCATTGCGACAGGCGTTCAAGGATATGAAAGACAATTATTGGGCAATGGACCGTACGTATTCGGCGATCAGGGTTCCACAAGTTGAAGCCAATCCTGAGTTGTCACGCCGTATATTGGCGGGCAAGGTGGACCAAAGTGAAGCTCGGCGACTGGAAAGGGCATGTTTACAAGCGCTTGCGGCATACGATTCGGATGCAGCATCGATCGAAGATATATTGCCGCTTCTGCGGGCTTACGAACAACTGCATGACGGCTCTCGGGATCGAACGGAGATCTATCGAGAGGTACTGACCGATAAACCGTGGAAGAAGTGCCCATGTGACGTCTGCAGGAGAATAGGGATTCACGTGATCCTGTTTCGTGGTGCTGAACGAAACCGGAGGCGAGGATTTCACAATCTATTTGTGTTTTACCAGCGACTGCATCGTGAACTGGGACAGGACGAGAATCGAGGCACTCCCGTTCTGGCGATCGAATGCATACAGAAGTAGGGAGCAAGGCCATGCCCGATATCAGTGTTCTCCGCCTGCCGGCTCTGGAGATTATCCAGGGGCCAAATCGTACTCTTTACAGCTTTGCGGTTGACGGTAAGCAACTCACAATGTTTGCCACGGTTTCCAGGATTCGTCGGCAGAGTGATGAGGTGTTATGCGGTTACCAGAGACCGGAAGTGCTGTCCCACATTGCCGAGATTCGCCGGTATCTGGAGTCACCGGACCCCATGATTCCGAACGCAATTGTGGTCGCTTTTGACGAACGGGTGGAGTTTGAGCCTGCAGAAAGACAAGAAGGAGTGTCTCCCTACAGTCGCTCGGGGACTATCGTTATACCGATCGACTCAGGTCTGAGTGATCAGGAAAAGCCCGGTTGGATTGTCGATGGCCAACAGCGGATGGCTGCCATTCGCGAAGCGTCTATCCACAACTTTCCGATCTGTGTGACCGCGTTCATCGCAAAGAACGATCAGGAACAAAAAGAGCAGTTCATTTTGGTGAACTCGACAAAGCCACTTCCGAAGGGACTAATTTACGAGTTGCTGCCCACTACGCAGATGACGCTGCCTTCTCTTCTGCAGCGGCGACGGTTCCCGGCCAAACTGGCCAACCGACTGAATTATGATTTGGACTCCCCGTTTAAGGGCAAAATACGGACTGCAACTAATTCAAATGGTGCCGTGCAGGATAACTCCTTGCTGAAAATGCTGGAGAATAGCTTGAGTGATGGCGTCCTATATCGATTTCGCGACGCCGATACGGGAACCGGTGACGTGGAGTCGATGCTAAGAGTGGTTAAGGCTTTCTGGGGCGCGACGGCCAAAACATTTAAAGAAGCTTGGGAATTACCGCCTGTGCGTTCGCGATTGGTTCATGGGGCTGGCATCGTCAGCATGGGGTTCTTGATGGACGCCATTTCTGATCGGTACTACGACAACCAGGAACTGACTGAGGAGCAATTTTTAGGAGATTTGCAACCTTTTCAACGGGTCTGCCGCTGGACACAGGGCTATTGGGACTTCGGACCGGGTGCCCAACGGAAGTGGAATGAGATTCAAAACACGTCGAAAGATATCAAGTTGCTTGCGAACTACCTTCTACTCCAATACCGCGCAATGATCACAACTCGCCCGCGTGAGGAATCTGCGTACCGATCGCTGAATTCCTGAGAAAACTCTTGAGTCGTCGGAGTTTGAAGTGTTCGTTTGTAGAATATTTTGGTGCATCCGACCGAAGAGTCTCGGTCGGTCGTTGTTCGCAAGATTAAGGCTACCGTTTCCTCACTCAACAGGTTATTCTTTGGTCGGATAGCGCAGCGACTAGACGTTTTGGTCCTCCCCCTGCGCCAAGAAAATGAACATGAAGTAGTGACGGCGGAGTTGGGATTAATCCCAGGGGAAAGTCTCCGGTTCGTGTGGTTTGAGACGAACTCGGAGGGTGACCAAACAAGACGTGTGCCCACATCTTCAAGCTGCCGGCTTTGTAAAGTCGCGCTCAAATCGTCTCGGTTCAGGCAAACTCGTCGGCGTGTCCGGTGGCACTGCAACCGTAGAGTATTTTCGTTCCATAGCGAATAGGTTTCGAGAGCAGTTACGGGTTGAGTCGCTGTCGATCGTTCGCCTTCCTGCGCAGACTCGCTGCTACTTCGTGGATGGCGAAGGCTCCTGGTTAATGGGACGGACGGGTGCATTTTTCGACGGGGAATACGAAGTCAATCTTCCTGGGAGGCAGGCTCGCTACGTCCCTGAAACATCGTTATTCGTCCGGTGTGGCTTACCCATAGAGGATCCAACAGATGTGCTCGCGTTGAAGGCTCATGAAACAGCGTTCTTTCATCAGCATCGATTGGAGTTCTACAGGTGTCTGGTAGATCAACGGGCAGCTTTTCGAGGAATGACGGGGTTAGTTTCATCACGCGTGGAACTGTTTCCTCACCAGTTCGATGTAGTGCGGCGAGTTTTGCAGGATCCAGTGCAACGGTACCTGTTAGCAGACGAGGTAGGACTGGGTAAGACCGTAGAAGCGGGAATCATTCTGAGGCAATTGTTGCTTGATCAACCTAATGCTACCGCCCTGGTTCTAGTTCCACCGTTAATTATCGATCAGTGGAAGCAAGAATTGGAAGAGAAGTTCACTTTTGGGCTGGCCGGAGAAGTCGAGGTTTACGGCACAAATCGCTTGTTGCATTTGTGCGCGTCTGAGAGATCTCGTTATCTTGGACGAGGCTCAACTGGTTGCGTCTTTGGCATGGGGGTCGGGCAAAGATAGGGCAGCCTTCGACAACTTTATGGAGTTCTCGCGTCGCGCGAAAAGACTGTTGCTGTTGTCTGCCACACCAGTGCTGAACAATGAGCGAGACTTTCTGGCAATGTTGCACATGCTTGATCCTGCCGTGTTTCGTTTGGAAGATTTCCATGAGTTTCGGGTCCGCATAGGCAAACGGCAGGAAGTGGGCAGGGCACTGCTGGCGCTACGAGAAGGAATGTCCATAGTTCCGCTGAAAGCTGCCCTGAGAGCATTGCGTCGAAATTTTCAGGAAGACAAGATGCTCGATGGCCTTGCTTCGCGGTTGGAGAACCTGCTTAATGGTGATTCTAGCTCAGAGGAGCGTGACAAAATAATTCGTGACATCCGGATCCACATTAGTGAGACGTATCGCTTGCATCGACGTATGCTGCGAAACCGCCGACAAAACGTTGGAAATGTGCTCTGGTCAGTTCGTAATGGCAAAACTGAATTTAACAAAATGGTGCAGGAGATCGACACTGATGAGCGCCTTCAGTCGGCTCTGGAACAATTGGAGAACTGGCGAGCGGCGGCCATCAACGAGGCCAAAGGGTTTGAAAATGGTTCGTGGATGCTGGGGTTGAAGGAAGTCTATTTCTTGTTGTTGGAAGCACTTGATGGTTCATTGTGCATACTTCATGAAGCGGCAATAGCACGCCGCCAACGAACATCGTCGGTTTCTCTCGCGCGTGATTTCGGCTCTAGGGCGAATGTGTTGTGGGAGTGTCCGGAATTCGACGGTGAAGATGTCTGGCTTAAGGAGTTGCAACACCTCACAGAACGCCCGGCGGAAGACGGTGACCGACTCCATGTCTTGAGGGACATAATCAGAAGGCGTCGAGGTGGGCGCGGCGCGTCAAATAGCAAGTTCGTAGTGTTTGCGACGCTTCCGAGCGTTTGCCGACGAGCTTACGAGTTTCTGCAAACAGCGTTCGGAGAGCATTCTGTGGCGTCCTATTACGGTGGGCAAAGTACGGAAGAGGCTGAAGACAGTACAGAATCGTTTCGCGATGCGAATTCCCATTGCGACATTCTTGTCTGTGATCGATCTGGCGAAGTTGGCCGAAATTTGCAGTTTGCTAATGTCTTAATTCATCTGGATCTTCCCTGGAATCCCAACCGCATTGAACAGCGAATCGGTCGACTCGACCGAATCGGTCGCAAGGAGCGCCTGACTTCTCATGTATTTATTGGTCCCGATACAGAGGGATCTGTTGTTGAGGCGTGGTATCGGATGCTTTCCGACGGTTTCGGCGTCTTCGGCGAATCGATAGCCTCCCTTCAACTCTTCGTGGATGCTGTTATGCCGCGAGTCCGCGAAGCAAGTTGGATGTATGGTTCGACTGGACTCGAAACTCTTCTACCTTCTCTACGTGAAGAACGGGAGATCGAACGCGTGCGAATAGCCGAGCAGGACGCGCTTGATCTGATTGAATCGACCACCGGTGATGATCGAGATGTTTTCCAGCGGTTGGACGAGTTGGACGGCGAACATTTGCGCTTGCAGAGCCAGATGGAGTCATGGGTGGTAAATGCATTGAACTTCAATAAGAAAGAAGTACCGGCCGTGGCAGGGGCTTGGTACTACAAAACTGCTCACAATACGCTTGTGCCGCTGAACCTGTTGGCCGGAACTGAAGAGGACGAATCTATAGCCGTTTCCATAATTGAGCCGAAGACATTCCGGCGGGAAACCGCTGTCGCGAATCCTGAGGTCGGGCTATTGCGGATTGGTGATCCATTCGTGGACGCGATGGCTTCTTACCTGGATTGGGATGATCGAGGAAAGGGATGCGCACTTTGGAGGTGCGTTTCCGGATGGAACGGTTCAGAATCCGCAGATTGGATTGGTTTTCGATTTATTTTCTTAGTGACTGCTGATTGCAGCAAGGCAGTCGCTAGCGCAAAACGACTTCTGCCGGCAGACTTGACGAATCTGCAATGGTCAAGCGTGGCGATGCCTTGCTTGCTCCTTTCCTGGTTGACCGTATTCTTGATGCTGATGGGAAGCACGTCTCTGAAGCGCGGATTGTGGAAGCGATAAAACTGCCATACAACTTGAAGGAACGTACGATTGATACAAATCTGGCAAAGGAGCACCTGTCAGTCCTTGATCGTCTGGTCGATTCGAGTCGGTGGCCCGATCTGTGTCGCCGACTGCGGTTTCTAGCTGAAACTCAATTACGGGAGGACCCGGAATTCAAGATGATCACGGAAGGTGCAGCCGAAGATGCGGCCAAGAGACTATCAGTGCAAACGGAATCTCTCCGCCTTCGGGTTGCAGAACTTGCTCGTAAAGGGGGTCAGGACCTGCAGTTCGAGCAGGATCACTTGCGTGTTGAGCAGCAACTCGCCGACGATCTCCTCGCTGGAATTGGCGAGCCTCACGTCAGGCTCGACTCGATTGCATTCTATGTGTTGTCCGGGCGTCCGTGCCCACGCGAAAAATGAGAGACTCGTTTCACATGATCGGAGAGTGGCTCCGCTCTGGGGCGGGGTCCGAGATTGACCTGTCAGGCGTTACCAGAAACGAACGCCGCCTTGTTGTCGTAGTGCAGGAATTGTTGTCGGGGGCGGTCACGACAGGTCGTGGTGACATGGTAGTCGCCGCAAGACAACTGTTGCGCGTGGAGGAAGAGCGACAGTCTGGTGTTTCTCAGCGGTTTGTAGTTCCCCAGGGAAGTCCCTGGCCCACTGTTGAGGAATGGGAGGCGGCAGGATGCCAGGTTGAAGACTACGGCACTCGGCTTCATGTGGCAGCTCAACCTTGGGTGCCTTCTTGGTTAGTACGTGGAGTCGAAGGAAGTGTTGATGGTCCCTCGTATGCAGAATCATTACGCCGGTTACCATGCGAGGTGTTGGGTGATCCTTTCTTAAAGCGACTCGGCTACAAGAGTTACAGAAACGCTGGTCAACGTGAAGCGGTAAGGGGAGCTCTTACGGCACCGCCGTCGTCAACCTTGATTGTGGTATTACCCACTGGTGCTGGGAAGAGTCTTTGCGCGCATCTGCCAGCGGCATTGAGTACAAAAAAGCTCGGGACGACGGTTGTGATAGTACCGACTACTGCTCTCGCGCTTGACCAAGAACAGGCTGTGCGGGCTGTATTCCCCGATCCGACCGCCTTCGTGAGCGGCAGAAGCGACCATGAAAAACTCCGCAATCGAGAGATTTGGCGTCGTGTCCAGGATGGAACCCAAAAGATTGTTTTTACTTCTCCGGAGAGTGCTATTCAGTCGCTGGCCGGTGCGATTTACAGCGCCGCGTCAAAGGGCCTGATAGACACACTGGTAATAGACGAGGCCCACATGGTCGATGCTTGGGGCGACGACTTTCGGTCGGCCTTCCAGGAACTTGCCGGCTTTCGCTCAGATTTGCTTCGTTACAGTGCAAAACCGTTTCCTACGCTGCTGTTGACAGCCACCCTCACCGAGCCATGCCTAGATTCGCTTGAGACTCTATTTGGCCAACCTGGCCCTTTTAAGCTGTTGGCGAGCGTGCAACTCCGGCCCGAACCTTCGTACTGGTTTGCGCGCTGCGTGGATTCTAGCCAGAAGCAGGAGCGTGTTATCGAGGCAGTTCAAAACCTCCCGCGGCCTTTGATTTTGTACGTCACCAGGAGAGCAGATGCGGAGAATTGGTTGGCAACGCTAATTTCCGCGGGATTTCGAAGGTCCGCGATTGTCACGGGTGAAACTCCCAACGATCAGCGGTTGAGGGTTCTCAACAGGTGGCGGGAGGAGTCCATTGATATAGTCGTTGCAACGTCAGCTTTCGGACTAGGCGTAGACAAGGACAATGTACGCACGGTCATACATGCTTGTGTTCCAGAAAGCGTCGACCGGTTTTATCAAGAAGTCGGGCGGAGTGGTCGCGATGGCAATGCGAGCGTTTCGTTAGTAGCGTACACAAATGCTGATTGGTCGCAAGCTCGGCAACTCTCGAAAAAAAGGCTTATTTCACTTGATCGTGGGAGGGAGCGGTGGCTGAGTATGTTTCACCGGGCTGAACTGCTCGCAGATGGCCGTTTCCGCATACCGGTTGATGCTGTGCCGAGTTTCTCTGAAGGTGACATCGACATGCGCAATAGCTACAACGTAGCTTGGAACCTGCGTACGCTGACGTTGATGGCGCGGGCAGGCTTGTTGCGTTTAGATGGAGAACCGCCGCCTACTTACAGAAAGACGACTGATACAGCTGACGACAAGGCGGAGTCTACCGAAAAAGAGTCCCAGCAGACACTTGATATCGAGCGATACCGCAACCGTCGAATCGTCAAGATTCTCGACCAACATCACTTGACTGAGGATGTTTGGGCCGAAAAAGTTGGACCACTGAGAAAGTCGGCACACCGCTTTTCTCAGCGGAATCTCGGATTGCTGAAGGACGCGCTATCTGGGCAGGAATGTATATCAGCGGTTTTGTCAGAGACCTACTCGATACCGGCGAAGCCCGGTCGGAGCGGAGTTGCGGTCGAAATATCTTGCGGCGGTTGTCCGTTTTGTCGAAGTATGGGGAGCAAGCCATATTGCGGTTCTATACATGCGCCTTGGCCTGTGTGGCGGAGGACGTTTCCAGTCGGTGATGTGCTCCGTTCGATGCTTTCACGACATAACATGTTGGCAATCTTCTATGAAGCTGGTCGAGGAAGAGAGTGGAATCGCCACAGGAATGCTGTCGTCCTTTGGTTGGCTGCGCAAGGAATCCGGAGTGTAGTGGCGCCGAGAGAGTTGTTGGAGGAGTGGCTAACGCTGGACTGGAAGTCGTATCTGGTTTGTTTCACCGCTATTGATGAACTCGTCATGCCGCGACTTCCGTGGCTTCCGACCATGGTTTTTCATCCCACGAACCTGCCCGCCCCTGCAGGACTTTATCGACGCGACCACGGTGGAACAAAGGACGATGGCGATTTGTCCCAGACTACGGTAGTGCTATTCCCACGTACAACCGTTGATCCTGCGGCGCCGCACCGAATGTTGATGGACGTCTGGCCGGAACGAGGTGTCAACTTCCAGGAATTGCGAAGCAAGGAAGCCATATGAGTCTTTATAAGGAGGGCACGTACTCTGTTCCCGGAAGGATTCTGGCGCTCCATGAGTTACTCCTCACGCGGACACAGATGAAAGAACGGCGGGAGGTGTGCGAATCGTTGTTGATGCCGGAGTCTCTTCTTGAGGCAGAGAAAAAGCGTCCGATGGTTCGAGCAGTTGTTAACGAAGCGTTAAAGTTGGGCCTGATTGTTAAGGAAGAGGACGAGATTCTCATAGATAAGGGAGTACCAAGAATCCTCCTCGACGGGAAGGCCAATCGCCGGTATTGGCCTCTGGCTTACATGGAGTTGATCGCCAGCAGTGAGGAGAATCGCGATCTCGCTTTGGCTTTCGCCTGGTGGTTGAGCTTACCTGTCTTTGGAGCACCGGGAGACTGGACAACGATTGACCGGAATCAAGGATTTGCGATTCAAGTAAAGCAGTTAAACATGAATGATGTTCGCTACTCGATGCTCGCGTCGTGGGCGATTTATCTGGGTTTGGCTTGGCGACATCTCAAACAGGCATTGGTGCCTGACCCCACAAGCCACATACGCTGGCGTTTAGAACAGGAGTTTGGTCGCAAAGAGCAGATTCTTGAAATGACAGACTTCGTTCGGAAACTCTCTGTCTGGTGCCCAGTGCTAGATTCAGGGAGTTTCCGACTTCAACTCGAGAAGCAAGGTGTCTTGGAGAGGTTGCCAGCAAAGCACTTGTCTTCCACGCTTTCCTTTGCTCTCGTGAGACTGACTGAAGAGGCTCAACTGGAGTTGAGCCACGCTGCGGACGGTGAGGCATTGCTCTTGGACGAAACAGTAGTTGCTGACAGACCCGAATTGCAACGTGTCTCACGAGTTCGGTGGTTAGGAAGGGTGCGCGAGGGAATCGCATGAAGTTCAGCAAATACATCTGCTGGCAACCTGACAAGATCGAACATGTGATGGAGACTGAAGCGCTCCAAAGTTCGGATGCCATTTTCTTAGCGACCCATCATCCTCTGGCCATGACGCGGTCGACCGTCGGAAGTCACGATCGCGCACACTACACAGAAGAGCAGTTTCTGAGGGATTTCAGTACACCGAGTGACTATGTTCTTGTGCCGGTACTGGGAGAGGCAGGAACCGGGAAATCGCATCTGATCCGGTGGTTAAGCCTCAAGATTCCTCCGGCTAAGAACCGTCATGTGATTCTCATCCCTAAGGTAGGCACGAACCTTCGAGGTGTTATTCGGCTGATCTTGGGTCGCTTTAACGGTCCAGAATTTGATGACTATCGACGGCAACTTAAGGAATCGACCGATAGCCTAAGCGTCGAACAAGCAGCGCAGAAGTTGCTTGATAATCTCGCCTTTGAGGCAGGTGTTAACCGTAGTGGAGGCACCCAGACCCTGAACGAAGAGGAACGGTTCTTAGCTAACTCACTGCCCGACCTTCTTTACGACCCTTTTTTTCGTACGAAGTTCTTAGGACAGGACGGCCTATTGAATCGGTTGGCGCAACATGTCTTGGGGAAAGTCGAGGAGGTCGAGAGACTCGAAGAGCATCGACGATTCAGTTCTCAAGACCTACCATTGAACCTTCGGGACTGGGCGCAGGCAGGGCAGCGCGCCCGACACGTGTATTCAGATTTGCTCGGAAGCGACGAACTTCAGCAGCAAGCCGTCGAATGGCTGAATAGAAATCTTGACTTTGCAATAGCGTCGCTGCTTGAACTTCGTGGCGACAAACTATCCCGCTTGATGCTTGAGATCAGGCGTCAATTGGCGGAGCAAGGTGCGGAGTTGATTCTCCTGATCGAAGATTTTGCTCGATTGCAAGGAATTGAAAACCAGTTACTCGAAGCTCTCCTTGTTCAACCGCATCAGGGAGAAATTGGTGAACTTTGTGCGCTTCGGACCGCGATTGCGTGCACAGCGGGATATTTTCGACCATTGGCCGAGACGGTGCAGCAACGGACGAGTTTCGTGGTGAGTTTAGACCAACTCTCTGAACCGACCAGTGGTTGGGAGCGCGGGACTGTGGATCTCGCAAGCTTCGCCGCACGGTACCTGAACGCGATCCGGGTTCCCGAGGAAGATCTTGAACGGTGGTATCAAGGTGTACGCGAAGGTCGAGAGCCAGACTTGGGTGCGATCCCGAACCGTTGTCAGGCTTGCGAGTTTGAAAAGAAGTGCCATCAGGGTTTTGGGAGTTCGTTGGATATGGGTCTTTATCCATTTACTGAACTGGCGTTGCAACGGATGAGCGAGCGCCTGACCTCAGGCTCATTCAACCCTCGGAAGCTAGTCAAGGACGTCTTGCGGCACACTCTCGAGAACTACGGTGATGAGATCCGAAGAGGGCAGTTTCCGTCTGGGGCGCTGAACCAATATTTCGGGAGACAACTGGAACCGCGTTTTCAACAGATGCTCCAGGTGGGTAACAATCCTAATGCTGAACGATACGAAGCGCTTCTCGATCTCTGGACAGACGGCCAGGCAGTCAGAAACTTGGATCCGGCGATTCACGAAGCATTCGATCTCCCGGAACTCAAGATTAGTAAGATTGACTCAGCCACGTTGCCTTCTTCCCAGTCCTCACATCAAGTCTCCAAACCCCCGAGTGTGGCTCCGCCCGGAGATGTGCAAATAATTCAGCAATGGGCCAACGGCAATCGCAAATTACCGCAAGATGTCGTCACGAAACTTAGGGACAAACTCCACAAAGCCATCGACAACCATATCGATTGGGATTCAGAGAGACTGTCACGTGATTTCTTCACAAGAAAGTGGTTCGTAACCGGAAGCATCAACTTCCGAGAACAGGCTACCCAAGCGACTCAAATTGCTCTGCGCTTATTCATCCCCGATGAACCGACGAAAGAAAGCATGCGAACGGTGGGATTGGCTTTGGAAGGGATGATTCGATTCGAGCATGAGGGGGGATGGGACTTTCCTGGGGGCTCACAATACCTTCGCCACTATGTCTCATTGCTCGACAGTTGCGCCGAGAGAATACTGGCGCGGATACGGCGGCCTGTGCAGACGGATCCAAGTTGGGATCCGATTCCGCTGACCGTGCAGGTTTTAGCGCTGACGGCGCGGTTGAATGGCCTGTCCTTGGATGGAGAGCGGAGTACCACCGAGATATTCAGTTCCAGTCGGACTCCAGACAATCGCAGGACCAAGAAATGGCGTGAACTTCTAGAATCGCTTTGCAAGTATCGGGTCGATTTGAGGGAACTGCTCGTTGCCTACGCTGCCTGTACCAAAGGTTCAATTGAGCTGAAAAAGGTGCAGTACATCGATGCGTCAAGATTGCTTGGTCCTTTACGGGATCTCGAACGAGCAGGCTGGAGTCTAGCGCCTGACATTCCGCAAGCGGTTGACAATCGCTTCGACACGCTAAGACGTGCTTGCGACAAACTTCAGGGCTTGACGGAAGTGCTAGATCTGGAACGGACCGATTGGTGCAAGTGGTTGGAGCGCGTCATGGCAGAGTTAGGGCGGACGTTTGAATGCCAGAATGCGGTTCAGACAGTTCGAGCGACCCGCGATCAAATTGCAAAAGTTGGAATGCTCCCCCAGTTCTACAACCAACTGGACTTTGACAAGGCTCTGTCCGACTTGCAGAACATTGATGTCGCCAAGACGCTCGAAATGGTTGGATTTGCGGTAAATGCCAAGAATCGTCCAGAGTTGCTTAGCAGGCTAAGCATAGATCTGGAAGCTGCCATGGGTGCGCTGGATCGTTTCAATGAAGTGGTTCTTGCTGTTGTGAATGGTGCAATCAAGAGAATGGACACGGAACTGACTAGTGTCACCGGGTCGGGCAATGCAAATATCGGACAAATGTACAAGGACATGATAGAAGCGCTGGAGTCCATTCGGTCCGATGTTAAGAAACTTGCAGGAGGAGCGTGATGCTGGTTGAGCGATGCGCAACGGCGCAGTCTCTTGCGACAGAACTCAATAAAGCAAGGGAACTGAAGAATCAAGCAAAAGGCATAAGACAACGTTTGGAACAATTGCGAGTCTTACAAAGACGATTCTCAGGCCTGACGACCTCTTCGACAGAATTGAGAAAACACAAAGTGCAAGTGCCGGAGAAGAGGCGCCCTCTGCCGCGCTGATACAGAACGTCGTAGACATATGCGACATCGTGGTAAATTCGCCGACGCAGTTTGTGGATTCCCCAAGAGTTACCGAGTTCGCCACCGATCGTGGGCCAGACTATCTCCAGCGACTCGAAAAGACCCTCAAGAAAGCATGGGAGCAACACATCGACAAAGTTGCTCCGGCAACGAATCTAGACTTTCTGTCGGTCCTCAGCAAGATCCATGCCTTCACCGCGACTGTAAAGAAGATCGAGAGATTCGAGGCCTCACTAAAGCGTCGACGTGACACCTTACCTAATCAAGTCGCGGACTTCGATGAATTGAAGGGTATCGTCGCTGAATTGGCTACGGCCTGGGAAACAATCGGAGGTGACAAGGTGCCACCTGCAGTGCGGGAATTTCTCCGACAGGCTGTGTCTCCGGTCGGAGTGTTGTTGTCTCGTTATGATGAGGAAGTGTCTGATTGGCTCGAAGATCACAACATTGCTGATCAATTTGTGATTCGTAATCGCGTGAGCTAATGAAGGTGTCAAGCAAATGACGGAGTTCAGCCGAGAACAACTCGGGCAGTTTCTCAGTGAATTGGAAACCTTGGAGACTCGTTTGTTGTATTGGGGCGTAGTCGATGGCAGCTTCACGCGGGACGAGATTGTTGAAGCCGCCGCCAAAGCTGTCGGCGAGACAGATGTTGATCCGGAAGAACTTCTTGAAGAGATGATTGCGCAACAGTTGGTGTTCGAGGTGGTCGACGGTACTCGATATCGTACTAGGATGGCCGAAACAATGCGTCTCTTGGTTCGACTGCGACAACTGTTTCCAGGGCGTCCGTGGCAAGCAGGCGCAACCTTAGTGGCAGACTATCGCTTCAGCATGCGGAGTCGACGATATCCCGATCGTAACCGTGCCCCGGAATGGGTACTACAAGAGGTTGGGGCTTCCTGTGAGCTTGAGTCCACACGGCGGAGGGCTTTGGAACAGATGTTGCGAGGGGATGGCGAACCGCTAACGCTCGCGGATTTCCAAGTTGACGCGACGCGTCAGATCTTATCGGATCTGAGGGGACGAACGTCACGGGGGATCATAGTTTCCACAGGAACTGGTACAGGCAAGACCCTCGCCTTTTACTTGCCAGGCCTTACGTTTCTTGCAGGCGCACTGAGAAAGAACAAATACAGTGTTAAAATCCTCGCCCTTTATCCCCGCAAGGAATTGCTTAAGGATCAGATTACGGAAACACTTCGCCAAGTGCGAGCGCTTCACCGGGGAATTGAGAAGTTCTTACCTCGCAAGATTCTCGTCGGAGCGTTTTATGGGGATACGCCGTTATATGGGAACGTCTTGTCCCTGAGGGAGTACGCAAAATGGCCAGAGCGCAGCGGCGGTTTTGTATGTCCTTATTTGCATTGCCCTGAAAACGAGTGTGGCGGTGACCTTCTCTGGACTAGGGAGGATGCTGAAAGAGGCAAGGAACGATTGCATTGTATTGAAGATGCGAGCCACATTGTTGACGAATCGGAGGTCGTCCTGACTCGAAGAAGGCTGGCCAGTTCTCCAGTCGATGTCCTTTTTACCACGAGTGAAATGCTCAATCAGGAGATGAGTAATTCTGAAACGCGCCACGTGTTTGGTCTTGGCTGCGCAGACCCGCCTCGACTCATGTTGTTAGACGAAGTTCATACTTATGAGGGCACGCACGGTGCGCAAGTAGCTCTACTGGTTCGTCGTTGGCGCCACGCTCTGGGAAGAGGTACACCGATTGAATTTGTGGGACTGTCGGCCACTTTGCGTAACGCAGCAGATTTCTTCGCCACATTAGTTGGCTTAAACTCAGGACAGGTTGTTGAAGTGTTTCCCGGTCGCAACATGGTTGAGAAAAGCATGGAATATCAAGTTGCGCTTCGGGGAGACCCAGTATCCGGTGCCAGTTTGCTCGCGACGACGATTCAGGCAGCTATGCTGCTTCGTCGCATGCTCAATGTGCAAAATGCTGGCGGGACTTCCGACTTGTATGGTTCGACCGTCTACGCCTTCACTGACAATCTTGATGTAACAAACCGTCTGTACAACAATCTCCAGGATGCTGAAGCACTGGATTTTCGTGGAGCGCGGATCAGGGGACGCCAACCGCTGGCTGCACTTCGTGCGAGTGCGCTGCCGAACAATGCAGAGCGAATGCGAGAAGGGCAATCCTGGCGGTCAGCGGAGCAGATCGGATACAACTTGTCTGATTCGCTCAGAATTACGCGGACAAGTTCCCAGGATTCGGGGGTCGATCGCACCAGTGATGTGGTGGTAGCGACCGCATCCCTCGAAGTTGGCTATAACGATCCGACCGTGGGTGCGGTGATGCAGCACAAGGCGCCCATTGAGTCCGCAGCGTTCTTGCAGCGACGCGGGCGCGCAGGGCGTATTCGTCAGATGCGGCCTTGGACTGTGGTAGTCCTCTCCGACTATGGGAGGGATCGACTTGCATATCAAGGTTACGACCTGCTTTTTGATCCGGAATTACCGCCCCGTTATTTGCCGGTGCACAATCGTTACGTGCTCAGAATGCAGGCACTCTTCGCTTGTATGGAATGGTTGGAGCAACGCCTTGCGGGCGCGTCTTTGCCAAAGGGAAGCGTATATCGCGATTGGTCTGGTCCATCGGACAAGAGCATTCAACGAGACCGACAACGGTGGATGGCGAAGTTCTTACGCGAGTTTGTCACGGGCACTGCTCAACAATCCATACGGGCCGAGTTCGACATTTACTTAGCGCAGGCGCTCCAGATCTCGGCGGAAGAGGTACAGGCTATTCTTTGGGACCCGCCTCGCTCGGTTATGAGGGCAGCTCTGCCTACTCTCTTGCGCCGACTGGAATTCAATTGGAAACGCTGGCAATTCCGGCAGACTGATCCACAATGGGACTTCTTTCAACGGAACAATCCGCTGCCGGATTTTCTTCCGCCCAGTCTTTTTAGTGATCTTAATCTCCCGGAAGTCATTCTCCATTTTCACACTCCACGAGAAAAAGAAGAGCGTATGGGCGTGGCTCAAGCAATGAAGGAGTTTGCGGTGGGCAATGTCACGCGCCGGTTCTCTCCTGAGAGGTCTGATGTGAGTCACTGGATTGCTCCGCGAGAGATCAGAGACGGTGATCAGGAAATACCGATTCGTTCTGTTTGTCAGGATTTCGAGGCATTAGGAGCGTTCCAGATCTCTGGAGGGGGCTGAAATCCGAGATGTTAATTGCTATCGTCCATGGACCATCTTGCCTTCTGAGTGTCCGCGGCGCATTAAGCCGACGTCGAAAGGCGTGCTTGATTGGAGGACCCAGATATTTCCTGACGGGCCATCTCAGATATTTGAGACACCGTCGAAGTCGCCCTGGGCGAGACTTGTTGAGGCGCTGGAATTCTTCACTCATAACACGCATGGGCATGTTGTGGTTAGACGATTCGCCCTGGGTTCGCAGGCAGAACTGTTAGTCCGGCAGCAAGGTGTATCGGAAATATCAAGTTACGTGCGATTTGTAGATCGTGATTCAGCGACGGGAGATTCTGCGAGTGAGTCAGAAACGAGGGGTAATAGCCAAGCGGCAATTGGGTTTAGTCAGGATGTTGATGGGATATGTGTTAGGGGGGTTCGAGTTGTTGATGCACATGTGGACCCCGGTGTTGAAGGCAATACGGAAAAGATTCGGTGCCTGCGTACGGCTTACTTCGTGCATTGCGTCATAAACGATCAGGCGCTGCGTCTGTCAGCGAACTATTTTCTGCTGGAATGGCTCGCTCAAATTTACCTTTCTACGCTCACGTCGTACGCGATGGAGTGCAACAAGAGCCTCGTCGAAGCACACGATGACCTACAATCCCTTGTTCTAGGAAGACGGATGGGTGAAGTGCTTGACGTGATTTTTCAAACACTTAATGTCGAAGAACCCGCTGTTGACAGAGAGTCGGAGGAAGGGG
This sequence comes from uncultured Acidobacteriota bacterium, assembly GCA_963755225.1. Classification (GTDB taxonomy): domain Bacteria; phylum Acidobacteriota; class Terriglobia; order Terriglobales; family Acidobacteriaceae; genus Sulfotelmatobacter. The sequence goes on from CAVWJE010000001.1 coordinate 359,647, forward strand.
CCGGAAATAGTGAAAATGGTCCGGAGGAGACCCGAATTCGTCAAAAGGTACATCGCCGATTGTTGGATCTGTGTGGGCAGGTTGGTGTCACAGAACGGTTGAGGCATTGTGCGTCAGTTCTCTGGTCAGAACCAACACCAGAGTGGCACACGTGGGTAGAGAGTAGATTTCGTGCGACTCTTGGAGCGGCGATTCTGGAGGGCTGCCAGCGGATATGCCCACAGTTTGATGCAGATTCCCTCATCCTGGACATCGAGCCAGGACCACCACCCGGCGATTCTGCTGGGAGGCGTGAGACTCCGTCCGGTAGGTACGAAATCTGGATAACGGAAAATTCACCGGGAGGCGCTGGGGTCATCGAAGAGATCCTACGACGAGTTGCTGAAGACCCCCTCCATTTTTTCCGATTGGTTGAAAGTGCTCTAGCTTCCTCAGAGTTTGAATTGGTAGATTCAGAAATTAGCCGACTCCTGAACTGTCTCGATGATGACGAACAACTACGGCAGAAATTCAGAGACTTTCGGGATGCTGTTGGAAATAGTGCAACTCACGCCGCTCTCGCCAGGCTGCGAGCGTTAATGAGACAAAGAGGGTATCGAATATCGCATTCGGTGATGAGTGCTCTCAATTCTCGCCTTCTTCGGCCGGGCAGTGACGCGGAAACGGACCGAGTTGTGCGAGATCTAATCAATGATTGGAAGGCGGCAGAAGAGCGTCTCGGAGTAGAGATTGATGCGCGGGTGTTCGCTTACGTTGCCAGTCGTCAACCTCGATTTGAACACGCTCTAAATCATATTGATGCTGACTTACGCAGTGATGCGCGATGGAATTTCCAGGCGATCTACGGATTGCTCTGGCCGAGGGGAAATGTCGTTCGGAAACTGTCGCTCTCGATACGAAATCCTTACGCTTCAATCCCCCCAGCGGATCGGCAACTCTTGCGTGACTGTTTGGAAGACCCGACCACGGCGGTCGCTGTCACGGAGGCGAACTGGCGCGAACGTCTCGCAACCTTACTAGAGGAATATGGCGCAGCACGCATCGTGGCACCTGCGGCATTGGCGGAAGAGTTGAAGAAGGCGTTGCTGTCGATAGCGAGTCAACCCCTGGACCTTGGTTTTCTGAGTGTGTATCCAATCGTGGAGCGAATCGAATCGCAAAGTGGCTCGCTCGAAGCACTCCTGGTTTGTCGGGAGGCGATACAGTGACTGCGTCCGCGAACCGTCAGGTCTTATCGTCTCCGCGACTTCGACAAATTCCAGATCTTCTACAGTCCATAGTGGCGGCTGAACTGTTAGTGCCGAGTAAACATTTCTGGCTGGTGAGTCCGTGGATCTCTGATATCCCCTTGCTCGACAATGACGCAGGTTCATTCTCCACGTTCGAACCGGAATGGCCTTTTGCTCGCATCCGTCTTTCGCAGATCCTGCATTATTTGGCAGAAAGTGGAACACAGATCACGGTAGTGACTCGAGATGTTGAGCACAATCGGCAGTTCCATAATGCTGTTGCGAGTTTAGCCTCAGCCGAGCGACTGCGGTTTCTCTTCTCCGATGAACTTCACGCAAAGGGAATTCTAGCTGATCAATTCTACTTGAGTGGATCAATGAACTTCACCTACAACGGGATTTACGCAAACACGGAGGTTCTTCATCTGATCACCGATTCCAGACTTATTGCGGAAGCACATCTATCGATGCGAGAGTGCTGGGGTTGATCGCGCCATGGTGAATATCGCCGCCAATGAGGTAGACGAGTTTTTGCGGGTGTTCTTTGCCCCGCCCAATCAAGTCAGTTGGCAGCAAATCGAGAGTTCTCCTGCGCACGCATGGGTGCGAAGATGGGTGGACCGGTTGAGAGAACAACCTCGACGGGCGACTGTTCTGCCGTTTATCCATGAAGATCACCGTGGGAAGCTTTGGCACTTGAATTACGGCATAGCCTTTTCGGAAACCGAGTTTCGGCAGTTGGGCAGCGACCTCGAAGCTTTCGTTGGCCCGACGTTCTCAAATTTTCGACTCCACCGTGCTCGTCTTAGTCCGGATAGGACCATGCAGCAGGCTGTTCTGCAACTATCATCTGGATTCGCATATCGTTTTTTCAGCCCGGCGGATCCCGCAGGAGCTGAAAACTTCCGCAACGCGCTTGAGTTCATGGATCAAGTGACCTCAAGAGAACAACCTCGACGACGGGAACTCCAACAGTCAACGGGGCGGATGCTGCGCGACTTTTACACATCGTTGGAGACTGGACAAAGGGATATCGCGCAAGGGCGAATTAACGACCTGCGAGAGCTAAACAGACTTGACGCACTGAATCTCAAGTTTCTTCAGATCCAGTTGCTTTCTCGATTGGGCACGGCAAAAGAACTGTTAATGCTGTCTGGGTTGCCTGACGTGTTAGGGGCACGGCGACCTCTTCTCGTTACCCAAGTTCTGGTCCAAGCCGTTTACGCTTCGTTTATAGAAGAGTTCGAGAAACAAGGCGATGCTGCGGGGGCACTACAGGTATTTCGAGATAAGGTCCTGCCAACTTTCGGAACGTTGTACGCGACCCAAGCGGGTTTGTCAGCGCCCGAAGTGGCAAAGAGCGGAATGCTTCTGGCGGTTGCTTCGGACCCCCCTCGCAAAGAATTGTCGCGTCGTATTCTGAGCCAAGGCGTGTCTGATCCAGTTGGTCAGCAATGGCTGCAGAAGTTGTATGCCTTGTCGGAGGTTCCTCCGACCTCAGTCGAGAAGGTTGCGGACTTATTGCAGGCTGCGGAAAGTGCGTTGGCGGTAGAGGATTACGATGGCGCATTTATGTTGCTCCGGGATTGTCCGATTTCACTGGGAGTGGCCCAAAAGCTGATCTCAGTCGCTATTGAGTTACAAACTCTAGAAGCTTACGAAATTGCCCGAAGAGCGTATTCACAACTTAGTTCGAGGGAGAAGGAGGTGTTGCAGTCCAGTCGGGCACGCCGCATTATTCTTCAGGAAGTTTTGCAAGCTGGGTTGCCAGTCACCGAGGTAACTGAGCGACTTCCTCAGAACTGGTTTGACTGGGCCATTCTGCTGCAGCGGCACGCAGACAGGAAGGGTTGGTACAAGGTAGGTCAGCGGGGCAGTATGGAATGGGCTGGATTTGAGACTCTAGAAGACCCTGAGAAGTTGTTAGGACTGACAAGCATGCTGCTGGAACTGCAGAGAAATTCTGAAGTTCATATGGCGGTGCCACACTTAGTCTTTTCGCTCCGCTCACGCGAGCGCCAGGTATCGCCTGAGTTGACGGCTCTTTTTTCAGCTCTGATGACGATCCTGGCGATCAACAAAGATTGCTCGGTTATGGATCTCAGGCTCTGGGCTGACCTGGCCGACACCGTCCTTGAAGCGGGCCCCGCCCCCAACGACTATCGCGATCTTATTGAACAGGCGACGCTCCTCTGGCAAATGTACAATGCGCCGGAGGCAATTGATTGGGCACTGGATGTTCTGGATACTTTGTCGATCCATCCGTGCCGCGATTCCAAGGCACGTTCCGATTTTATTTCTGCTATCGTTGCAAGCTTCGGTTCCTTTCCTCAACGTCTTTCATCGGAGCAATTGCATTTCTTTCAGCAACTGTGCTCGGAGTGTGGGGAACTCAGCGCAGCGAATGCCTTCGCGGGTCGACCGGGTGAACCGGTCGAGCGTTCTTCGATCTATTCTCAATTGAGGAATAGGACTCTTGCCGTTTATAGTCTCACGGAACACGCGAGCAGGCGATTCAAGGGTCTGGTGGAGAGTTGGTTCCCGGGAGCCAGGGTTGTGCTGAGCCACGATAAGGTAGGTAACCCAGCGCTGCAAAAGATGGCTGAAAACGCCGACATCTTCTTGGTTGTTCCAAGCAGCGCAAAACATGCCGCTACTACCTTTATTGAAGAGCACCGCCCAAAGCAAAAACCCACGCTTTTTGCTCAAGGAAGAGGAACAACGGGGATGCTGAATACCTTGTTGGAGTATTTGAGGGAAGCAGCTTAACTTACCGAAACCGCAAATCGGACGAGTCTTTGGGGTTAGAGATTGTGCACCGGCAGATCAAGTCAAATTGAGTTATTTGTTTTCAGATTGGCTCACATTGAGGGCAGATTCTCATGGCACTTGATAGCTTGTCCCAAGTCGATAATAGGGGAGTTCAAGAGTTCAAGGTGTCGGCTCAATACTTGCAGCATCGATAAGTTCGACGTCCTCATACCAGGGGACGCCTGCTCGAATGTTCCTCGCTATCTGAACCAGCGCGGCTACAATCAGAGAGCGGCCCACCTTCGTGTCGTAACTGGTGGACGTCCACGCGACCTTCCAAAACTTGCGCTCCTGATTCGAGAGCACTTCATCCACCAACTTGGCCACCTGGTCGGGATCTGATACATCAAGCCGACCGAGATCGTACGACCCAATCAACGCATCTGTCATGTACTGTGTCATGCAGATGATGCCCACCTTGCTTAACAGGCGTGAATTAGCCTCCCAAAGGTCTGGCCAACGGCCCTTAATCTTGCGCCAAATGGTATAGAAGAATTCAAGGAGCACATCTTCGCTGGCGAAATCACGGACCTTCTGTTGCTGAATGAGGCCAATCGCTGTTTCAATAGAGGCAGGCACGACTATGCGATTGGCTTCGGGTGTCAGTGGCCATGAAATCATGTTACGGAACGGACTATCTTCCTCGTTGTTCACAAGTCCAACGTATCCCACATTTGCGTCAAGTGTCAGCCTCGCGGTTTCCAATCGTTTCTTGAGGTCAGCTTCTTCATAATGGAGGGCCAGCGCACGGATGTGATCCATGGATACCTTGGACGCCTTATTGTTGATGACCAGAAACTGAAAGGCCTTTTCCATATCGCTGGCACCGAGGATCGCCACGACATTGACGTCCGTTGCTGGCGCATATTCGTTCATGCCAAGTAGTCTGTGCTGTCCGTCGATGACCAACCCAGGTTTCGGGGTCCCGGGTGTCACCGCGATGGTGATGATTCCAAAGGAGCGTGCCTGATTGACCTCGACGCGTATTATTTGATCAGGTGAGATATCAATCGTGAGTATGACAGACGTTGGAATGGTATTTCGTGGATCGGTTTCCAGGAAGCGCTTGATTGCTTTGACTTTGGCAGGACTCGTGCGACGCTGAGGAGCACCCGCTTCTTCTTCCAGTCGCTTTATGTCTGCCCATTCCAATATCTCGCCGACTGGTGCATGGAAGAGACAAAACGTGGGGGCATCGTTTGCATTCTGTTGCTTGGTGATCAAGCACTCGTATTTAAAAACGGACATTTGAAGTTCCTCGTGATCAGAGAGCACGGCTTGCGGCGTGGTTCTCAAGGTTGAAGACATCCACAATGTCATCAATGTCCCGAATTCGAACGTCTTCCCATGGACCGAGCTGAAGGAAAGCATTCTTGAGTGTCATGTGTTTGCGAGCGGCCAAATCTTGCGCAACTCGATAATGAAGCGAGAATTTGTAGCTCCCATGAATCTCTTGAAGTCTGTTTCTGGCGGAGCCAGACCGAGGATGAGCGATTGAATAGCCGGCATTACCCAGGTCGCGAAGTTCGCTTTCTTGCTGCTGTTGCAAGCGCTGCAAGCAGGTAGGAGGTTTTCGATGATGCTGTTCCCTCCGTAGGCAGATGGCCACACATGCTCGCATGTATAAGAATGATGAGAGGGCTGTTGATTCTCAAATGTCAGCGTTACGCCACACATGTAGCAGTGTGAGTGATGGTGCAAGGCCCAGGTTTGCATACGTTTCTGGAGGGATTTGGGTAACGGCTCCAAGGCAGCCAAAACCGCTCTCTGGGAAAAGCGGAAGACTTCATCGAGTAACCGAGATGGAATTCCGACGTAATCGCGCAGCAGAGTAACGAACTCCTTCTTGAAGCCAGGATCACTGATTTCCATTGTTTTTGCTAGCGAGACGCCAGCGGAGACAATGCGGCCTGTCAATGCGACCGCTGCAACTTGACGATAGAAATCGGCAAATTCTGAGTGGCGTCCCGTTGATTCTAAAGCCGAAGCTAACATGCCCCAGACTGGGGACACTAATAGCCGATGGTCCAAAAGGTTGCACAACCGTTCCCCGTCCGTAGCAGTGTCAATCATTGCAAGGCGCCTGAGTTCTAAGAGCTATTATGCGGTAAAAATCCGCTTTCCGTGAGGCCCAGTGTAGTCTCTTTTCGAGAATGGAGGGAAATCGGTTGACACGCTGGCTCAGTTCCCCAGGTTCAATCCGCCGTCTGTTTTGGAGTGATCGATAGAGATGGAATGACCAGCGGGCTGAGAAAACTCAACCGCTGAACTCTTGGAAACATCACCACTCAGCCTTTTCCCAAGATCTGTAGCGTTATTTGTATAGATCTTGGCGTCGAGGCTGGCGCGTGAGATGGAGACGTAGCCGAAGCGGGAGTTGAGCAAGTCCGGATGGACGCTGGTATCGGCGTGGACGAGGACGCGCTCGGCGGTGAGACCCTGGGAACTGTGGCTCGTTACGGCATAGCCGTGGTCGAAATGACGATGCTCGCTGGCGTTGAATTCGATCTGGCGATTGTTGTCGAGGCGTGCAGAGAGCCGACCCTCGGGATGGATCGCCTCGATGGTGGCGAGGTCGCGATTGGCAACGCCGAGCGATTTGTCGGGCGCTGTGAACTGGATGCGGTCGCCTGCGGACAACTCGCGTTCGATCTCCCGGTAGACGCTGACGCCTGTCAGGCGGCGGGGATCGTAGGTTGCAAGTTCTTGGTCCGCTTTCTCGACAGTAAGCTGGTTTAGAGCTGGGTTGATCGCGACTACCAATGCATAGGCGCCAGTTCCGATTCCGATGGCTTTGCTGCCACGTGTGTAGCGAACTACATCGTCGATCTCGTAGTGGCTGGCCCATGATCGTTCGGCTCCGGTCATGTCCTGACGCTGAACAAGGACGCGGAAAGTATGATCTTCCGGCGCAAGGCTTCCATTGGCCTTCAACTCCTCGCGAACAGCGACGTTCAGTTCGCGGCGGGAAGCATTGTCCGGGGAGACGATGAGAGTGTTCTCTGGCGATTCGACGTAGCTCTTGGCGATGGCGCGGACGCGCTCTTCTGCGTTGGGGATTTCTTTCACACGGCCCTGCTGTTGGAGCGCGTCGAGCGCAGCGGGGACTTGGCCGGTGGCCAGCAGTTCGACCGCAGATTTTAGAGCCGGGTCCTGCTGGCGAACGATCTCATCGAGCTTGGCCGTGCGCATCCCGGCTTCCTGCAGTTGGTCGAAGGGGCGGCCCGCCTCGACGCCCTGATGCTGGCGGATATCGCCGGTCAAAAGCACGCGGTCATGGGGACCGAGCCGCGTAAGGAACTCGCGGATCTGGTTCGTGCTGGCAAGGCTCGATTCATCGACAAGGTACAAGTGCTTTCGCTCTGGTACGCCCGGATTTGCAGTCCGGGCGAGAAAGCCTTGCAGGGTTCCAGCCTCAATTCCTGCTTCATTCAGTTGTCGCGCGGCGCGGGAGGTCGGGGCGAAACCCTCGACCTGATGCCCCTGCGTTTCCGCGGCGCTGCGGATGACCGTGAGGGTGGTTGTCTTGCCCGCGCCGGCGAAGCCTTGGATTCCTTGGATGCGGTCTGGCGAGCTGAGCACATCCTCGACCACGGTCTTTTGCGCCCGGTTGAGATGCGGGTGCTGGTCGGCAAAGGCGATAGCGCGCGGGCGCGAAAGAACCGGCTCGACCTGGTTTTGTCCGTCACGCATCCGGCGGACAATTTCACGCTCCGCTTCGATGGTTTTGGCGGTGGTGAACTGCCGGCCTGGAATGCCTTGAGGCCGCTCGACGATTTGAAATTCTCCGGAAGCCAAGCGAGCGTCAAGATTGGCGCGGACCTGGCAGTGGGTGATCTGTCCCATGCCGCGGCGGAGTCCGTCGCGGATCAGCGCACGTTCATCCACAACAGCCTCGCGCTCGAAGTTCTTGTCACGGGAAAAGGTGAGAGATTCTCGAACGCGGTCCAACGAGTTGACGGGCGTCTCGTGACGTTGAGACCGTTCACGCGCTGCGCGTACGACAGCGTCGGCTTGGTGCCCAAAGTCTGCCGCCAGTTTCCGGTGCGCGGCCATCACCTGTCCCGGCGAATGAATCTCCTTCCGGTCACGCGTCGAGTGCGCAGCGATTTCGGCAGCTTCCTTTCCCGAACGGCCAGTGCGTTCGAGGTACTCACGAATCTGTTGGCTGCGGGGACTGGATGCGTCGAGGTATTCCTGCGTGTATCCTTTGATCTCGGGCGCGCCGCTCCGCCCTGTCGTAATTTCGTATCCAAGCTGGCGCAGTCGGTAGGTCAACTCGGATTGATAGATAGCCGTGGCAAACTGCTGCGAGGCGAAGAGGCTCTGCGGCTGAATTGCGCGTGGCTGGCCGTTGTCGCGCTCGGTAACGTTGAAGACGACCGCGTGCGTGTGCAGTTGTGGCGCGACATAGCCATCGACCGGGCGGGCTGTATCGTGCTCAAACTTGGCGGCGATAAACCTGCCCGTGGTCTCCGGCGGATGATTTCCGCCGATGCGGGCTTGCGTGTAGTGTTCGAGCTGGTCGAGGGCAACGCGGACGCTGTCCCGGTGTGCTTCGCGGACACGCTCATCACCGCCGACCAGCGCGGTAAGCGAGACAGATTTGGGCGCGGAAAAGGTCGCATCCCACCCGGCCCGGTGCTCCATCGTCTTGACCGTCTTGCCGTCGGCATCCTGATATTCATACGACGCTCGTTGCCGCACAAGCTGTTCGCCGGTTTGTGGATGCTGGCCCTGGCTGAGTTTCGCGAAGTCCTCGGAAGAGACCGTTCCGGTGAGGCCGAACTGCCCGGCCAGCCGTCCTTGCCATTCACCTGCGATGACGCCGCGTTGCGACCAGTAGTTCTGCTCCTTCGCAGTGAATTCCTTCTCGTGGTAGGTCTGTGCTTGGCCAGCGGAGAGTGGCTTGGAAATCGTCAGCATCGCTCAAATCCTCGGACCAAAGGTGAGTTCACCTTGGCGCTCTTCTTGAGCCTGGTGGGCGGGGTTGGTCGGAGCGCTTTGCCCATTGTGGCCGCTACTTATCGGCTTCGATTCCGCGTGTGCTGGGGATCCTGAAGGGGCCTCAGTCTTTGCGGCTTGTGGCTGATCTTTGCGCGGTTCGCGCACAATGTAGTCGTCCTCCAGGCGCTCGATGAACTTCGGTTTCGACGCGGGGATTTCCAGCAGGGGGAAGGAGAACTGCGCTACGTAGTTCCCATACTTGAGATAGGCGTGAAGGTCCGCCAATCCAGCGATTTCGGAGTCGAGGACCAGTGGCTCGGTCTGCCTATCGAGCGCGAAGTTTCGACCACTACGGTGGCCGTCGAAGTGCGTCTCCTTCATCCGCTCGATCTCCACCTTGCCGATGGCGCGGCTTACCCACTCTGCGGCATTGGGCTCCGAGGTTCTGAGGAAAATCTTAGTGGCGGGCTGCGAGAGCATGACCTCGGCCAAGTGCCCATAAATGACTTCCAACTGGGCCTTGCCCTGGAAACCCAGAACGAGTGGGTTGCGGGACTTGCGATTCTCCGTGATGGCGGTGTGCAACTGGGGCAGCTTCTGCAAGCTGGCTACCTCGTCGATTACAAACCACACCGGACGTTGGTCGGGCTTGGGCGCGCTGAGCAACCGCAAAACGAGCATATCGATCCAAAGACTGTGTAGCGGACGAAGAGCTTCGCGTTCGGGGGGCTCCGAAGTAAGGAAGATCCATCCCTGTCGATTTTTGGACCACTCACGCGCTGTCCATTCGGTTTTGGCCTCGGCCTTCGTAGGTAGTAGACGGAAACTATCGGCGACGAGGCTCAACGAGCCGAGTACGCCGCACCGTTGGTGGGGAGCGGTCGGATTGATCAGCAAGGCCAGTTCCGTTCCTTTGACGCGGCGGTCGATCTCTTCGGGGTGCGACATCCATTGGACCAACTGCTCGGGCGTGGGCAGGTCGAGAAGCAAATGAGCAAATATCTTCTGAGGGCTATCGATGAAGAATTCGTCCTTCCTGTCGGTGGTTCGTTGAAAGAGCGAGGCAGCGATCGTTCGAGCTTCAGCACGCCGGACAAGCTCCTCCGACGGTCCCCAATAGGGGCATCGGCGGTCCAACGGATTGAGTACAATATCGCCACGGCTTTCGTCATAAAAACGCTGGATGAATTCGCAGGCCGGGTCATGGACAATAGCGGAGTGTCCACGCGCCTGAATCTGGCGGAGGATCTGCAAGATGATGGTTGTTTTGCCGCTGCCGGTATCGCCGATGATCTCGAAATGCTGATCCTCGGCGCGTTGCGGGACACGCAACATGTTGCGGCATCGATCCACTTTGAGGCCGATGCCCGTCCCTTCGAAGGCTTTGTTAAATTGCCTAGGGGTCACGAGAATCGGCCCCTTCAGGCGCCGCCCATACTTCATCTGCTTGCGACGGCGAATATCCTTTGGGATGGACAGCGGAAGTTGCCCGAGCATCGCGATTGCTCCGAAGATAAGCGGCCACTGGAACAGATCAATGATGCTTGCTCCGCTGTAAATCTGCTGCTTGAGGTAACTTCCAAGGGCGCTGTTTTGGTAGACGTTCGGAGCACTGCGGTAGAGATAGACCATGCCGCGCTGGCGGGCGGAAACGGATAAGACAAGCAGGATGGGCTTAGCATTCGTTTGCGGCGTCGAGCCTGCTGCGACATCCAACTCTCGGGCATACCAAGCGCGGCTTTTTTTGTCCGACATGAGCAGCATCTGGTACTTGCCAGACGTGCGAAGGCTGGGGGCGATGGAGGTCTTGATGTAAAGCGGTAGGTAAAACTGTTCGAGCGGAGAGAGCGCAAACGCGAAGCGGAGGTAAACGAACAATCCTGTCAGGATCAAGGCAAGAAAGACTGCGCCGAAGGTATAAATCGGGCTGTGTGGCGGCCAGATGATCGTCTCTTTTCTTCCCCAGTTTGTTTCAGGCATGGCGCTTCTCCTCGCTCTCCGCGACGTACTGTGCAATGACCTCGCGGGCGGCGCGCTGCTTGTTGGTTTTCACGTTCCGCATTAACTCTTGATACTGGTCGGCACTAATTTGCTTACCGCACGCAACCGGCGAAAGGACGTCGGTCAAGAAAAGCTGTAAAGCAACGATTTCGGTCATGAGATGGTGGATAGCGATTGTTCTTGAGGAGGACTTCGCTTCGCGCAGCAGGACCTGGCGAATCCATTCGCCAAGCCGAACGCCGCATGAGGCAGCAGCTTGTTCGAGTTCATTGAGTTCCTCTTCTGTCACCTTCGTGCTGGCGGTTAAGGTGCGAAACTCTCGCGGCTGGTTCTGATTTCCGTCACTGAAGATTCGCACCATTCGGACCTCGATTCCGGCATTTTTTCCAGGGCGCTCTGGAGCGCCCTGAAAATGCAAGTTGTTGACAGTGCAGAAGTAGCTCTGGAGCGCCCCAGAGCGCTCTGCAGCACCCTGCGAGGGGTGGAGTGTCAAAATTCTTCCGGTGCGAAGCACCGTTCTTGCACCACCACGAAATTGAATGGACGATCATGCCTTCACTGCGCGCACAGAAGCCGTGGACTCGACCCCGGCTGCAAGCTTCTTTGTCGGCTGCTCCGTCGCACCATTGCTCGGGCCTTTTCGCACACGCAAAGCGGGGGCAACCTGCTTGGCGTGTGCCGTCTTCAGGAAGTCCTGGAAGTCGCGGTCCTTTGAGAAGACATAGTTGAGCGCCTTGTCCACAACATCGTCGGCGGATGCGTGGATGAAGGCGGCATACTGATCGACCTGCGCGGCGGTGACCTCATCGAGTCGGACAGAAGCACAGATGTGGCGGCTCTGGTTGATCTCAAGCAGTGGCATGTGGGTTCTCCTTTATAGGTAGTGGAATCAAGGAATCGTTATGTGCAGAATTGGTTAGCAAGTCAGCAGCAATAGGCGCCGCACTCCGTGCCGATGCTGTGGCATGTTGTACTTCGAAGACGGGCTCAATAAGGAAGCGTTTCGCGTCGCGGTCATAGCCGCGAAGCGCAAGCACCTCGCGGACAACGCGGCGGCCTGGCTGACGTTCAACATGGACGACAAAATCGACAGCTTCTGCGATCTCGGCTTCGGTATCGGCGAACGTGCTTTGCGCGTGACTGCGCATCACGAGATTGGCGAAACGGTGAAGGGCTTTCTCCGCCGAGTTGGCGTGGATCGTAGCCATTGAACCCGCATGGCCCGTGTTGAAGGAATCGAGCAGCGTTCGTGCCTCGATTCCGCGGACTTCCCCGAGAATGATGCGGTCCGGTCGCCAGCGGAGAGCGGACTTTAGAAGGTCGTCGAAAGTTATCTTGGCCTTGAACGTATCAGTCTGGCATTCCGTCGGCAGAATGTTCGGCTTCTGGATCTGAAGTTCGGAGGTGTCCTCGATGACAACGAGGCGATCCTGTTCGGGAATAAAGTCGGCCAGTATCCGCAATAGCGTGGTCTTGCCGGTACCGGTTCCGCCACTGATAAGGAGCGTCTTACCGCTGCGAATCTGCTCGGCTAAGAAGTCCGCAAGCGCCCGCGTCAGCGTGCCGCGAGCGATCAGATCATCAACTGTGTAATGGCGGCTGGTGAATTTCCTGATGATGAGTGCTGGTGTACAGCGCACGACCGGCGGGATGACTGCCGCCAACCGACTCCCGTCCGGGAGTTGTGCGTGCAGAAGTGGGTTGTCCTCGTCGAGCTTCTTACCGAGTTGATTGGCAATAACTTCGAGGCCGGTTTGTAGCTTGCCGGCGTCGAACGAAATGTTCTGCTCTTGGAACATGATGCCGTCGCGTTCGTACCACCATGAGGCGTCGGGATTGCCCATGATCTCGCTGACGTTTTCGTCGAGCAGTAGCGACTCAATAGGCCGAAGGAATGGAAGGATCAATTCGAAGCTCATAGTGGGAACCTCACAGCGATGGAAGCCCAGCGGATAGCCGGGCTTCCGAGAGTGAAGAGCAAGGGCTTATGCAGCCGTTTCCTCCTGGGGCACTTCATCGTGATCCTGATCTTCCGGGGCGGCCTTTTCGGCGCGGTCCAGCTTCAGGATCGAAGCGACCCGAATTTCCCAGACGCGCTGCTTCGTGTCCGTCTTCTTGCTCTCGTACTCCCGGCTGCGCAGTTCGCCTTCCACCTGGATATGTGCGCCCTTGGTGAGCGTCTTGGCGAACTCCGAGAGCTTGCCGAAGACTACGCAACGGTGCCATTCGGTGTGCGAGATGTACTTGTCGTCCTTCTTGTAGGAGGACTTGGTTGCCAGCGAGAGTGTCGTGAAGCTGCCGTTGTTGGCGGTGCGAACTTCTGGGTTGCTGCCGAGAAAGCCGATGAGGGTTACTTTGTTCTGGTACATGAGAGTGTCTCCGTTTCTTGAATTCGCCCGTTGTTGCTCGGGTCACACTGGGCGGAGCTTAGCGAGTGGGCCCGGCTCCCAAGTGCCGAAGGTCTGCTTTCTGGGAGGGGCCCGAAAGAAGTTTGAGAGGCGTTCTTTGCCGTGGTTCTCAAACTTGTTTTGGGAGGAACCGAGACCCCGAAGGGGCGCGAAATGCGAAGCAGAAGACCGAGTGCCGCCGGGCGCCGGAAAGGCCCCGAAGCTGTGACCGAGCAAAAGACGGGATACATAACGGCAGACACGCTCCAGAGCAAAGTTGTCATCTGCACACTGGCTGCGGAAGTTCACCGCAATTGCAGTGCGATTCGAGCGGGCAAGTCCGCCGTAAGAAGGGCGCAATTCGCCACCGTAGTTGCGCGTCGAAAGGCTCTTGTTCGCTGACTCTACCGCACACGAGGACAGGTAGGAAAAGCTAGCCGGATTAGCAGCATGAAAGGACATGAATAAGCCTCTGGGCAGGTCGATGAATCCCTAGCTGAATGCCTGGTCGGCCCGGAAGCGCACGATGGTCAGACCGAGGGGGTTCACGGCAAGCTCATTGTTTTTCACATTCTCGCGAAAGACATAGGTGACGCTGGCTGTCCATCGCTCCCGCTTGAGTTCGGAATGATCCGCGGGGTTGGTGTACACCTTCTCGAACTCGATGCGCGCCGAATACGGCGACTGTCGCAGGTCGTCAAGGATGACGTTCTTGATCTCCACATCGATATACGGCAAGCTGCTGTCTTTGACGTAATTCTGAATGCTGTTGTCCTTGCGTTCCTGGTCGATCACGGCGCGTTGCACGTCGCTATTGAGGAAGTAGAGCGACTGCGTTTGATCACGTTCGATCGTGAAACGATTGCGGCTAAAGTACAGTTCTGCCCAGCGGGTGAGGTAATACTTGTTCTCCGCTTCTTGGGGGCGATACTGGAAGTTCCGATAGTCGATCGCTTCGGCGTGGCCTACGTCGTTGATCCGCACAATCATTGGGTGCATGTTGGCGAGCGCTTGCTGACTCTTGAAGGTGAGTGCCGCCAGCGCGATACAGACGCCGGCGAGCACAAGAATGGTCACCTTCAAATAGGTATTCATCACCAGCGGATCGCCGTACTGCTCCAGATACCGCTCTGCAGCTCGGGTGATTTCCGGGGATGGCTTTTGTTTCCATGCGTTGCTTCTGTGCTCATGCATGACCTCGCTTGCTCTGCCGCTTACATCGCGGCCCGAATCGCCATCATCGCCGCCCATTCCTCCGCCGTGGCCGCCGTGCCGCCGGAGAATAAGCTATGGTCATGGCAGGAATCTTGAAGAGGATGTAGATGTTGACCAGTACGAGCAAGATCAGAAGCGGAACGTCCTGCACCATGTTGCCGGGTCGGAGAAGTTGGCCAAGTTCGATGTAGTATTGCGCAGAGCAGTGAGCCAGGATATTCATGGTGGCTGCGGCGACCACCTTATAGAAGCTGAACCCAAGATACGCCTGGAGCCATCCCCAGAACAGAAACTCCAGCTTGTCAAAGACAAGAAACGGGATGAAGATCGGCCCGAGCAGTCCAATGATCGTTGCCGCGATTGCTCCATAGGCGACGATGGCGGTGACACGCGGCGAGAAGTGGCTAACAGGAATTGGACTGACAAAGTACACGATGGCGTAGTAGGGATTCATCAGGCTATTCAGCATTGATGGCCCCGTCTTGGAGGATGCCGCGTGGATCTCGTTCAGCATGGTGTCGGAGCCATCGACCCAATAAGGTTCACGAGATTGAGCGTGCCGCCGTCGATAAAGCCCTTGATGGAAAAGCCAAGTCCGGGGATGGAACTGTCGTAGTAGTTCACCATCACATAGGCGAAGGTGAGCAGCATGAAGAGGTTGAGGAACCTCCCCATGCTGAACCCTGGCCCTCCGTGCGCCGATGCCAGCGCTTCCTGCACCCCAAACCAAACGAGCATGATGGTCGCGAGCGCGATGACGATGCGAACCCCCATCGCTGTAATGGTGGGCGCCGCCGTGGCTGCAAGCGACTGGCACCCCTGAGCGATCAATTCGAAGAGACCTGTACCCATGTTCCATGCCCTCCTCTCTGTTTACTTCGACTACTCAGTACGCTTGCGTAAGGAGATTGCTGCGCCACCGCTGGTCGTGGATATGTTGGCGTTGTAGTAGCTCTCGTATCCGCAGAGTCACGGAATGCCGATTTCATCGCGTCCTGCTGTTGCTTCTGGGCAACGATCTGTTGCAGGGCAAGATTGGCGTTGATCTGGTTTGCGTCCTGCAGAGTACGCAGCTGCAGAAGCAGGGCCTGATTGATGCGCTGAAGTTCGGCCATGATGGTCTGCTGGGATGGGTCTTGGGTTTGGGTCGCAGCCTCCAGATTGGCGATGTCCGCTTGTCTTGCGGTCTGATTGGCGCGGATCGTCCCGAGCGCTTGCAGGTTGTTGGTCATCACGGAATCGTTGATGTCAACGGTGGCTCCCTGTGCGGCAATCTGTAACTGCCCGGCAACGCTGGCACTGCCGTAGCCGGAATCACGTTGGCGGTATTCGGAACGCTAACCTGCTGGTACGGCGGCTGCGGCTCCCTTTCCCGTATTCGCGGAATTGAGCCAGCCCATCGAATTGCCATAGGTATTCGAGATCTGTTGCAGCAGTAGCAGGTCCGAAGTTGGAGACAGAAATCGCGCATAGAGCATCCTTGGCGCAAGGATCATCTGGTGCGTGAGGTTGTATTGCTGCTTGGCGACGTTATAGGCCTGCAGTGCTGTGGTGGCGATCTTGACGGTGTTGGTGAAGATTTGTTGACCCTTCTCAATCTGTTGAACTTCGTTGGCAATGGAGGCCTCTTCGTTCCTGATCTGCGTGACGGCGTGAGCCGACTGTGTAGGATCGAAGACGACGCCGGAACCGAATTGCGCGTGCGCTGCGGGTTGGAATGCCGTCGCGAGTCCGACGGCGAGTGCGGTGAGCATTAGTTTCTTCATCGTCCTATCCTTTCGTTTGCAATTGATCGTACTGTTGCTCTGCAGCGACATCGCATTACTGTTGTGCGGCAAGAATTTCTTTCTGAAGCTGTGCAAGACGGTCAGCCTCTGGCTTGCTTCTCGTTCGGCGAAGACGTCTTCGGCGGGCCGCGGTGGAGAGACCTGGTTGGCGCTGAGGCGGCTGACAAATACCTGGAAAGCGGCACGGTGCCGCTGATGCTCGATCCGGAGGGAGTGCCGGTGAAACGCAACTTCGTGCACGTGAGCGATCTGGTCGAGAGCATGATTGTGGCTCTGGATCATCCCAAGGCGCGGCAGCAGACGTTCAATATCTGCATGGATGAGCCGGTGGACTATCGTCAGGTCGCAGATTATCTGCGAGAGACGCGAGGATTGCCGTCGGTTGAGATTTCGACGCCGTACTGGTCGACCTGGCTCGACAACAGCAAGGCGAAGTTTCTGCTTGGGTGGCGTCCGCGCTATGACCTGCGAAGGCTGATTGGTGAGGCCTGGTCATACCAGCGCAGCGAAGCTGATCCGCGCAAGGTTTGGTATCCGGGATAGAGATCGAAGAAGGTCCTTCGACTGCGCACGCTGCGCGCGCTTCGCTCAGGATGACATCGTGGTTTTTGAACAGGAAAAGCAGGTTGCTTCGGCTCCGCTCAGGACGGGCTCTTCGACTGCGCACGCTGCGCGCGCTTCGCTCAGGATGACAGCCGGAGGATGACAGCCGACGGGAGCATGGCCGGGGGTGGAATTGTGACGAAGTGGGCTCTTTTAGAATGGCCGCGCTGGTCCGATCTGCGGTGCGTGCACCGGCTTAGCCATGCCATAGAAAATCACAACGCCCTGTCCGCCACAGCGAGTCGAGAGCGCCTCACTCGGTGTGCCGATACAACTGTCGATATCCTGCCAATTGTTCATCGCCCAGACATTCCCCGCTGGATCGACAGCAATGTCGGTTATCATCTGCAGACCTCCTCCCACGTAGCCGTTTGGAGGCGAGATTTGTCCGCCCGTATGCACGCCGGGCGGGCAGTGCTCGGTGCGCACGCCGCACAACTCGGTAATCGGACTGCTGGCCCCGGCGAAATTCGAGATCCAGATGTTGTCGTTGCCATCAACGGCAACGGCCCACGGGCCGGGCAGACCGGCGCTCTTGAACGGCGAGCCCGGATATGGTGTTCCGTCGGGCCGCAGCAGCGTGACGCTGCCACCGTTGATGGTGCCTCCCTTCTGCTGCGACATCGTTTTTGTCAGATAGTCTGAAGCCGACTCGACCCCCTCGGTCTTCAGGTGTATTCCCATGTCGACCAGATGGGCCATGCCGAGCAACCCGGTGCCGAACCGGTTCGTGATCCATACATTCCCCTGGCTGTCGATGCCTAAACCGCTATTGTTGATTCCGGTCTTGAAGTTCTCGGCCTTGCTCGGATCGGAGGCCGGAAAGCGCGTGACGTGGTCGGCTCCGCTATTGGCGACCCAGATCCGGTCCTGCTGGTCGATGCCAAGGTGAAATGGCGCCAGAAACGACTTGCACGGCTCTGCGCTGTCGCCCTCGCAAACGATCTCGCCCTTGGTCAGATCGCCCCTGGGAAAGTGCACGAGTTGTCTCTTCTCGACACCCAGGACCCAGACGTCGCCGCTCGGCGTGACGATGACGCCTTGCATCAGACCGAGCCGGCCGCCAAAGTTGATGCCCTCCGGTGGCGTCAGGGGCTTTCCGTTCTTGTCGAATACCGCGATTGATTTGCTGCCGTAGGTGGTGAACCACGCATTGTCCTTGGCGTCGACTGCAGCGCCGAAGGTTCCGCCCTCCATCCCGCCGCCGGTAAAACCCGTAGTGATTGGCGAGAGAGGCTTGCCGTTCAGGCGCGAACTTGGTCGCATTGCCCTGCCACAACGAGTCCTGCCCCTGCCAGCCGACACTGAAGTTGTCGCCTACCCAGAGGTTGCCTTCGCTGTCGAACATGGCTTTGCCGCCCGCGACATACCCTCCGCCGTCGAACTTGAGTGGCAGGACCCATGCGCTGGGCGCCCAGTTGAGGTATGGCATATACGGAACCGCAAGCATGTGACTGGACGGCGATATTTGATAGAACTGGCGGAGCAGGTCGTAAATCTTGTCGGGCTGGTGCCAGGGGTTAAGTGCGATCGCCTCGGCTGCGTTCAGCGTGTTGGTGGGCGGGCCGCCGCCCGGAGGCGTTGCGGCCGCGAACAGCCTTCCGCAGGCATCGGCCTTCACCCGCGTCACGCAAGCGGAAAGCAGGTCGGCAAGTGTGGCGAAATTGGCCATCGTAGGTGTCTGGCTACTGTTGAGCGGACTCTGGATGGCACCACCCCATCCACCTGTCTCCACGTCAACGAAATTGGGCACGTTGCCCGCAGCGATACGCAGGCTCAGTGGTTGGCCCTGGAGCGTCGCGTCGTCGAGGAACTGCGCATTCGTCCACACCGATGCCACTGTGGTCATCTCATTGATCACGACTTTAGCCGGGGGCTTGCTGCCCACGACCGTGATCAACGCAATCGCCGGATTATTACCGGCTCCTTGATTGGCTGCGGATACGCCACCGGTCGCCACCAGATAGAGGCTGGCGTCAGGCGTGGCAGTTCCATGGATCGCGAACCGGCCATCTTTATCGGTTTTTGTCTGCGCGAGCTGCTTGGGAGCGCCTGCGCTTGCTGCCCATAGGGTCACGGTCGATTGGGCGATGGGCGCGCCTCCGCCCAGCACCTGGCCCTTGATGTCGGCGGCAAAAGCGCATGCGGCAAAAGACAAGGTGGAAACCAGGACCGCCGCCAGTATCGGTCTTCGAATAGCTGATCTCGAATTCATTCGTTCTCCTTGCCCACGAATACGAGTCGTGAATCTATTGAACCCGTGGATGGGGTCATTTGGTTTTCAGTCGATCAGTTAATCAGCTTTCGCATCGCTCGCGAACTGGCAGTTGCGACAGGTAGCACTGTCTAAGACCGCAAGGCCCGGCGTGAACTGTGAGGTGACGGTAGTCTGGCAGTCGGGATCGATTGCCAGAAAGTTCGCTCTTAGTAACTGCGATAACTGCGTGGGTCACGAAAAACGCGCCCAACTCGGCTCAAGATGACATCCCCTGTTTGTGGTGGAATGCTCAGGCTGGCGTCTCTGTTTTCTGTGACCGCAATTCCCATGTCCCAGAATCGGGACATGGGGCACCCGGCGGGCTTCGCTCAGGATGACGGGTTAGGGTGTAGGGAACAGGGTTTGGAAGAAACTGCCGCCCTCCGCTGCGTTCTTCGGGTCCTTCGCTCGGGATAAGAAGAAATTCATGTACCGTCCCTGACGGGACTCGTTGTGTTTTCGTTCCTCTACCGGCACTGCCGTGCCGGGCTAAGGGTTGTTTCGTCCTCCAGACTTCCTCGGCTCTATCAGCGGAGGTCAGAGTGCGAGAGTCCGTCGATGTGGATGTAGATGGTGTGGTTGGCGGGTTGCAGCGAAAGACAAACGCAGGGTCCTTCGATCGTGCATTTCCCATGTCCCAGAATCGGGACATGGGGCACCCGGCGGACTTCGCTCAGGATGACGATTTCAGAGTTTAGGGAACAGGGTGCAGTGTGTAGCGGGAAGCACCCTCGTGCCGTGCCCTGATACGAGGACATGTCTTGAGCTTCGAAAAGGGTCGAAACCCACCTTAGCTCCGCGAAGGTGAGGCACCTGTCGATTTTCCCGCCGGCAGGCGGCTACTCGACGGGAGGCGTGCATCTAATTTGTGTAGTTCTCTCTCCCGCCTGGCCAGCGTTAGGATTCAAGGGAAGTCAATTTTTCGGGAAGGAGCGCGCCAGGATGACCGTGCCGGAAGTCGCTGAGTCTGGAATGGATCTGCGCGATCTCCTCAGCGATCCCGATTTTCCGCAGCGAAAACGCAAACAGAGGGATTTTCAGCAGCCGTTCGACGCGATGCGGCGAGTGACTCAGGTGTTCGCGGAGCGCCCGGACGACGTACTGGAAGAGCTGGTCAAAGTTGCGGTGGACTGCTGCAGCGCAGATAGCGCCGGTATCAGCCTTGAGGAGCCGAACGAGGCGGGCGAGCCCACGTTTCGGTGGGTGGCGATCGCGGGCAGCTTTTCACAGTATCTGGGCGGGAGAACGCCGCGGTTTTTCAGTCCCTGTGGCACTTGCCTGAACACCGGGCGGGCACAGCTGTATCGGGTGACCAAGCCGTATTACGACTTTCTTGGGGTTACGGCCGACCCGATCACAGATGGAATCCTGATTCCGTGGGAAGCCGGGGCGATAAGAGGAACAATCTGGGCGGTGGCCCACCACTCGGAAGAGGCGTTTGACCTGCGGGATTACGAACTGCTGAAGAGCCTGAGCGATTTTGTGGCAATCATTCTTCGCCAGCACGCGGCCGAAATGCTGGCGCGGCGTCTGGAACGGGCTGAGGCCTCGAGCGCGCGGGCGCACGAAATGGCGCACCAGATCAACAATCCGCTGCAGAGCCTTACCAATACGATGTTCCTCGCCCGCCAGGGCGGACCGAATGCGCAGACTTACGTCGAGACCGCGTTCGAGCAGCTGAATCGTCTTTCCGAACGAGTGAGGAAACTTCTCGCGCTCAAATACGACGACGTGTAGGGCCTCAGCATTCCGCAGGGACTTCCTTCCCGATTTAATTGGCCGGCTTCGGCTTTTCTCATGCCTACATCGCTTCTTTGATTCCCCAGCGGACGAGGAAGTGGTTCATGGGGTATGACGTGAAGTAGCCGATGATCATTCCGATCTGCATCATGAACCAATAGCTCGGTGAGGTGGGCATGAGGTGCGGGCTGGGGAAGAAGACGAAGTATGTCAGGGCCATCCAGCCGAAGAGGCCGACTTCGAAGGCGAGGATGGAGAGGGTGTCGGCCTTGAGGGCGGCGAGGAGAGCGGTGCCGGGTGTGAGGGCGCGCATGGGCTTGATAGTGAAGTACTGGAAGGCGACTCCGAGGAGCCAGGCAAGGAAGAGGTCGGCGGCGAAGGAGGCGTAGAGGGGCGATCCGAGGAGGGTGGCGCCGAGGGCGAAGAGGGAGAACTCGGCGATGATGTCTCCGATGGTGCAGCCGGCTCCGCAATGGCTGGTGGCGACGGCGGTCTGCTGCCAGGTGGGATTGCGGTTTTCGAAGCTGTGGCCCATGGTGCTGTGATTCATGCCGGGCATCGCGCCGTGACTTATCTGCTGGTGACTGGCTTTTCTGCCGAGAGCGAAGTAGGCCCAGAGGCCGAAGACGCTGAAGTAGAGAGCGGTGATGGGCCAGACGAGGTTCATGATCCACATGTGCTGCGGATGGCGGATCTCGTCGGCGGCGATGATGATGGCGCAGGCGAAGGCGAGGATGAGCGATGTCCAAGATATTGTCTGGGCCAGGGTTTCCATGTGGACCTTAATTATGGCGCGGCTGCCCGGCGCGTATTCACTTTTTGGCGGGACTATTTTCGGGAGGGTGCATGGGTGTGACCTGGACTTGCTCGTCCTTTGAGTAGGGCTCTCCATACCAGGGGAAGTCGGCGCGGATGCGGGTGGTGTCGGGGACGGCTCCGTCGACAATGGGCTGGTTGGCGGTGAGGGACAGCATGACGTCCATGGCGTCGTCGGTGAGGGCTCGGCCGTTGAATCTGGCCACGTCGAAGACGGCGGGAGTACCGATCTCATAAGGCAGAATTGTGGGGCAGAGGCGGGCGGCGAGCTGCTTTCCGTATTCGGCGGGGTTGGGTGCGGAGCCGGCGTAGGTGGTCATCTTTTCGGCGAAGGCGGCGATGACGGGGGCGAAGCGGCTGACGTCGCCGGAGGGGGTGGAGGCGTTGAATTCTTCCTTCAGATCGGAATATGGGGGAAGGGCGGGCGAGGCGGACTCTTTGAGGAAGATGTGAGTGACGAGCGGCAATCCCCAGCGCGAGACCTGGACTTCGGGGGCGTGGCCGTAGAGCGAGATGGTGGTCCAGGCGTGGACCTTGCCTTGTCCGATGAGGTGGTTGGGGACCTCGAGGACGATGGCGGTGACGTTGCGGCGGGAGAAGAAGTTCTGGTGGTTCTGGAAGGCGTCACCGTTGTAGCGGTGGTCCTGGAAGAAGGCGGTGAGGTAGGCGTGGAGACCGTTGGCGTTTGCGGCGAAGAGCTCGGGGGCGATGCCGACCCAGGCGCGGATGCCGGATGCGGAGGCGACCTTTCCGGTCTCGCCTTCGATGAGGAGCTCCCCGTCGGCTCCGTGGAGGGCGGCGTCTCCGGTGGCGCGGCGCACCTGGTAACTCTGGATGTGGGTGTGCTCGCTCGCGTCGGCGTGGCGGGGCTCGGCAAAGCGGAACTTGAAGGTGACTTCCTCGCGGGCATCGGCGTTGAGGTCGAAGCGGAAAGCGTAGAGGCCCTCGATGTGGAGGGTGTCGGGCGAAGAGAGGCCGAGGTCGGGGTTAACGGTCATGGCCATGACAGTCGTCTCGGGCGTTCCGTCGAACAGATAGAAGTCGCAGAGGTTGAGGCTTGGATCTTCTTTCGCGAGCTTAGTGTCGAAGTGATGCGACATAAGAGGTTCCTTTTGCGGTGAGTTTTTCGCGGCACAAGTGAGACGCGGACGACAGGCACAAAATTACAGGAAAATTTCAGCTATTTGTTTTCGCTTCGAAGGGATTTAGCCAAGCGATTTTGCTGTAACCAAAATTGAGCCGAGGCGTCGTAGGAATATGTAGCCATTGACCGTCCAAAGTTGCGCGCCTTGAACTCCCATCATGTCTTCTTCCCCTTCCTATTTGATTACAGGCCTTGGCGCGTCCGCGACATTTGCGGAAGCAGTGAGAGTGCACTGGCGGGAATATCTGATGGAAGCGATCGAGCTGGGCATTCTGATGGTTTGCATCTGCCTCTCGGGCGCCATGATCTACAGCCGCGATTCTCCCTTGCAGCGCCTGCCGCTCTCGCCGCCGGAAAGAGCGCTGCTTATGGGCGTACTTGTTGCAGCGTCGACGTATTTCATCATTCGATCGCCGTATGGGCGGCGTACGGGAGCGCATCTGAATCCTGCAATCACGGTTGCGTATTTGTGGCTGGGCAGGATTAACCGCTGGGATGGGCTGAACTATATCCTGGCGCAGTTTGCGGGCGGCGTGGCGGGTGTGTTTCTTGCTTACCGGGCGCTCGGGCACCACTTGTCCGCACCGCCGGTGCGCTACGTGGTCACGCTGCCGGGAAAGTTCGGCGTTGCGATTGCGCTTGCTGCCGAATTTGTCCTCGCCGGGCTGCTGATGGGCGTGGTGCTGTTTGCGACGAATCACCGCCGGCTGGCGCGGTTCAGCCCGCTGCTGGTGGCGGCGATCACGGTGCTTTATTACGTGCTTGGCCCGACGATCTCGGGGTTCAGCCTGAATCCGGCGCGGACATTTTCGTCAGCGTTCTTCGCGTGGGTGTGGCAAGGTATCTGGATCTACTTTGCGGGGCCGTGCCTCGGGATGATGGCGGCAGCGTCGATCTATGTGCGGAGCATGGGGCCGACCCGGGTGTACTGCTTCAAGGTCTTCCACGATTTGAAGACGCCGTGTCCTTTTCTGTGCCGGTTCAGGGAGTTGTTTGAGGACGGCGAAGGATAGAGCGGGTGCGTTTTCGATTCTGTGATCTGTCGGGTGCACAAGGGTCCAAAGACTGCGCGCCGTAAATTCCATTTATCGTGCCTCCGCTGTGGGGGGCCTCAACGCCGGCCGCGCCCCTCAGGGTCATTGAAATCCGCTCATCGGCCCCTGCATCCAGTTGTTGCTTGCCGTGTCCTTCTTGTCATTGTCTTTTCCACCCCACGTCCAATACATGCCTGCGTAGGCATAATTCTCGTACCCGGCCGCCTCGCCCATCACGAAGCACGGCCCGGTGACCCGCGCCGCCGACTGCGCGCCGTGGGTCATCGAGGCGCACCGCCCCGTCACGTACAGGTTCCCGACCCGCTGACCGTCACCGCGGGGGCCGGGAAGGATGATACGGAACGGAAGCTGGTTGAACCCTCGGTCCTTCCGCTGCCATCGGAACTCGACCGTGCCCGCCACGTGGGCTTCCACCGGCCACCCGTTCACTCCGATGGTGTCGTCGAAGTCCGCGCAGCCGAGCACGTCGTCCTCCGTCAGCTGGTACGGCCCGATGATGCGGCGGGTCTCGCGGATCCCGATCTGCGGCGCGATGTCGACGATGTAGGAGTCCTCGAACCCCGGCGTCCTCATCCGGATGAACGTGAACGCGTCCAGGGCCTGCTGCCGCCCGATCAGCTCCCCGCGCGTCAGCTCGTCCACGTCGGTCCCGTCGATCGCGCCGCCGTCCGTTCGGCGCAACTGGGTCAGGTTCGCCCGCCACTCCAGGGGGTTGCGCTGCGGCCGGACGATCGGCTTCTTCCGCGGGAACGTGTGCGTCCCCGCCGCCTCGGCCTCCTCCATCAGCTTTTCGACGGTGCGCCACGGTGCCGGCCGGCCCGGTTGACGTCGACGCCGTTGATGCGGAACATCAGCGACGGGTACATCATCCCGTCGATCGGGGCGCCTTCTCCCAGGGCACCCCGGCCCAGTAGGCGAGGTCGCCGTCACCGGACGCGTCGATGAAGAACCGGCCCGCGCACCGCCTGCCGCCCCGACTTGGACTCGATGAGGACAGCGTCGATCGCGGTCCCGCCGGCGCTGCCAGCTTCGGCCAGGCCGTGTCCGATCCGCGAAATGTCCGGCGCCAAGGCGCCCGACATTTCCGGATTTTTCACGATAGTGGATCGCGCATGACGACGCCGACGGCCATCGCGTGGAACAGGATCCGCGCGCCTGACCCGGTCACCAGCTCGTCGGCCGCGATCTTGTAGGCCGAGATGTCGAAGGCCTGCGCCGCGATCCCGTCGGCGATCGTCAGGTGCGGGGCGTTCAGCCCGTCGAGCTTCACCAGCCGGTCGAGCAGTTCGTCGGCCAGGCCCCTGATGACCCGCACGTCCGCGCCGTACGTCCGCGCGTGCAGCCCGCAGAACGTGGAAAGCCCGCCCGCCGTCCCCGCGCCGCCGAGGAACCCGTACCGCTCGATCAGCAGGGTCGAGCACCCGGCCCTGGCGGCGGACGAGGCGGCCATGATCCCGGCAGGCCCGCCGCCGACCACGACCACGTCGAACTCGCCGTAGACCGGCGTCTGCCGGTCGGCTCGGTGATCGTGACGTTCACATGCTGCTCCATAAGAGTCAGCAACTCCCGTTGGGACGATCCGCTCTTTACTTTTCCTCGACCTTGACGACCGCCATCGGGCGGTCCCAGAAGCCGAAGGTCTCGACGATCGAGGACACGCCGGCGTTGGGCGCGCCGGCCACCACGATCTGCACCGAGTCGATGGACTTGATGAGCTGGACATGGGTGTCCAGGTCGGCCGGCGCTTCCTGCGGGATGGCGTCCGGATGGTCGGCGGGCAGCCGCCAGCCGGTGCCCTTGGCGATCGCCTCTTTGCCGGACGCGGCCAGGTCGCGGTACGTCCGCCAGCCGCGGGCGACGATCGCCTGGCGGACGTCGTCCTTGGACCAGCCGTGCTTGTCGAACAGCCAGGCGTGCTCGGAGTTGAGCACGATGAATCCGGCGGCGTTCGGCCGCACCAGCGCGCCGGTGCGGCACAGCGAGTCGGCGAAGTCCGTCACGAGCTGCTCGGGCACGATGGTGTGCCGCGCCTCGATGTGCAGCACCGAGCGGATGACGGTCGAGGTCACGGCCGAGTCCGGCGGCGGCAGCCCGTTATCGGAGGCCAGTGACGGCCAGGGGGAGTCCTCCTCGTTCTCCGCGATGAAGCAGGAGTACTTGGCCGGGTTCCCCTGGGTCGCCTGGTCGAAGACGTGCGGCTTCAGGCCGAGGCCGTTGATCGCGCCGAGCCTGATGGCCCGGCCGACCGTGGCGTTGGCACGGAACCCGGACCCCCACACGTTGCCGCGCGCGTTGAACCCGAGCGTCGTCCGCAGCGGCCCGAAGAGCACGGAGAACGGCGCCGTTCCCGTGGTCGACTGCCAGATCGACCTGGCCACCATGCCGTCCTTGCCGAAGGCGTCCCACGCGGCGAGCACGACGGGGAAGTACTCGGGCAGGCAGCCGGCCAGCGCCGCGTTGACCGCCGCGAGCCGCACCGTCAGCGCCTTGTTGAGGTGCGGCATCGGGATCAGCACCTCATCCGGGTCCCGTGCCGTCGTGGCGAGGAACTCCTCCAGGTACGACGCGGTGACCGGGACGACCGGCAGGCCGTCGGTCCAGCCGCGCGACTCGTAGTACTCCATCGCGCGGCGGACCTCGCGGTCGACCAGGCGTCGACCAGCGATGCGTCGTCGATGACGGGTGGCTCGTCGCTCACGGCTTACGCCCCTCCTTTCTCAGCCGGCTGGCTCGGCGGGCGGATGGTCAGGCCCGCGCCGAGGACGCGGACGATTTCCGGCAGCGCGGCCGCGGCGATCTCGTCGATCTCCTGCTGCGTGCGGCTGGCGATCGGGTGCGGCACCGTCACGTACTGGTAGCCGGGGAACCCGAGCGACCTGGCCATCGCCTCGGCGGTGATGCGGAAGGCATGGGTGCAAATGCTGACGGCGGGTATGCCAGCCCGCTCAAGCACGATTCCGTCGGCCAAACTGGCCGCGCTGCACGAGCCTCAATCACCGATCGCGGCGACGGCGAAGTCGCAGTTGTGCAGCATCTGCTGGACGACTGATTCCTCGACCGGCGTGCCGAAGTAGCTCTTGCTGAACATCCGGACCTCCCGGACGCCGTACTTCTCCCGCAGCTCACGGCCGACGGCGCGCAGCAGCACGGTCGCGTTCGGCTTGGTGTTCTCGAGCAGGCCGACGGTGAGGCCCGCCAGGGACTGCGGCCGCGGCTGGGCGAGCGAGGTGTTGGTACCCCGGTCGCCCTCCCCGGTCGGGTCGAGCAGTGGCTCTCGCATCTCGGTGGTCTACCTCCTGGCCAGGTTGAGGGCCTTCTGCGCCACGTTCGCCGCGGTGAGGCCGTAGTACTCGTAAAGCTCGGCGGGCACGCCGACCTCGAGGTCCTGGTCGGGCAGCGCGACCTGGTCGAGCTGCACGCTCAGCCCGGCCCGTGCCACCGTCTCGGCGACGATGGTGCCGAGCCCGCCGACCACGCTGTGCTCCTCGATCGTCAGCACGTGCCCGGTCTTCTCGGCGCTCGCCAGCAGCGCGGTCTCGTCGTAGGGCCGCAGGTAGGCGGCGTCGAACACGTCGGCCTCGACGCTGTCGTGCTCGAAGAGGATCTCCGCCGCGGCGGCCGCGAGCCCGACGCCCATGCCGTGCCCGATGAGCGTGACGTCACCGCCGGTCCGCAGCCGCGGCCACTTGCCGTACTCGTACTCCGGTGCCTGGTCGTAGACCTTCTCCGCGGCCTCGGCGATCCGGATGTAGACCGGCTGCTCCAGCGAGGCGGTGGACCGCATCAGGCTGATGCAGGACGCCGCGTCGGCGGGGGAGAGCACGACCGTGTTGTTCATCGTCCGCGCGATCGCGATGTCCTCGACCGCGTAGTGCGAGGTGCCGAAGTACCCCATCGCGACACCGGACAGCCGGCCGACGAGCCGCACCGGCAGGTGGTTGTAGTCCACGTCCGTGCGCCACTGCTCGCAGGTCTTCAGCATGCCGAACGGCGACATCGAGTAGATGTAGGGGATCAGGCCCGCGCTCGCGAGGCCCGCGGCGAGCGAGACCGAGTTCGTCTCCGCGATGCCGACCTCGATGTAGCGCTCGGGGAACTTCGCGATGAACTCGGCGACCGTGTTGGACATGTCGGCGGCCAGCGTGACGATCCGCTCGTCCTCGGCGCCGAGCTCGGTCACCGCGAAGCCGGCCGGGTTCGCGGTCATCGCGGTCTCGCGCTCGACGTCGCTGAAGACGTCGACCATCTTCTTCTCAGCCATGGGTGAGCTCCATCCGGGCGGAGATCTCCGCGACGACGTCGGCGTACTGCTCGGCGTTGAGCAGGCCAAGGTGCCAGGCCTGCGGCTGCTTCTCCATGAACTCGACGCCGTGCCCCTTGCGCGTGCGCGCGATGATCACCACCGGCTCCTCGCTGGCGGGGTCAGGGAGCTCGTCGAAGGTCTTCTTCAGCGTCGCCGCGTCGTGCCCGTCGATCTCGCGGACCGTCCAGCCGAAGGCCTCGAAGCGCTTGCCGAGCGGCTCGATGTTCATCGCCTGCGACGTCGGCCCGGCGCCGGAGAAGCCGTTCGCGTCCACGATCGCGACCAGGTTGCCCAGCTTGTAGTGCGAGGCGGCCATCGCGGCCTCCCAGACCTGGCCCTCCTGCAGTTCCCCGTCGCCGGTGAGCACGAACGTCCGGTAGTCGCGGCCGGTGAGCCTGGCCGCGATCGCCATGCCGGCGCCGACCGACAGGTTGTGCCCAAGGGATCCCGACGAGAAGTCGATGCCGCGCGCCACCTTCATGTTCGGGTGGTCGTTCAGCGGCGAGCCGACCTTGCCGAACTGCTTGAGCCAGTCCTGCGGGTAGAAGCCCAGGTCCGCGAGCACCGGCCACAGGCCGGTGGCCACGTGGCCCTTGCCGAGCAGGAAGCGGTCCCTGTCCGGCCAGTTCGGCTCGCTCGGGCGCAGCCGCAGCGCGTGGTAGTAGAGGGTCGAGACGAGCTCCGCGGCGGAGAACGTGGACGAGTAATGGCCGAGGCCGGCCTGCGCGATCAGGTCGATCGTCTGCAGCCTTATCCAGTCCGCCCGGCGGAGCAGCTCGCCGTCGCTGAGCGGCCGCCCGCGCTCCAAGGTGATGTCATCTGGCATGACGCCAGCCTAAATTCGGCGCAACTTGTTGACAATATGGCGCTTTGGCACCCGGGAGCATCGATGACTGTGCCTGCCCACAAGCATCCAGCCGGGAAATCGTTGGTGTTTATGCTCGTCATCAGGTCGGTAGATGTGCCTGCGTACCTTAAGGAGCGTTACCGGGCGCTGGCTATGTGGCGGGAAGACAACATTCCGCCCACCGGAACACGGTCGGGCGATAGAGACCGAAGCGATACACGATCTTGTTTGTGATCCTGTTGACAATCTCACTGAGCGAGATCAAACCTGTGGGCAGTGTGGTCTGGTAGACCCCGGATGTAAATGCGAGGGCGCATGGAACACGGCAATCTACCGGGGGGACACCCCCAGTACGCTCCAGGATAAGCAGACAGAGTCCCCGGGCGGCGCGGGCCGCATCCGGGGTCCTGGCAGTGGGTGCGGCGGTCCTGCTCGCGGCGTGCTCATCGTCGAGCAGTTCGAGCGCGCCGGCCAGCACGTCGACCGGCGCGGCGCAAGCGTCAGGCGCGGCGTCCTCGACCGCCGCGGACATCTCCGCGCTCACGGCCGACGTCAACAAGTACGCGGCGACGCCGAGCTTCAGTGACTACGGGCCCAACTACGGCGGCAAGATCCCCAGCATCGCGAACCTGGCCGGGAAGAAGATCATGATCATCCCGGGCGTCAGCGCGCTGGCCGCGTGCGAGGAGATCGCGCAGGCCGCCTCGAATATCGCCAAGGCCTCGGGCATGGTGCCGACGATCTTCAACAACCAGGGCACGACGGCCGAGCACAACACCGCGATCGAGAACGCGATCCACCAGGGATACGCGGCGATCATCATGGGGTGCGCGATGGACCCGTCGACGAGCGCGCCGGCGATCGCCCAGGCCCAGAAGGCCGGCATCGTGGTGGGCACTTACGGCGGGACCCCGGACATGGACCAGCGCGCCGGGACGACGTACAACACCGACGACCCCTACGCGCTCGACGCCAAGCTGGCGACCGAGCAGGCGATCGAGCAGCACAACGGGCAGCCATTCAACGCCATCGCGATCACGTCGACCGCGACGGGTCCCGCCACGGTGATCGAGGAGGACGCGATCCAGACCACGCTCGCGGCGGACTGCCCGAAGTGCACGCTGACCGCGGTGAACGTGGAGGTGCCGAACTGGCAGACGCAGGTCGCCAGCACGGTGACGTCCCAGCTGCTGCAGCACCCCGACGTGAGTGTCCTGTTCCCCGACTACGCGGGCGAGCTGACCTACGTGCTCGCGGGCATCCAGGCCGCGCACCGCACCAACGTGAAGACGTACCTCGCCTTCGGCGGCGGCACCCCGTTCGTCCAGCTGCAGACCGCCCAGCCGGGCGCGACCATCATCCAGAGCGACGTCAGCGAGTCCCCGCCGTGGACCGGCTACCTGCTGTTCCTGCAGGCCGCCCGCGGCCTGGAGAAGCTGCCGCCCATCTCTTACGCCGACGCCATCGGCCCGGACCTGATCATCACTCCGCAGAACGCCGTCAGCGTCCTCGAGACGGGCGGCTTCGGAGACGACTGGGTCAACGGCTTCCGTGAGCTGCTGGGCTGCCCGACCTGTCGGGCAGCGCGCTGCACGCCGCGTCAACGCTCAACGGCGCGATGACCGGCAAGCCGTGACCCGACCCATGGCACACGCTGTCCTGAAGTACGGGCCCGGCGCCGCGGCCCCGTACTCCAGGACCTGTCCTCGACAGCAGAAAAGGAGGCGTGCGTTGCCGGTCACGGACAGCGGAACGCCAGGCGACCCAGACAAGCACGTCAGCCTGCGGGAACCCGCCGCACCCGGCGAGCAGGCGAGCCCCGCCCGCGCTTGAGGTGCGCGGCATCTCCAAGGATTTCGGCAGTAACCGGGCGCTGGACAAGGTGGACCTGCGCATCGGTCACGGCGAGGTGGTCGGGCTACTCGGGCAGAACGGCTCGGGCAAGTCGACGCTGGTGAAGATGCTGGCCGGCGTCTACGACCCGGAACCGGGCGGACGCCTGTTCGTGGGCGGCGAGGAGGTCGCGCTGCCCCTCGCCCCCGGCCAGGCGAGCGAGATCGGGCTCAGCTTCGTGTACCAGAACCTGGCGCTCGCGGCCGGGCTGAGCGTCCTGGAGAACCTGACGCTCGGCCAGCGCATCGGCGGCGGCCTGAGCTCGTGGAAGCCGATCAACTGGATCGCGGAGCACCGGAGCGGCCGCGGCCGTTCTCGGCCGCTACGACGTCAAGCTCGATCTCGACCGGCGGACAGGCGAGCTGGCACCGGTCGACCAGGCGCGGCTGGCGATCGTCCGGGCCGCTGAAGACCTGCGCCGGTACCGCACGCGAAGCGGCTACAAGCACTCGGTGCTCGTTCTCGACGAGCCCACCGTGTTCCTTCCCGAGGAGGAAGTCGACCGGCTCTTCGATCTCATCAGGACCGTCGTGGCCGAGGGGGCGGCGGTGCTGTTCATCTCGCACGACCTGGTCGCGGTCCGCGCGATCACCGACCGCATTGTCGTGCTCAGGGACGGCCGGGTCGTCGGCGAGGAGGTAACCGCCGACGTCCGGGAGGAGAAGCTGGTCGATCTCATCGTCGGGGCGTCGGCCCGCACCGGCGAGAGCGCTCCGGCGGAAGCGCCCCGGTCGAAGACCAGCGCGCGGTCGCGCTGACGCTGGCGGCGATGGAGTCCGCGGGCGACGCGATCGCGGCGGGCGAGACCGTGGTCGTCGAGCACCTGACCGACGACGCGGCTGCACGACCTGTCGTTCGAGATCGGCGCCGGGGAGATCCTCGGCGTGGCCGGCCTCATCGGCTCCGGCGCCGAGGAACTGCCGTACCTGCTGTTCGGCGCGCAGCAGGCCGGCAGCGGCACGCTGCGCCTGGGGACCGAGACCATGGACGTCGGCGGGCTCAGCCCGCAGCGCAGCGTGCGGGAGCGGATCGCCCTCGTCCCCGCGGACCGCGCGGTGCAGGGACTGAGCCAGTCGCTGACGCTGTGGGAGAACATCGTCATGCTCGTCGAGGACGAGCACTACCGCAGCGGCGTCTTCCACCGCGGCGAGCTCATTGTCCTCGCGCGCGAGGCCATCGACCGGTTCCTGATCCGGCCGCCGCGGGCGCGCAACGCCATGTCGACATTCTCTGGCGGCAACCAGCAGAAGGCGCTGCTGGCGAAGTGGCTGCTCGCCCGGCCGAGGCTGCTGCTGCTGCATGAGCCGACGCAGGGGGTCGACGTGGGCGCCAGGCGTGACATCTACCGTTTCGTGAAATCAGCCGCTGACCTGCATCACATGGCGGTGCTGTGGGTGACAACGGAGTTCGGTGAGCTCGCGGAGGTCTGCGACCGGGTGATCGTCGTCACCCAGGGGCGGCACACCGCCACGCTCGACGGCGAAGAGCTGACCGAGGAAGCCATCAGCGCCGCAGCGTTGCGGCAGACCAGGGAGGACACGATGAGCGCGCCTGCTCCAGTCGACGAGGCCACGGGAGGGGAGCATCGGGCGGAGCGGTCGTCCTCCTCAGCGCTGTGGCGCGTGGGACTCCAGCGTTACGCGATCCTCATCGTGTTCGCCGATCATGGTCGCCGTGTTCGGGGTGGACCTTCCCAGCACCTTCCTCTCGATCGGCAACCTCTCCAACATCCTCGGCTCCCAGGCGGTGCTGTTCATCCTGGTGATGGCCGTGCTCCTGCCGACGGTCGTGGGCGACTTCGTCGACCTGTCGCTCGGCTCCTCGCTCGGCCTGTCCGCGATGACCCTGGCCGTGCTCAACGTGCAGCACGGGTGGCCGGTCCTCCTCGCCTGCCTGGCGGGGATCGGCGCGGCGCGTGGTCGTCGGCCTGGTCAACGTCTTCTTCGTGGTGTACTTCGACAACGACCCGTTCATCGTGACGCTCGGCACGATGACGATCGTCCAGGGCGTCATCTACATCGTCTCCGGCTCCAACAGCGTCGGGATCGTCTCGACCAGCCTGTCGAACTGGATCTTCACGAACGAATTCCTGTCGATCCCGCTTGAGTTCTACT
This sequence comes from uncultured Acidobacteriota bacterium, assembly GCA_963755225.1. Lineage (GTDB taxonomy): Bacteria > Acidobacteriota > Terriglobia > Terriglobales > Acidobacteriaceae > Sulfotelmatobacter. The sequence continues at coordinate 392,796 of CAVWJE010000001.1, forward strand.
ACGGCCTGGCGATCTTCCTCGTCGTCTGGTACGTGCTCAGCTTCACGCCGACCGGGCAGAAGGCCCTCGTGATCGGGCAGTCGCGCGAGGTGGCGCGGCTGACCGGCGTGCGGGTCAACCGGCAGCGGTCCTGGGCCTACATCCTCGGCGCGGCCATCGCCGCCATCGCGGGGATCGCCTACGCGGGCACCAACGGGACGGTGGACCCGACGGCGGGCAGCGCCCTGATCCTCCCGGCCTACGCGGCGGTCTTCCTCGGGGCGACCGCGATCAAGCCGGGCCGCATCAACGCGCTCGGCGCCCTGATCGCGGTTTACTTCCTGGCGGCGGGCACGGCCGGACTTGAGCTGCTCGGCGCGCAGACCTACTTCCAGCAGATCTTCTACGGCGCCGCCCTGGTCGCGGCGATCACCATCCCGAAGGTAAACCGCGACCGGTTCCTCAAGCGGAGGCGGGCCGCCTGAGCAAGCGGAGCGCCGCCTGAAGCACAGCTGAGGCGGACCGCCTGAAGCGGGCCTGCCGGGGTATGCAGCTAACGACGAAAGGCTGACAAATTGGGTGCCCTTGAGGATCTGTTCGATGTGCGGGGCCAGGCGGCACTGGTCACCGGCGGCGCGTCCGGGCTCGGGTACGCGTTCGCCGAGATCCTGGCCGTGGCGGGCGCGAACGTGGTCATCGCGGACTGGGACGAGGCGGCGCTGAAGCAGGCGGTCGGCTCGCTCGCCGACGCCGCGGTCGCGGCGGGACGGGAGCCGCCCGCCGGCGGGCCGTCCGGTCCGCCGCTCATCAGCGGCCGGACGCTCGACGTGAGCGACGCTGCCGCCGTCCGCGCCTTGGTCGACGACATCGTCGACACCCACGGCAAGATCGACATCGTCTTCGCCAACGCGGGCGTGGCGCGCGGCCGGCCGCCGATGCTGCCGGAGGGCTGGCTCGACGACATGTCGATGCCGGACTACAACACGCTGATCGACATCAACCTGCACGGCGTCGTGTACACCGTGCAGGCGGCGGCGCGGCACATGAAGCGGCAGCGCTCCGGCTCGATCGTCACCACGGCCTCCACGGCCGGCCTGCGCAACGACCCGTACACGCCGTACTCGTACGCGATCGCCAAGGCAGGCGTCGTCAACTTCACCAAGCAGGCGGCGCACGACCTGGCCCGCTGGGGCGTGCGGGTGAACGCGATCGCCCCTGGTCCGTTCAAGACGCACCTGGGCGGCAAGGAGCCGACGTCGGCCGCGGCGGACGCGATGTGGAGCGCGGTCGTGCCGCTCGGCCGGATGGGCGACCCGAAGGAGATCCGCGGCCTGGCGCTGCTGCTGGCCTCCCCGGCGGGCAGCTTCATGACCGGCGGCGTGTACCCGATCGACGGCGGCGCCCTCCTCCAGGGCCCCTCGTTGCCGCCACTCGACTAACGCCACCCCCCCTAGGCCGCGTACTCCGTCTCGCCGACGAAGGCCGCCCACAGGCCGGCGTAGACGCCGTCGTTCTCGAGCAGTTCGTCGTGCGAGCCGATCTCGGCGACGCGGCCGTGGTCCATGACGATGATCCGGTCGGCCCGCGCCGCCGTCGTCAGCCGGTGGGCGACGATGATCGTGGTGCGCCGCGCCGCCAGCTGATCGGTGGCCGCGTTGACGGCGGCCTCCGAGGCGAGGTCAAGCGCCGCCGTCGCCTCGTCGAGCAGCAGGATGTCCGGGTCGGCCAGTTCCGCCCTGGCGAGGGCGATGAGCTGCCGCTGCCCGGCGGACAAGTTGCGCCCGCGCTCGCCGACCTCGTGCTCGTAGCCGTCCGGCAGGGCGGTGATCATCTCGTGCGCGCCGACCGCGCGCGCCGCCTCCTCGATCTCGTCCATGGAGGCGTCCGGGCGGGCGTAAGCGATCGCGTCCGCGACCGTGCCGCTGAACAGGTACGCCTCCTGCGGCACGACGCCAAGGCGGTGCCGGAACTCGGTGAGGTCGTACTTGCGCACGTCCACCCCGTCGACGAGGACGGCGCCGCTGGTCACGTCGTAGAACCGGGCGATCAGCTTGACGATCGTCGACTTGCCCGCGCCGGTCTGGCCGACGAGCGCCACGGTCTCGCCCGGCGTGATCGTGAACGACACCCCGGCGATCGCCTCGCCCGCGGTCTTCGCGTCGACGTCCGCGCCGTCAGCGTGGAACCGGAGCCGTAGGCGAAGCGCACGTCGCGCAGCTCGATCCGCCCGGTCAGCCCGGCCTCGGGGACCGGCACCGGGTCGGCGGCGGCCGGCACGGTGGTACGCAGCCGCAGCAGGTCCTTGATGCGCGCCAGGCCGACGGCGGCCTGCTGGTAGCCGTCGAAGACCTGGGAGAGCTGCTGGATCGGCGAGAACACCATGTCGATGTAGAGCAGGTAGGCGATCAGCGCGCCGACCTGCAGCGCGCCGGACCGGACCTGCCCCACCGCGACCACGAGCACCAGCGCGGACGCGATCGTGGACAGCGTCTGCACGAAGGGGAAGTACAGCGCGATGTACTTCTGCGCCCGCAGCCGCGAGGCACGGTAGGCGGCCGACCGCCCGGCGAACCGGTCCTTGTTCGTGCCCTCGCGCCGGAAGGCCTGGGTGACCCGCAGCCCCGCCACGTTCTCCGCGAGGTCCGCGTTCACGATGGAGATCCGCTCGCGCGCCTCGGTGTAGGCCCGCGAGGACTTCAGGCGGAAGATCACGGTCGCCACCGCGAGCACCGGGACGATCGCCAGCACCAGCAGTCCCAGTTCCACGTTGATGACCAGCATCGCCGCCAGCACCCCGACGAACGTGAGCAGCGACGACACCATCGTGACGAGCCCGGTCTGCAGGAACGAGGAGAGCGCGTCGACGTCGCTGGTCATGCGGGTCATGATGCGCCCGGACATCTCCCGCTCGTAGAAGTCGAGGCCGAGCCGCTGCAGCTGCGCGAAGATCTTCACCCGCAGCGTGTACAGCAGCCGCTCGCCGTTGCGCCCGACGACCATCGTCTCGGCGCTGTTGACGATCCAGTCGCCGAAGACGATCGCCAGCCCGATCAGCGCCAGCAGCAGGACCACGTGGAAGGCCTTCGCCTGGACGCCGGAGTCGATCCCGCCGCGCACGAGCGCGGGCAGCGCGAGGTTGGCGGCGGCGTCGAGCCCGTCGAGCACGAGGCCGGCGACCAGCGCGATCGCGATCGGCTTCAGCAGCTTGCGCAGCGTGAACGCGGTGTCGCCCGCCCGCGCCTGCGCGAGGTCGACCTTCGGCTTGTCCTTGATCGGCGGCAGCGCCGCCACCTTGGCGAGCAGCTCGGGGCTCGGCGGCACGGAGCCGATCATGCCGTCCATGGCCCCGCCGCGGCCGATGCCGCCGCGCCCGCCGCGGCCACCGCCGGCCCTGGCCACCCCGCCACCGCGTCCGATGGCCGGGGTCGCGGTGAGCGCTCGCGCCGCCGCCACGTCGGAAACCTTGGGTGATCCAGAACGAGTTCGTGCTTCGCGCGCGGCATCGTCGTTGGCTGCCACAGCGGGCACGGCCCGTGATTCCGGCGAGGCCTGTGTTTCCAGAGAGAACTGGGCGGTCGCCAGGTCGCCGGCGTCGGCGCCCTCGACGCCGTCGCCGGGCCCGGTGATCAGGATCCGGTACAGCTCGCACCGCTGGGTGAGCTCGGCGTCGGTGCCGAAGTCGGCGACCTTGCCGTCCGCGGTGAGCACGGCGATCCGGTCGGCGAGGTTGAGCGTGGACTTCCGGTGCGCGATGAGCAGCGTGGTCCGCCCGGCCATGACGCGGTGCAGGGTGGCGTGGATCTCCGCCTCGATCCGCGGGTCGACCGCGGAGGTGGCGTCGTCGAGCAGCAGCAGCCGGGGGTTGGTGATCAGCGCGCGGGCGAGCGCGACCCGCTGCCGCTGCCCGCCGGAGAGTGTCATGCCCTGCTCGCCGATGACCGTGTCGTAGCCGTTCGGCAGCTCGCGGATGAAGTCGTCGGCCTCGGCGGCCTTGGCCGCGGCGATGATCTGCTCGTCGGTGGCGTCGGGCCTGCCGTAGGCGATGTTGGCCTTCACCGAGTCGGAGAACAGGAACGACTCCTCCATGACCATGCCGATCGTGGAGCGCAGCGACTCCTGGGTGACGTCCCTGACGTCGTAACCGCCGACCTTCACGCTGCCGCCGCGCACGTCGTAGAACCGGGGAGGAGCAGCGAAAGCGTGGACTTGCCCGAGCCGGACGGCCCGATGACGGCGACGGTCTCGCCCGGCCGTACCTCGAGTGACAGCCCGCGCAGCACCGGCTGGGACGGCACGTAGCCGAACTTCACGTCCTCGAACGTGATCCCGTTCGCGTCCGCTGGCAGGTCGATGGCGTCCGGCTTGTCGGTGATGACCGGCTTGGAGTCGATGACCTCGAAGACCCGGATGACGCTGGCGCGGGCCTCCTGGCCGATGGTGACCAGGTTGGTGAGCACCCGCACCGGGCCGGTGAGCTGTGCGAGGTAGCTGGAGAAGGCGAGGAACGTGCCGAGGGTGACGTCGCCGCGGATGGCGAGCCAGCCGCCGAGCGCGAGCACGCCGACGAGGCCGAGCGAGGGGATCGCGGTGAGCGCCGGGTTGTACCTGGCGGTGAGCCTGGTCATCCGCAGCCGGGAGCCGAACAGCTCCTCGCTCGCCTCCTCCATCCGCCCCATTTCCTGCTCTTCCTGGCCGAACCCCTTGACGACGCGGACGCCGCCGACGGTCTCGTCGACGATCCCCGCGACCTCGCCGACGACCTGCTGCGCGTGCCAGGACGCGGGGAACAGCTTCTTCCGCGCGGCGGTGGAGATCAGCCACAGCGCCGGCGCGACCGCGACCGCGATGAGGGCGAGCAGCGGTGACAGGGCGACCATGATGACGAGGGAGAAGACGAACAGCAGGACGGAGCCGAGGATCAGCGGCACCCACTGCAGCAGCCCCTGCGCCATGTTGATGTCGGAGATGGACCGGCCGACGAGCTGCCCCGTGTGGATCTCGTCCTGCCGCGCGCCGTCCAGCTTGGAGAGCGACTCGAACAGCTCGGTCCGCATGGCGTGCTGCACGTCGAGTGCCATCTTGCCGCCGCGGTAGCGCCGCATGTAGATGCCGAAGAAGTTGGCCACGGCGGCGATCAGCAGCCCGATGGCCAGGGGCCAGACCGACTCCTTGTGCGAGACGATGACGTTGTCGATGATGTTCCGCTGCAGCAGCGGGATGGTCAGCGTCGCCGCCGTGTAGAGGATGGCCCCGGCCAGCGAGATGATCACATCCCGCTTGAACCGCCAGCAGTACCCGGCGAGCCGCCGCAGCCAGCGCACCTCATGGGATGGCTGCACCCCGTCGACCGGGCTCTCTCCTTGTCGGCTACCTCGTCGTTGGCTAGCTCTGTTCCTCAATGCCACTCCGCGTCGCTCGCTTCCGTCCGCTGCTTGTGACCCAGGCCACTCCACGCCAAAGTCCAGTAACACCAGAGAAACATAATTCATTTCCCGAGCTAACGATTTTTTCTGCGCGCGGCGGCGCGGGCAGGCCGGGCTCCGGCCTGCCCGCGCCGCCGCAGTGCCCTTCAACAGGCGATGACCACGGCCTTGAACCCGTCGCCTTGCAGAGCTTCCGCAGGTCGCCCGGGTCGCTGGTGTACACTGGTCTGCGGCCTTCGCGAGCAGGGCGACGGTGGCGTCCACCACGTCCTTTGTCCGCGTCGCGCCGAGAAGCTCGCCCGCGCGGTACCCGTCTTCCCGGTGATCGGTTCGACCTTGATGTCGCGGAGCAGCCCGGCAAGTCGTGACTGCTTCGCCCCGTCGCGCCAGACCTGGGCGACCACGTTGGGATTGGTGCGGACCGGCGTTCCGACCCGCAAGGCGTCCCGGATCTTCTTGTACACGACGGGGTCGCCGCGGTCGACGGCGATCAGCGCGCCGGCGTCAAGGACAAGCGCGGTCATGCGCCCTCGGCCTCCATCGGGCGCAGACTCTCGGAGGCCCGCACCGCCCCTCCTCGTGCCTCTGCCACGCGGCCACTCTTCCTCGGTTGGCTCACCGACCTCGGCGAAAACCTCGTCGATGAACTTCAGAAGCCTCGCCCTCCGGCGCTTTTCCTCCGCCTCCTCGAAGACCGCCGCCTCGTCGTCGGCGCGGAACTTGAGCTCGGCCGCGGCGACGAGCCAGTCGTCGAACGACAGGCCCTGCCGCTCGGCGGACTCCTTGATCGCCTCGGCCAGTTCTGGAGCGAGAGTCACGCTCATCGTGATCTTCACCCTTCGATCGTACGACAGGAATTCCCGTTGGCCTAAGGAATATCCCGGCGCCCGATTTCCAGGGCGCATCCGCACCGTAGCACCTCCCACCGACATTCCGTTTTGCCAAAGGCAACGCGTTGACATTGGTCCTGCAGTACGCGCAACGGGAACTTGCCATATCGATCCGCGGTGCATTTGCAATCACGGAAACTCTTCGTTCGAATTCCCAGGTCAATCATCATGATCCAGAATGCGCCGACGGTCAATGGGAACTCTTTGCGCACTGCCAGACCCGCGCGCCGCACGGTGTCGTTGCCATGGCAATTAACGTTTCATTCCAGCGACCAGGTCAACTGTTGCACGTCCCGCGCCAGCTCGCGCGACGAGCAACGCCGTTGGATTAACTGGTGCGTGGTGCCGTCGGTGCAGTGGTGACCCTGGTGACGGTGGGGGCCGTGCGCGGGCTGGCGCGGCGCCCGCCCGGGGCGCGGCGTGATCGTGGCGAATTTTCCTTTTCGCGGAAGATCGGCAGCTAATACGCTGCGGATCTTCCGCGAATTGGGCCGGGCCGCGGGTGCTGTCGGGACAATCCGGGCGGAACGGGCACGCGCGAATCGCGCTTGCCTGGCCGGTGACGCAGCGGGAGAACCGGGTCGATCTCATGGATAGACGCCGGATAGCTCTCTTCTTCTCCGGCAATCTGTGGCGCGCTTGGGTGCCACGCCGGGATCATTCGGGCATGGATCCAGGCTCACATGGTCTACGCGGCCGCTCAGTGACTTCGACGAGCCCGACCACATGGCCGCGCGCCGTAGGCACGGCGTGGGGGCGGTGAGGCTCCGGCCGAATGTCGGAGGGAGTCGCTACCGTCCTTGGCATGCGGTTCCTGCATACCTCTGACTGGCACCTCGGGCGGTCGCTCCACCGTTTCGACCTGAGGGAGGCGCAGGCCGCGTTCCTCGACCACCTCGTCGAGACGGTGCGGTCCGCGCGGGTAGACGCCGTGCTGGTGGCCGGCGACGTCTACGACCGGGCCATCCCGCCGGTTGACTCGGTGGCGCTCTACGAGGACGCGCTCGCCCGGCTGCGCGCGACCGGCGCGCGGGTGATCCTGATCAGCGGCAACCACGACTCCGGGCGCAGGCTCGGCGTCAACAGCGCGCTCATCGACGCCTCTGGCGTGCACCTGCGGACCAGGCCCGCCGCGCTCGCGGAGCCGGTGCTGCTTGCCGACTCCGGCGGCGAGGTCGCCGTCTACGGCGTGCCCTACCTGGAGCCGGCCCTTGGCCTGCCAGAGGCCGGCCGCCAGGAGGCCGCCACGCACGACGCGGAGCCGGAGGCGGCCACGCACGGCCACGCCTACGTTCTGAGTGCCGCCGTTGGCCTTATCCGGGCTGACGCCGCGGCTCGCGGTGCGACCCGCACCGTCGTGCTCGCGCACGCGTGGGTCACGGGCGGGCGGGACGAGCATGAGCGTGCGGAGGCCGCGAAGCGGCAGGCCAGCGCCTCCGAGCGGGACATATCCGTCGGCGGCATCGGCTACGTGCCCGCGAGCGTCTTCGACGGGTTCGGCTACGTCGCGCTCGGGCACCTGCACGGTCGGCAGACCCTGGCGGAGAACATGCGGTACTCCGGTTCACCGCTGCCGTACTCGTTCTCGGAGAAGGACCACAAGAAGGGCACCTGGCTCGTCGAGGTCGGCCGCGACGGCAAGGCAAGCGCGGAGTGGGTCCAGGCGCCCGTCTACCGGCGCCTGACCGTGCTCCGCGGCCGCGTCGATGACCTGCTCACCTCCCGCGAGCACGACGGCCGCGAGCGCGACTTCGTCGCGGTGACCCTCACCGACACCGCCCGCCCCGAGGGGGCGATGGAGCGGCTCCGCGCCAGGTTCCCGCACATCCTCACGCTTGAGTTCAAGCCGGAGGGCGTCACCGCCGACCCGCGCAGCTACGGGCAGAAGGTCAAGGGCCGCGACGACCTGACGGTCGCCGCCGAGTTCGTGCGGCACGTGCGGAACGACGATGCCACCGGCCCCGAGCGCCAGCTCCTCGCGGCCGCGTTCACCGCGGCCAGGGCCAGTGCTGCCGGAGCCAGTGCGGCCGGAGATCGGGGCGAGCCCTGATGCGCCCGCACCGCCTCCGCGTGACGGCCTTCGGCGCGTTCGCCGGGACCGAGCAGGTCACGTTCGACGACCTTGAGGGCCTGTTCCTGCTGCACGGCGAGACGGGCGCGGGCAAGACGACGCTGCTCGACGCGATCGCGTTCGCCCTGTACGGCCGGGTCCCTGGGGAACGCGGCGGCGCCAGGCGCCTCCGCTCCGACCACGCCTCGCCGCGCACCGCGACCGAGGTCGAGCTTGAGGCGACGATCGGCGGCCGCCGCCTGCGCATCACCCGCAAGCCGGAACAGACCCGCCAGAAGAAGTCGGGCACCGGCGTCACCACGGAGCCCGCCTCTGTCCGGCTCGCCGAGCTGCCGGCTTCCGGCGCCTGGGAGTCGAAGTCGACCAGGATCGGCGAGGTCGACGCCGAGATCGAGAACCTCATGGGCATGTCCGCCGCCCAGTTCTTCCAGGTGGTCCTGCTCCCGCAGGGCGAGTTCGCCAGGTTCCTGCGCGCCGACGCGAAGGACAAGGAAGCCCTGCTGCAGAAGCTGTTCGGCACCGACCGCTTCCGCAAGGTCGAAGACTGGCTCGCCGACCGGCGCCGCGCCACGGAAAAGGACGTGGCGGCGGCCGATGACGGCGTTACCCAGCTCGTAGCGCGGATAGCCCAGGCGGCGGGCGGCACCGTTCCCGACTCCGCTGCCCCTGACCCCGCGTCGCACGCCTGGCAGGCACCCTGGGCCGCCTCACTGGCGGCGACGGCCGCGGCCGAGCGCGACGCGGCCGCCGCCCTCGTGGCGGCGAGGAAGACCGACCTGGAAGCCAGGCTGGACGCGCAGCGCCGGGCCGAGCAACTCGCCGACAGGCAACGCCGCCGCCGCGACGCGCTCAGCCGCAAGGCCGGCCTGGAAGCCGCCACGCCAGAGATCTCGCGACTTGGCGCGGAGCCAGCGGCCTTGCATGCCGCCGGCCAGGAAAAGCAGGCCCAGGTCGGCCGGCTGGAAGCACTGCGCGCCGTCGCCCGCCAGGCCGACGCGGAAGACGAGACGGCCGCGACCGCCCGCGCCCGCGCCGCCGCGTTGGCCGAGGCCTTTGACCGCACCCGGGCGGAAGCGCGGCAGCGCCAGGCCGCCCGCCCGTGCGCGGAACAAGCGCGTGACGCCGCCAGGGAGGCCGCCGGAGCGCTTCCCGCCGCCAGGGAACGGGCGAACGCCGCCCGCCAGACGGCAAGCGACTGCGCCGCGCTCGCCGCGGAGCACGCGAAGCGGGGCGAGCTGCGCGAGGCGCACCTGACGGCACGGGAGGCGTCCCTCGCGGCGCAGGCCGAGGCGCTGCGCGTGCGCGGCGCCCGCATCGACGGCATGCGCGCCGAGTTGGCCGCCTCGATGACCGACGGCAGCCCCTGCCCGGTCTGCGGCTCACTCGACCATCCGGACCCGGTCGACGCCGCCTCCTTCCCGCCGGTCAGCAGGGACGTGGAAGATGCCGCCTTCAAGCTTGCCAGCGACGCGGCCAGGGCCGCGGATGAGGCGGGGCAGCGCGTTGCCGCCGTCGACGCCGTGCTCAGCGACCTCGCGCAGCGCCTCACCGTGGCCGGCTTCACGATCGCGGCCAAGCGCGGCGGAGACAGGCGACGCGGCCACCCCGATTCCGCCGCACTTGAACCCGGCGTCGCTGAGCACGGCAGCCCTGGGTATCGCCGCCCGCGCGGCGGAGTGCGACGCGGAGCAGCGGGAAGCCGAGGCGGCGCTGCTCGGCGAGGCCGCCGCGGGCCTGGCCAGCCGGCAACGCGAGCTAGACGAACTGGACGCGGCCATCGCCGCCGACGGGACCAGGCTCACCGAGCTGGACCGGGCAGCGCACCGCGGCCCTCGCCGAGGCCGCCGCGGCCGAGTCGCGCGCCGAGGGCCGCCGCGCGGAACTCGTCGCAGGCCTTGGCGACGCGGGCGACCTGGAGGCCGCGATCGGCGCCGCGAGTGGCCTGGCCGAGGCCCTGACCAAGGCGGCCGCCGTCGCCGACCTGCTTGCCGACCCGGACCTGAAGGTGGAGCTCGAACCGCCCGCCCCGGTCGCGGAGACCACCGAGGCGGCGGAGGCCGCACAGCACGCGCACGCCGTCGCGGTCGACGCCCACGGCCAGGCCCGCCTGCGGGCGGACCAGCTGGCAGACCTCAGGCCGCGGCTTGAAGCCGCACTTGACGCGCTGCGGCCGCTGCGGGAGCGGGCCAGCCAGATCCGCCGCCTGGCCGACCTGGCCAACGGAACAAGCACCGCGAACCAGTACAAGATGACCCTGTCCAGCTTCGTCCTGGCGGCCAGGCTCGAGGAGGTCGCCGCGGCGGCGAGCGAGCGCCTGCTCACCATGACCGCGGGCCGCTACTCCCTGGTGCACTCCGACGCGAGGAAGGGCAACGCGAAGGCCGGCCTCAGCCTCCTGGCCTGCGACGCCTGGACCGGCATCGACCGGGACACGGCCACCCTGTCCGGCGGCGAGACGTTCCTGGCGAGCCTGGCGCTGGCCCTCGGCCTCGCCGACGTCGTCACGGCCGAGTCGGCAGGCACGCCGATGGAGGCCCTCTTCGTCGACGAGGGCTTCGGCACCCTCGACGAGGACACCCTGGACGAGGTCATGAACGTGCTCGACGGCCTCAGGGCCGGCGGCCGCATCGTCGGCATCGTCAGCCACGTCACCGAACTCCGCCAGCGCATCCCGGCCCAGGTCCACGTCCGCAAGGGCCGGGCAGGCAGCCACGTGGAGATAACCGCCGGCTAGTGGGTGCGTACGGTAATCGGTGCTTCTGACACGCTTCGGAATGCCGCTTCTGAATACCGGCCAATTCGCTTGCTTTGTGCTAAAAAATGACGGAATGATTGGGCCGCGAACCTAGGGAGCACTCATGGCCAGTCCGTATCCGCAGTATCCGCAGCCCGGACTGTCCGGCCCCGGTTCGTCGGCGCCGCCCGCCCCGCCTGCCGCGGTAAGGCGGGCCACGAACCTGATACTCGCGGGCGCCGCGCTCGCGGTCGTCTACGGCGTCGTGGACGGCCTGACCTCGCACAGCACCGTGTTCTACACCTACACGTCGACGTCGTCGGGCACGACAGTCCATCAGGCGAACTCCGCGGCCAGCGGGATCATCGGCGGGGTTATTCAGTGCCTTCTGTGGCTCTGGATGGCGTGGAAGACCAAGGAAGGCCGGAGCTGGGCGCGCGTGCTTTCCAGCGTCTTCTTCGGCATCTATTGCCTGGGCCTGCTTCTTGCTCTGGTGGCTGCCGCCTCGCACAGCGACGCGGTCCTCACGTTCCTCGTCACTCTCGCCGGGTGGGGGGCCGGCCTCGCGGCGCTCATCCAGCTATGGCGTCCCGAGTCCAGTCAGTTCTTCGCGGCCGCACGGCAGGCGAAGCTCGCGGCCGCACTGTACGGCCGGCCTCCGCAGGGCTAGCGGTCCGCTCACCCGGGCCGCCTCAACCAGTTCCTGACCCGAGTCGTGTGGCGAATTTGTCGGATATGACCCTATATGTAGAGTTATCGAACTGTGATTTTTCTTGCCTGGTCCGGTTGACCTGCGAATACCTGGGAAAATCTCGTCGCGGGGTCTCGTGCGATGCCGGGAACCCGGATTAACATCATGCCTTGGAAAGAACGAAACCCCTGACTGAAACCGCCCGGGGGACGGCGGACAGGCGCGTCAGGCGGCGAATGGTACTGAGGGGGTTCCGGCATGTCGGTTCCTGCTGTGCGACGGGTAGTCGTTGGAGTGGATGGCTCCGTCGAGTCCGTCGCGGCGCTCCGTTGGGCCTGCCGAGAGGCGTCCCTGCGCGGGGCTGAAGTGCACGCGGTGCACGTGCGGGAGGAGCACTGCCACAGCCTCGCCAGCTACGCCGTGCCCGCCCTGTCCACCGCGGATGACGTCTCCATCGACATCGACGACTTCGTGCGCTCGGTCAGGGCGGGCCAGGCGTCAGGCGTCGAGGTGCACGTCGAAGAAGTGGACGGCCTGGCCGCACGGGTCCTGCTCGACCGGTGCGCGGGCGCGGACATGCTGGTGCTCGGAACGTCAAGCGACGTGCCAGGCGCCCTCCGCTCGGCCGGCCCGGTGATCCGCGCTTGCCTGCGCCGCGCGCCCTGCCCGGTCGTCGTGATCAGCGCCGCCCAGGACCCGATGCAGCACCGCGAGCCCGCGGCCCTGTCGGCCGAGGTGGCCGGCCAGGTGCGCGTCAAGGTCCCGGCGGGCGTCTAGCGTCCGGTGCCGCTCGCCGCACCGCTCGTCGCAAGGGCGGCGAGCGGCGGCACCCTGCTCGGCCCGGTCGGACAAATCGGCGTATCGTAACGATCATGGAATCAGCCGCCACCGACGCGCCTGTTGTCACCGATAACCCGGCCGCGTCCCGGTATGAGCTGCACGTCGGGACCGAACTCGCCGGCTTCGTCGAGTACCTGCTGCGCGATCACGACACGGTGATCAGCCTCGTGCACACCCAGGTCGAGCCGGCCTTCCAGGGCGAGCACCTCGCCACGCACCTGGCGCGCTTCAGCCTCGACGACGCGCGCAGCCGCGGTCTTGGCGTGCTGCCGTTCTGCCCCTACATCAACTCATGGATCAAGAAGCACCCCGAGTACATCGACCTGGTACCGCAAGGCCGCCGGGCCGACTTCGGCCTGTGAGCCCAGGCCGGCGACAAATCACGGAGGCACGACCTTGACACGGGTATGGCTGCCCGATTCGCCAGACAAATTCGGGCCCCTGCCCCCCGGGATCGAGGCGGATGTCTGGGCCGGCGGCGACGACCTGCCGCGGAGCGCGGACGAGGTCGAGTACGTGGTCCTGCCGCTCGGCGTGCGGCCCAAGGCCGTACAAAAGATCGCCACGCTGCCCAGCCTCAAGACGATCCAGATCCTCTCGGCGGGCGCGGACCACATCCTTCCGTACGTCCCCGCCCACGTCACGCTGTGCAACGCTCGCGGCGCGCATACCGCCGCCACCGCCGAGTGGACGGTCGGGGCCATCGTGGCGGCCCTGCGGAACTTCCCGCGGTTCGCCGTCGCGCAGCATGACGGCCGCTGGGACTCGACGAGGAGCGAGCCCGTCGGCGGCAAGCACGTGCTGATCGTTGGTTACGGTGACATCGGGGCCGCGGTCGAGCGCCGCCTGGCCGGCTGGGAGGTCACGGTCGAGCGCGTCGCGCGGCACGCCCGCGACGGCGTCCACGCGATCGGCGAACTGCCAGAACTCCTGAAGCGGGCCGACGTCGTCGTCATCCTCGTTCCCGTCACCGACGAGACGAGGCAGCTCGTCAACAAGGAATTCCTGCGGGCCATGAAGGACGGCGCCCTGCTGGTCAACGCCGCCCGCGGGGTGATCGTCGACACCGAGGCGCTGCTCGAAGCGCTCACCAGCGGCAGGATCAGGGCCGCGCTCGACGTCACCGACCCGGAGCCGCTCCCTGAGGGTCATCCCCTGTGGCAGGCGCCTGGGCTGCTGCTGACGCCCCACGTGGGCGGCGCGATCTACGAGGCCCGCGGCCGCGCCTACAAGCTGGTCAGCGAGCAGCTGGCCAGGCTCGCGGCCGGCGAGCCGCTCTTGAACGCGATCGGTGACCGTGGATATTAGAGATAGTGAGCTATCTCCCTCGCTGTGATGAACGGGTGATCGCACCATGACGCAAAGCGACGACTGGCGGCGCTCGGCCACGGCCGAGCAACTGGGCTCCGTCGCGCGGACCATCGATCCGTCCGTCGCGCACATCGCCCGGATCCAGGATTACTGGCTCGGCGGCAAGGACCACTTCGAGGCGGACAGGCTCGCCGGCGACGAGGCGATCGCCCAGCTTCCCGACATGGTGGCCTCGGTGCGGAACACCCGGGCGTTTCTCGGCCGCACCGTCCGCTTCCTGGCCCAGGAGCGGGGCATCAGGCAGTTCCTCGACGTCGGCACCGGCATCCCGACCGCCTCGAACACGCACGAGGTCGCGCAGCGCGTCGCGCCGGACTCGCGGATCGTCTACGTCGACAACGACCCGATGGTGCTCGCGCACGCGCGGGCGCTGCTGACCAGCAGCGCCGAGGGAAGGTGCGCCTACATCGACGCGGACATCCGCGACCCGGAGAACATACTCGACCTGGCGGCGGAGGTGCTCGACTTCACCGAGCCGGTCGGCGTGGTGCTGATGGCCGTCCTTCAGTTCGTGCCTGACGATGACGACCCGTACGAGCTCGTCCGCCGCCTCATGGCGGCCGTGTCCGCCGGCAGCTACCTGGTCATCTCCCATCCGGCCGCCGACATCCAGGCGGCGGCGATGGCCGGCATGGCGACCAGGCTGAACCAGCTCATGGCGCAGCGCGTGAAGCCGCGCACCAAGGCCGAGGTGACCGCCTTCTTCGACGGCCTCGACCTCGTGGAGCCCGGCGTGATCCGCTGCCCGGAGTGGCGGCCTGACCGTCCGGAGGACGCCGCGGGCAAGTCGACGATGTGGGGCGGGGTCGCGGAGAAGCCCTAGTAAGCCCCGGTAAGCCCGGTAAGCCTAAGCCGACGGCGAACGCACCAGACAAACACGCAGGTAAGCCACCCCGGTCGGCGCCCTGACACCGCTCAGGCGCGGGCGGGTATGTCACGAACGCGTCACGTACATACGATGGGGGCATGACACGACCTCCCGGTGAGGCCGAACTACGGCCGGTCATCGTCTCGGTGGATGACGACCCAAGTGTGTCGCGTGCCGTCGCACGCGACCTGCGCAGGCGATACGGCGAGCGCAACCGGATCGTCCGCGCGGAATCAGGCGAGCAGGCCCTGGACGCCCTGCGGCAGATGAAGTTGCGCGGCGACCAGGTCGCCATTCTCCTCGCTGACTACCGGATGCCCGGTCTGACCGGCATCGAGTTCCTCGAGCGGGCGATGGACGTCTACCCGTACGCCCGGCGGGTGCTGCTGACCGCGTACGCGGACACGAACGCCGCGATCGACGCGATCAACATCGTCGACCTCGACCACTACCTGCTCAAGCCCTGGGACCCGCCGGAGGAGAAGCTCTACCCGGTCATCGACGAACTGCTGAAGGCCTGGCAGCGCGAGGACCGCAAGCCGGTCAAGGAGGCGAAGCTAGTCGGGCACCGGTGGTCCGCCCCGTCCGCGGCGCTGCGTGACTTCCTTGCCCGCAACCAGGTCCCCTACCGCTGGTACGCCTCGGACACCGACGAAGGGGAGCGGCTGCTCGCCGCCGCGGGCGCCGACGGCCGCGAGCTCCCGGTGCTCATCACCGCCGACGGCGAGCCGATGATCGCGCCGACGAACGCCGAGGTGGCGGCGAAGGTCAACCTGGCCACGATCCCCGAGCATGACTTCTACGACCTGATCGTGGTGGGCGGCGGCCCGGCCGGCCTTGGCGCGGCCGTCTACGGCGCGTCCGAGGGCCTGCGCACCGTGCTCGTCGAGAGGTTCGCCACCGGCGGCCAGGCGGGCCAGTCCTCGCGGATCGAGAACTACCTTGGCTTCCCTGACGGCCTGTCCGGCGGCCAGCTCACCGACCGCGCGCGGCGGCAGGCCGTCAAGTTCGGCGCCGAACTGCTGACGACCGTCGAGGCAACCAGCCTTGAGGTGAGCGGTCCGGTCAAGAAACTGCGGCTGTCCGACGGCGGCTCGATCAACGCCAAGGCGGTCGTCCTCGCGACCGGGGTCTCCTACCGCCAGCTGTCGGCCCCCGGCTGCACCGAGATGACCGGGGCGGGCGTGTACTACGGCGCGGCGCTCACCGAAGCCGAGGGCTGCAAGGACCAGGACGTGTACGTGGTGGGCGGCGCGAACTCGGCCGGCCAGTCCGCCGTTTACCTGTCCAGGTTCGCCCGGTCGGTGACCATGCTGGTGCGCGCGCCCTCGCTTGAGGCGTCGATGTCGTACTACCTCGTCCAGCAGATCGCGGGCATCCCCAACATCAACGTCCGCACCTGCACCGAGGTCGTGGAGGCGAGCGGCGACCAGCACCTTGAGCAGCTGACCCTCCGTGACATGGCCAAGGGCACGACAGAAATAGTCGACGCCAGCCAGCTGTTCATCTTTATCGGAGCGGCGCCAGGGACCGGCTGGCTGGATGGCGTGCTGGCTCGCGACCAGCACGGCTTCGTGCTGGCAGGCCCGGACTTCGCCCAGGAAGAGACCGGCTGGCCGCTTGACCGCCCGCCGTACCACCTGGAGACTAGCGTCCCCGGCGTGTTCGTGGCCGGCGACGTGCGGTCCGAGTCGGCGAAGCGGGTCGCCTCGGCGGTGGGGGAGGGCGCGATGGCCGTCATGTTCGTGCACAGGTATTTGGACACACGGTTACCTGAAGACGCTGGAGACGCCATGACAGTAATCACGCAATGCGACCCAGCGGAGCTGCGCTCGCTGTTCCTGTTCGAGAGGCTCAGCGACGAGCAGCTCCAGCGGCTGTGCAGCGAGGGCCACGTGGAGCTCATCGAGCCAGGGCCGGTCTTTTCCGAGGGTGACCCGGCGCGGAACCTGTACGTGCTGATCGAGGGCATGCTGGTCACGTCCAGGCGGGTCAGCGGCGACGACGTAGAGGTCGCGAGGACGGGCCAGCGGGGCGTCTACACCGGCGCCTACATGGCCTACCTGGGGGACCGGGTGCAGCAGGTCTACCAGAACTCGCTGCGGGTCACCGAGCCGTCCAGGTTCTACGTGCTCGGCGCGGAGTGCTTCAACCAGATCATGAACGAGTGGTTCCCGATGCCCGTCCACCTGCTCGAAGGGCTGTTCTTCGGCGGGCAGCGGACCAGGGAGATGGTCGGCCAGCGGGAGCGGCTGCTCGCGCTCGGCTCGCTGACCGCGGGCCTCACCCACGAGCTCAACAACCCGGCGGGAGCGGCGGTCCGCGCGACGGCGAGCCTGCGCGAGCGGGTCACCGCGATGCGCGGCAAGCTGAAGCTCCTCGCGGCGGGCAAGTACCCGCGGGCCAGCCTTGAGACGCTCATCGACATTCAGCAGCGCGCGGTCGAGCGGGTGGCCAAGGCGCCGCAGCTCGACCCGATGGAGGCGTCGGACGCCGAAGACGCCGTCTCCGACTGGCTGGAGGACCACGGCTGCTCCGATGCCTGGCAGCTCGCCCCCGTCTTCGTCCAGGCGGGCCTGGACACCGAGTGGCTCAACCAGGTGCAGGACACGGTCGGCGAGGAGATGCTCGAGCCCGCGCTCCGCTGGCTGAATTACACGGTCGAGACCGAGCTGCTGATGAACGAGATCGAGGACGCGACCACCAGGATCACCACCCTGGTCGGCGCGGCGAAGCAGTACTCGCAGCTCGACCGGGCGCCGTTCCAGGTGGTGGACGTGCACGACCTGCTGTCGAGCACGCTGATGATGATGTCCGCGAAGCTCAAGGGCATCACGATCGTCAAGCGGTACGACAAGTCGCTGCCGAAGATCCCGGCCTACGCCGCCGAACTCAACCAGGTCTGGACCAACCTGATCGACAACGCGGCCCAGGCGATGGACGGCACGGGGACGCTCACCATCCGCACCGCGCGCGACGACGGCTGTATCCTCGTCGAGATCGGCGACACGGGCCCCGGCATCCCGCCGGACGTGCAGCCGCGCATTTTCGAACCGTTCTACACCACCAAGCCGGTCGGCGAGGGCACCGGGCTCGGGCTCGACATCGCGTGGCGGATCGTGGTCAACAAGCACCACGGCGACCTGCGGGTCGAGTCGGTTCCCGGCGACACCCGCTTCCAGATCAGGCTGCCCATCCAGCCTGAGGCCGTACCGGCCGAATCCGCGCTAGAAGCGCCTGTCCAGGCAGACCCGATACAACCGGAGAACTCATGACTGAGCAGATCGCCGGCGTCGACCCGGCCGTCCCGCCGAGCGGTACCGGCTGCGTCGAGTGCGAGGCGGCCAGCGGCTGGTGGCTGCACCTGCGCCGCTGCGCCCAGTGCGGTCACATCGGGTGCTGCGACACCTCGCCGTCGCAGCACGCCACGGCGCACGCCAAGGCGACCGGCCACCCGGTCATCCGCAGCTTCGAGCCGGGGGAGACCTGGTTCTGGTCCTACCCGAGCGAGGACTTCTACGAGACGGGCCCGCGGCTCGCCGACCCGCAGCATCACCCGGCGGAGCAGCCGGTCCCCGGCCCGGCGGGACGGGTGCCCGCCAACTGGCGGACGAAGCTCAACTCGTGAACGTCGTCACGCGCGGCTTCGCCGGACGCAGGCGGGACGATCCCGAAGCTGCCTCCCGGCCAGTACCTTGAGCACGGTTTCCCTGTCCTCCAGGCGGGCCCGACGCCGCCGGTCAACACCGCGACCTGGAAGTTCACGATCACCACGGAGACCGGCGACTCGACCAGGTGGGACTGGAAGCAGTTCACCGCGCTGCCCGCCGAGGACATCACCACCGACATCCACTGCGTCACCCAGTGGTCCAAGCTCGGCACCCACTGGCGCGGCGTTTCACTCGACACGCTGCTTGACGGCATCGAGACGAACGCCGCCTACGTCATGGCCAGAAGCTACGGCGGCTACACCACCAACCTGCCGTTGGCCGATCTAAGAGACGGCCAGGCCTGGATCGCCTACTCCTACGACGGCAAGCCGCTGCATCCGGAGCACGGCGGCCCGGCCCGGCTTCTCGTCCCGCACCTGTACTTCTGGAAGTCAGCGAAGTGGGTCACCGGCCTTGACCTGATGATCCACGACAAGCGCGGCTTCTGGGAGGAACTCGGCTACAACGACTACGGAGACCCGTGGCGCGAGCAGCGGTATCAGGGCGACTGACTTGGCTGGTCGCGACCGTCAAGGAGACCAGGAACGAGACCGCGACCGCCCGCACGGTCACCTTCGACGTCCCTGGCTGGCCGGGCCACCGGCCGGCCAGCACGTCACGGTCAAGCTCACCGCCGAGGACGGCTACTCGACGCAGCGCGACTACTCGATCGCCAGCGCACCGGAAACCGGTGCCGTTGAGATCACCGTCCAGCGCCTCGAAGACGGCGAGGTCTCCCCGTACCTGACGGACATCGCCGCGCCAGGCGACCAGCTTGAGCTGCGCGGCCCGATCGGCGGCTGGTTCGCGTGGGACCCGGCCGACCAGCGCCCGCTGCTCCTGCTCGCAGGCGGCTCTGGCGTCGTACCGCTGATGTCCATGATCCGGACCCACGGGAAGGTCAACAGCCAGGTTCCCGTCCGGCTGATCTACAGCGCCCGGACTCCGGCCGACGTCATCTACGCGGCCGAGATTTCCGAACGAGCGCGTGTTTCACCCCTCACCGCCACCTTCCTGTACACGCGTGCGTCGCGATCGGAGCTAGCGGGCGCGGCGAAGCCGCAGGGAACCGGTGGCGCTGCCGCGCGCACCCCGCGGGTCTACGCGGGCCGCCTGAACCGCGACATACTCGCGGAGACCGCCTTCCTCCCGCAGTCCAACCCGGCGACGTTCATCTGCGGCCCGTCCGGCTTCGTGGAAGCGGCCTCCGATCTGCTCGTCAACGCGGGCTACGCCCCCGGCACGATCAAAACGGAACGTTTCGGGCCAAAGCTAGCGCGGAGGCGGACCGCAAAAGATAGCGGATCGCTGTGCACGCCCTAGCGCTACCCTCCGCAATCTTCGCCCCCCCCCACCGCTAAAAACCAGCAAAAACCCCGCCACCCAATGCAAGCGGCCCGCCGGCCAGCCGCCGAGCGGGTACAGCGTTTCCAGGTACTCGGCCACGCCGTCCTCGTCGTTGCTGCCGATGACGTGGCTGGCGGCCGCGAGGACCTCGGGGTGGGCGTTGGCGACCGCGCACGAGGTGCCGGCCCAGGCGAGCAACGGCAGGTCGTTCGGCATGTCGCCGAACGCGATGACCGCCTCGTGGCCGATCCCGTGGGCGGCGGCGAGCTCGGCCACGACAGTGGCCTTGGAGACTCCGAGCGCCGCCGCCTCGACCAGCCCCTTGGAGTTGGAGTGGGTGACGCTGACCAGGCCGTCGAGTGCGGGAAGCGCGAGCGCGAGCAGATCGTCGCAGGTGTAGCCGAAGTGCCGTCCGAGCAGCTTCAACGCCGGCCGCGCGAAGAGCTCATCGTCAGCTAGCCGCGGCATCGACGAGTTCAGGTCCCAGTTGAGCGCCTGGTACACGTGAGTCGGCGGCGTGCCCGTCCGGGTACTCGACCGCGATCCCGATGCCGGGCGCGGCGGCGCGCAGCGCCGTCACGGCGGCGGCCAGCGCCGGCGGCGGGATCAGGTGCAGCGCCGCGACGGTCTCGGTTCGCAGGTCGTAGCAAGCGCCCCGTTGGCGCAGATGGCCGTGCCCCGGTGCTCAAAGGTCTCCGCGATCGGCCGCATCATCCGCGGCGGCCGCCCGGTGACCAGCACGAACCGCGCCCCCGCCGCTTCCACTCGCGCGAACGCGGCAACGGTCCGCGCTGAGATCGTCCCGTCGCTACGGATGATCGTCCCGTCAAGA
>CAVWJE010000002.1:0-184879 GCA_963755225.1 uncultured Acidobacteriota bacterium
AGGTGATGGAGCTATCCCACGGGCAGCGCCGAGGATTCTTCGCCTGCTGTAGCCAATGGGGTGGTTTACGTCGGGTCGATCAACAACAATTTCTACGCATTCGACACCAATACTGGCGCGCTGCGATGGACCTTCACCGGCGACACCACAATTAATTCCTCGCCCGCGGTGGCCAACGGCGTGGTTTATGTGGGTTCGAAACTACGGCCACTTATACGCACTCAACGCCAGCACCGGCGCCCTGCTGTGGAGGTACGCTACCGAGGTTGGAGAGTGCGCTCCCGCCGTGGCGAATGGGATGGTCTTTGTCGGCTCATACGACGAGCAAACTGTTTACGGCTTCGGCCTGGAATAGTCGCGAAACGTGAGTCTGGCAGATGTGGTTCGGGAACGACCACAGAGCTTGGTCGAAATATTTTAGTGAGGGACCGCTGCACAGGCGAAGGCAGTTCCTAATGCGGCGGCCAACATTTTTGCTCGGGAGGGTTTGTCAATGCGATATGTTCGTATCCTCGCTTTGATTCTGTGTGCGTTCTTAGTTCCTGCGACATGGGGCCAGCAGGCAGCGGGCAACGTTGTCACGAACTGGAGTGAGTTTCACTTCCCCAACATGATGCGTTTCAACCCGGCGGAGAACATACTCAACGTCCACAACGTTGGCAGCCTCCGGGTGAAATGGAGTTACACCACCGGCGACATTGTGACCTCCTCGGCCGCAGTAGTGAATGGAGTGGTTTATGTCGGCTCCGGGAACGGCGACGTGTATGCCTTAAATGCCAATACCGGCGCGAAGCTTTGGAGTTACAGCAGCAGCGCTTACGTGCAATCCTCGCCCGCAGTGGTCGACGGAGTAGTGTACTTCGCCTCGGACGATGACAACGTGTACGCTCTGAAAGCCAGCACCGGCGCACTGCTGTGGAGCTACGCGACCGGGCTTTATGTGAATTCCTCGCCCACGGTGGCGAATGGCATTGTCTACATCGGCTCCAACGACGGCTACGTCTACGCGCTGAACGCCCGCACCGGCGCGCTGCTCTGGAATTACAACACCGGCGGCCCGGTCTACTCCACGCCTGCGGTGGCGAATGGTGCGGTCTATGCCGGCTCCGTTGGCGGCAACGTATACGCGCTAAACGCCAGCACCGGCGCTGAACTATGGAGCTACACCACCGGCGGAATGGTGTATTGCTCGCCCGCACTGGCGAATGGCGTGGTTTACGTGGGCTCCAACGACGGCAACTTGTATGCGCTAAACGCCGGCACGGGCGCCAAGCTCTGGAGCTACAAGACCGGCGACGAGATCCTTTTCGGCCCCGCGGTGGCAAATGGCGTGGTCTACGTGAGTTCCGACGACGGCAACTTGTACGCGCTAAGCGCCGGCACGGGCGCCAAGCTCTGGAGTTCCACTACGAACTCGAGTTCCGCGCCTGCGGTGGCGAACGGCGTCGTTTATGTCGGTTCCCTGGACTTTAATGTGTACGCGCTCAACGCGCACACTGGCGCCAAACTGTGGAGCTACGCCACTGGCTCGTACATCGAATCCTCGCCTTCGGTGGTGAATGGAGTGCTTTACATCGGCTCCGAGGACGACAACGTGTACGCCTTCAGCCTGAAGTGAAAGTGAAGAAGTTCCGGAACAAGCAAAAGCGTTCTCGAAGTTAAGAGTGAGCTTAACTTTCGACCTTAATGCGGAGGATCCTGCGTATTCTCCTCCGGCTTGGGCGGAGGTGTAGAAGTTTTATCGTCCTTGAAAATTCCCGCAATCTTCCCAAACAAGCCTTTCTTCTTCTTGGAATCGTCAACCTGCGTTGAAGTTGCGGCGTCGGGACCATTTGCAGCCTGAGTCGGCGGAGGCAACGCTTTTGCTCCCCCTCCGCCGAAAACCCGCTGGAAGAATCCCGCCACCGCGCTCGGTTGATCGCAGGTATCGCGCGGCTCGGTCCCGACAATGAACGCCGCAACGTAATCGTCCGGGCATTTTGGCGTAGCCAGCCGGTTGGTGAATTTGTCCAGTTCGACGTCCACCACGCCCGTGGGCTGGGAAAATGGCCGCATGTCCGAATACCGGGCCAGCGGCGACGCTTTCTTCATGAACTCGGTCCAGATCGGGGCTGCGGTCTGCGCACCGGTCAAGCGCAGTTCGCTGTAGTCGTCAAATCCCACCCAGACTACGCACAGCAGGTTCGAGGTATAGCCCGCGAACCAGCCATCGTGCGACGTTCCCGTCTTGGCCGCGGCCGGAAGCATGAACCCACGCCCGCGCACCGCATTGAAGCCCAGCCCGTTGTTGACCACGCCTTCCATCATGCTGGTCATTACGTAGGCCACCCGCGGGTCGAGCACCGGCTTCCGGTCGGTGGTGAAGTTCGCAATCACGTCGCCTTTGGAATTGCGCAGCGAGTTCACCAGAATCGGCGAAACCCGGAAACCGTTGTTGGCAAACGAGGTATAGGCTCCCGCCATGTCGAGCGGAGTCGCGTCATAGGAGCCCAGCGCCATGGCCGGAGTCGCTTTGACCGAGGCAATGCCCGCCGTCGCGCCAGGTCCGCAACCTTGTCGTAGCCGACCTCTTCGGCTACTTTTACCGTGGCGTTGTTCAGCGACATGGCCAGCGCATAACGCAGGCTCACTTCGCCGTGGTATTCCTCTTTGTAATTGCGCGGCTCGTAGATCTGGTCTCCGTAGGCGAACGAGGAGGGCGCATCGATTACCGTTGAGGCCGGCGTGATCACGGTGGCCGAGCCGTCGACCGCGGTATTCATTGCAGCGGCGTAGACAAAGGGTTTGAAAATCGATCCGGTCGGCCGCTTGGACAGCGCATGATTCAACTGGCTCTGAGCATAATCGCGTCCGCCCACCAGCGCCAACACCGCGCCGGTGTGCGGATCGAGCGCCACCATCGCCACTTGCGCCTGGGGGCCTGGGGCTACGGTGATATCTACCTTCTTGCCGACTCTGGTTCGCTTGGTGCGCAGCTTGGTGACCTGGTCATCGACCAGCTTGATGCCCATTTCCACCGCCTGCGCCGCCGCCTTCTGCAGATCGGGATCGAGCGTGGTGTAGATGTGATAGGACTCGTCATTCAGGTCATGCTCGTTGAAGCGGCTGATCAGCGTTTCACGCACCATGTCGACGAAGTAAGGCGCGTCGCTGGCTTCCACGTTCGGCGGTGCCAGCTTCAGAGCTGCGGCTTTCGCCTTGTCGGCTTGCTCGCGCGTGATGGCGTGGGTTTCCACCATCGATTCCAGCACCAGATTTCGGCGTTCCAAAGCGCGCTCGGGATGCCGGTAGGGCGAGAGCCGGCTCGGTCCTTGGATAGTCCCGCCAGCAGAGCCGCCTCAGGCAGAGTGATATCTTTCAGGTCTTTATTAAAGTAGGCCCGGCAAGCCTCGCCAAAGCCGCTGATGGCGAACGATCCGCGCTGGCCCAGATTCACCCAGTTCCCATAGAACTCAAAAATTTGCTGCTTGGTGAATTTTTGCTCGAGTTCTTCTGCAATCAGCATCTCGGTCAGCTTGCGTCTGATGGTTTTTTCTGGAGTCAGAAAAAATCCTCGCGAAAGCTGCATGGTGATGGTCGATCCGCCCTGCTCGTGCATTTGCCGGATCAGGTCGACCCATCCGCCTCGGCCATGCGGATGAAATTTACTCCGCTGTGCTCGAAGAATCGCCGGTCTTCGATTGCCAGCACTGCGTCGACCATCACCTTCGGAATCTCGTTGTATTTCACCAGTTGCCGCTTCGAGCGCTGTCGGAATCGAAAAGCGCCGTCACTAGTTGCGGCTCCAGCTCGTAGGCGGAAAGTTCGATGCCACGGCTGGCGATCTTTTGTACCTCGCCATCTTCGAATCGAGATCTGCGCCTCTTCCGGGCTGTGGTAGCTCTCCGGGCCCGGCGTGATATCAATGCCGCCCCTCACTAGGCGATAAGTGCCGAGCGGCGACTGACCATCCTGATCGGAGTAGCCTGCGCGGCGAAGAAGCGCGGCGATTTCTTTGGGCTCTATTTTGTCGCCGTCATGCACCGTGCGCGGCAGAGCATAGATTTTGGCCGAATTACTGAACACGGGCGAGCGGAAACGCTGCGTGATGATGCGGTCATACTTAATGTAGAAGTAGCAAAACGATCCGCCCAGGGCGACGGCCAATACCAGGAAAACGATCAGGCCCGCCCGAACGAGCGGATCGTTCAGCATTCCGCGCCACCCGGGAGCGCGCTTGGCTTCACCGAGTGTTCCTTCACTCTTCGGAATCTTTATTTTGATCGCCAAGTTTGGTCTCTGCGCCCGCGAGAAAAAACCGCCTGCTGGTCAGACGATGGAATCCCCTAAAAGGTTTACCGCTCGCACCCGAGCTTTTGCGCGACTCTAATGCTGCTGAAATTCGCCAGTGCCAGTAAGCCCATTGTACCGCTCTATGCGAAAACAAAAAGAGACTCGCAATCCACGCGAGTCTCTTCTTCGTCAACTGAACCTATTTGATTCGATCTCTCGGGCAGCGATCGCCGAATTACGGAGCGTCGGTTACGACCCATACCCCTGCGGTCGCCAGGGCTGCCGGAGAGACGGGCTGTGTCAGTGCGCCGGTGGATGCTACATCGTCCGCGCCAAGTTGAATTGTTGTGACGCCAGTACTGGGGTCATATATGTCGGCGTAGGGGAACAGCAGTGCTCCGGTCTGATCAAACTGTCCCCAGGAACCGTCAGAGACGTTGCTGAAAGGCGAGCCGCTAACAGCCGTCAGGGTGCCACCCGATAACGCATAGCCTTCGATCGGATTAAAGCCTGTGGAATCGGAATTGATGCTGAAGGAATAAACCAGATTGCCGCCAGTATTGGGTTGCACCGCGATGCTGTAAGGCAGGTATACGGTGCTCACGGCTTGTGACTGGGTAATGGCTCCCGTCGACTGCGAAATGGTGAATACGTACAAGTGGGAATCACCCGACAACTCCCCTGTGATACCAATCAGATAATTTCCGGTCGGCTCACCCTGGACCTGCCACATCGCATAGGGAAAAGGACTGCCAGAAACCGCCGTTAATGCGCCGGTGCTGCTGTTTATGGAATATGCCCCTACTTCATTGCTGTTGGTGCCACCCAGGTTTTCCGTGACGTACAGGTACTTGCCTTGACCGTCCGTCGCCATGTTTGCCGGGAAGAACGGGATTGCGAACGGAGAACCGCTTACTTCACTCAAAACGCCGCCGCTGCCAATGGAATACACGTGAATGCTCTCGCCACTTGTATTCTCGACGAATAGGAATGTGCCAGCAGGGTTCACTATGACGCTCTCGGGGCCGCCATCTACGCCGCCGATCAAGTAAGAAGCGGCAAATGGGCTGCCGGCAATCGTCGTGAGGCCGCCGCCCGAGCCGATCGTCCAGCCGAAAATTTGTCCGGTCCCCGCAAAAGCAGCGTACAAAAACTGCGTCTGGGCGACAACCATACCCAAGCCCAGTTCGCTTGTCGGGACAGTCGGAGCGGTATAACCAGAGGTAGCTTGGAACGTGCCTGCGGTGGTGTTTAGCGTATAGCCGTCGATCGTGCCAGCCTCGTCCACAGCGAAGGCGAATGCGGCGGTCGCGTTGCCGGTAGTGCCGCCACCCCCGCCGAGACTCAGAGTCCCGCCAGTACAGCTGGATGAGCCAAAATTGGCGCCGCTCGAGCAATTGTAATGGTCGCAACCGGCCTGGGCCATCATTGCCAGCGCCAGCATCAGCATCGAAACCGTTCGAAATCGCATGGTCATGAACTGCCTCCACCTTGAACTTCAGGGTATGGCGCCGAATTCGCGGAAAAATTCGTGAACCAGGGCGCTTTGGGAACTGAGAAAACTCTAACCTACCGGCGATATTAGGGGGAAGGTAACTTGTTCACAAGGTTACGAATGTCACTGGCTGGAGGGACAGTAACTGGTTCTCAGTCCAGTTCTCGGTTCTCAGTTCTCAGTTCTCGGTTCTCAGTTCTCAGTTTCTGGTTTCCAGTTCCCAGTTCTCTTTTCTCACTCATTAGTTTCGGGGTTAGGAGGAGAATTTCGCGGGCAGTTACTTGACCCCGTGGCGGAGCAACTGGAAACTGGAAACTAGAGACTGGAAACGGAGATCGAGAGCTGGAAGCTGGGAGCTGGGAGCCTGGGAGCTGGGAGCTGGGAGCTGGGAGGGCTTGGGAGCTGGGAGCTGGGGGACTGAGAACTGAGAACTGAGAACTGAGAACTTTTCTACTTGTTTCCGCTGTCAGGAGTGAAGTGCAGATCGAAGGAATAGCCAGGAAGGTTAACCGGCACCGAATAGTCTGCGGCAACGAACACGGCCGACATGCCCGGCGTGTTGATACGCTGAACAATGACTTGCTTGGGCTCAATCGGAAGGTCGTGCTCTTTGACCCTGCGCATCACATCGTTGCGAACTTCGTCATCCGACTTCTGAAAATTGGCGCTATCCATCAGCGCGACCGTCCTGAGGTCGTCCTGAAAACTGTAATTGGCCATCAGCGGCGGCGCTATTTGAAAGCACGCATAAACCACGAAGAGAATTACGAGAAATCCGACAATTAACTTAACAGTTCCCATAGCGTCGAAATTGCGCCACCCACCAGCGGCGTAAGCTCAGGCCTTGGTGGACAGCACCCCTTGAAAATGTTCTACGACCGCCGTGATCGTAACATCGCGAACTTCGCGAGTCGAGCGTAGAACGACTTCCACAGTACCTTCGGTAACCTTCTTCCCGACCGTGATTCTAAAGGGGATACCGACCAGATCCGCGTCCTTGAATTTGACGCCCGGCCGCTCGTCGCGGTCGTCGAGGATCACGTCGAATCCAGCAGCCTCGAGACGCGTCGCGATATCAACCGCCGCATCCAGCAGGGTAACATCTTTCACATTGACCGGCGTAACGACAATTTCAAACGGCGCAATCGATGCCGGCAGCCAGAAGCCATTCTCGTCGTTGCTCTGCTCGATCGCCGCCGTCAGAATACGCTCGATGCCGATGCCGTAGCAGCCCATGATCGGCATGACTTCCTTGCCGTTCTTATCGAGCACGCGCGCGCCCATCGATTCCGAATAGCGGTAGCCAAGCTTAAAAATGTGACCGATCTCGACCGCGGTATCGATGCGCAGCGGCTGGCCGCAATTCGGACAGCCTTCTCCCGCAGTCACCGCGCGCAGATCGGCAGTATGCAGTCGGCGTGAAAATCTTTCCCTGGCGTGAGATTCTTCAGATGATAGTCCTCTTTGTTCGCTCCCGCGATCAGATTTGTGCGGCCTTCGAGCGCTTTATCGACGAGCAGAAGCGGCAGCCAGCTTCTTTCTTCAAGGTCCTTCGCCCAATCGATCCCAATCGGCCCTAAATATCCCGCCGGAGATTTGAATAGCGCTTTGATCTCGCCTTCATCCATCGGACGCGTAGCTTTCGCCACGGCGGCGTTCAGCTTCGCTTCATTCAACTGATGATCGCCGCGCATCAGCACCACGATCGCGCGTAATTTAACCTTGCCCGTCTTCTTCTCTTTCTCTTCCGCCATCAAGGCGAGAGTCTTGATCTTGTTCTTCGGCGAGACGCCAAGAAATTTCGCGACATCTTCAATGGTTTTCTGCCCGGGGGTATGCACCTCAAGCGGGTTGCCGTCGCCCTCGGGCTTCAGGTCTTCCACTGCCTCCAGTTCGAGGTAGCCTTCTCTATGTTCGCCGCATAGTCGCAACCATCGCAGCTTACAATCTGATCTTCGCCCGCCGGAGTGCGCACCATGAACTCGTGCGATTCCTTCCCGCCCATGGCTCCCGAATCCGCCTCCACCACCATGTATTTCAACCCGCAGCGGTCGAAAATGCGGCGGTACGTTTCGTAATGCTTCTTGTAGGAGACATCCAGCCCAGCCGCGTCGATGTCGAACGAGTACGCATCCTTCATCATGAACTGCCGCACCCGCAGCAATCCCGATTTCGGCCGCGGCTCGTCGCGAAACTTGGGCGCGATCTGGTACCAGATCTGCGGCAATTGCTTGTAGCTGCGCAGTTCTTTCAAGGCGATGGAGGTCATCACTTCTTCTTCCGTCATGCCCAGACACCAGCTCGGCACCCTTGCGGTCTTTCAGGCGAAACAGATTCTCGCCCATCAGAGCCCTCGCCCGCTGGCCTCCCAAAGCTCGCGCGGATGCAGCGCCGGCAGAAAAAACTCCTGCCCGATCTTGTCCATCTCCTCGCGGACGATGCCCATGATCTTGTTGAACGAGCGGTTGCCGAGAAACAGATACGAGTAAATCCCCGCCGCCAGTTGCCGGATGTAGCCCGCCCGCACCAGAAACTTGTGGCTGGCGACTTCGGCGTCCGCCGGCGCCTCGCGCAGGGTGGGAATAAAAGTTGTGACCAACGATGCATAAGTGATTTTTCCGTTGAAAGGTGGGATTGCTGATTGTAAATGATCACGTGGGACAGCTTGTCAAAGCGGAACAGCGGTGGAATTAACTCATGAGGCATTAAATCATTGAATCATTTAAAATCCGCCGCTCAGACCCCCTTGTTGTGCTTTACAGTGCGCAACGACGCTGCGCAGATGGCCAGGATTCATTCTGTCTTTGAGCAGCAACGCAGGCTTTCCTGCCGGACAACTCCCGGCTGTCCCTACACGAGCCTTACGCAGCCAACTGCTTCAGAATCTCTTTCCCCAGCTTCTGCGCCTCGCCGAAAAACTTTTGAACTCGACGAACAGGCGGTTCAATTCCAGCGACTTGTCCGTGGAGAGATGTTTGCGCAGCATCATGTCGCGCACATGCACCGGGTTCGGCAGAGTCGCGTCTTCGGTTAATTCTTCCAGCGCGGTATTGGGATCGTAGTGATACATGAAGGTATTGTAGCGCCGCCGTCTCGGCGGCACTTGGGAAAGCCTGCCCAGATTGCCGAAGGGCATTCCGCACCGCGGTGCTGACTCCATGACTCACCAGTGACTCAATCACTCGATCTCTCACTGATTCCATTCCTACACCAGTTCCGTGCTCCACAAATCGTGCAGATGCACGATCCCTTGCAGCTTTCCGCTTCCGTCCACCACCATCAGCGAAGTAATTTTTTTTTCTTCCATCAACGCCAGCGCAGTCGCCGCAAACTCTCTCGCGTGAAATCGTTTCGGATCTCTCGTCATGGCCTCGCCGGCCGTCAGATCCAGCACATCTTTGCCGCGTTTTTCGAGCAGCCGCCGCAAATCTCCATCGCTGATGATCCCGACCAGCTTCTCGCTCTTCCACTACGGCGGTCACGCCCAGCTTCTTGCGCGACATTTCATAGATCACGTCCGGCATTTTGGTCTGCGGCGAAACACAAGGCAGGGCATCGCCCGAATGCATCAACGATTCCACGCGCGCCAATCTCTTTCCCCAGCTTGCCTCCCGGATGCAGGTTGGCAAAATCTTCTTCCTTGAAGCCGCGCTTCTCGCTCAGAGTCACCGCCAGCGCATCGCCAAGCGCCAGCATCGTCGTGGTCGAAGCCGTAGGCGCCAGCCCCAGCGCGCAGGCCTCCTCCGCGATCGAACAATCCAGAGCCACATCGGCCGCCGATGCCAGCGTAGAACGCTTCGTCGAGCCGGCATCCTGATCCGCTGTCATCCCGAGTCGAGTGACTTCGTCGCGCGCTTTCGCGGGTACGAATCTCGAGCCCCGACGGCGACCTGGCTGTTGGACCGAGCTCGCACAAATCTCATCGCCGGTCATCGCAATCAGCGGCACCTGCAAGCCGCTTGATCGTCGCCAGCAGCGCCAGAATTTCTTCGGTCTCGCCGCTAGCCGACAGCGCCAGCACGACATCCCCGCGCACCACCATCCCCAGATCGCCGTGCAGCGCATCCACCGGATGCAGATACAACGCCGGCGTTCCCGTCGAACTCAAGCGTCGCCGCAATCTTGCGCGCAATCAGTCCGCTCTTCCCCATGCCGGTGACCACGACGCGGCCCGCGCAGCAAAACATCAAATCCACTGCCCGCTGAAAACGCCGCCGCCATCGGCCCCGCAATGCGGTCCGCCAGCGCCCGCAACGCCTCCGCCTCAATGCGCACCACGTTCTCGCCAATATGTTTTCATCGAAAAATTGAGAAGGATGTTTGTACATCGAGTGATTCAGTGCATTTTGAAATCCAGCCAAACCGGTGCCGCGATTGAATTGAAGATTAACCCAATTACCAAATTCGCTCAATCTACCAAATTCTCAGAAATGATCCGTCGCTCGCTCTGCGGCGGCGGTTGCACGGCTTCTGCCCCAGCACTGCCAAGCCTCTTGCCTGAATCGCGCGGTCCCACGGCCCGGCTTGCCAGTTATCGTGTGTTTTCGTCAGATGTCTCCACGGCGGCAGCGTCAGCATCAGATTGCGCGCCGTCGAATGCAATATGGTTCATACATCGAGCGCAACTTCGTCAGCTTCTCGCGCCCATCTTCGTCGCTTCGCAGTTTCAATCCCGCAGCCGCCAGCGTGTCCCGCAGGGAATTGTAGTCCGCATCCGGCAGGCGGTCCGGCGCGTCTGAGGATCGTAGCGCGCATTCACTACCTGCGCCAGATCCACGGCCGCGTGCCGCGCCATGGCGAAAGTCAGCCTTGCCTGCCCGGGATGGATTCCGTCAATGCCCGACGATCACCAACGAAGTCACGTCTAGCATGGTCATCAGCGCTCCCAGCCAGGATTGGTTGCTGTGTTGCGATCGAAAAAAACTTAGCACCGGATAAGAAATATGGCTTTCCAGCAACTCTCCCGCCCAGCGCTCCCAATCGCGCAAGAACCTCATCAAGGACGGTTTGCTCAATTGCGGGATTTTCGGAACTTCCGGCCAGGCGCACCAGTAACTCGGCTCGCCGTCGGGCGGCGAACCCGCGCGCGCGTCCAGCATCGAAATTTGAATTTCGCGCCGCGAAAACGATCGAGTAAACCACCGGCAGGTAGCCAATCACCACGCCGAGAAAGGCAAAGCCGAGTCCCGCCTCGAGCACCGACAAAGCGCCCGGGCAGCGCCCGAAATGGGCACGATATCGCCGTAGCCGAGCGTGAAGAAGGTCTCGCCGCTGTGGTAAACGAATCCGGCCAAACGTGATAGGCTCGCTACCCAATTGCTCGTGTTCGCCGATCCCGTATTGCAGAAGAGCGAACCCGGAAATGAGGCCCGACGCCCAGAAACCCAGCAGCATGAATCAACGAAAGCGGTCCAAAGTATCCCAGAAAATTTTGCTGGCGCGAGGGCGTGCGAATGCGGCCGGCAATGTTTCTCCATGGAATCCAGGTTCGCCGGTAGAACCACGCGGTCAGTTTGAAATGCCGCGTAACCCGGCGCGGCAGAACGACCGTTTCAAAAGCATCCAACAGCACAACGCAGATGATGACAACGCCAAAGACCGTCGCAGGAATGCTGCCGTGATGGGTCATGCCGATTCTCAGTTGTGCAATGTGATGCGCAGGAAAGGGTAACAGATTCGGGCTTCGGGCTGCGGCTATCGGGCTCCGGCTGCCGGCGGCCGGCCACCGGCTTCTAGCTCTGACTGTTCAACCGGTTTCCGGTAGCCGACAGCCCGAAGCCGGAAGCCGAGTTCACTGTGGCTTGGTTTGCGGCGGAGCGCCCTGCGCCGGTGTCGTGCTCGGAGTCGCCGCCGGCTTCTTCGTTACCGGCTTCTTTTTTGCCGGCGGCTTCTTTGGCGGCTCGTTATCGTCCACCACGATCTTCTTCGGAGGAGCACTTGCAATGGCGGCTTGCGCGGTCCTGAGGTCCGTGCGCAAGCGAACGATTTCCTGTTCCTTCGACTCCGCGAGACCTTGAATTCGTTCCGCGAGCTGTTTTCGCGTGCCTTCGAAACCGCTCAGATCGCTCGACAATGACTGAAAGTCGTCTTTCGATCCGAACGCGCCAGTCGATTCCACCACGCCTCCCATGACGTCGTAAAGCGCGTCGAGATTACGATAAAGCTTGAAAGTTGCGGGCAGATCGCCGGGGGAGTTACGCAACTGATCGATCATCTCGGGCAAAGCATTTTGCAGATTGCGCTGAATCGAATCCACGTCTGCCAGCGCCTGTT
The DNA here is from genome assembly GCA_963755225.1 of uncultured Acidobacteriota bacterium. Classification (GTDB taxonomy): domain Bacteria; phylum Acidobacteriota; class Terriglobia; order Terriglobales; family Acidobacteriaceae; genus Sulfotelmatobacter. The sequence continues at coordinate 12,041 of CAVWJE010000002.1, forward strand.
TCTTCGATGAGCCATCAGCTTTCCACTTTTCGATGCGCACTTTCGCGAGGTCGGCCTGTGCGGTTTTGGAGGCGGCATCCAATTGCGTCAAAAGGCCGTTCACTTGGGAAACGGTTGCGTAAGAGACCGCGCCGCCTTGCTGCGCTTGAGCTGAGGGGCCGCTCCCCTGGGCAGAATATTGGTGGGCGGAGTCTTGACTGAAGATCGTTCCGCTCGACAAGAGCACGAGCACAAACAGAGAGTGAGGGATGAGTTTGCAGTTCATTAGTTTACGAGACGACGGCTGCGCACCAGAATATCGACAAGCCGAGGATACTGCAAGGCAGAGCGGAACGCTTCGACTGTGAATCTCAAAGTAAATCGACGATAATACCGTAAGAGATGCGCCCTCGCTCCTCGGTGGTGTCCCTAATTTCGGGAGTAAAAGCTTTTGACCGCAAAGGACGCGAAGGAGTCGCAAAGGTCACGAAGAAGGCCAATCGAAATTAGGACGCCGCCCGTTCCTCGAAGAGAAACATGATCCACATCATTATCATTACCAAATTATCGAAATCTTTCCGCAGGGCGTTCGCGATTGTGGCTCTACTGGCCCTTTGCGTCGCAATTTCTTTTCGCGCGTCGGCCCAGGACCCGTCACGCCGCCTGATTCTTAAGGACGGCTCCTATCAGTTAGTCACGCAGTATGAAGTCAAGGGTGACCGCGTCCGCTACAAGAGCGCGGAACGTGATGAGTGGGAGGAGCTTCCATCTTCTTTGGTGGACTGGCCGGCGACCGAGAAATATGAGAAGGAACGCGCGGCTTCGGCCATTCCGGAGGCGGCTGCCGTTGACCGGGAAAAAGACCGCGACAAAGACAAAGATAAGGATAAGGATAAAGAAGCCGAGGCCGGCCGCGAGACGGAGAATTCGCACGAGCCGGAAGTCGCGCCCGGACTGCGTCTGCCGGAGGACTCCGGTGTTTTTCTGCTGGACACTTTTCAGGGCCAGCCGCAGCTGGATGAGATGCCGCAAAGCGAAGGTGACGTAAACCGTAACGCCCGCGCCAACATTCTTCGCGGAGCAATTAATCCCGTCGCCAGCGCCAAGCAAACTGTGGAACTCGAGGGCGAACATGCGGCTTTGCACGTTCATGTAGCCGTGCCTTCGATCTATATCAAAATGGACGAATCGGACGAGCCGCCGGCCGGTGAAACAGCATCAGCGCAGATGTCCAGGCCCAGCCTCGACGCGCCGCGGAGCCAGCCACAACAGCCGCAGCAGCCGCAACAACCTCAGCAGGCGGAAGGAGCCGCTGTTCCATTCGACCGATTTCGCATCGTGCACGTGAAGGTGAAAAAAGGCAACCGCGTCGTGGGCGACATCAAGCGCGCCGTCACCGGCAAAGTGAGCCAGGATCAGAATTTCGTGAAGACCACGATTGACCGCGTCGGAAGCGGCTGGCTCAAACTTACGCCTATCGAGGGTCTCACGCCGGGCGAGTATGCCTTGATCGAATTGAAGGGCGCCGAGGGCATGAATCTGTATGTGTGGGATTTCGGCGTGAACCCCAGCGCGCCGGCGAATGCGAATCCGTGGAAGCCGGAGGGGAAGGCGAGCGAACCGGAGCAGGCCAAATGAACGCTTTCAGTTTTTTGCATCGGCAATTTGCTTAAGCCGGGCTGGCGAGAACGCCAAGACCTTCGGCCGGATTGATAAGAACAGATGCAATCAAATGTGCGTCCGTCAGGCCGATGCCCATGCTATACAAACGGTGAGCCTGGATCATGAGCCGCACTTCGGCAGGCTGTGGCATTCGCACCTGGGGCAGCAGATCAAGCAGAGCCAGCGTTTTCGGGCGCTGCCGCAAGGAACCAAGAGCGAGCTCCGCAATGATGAATGGATGAATAACAATGTTGCGGCGGTCGAGTTGCTCGCTCATTTCATGATTCGGGGAACGAAAGTGGTCCATCCAAATCGACGTGTCGGCAAGAATCATTCGACCGCACTCGCCGGCGGGGAATATCCTTCAATTTCGGCATCGTGCCTCCGAGGGCAGCTAATCGGTGAGCACTTTCTCGCTCAATAAGAGCCTTCAGAGCTTCCCGCACCAGGGCGGCTTTCTCTTCGACTCCAGTGAATTCCTGAGCGAGGCGTATGAGGTCATCATCCAGCGCGAGGGTTGTTCTCATGGAACTCTAGGCACTGCTTCTAGCATCAGATGATGTCATTTATGGTGTTGCCATTAATGGAATTAGGATGGGTTAGTTTTTTCGAGGGGTGACGCGAATGCTTCGCGTGAAGCGGTCTCCATTCCGCAAACTCACTAGCAAAACGGCGTCGTCCCCGACCAACTTTGAAGTTTACGCCTTTCATAATTGCTGGGCTACGTATGGTTTGGCGACCAGCGCTCGAAGAGCCCGGCAGTCAGCTCCAGGCCTCGCCGGAAATCTGCGATTAAGGCCGCCCACTAAATTTGCTAACTGGTGGGCTGGGCTAGTGTTATTCATGCCTATGTAGTATCGGAGGAGCCGCATGATGGATACGTCGTTCAGTCAATACGTAGAATTCGTCCGGGATGACGGCACAGTCGAGATGCCTGCTTCGGTCTATCGTTCCCTAGTCGAAACGTTAGGGGCGATCGCGGCCTGCAACGGTTGCAAGTGTCGTGAAGCGTCCGGTGGAAAGATACACACTCGGTCCTGCCCTGTTCTGAGAGCGCGAGTCTGTCTTGAGGAGGTACGCTGGCTTTCTTCACTTCCTAACTCGCTGTTGGATCGGGAGGAATAGCTAAGGGCTTGGAATGCGATGGCGGATTACCAGTCCGGCAAGCTTCTCGCCATCCACGAGGGCGATTGACGGCTTAGCGCCGTGCCGGGCTTCTGATATTCGCCGCCCTAGTGAAATGGCTCGTCGTTACGAATGCGCCCTTCGCTGTTACGCTCAGCGCCCCTCGGAAGGCGTTAATTTCTGGGCTCCACGGAATGTCGCCAGCGCTTCACCTGCAGCTGCACGTGTGTCCCGGCGAAGAACTCATTCCTATCTTCGACATATGCCTCCAGATCTACTCCACCGTCTGCGGAGGCGCGCGTTACGGCAACTTTGACGAAACCGGTGCGCTCAAGCACCGACTTTATAAAGTGCTCAAATTCATACGGCGCGAATCTGTAAAGCCGACCTCGCATGGCCTCAACCTCCGCGAGCGAGGCCTCGCCCGAGAGGGCATTGCCCTCGGGCAGGGCAACCACCTCGCGCTCCTGTCTCGACGGGGATATGGATCTGCGCGACTCGCTGAGGATTGAAGCCGACGCTGCCTGCGCACCGCCGATGGACACGATCTCGGGAACCTCGTGGATTCGGAATTCGAATACCCACGCCTTCCGCAGCGCTCCTTTCTTATCGGCCTGATTTTCCTGATAATGGCGCAGAAGTTCCAGGAGGCCGAGGAAGCGATATTGCTGGCGTCCGATGTTGGTGAACCCAAAGAAAGGTGTAGCCGCAGCGTACTGCTCAATTAGGCGCTTGTTGCGGCCAGTCAGCATTTGGTCGCCCTCGCGACCCTGGGCTGTGTACGTAAGGATGTGCTCTCTATCCTGTCCTGATATGGGTTCTCCGAGGGGAGCCTTTCCGAGTCCTCGGCGGCCGTCATTATCGCGACATGCCTTACTCGGCGGCTGGAGTCTAGTGCGGGCCGGATGCCCCCTAGGTTTTCCAGGTCGAGAGAGAACCGGATTTGGTCGTTGGTGTAGGTGTCGCCGACCTTAAAAAATGTGACGATTTCCATCGCTTGCGCCAGAGGCTTATTGCCCCGTAGCCGAAGCATTTTAACTCGTAGGTGGATTGAACGTCGAATTGAGCATAGCCCTACTTCATCACTCCCCGCTGCGCGATCCCAATATTGTCACGGGTAGTGTTCTTCACCAGATACATCATCTCGTCGGCCTGGCGGATGATGTCGTGCGCGTCGCGCGCGTCGTGCGGATAAGTAGCCAGGCCAATCGAAGCCCTGACATTTAGATTCAGTCCTTCATCGCGGCAGAAGCTGCTGGCCCGCAGCCCGTCGCGCAGGCGCTTGGCAACCACGAGGGCTTGATCTTTTCCCGTCTGCGGCAGCAGAACGACAAATTCGTCGCCGCCGTAGCGGAATGCATAGTCGATCAGACGCAGTTGCGCCTTCACCAGGTAGCCAATTTCCGACAGCAGCCTGCTGCCTACCAGATGCCCATGCGTGTCGTTGACCGACTTGAAATGGTCGAGATCGATGAACAGCACGCTGAACTCGTATCCGAAGCGCGACGAGCGGTAGACTTCGGTCTCAAGCGTCTTATAAAGATGGCGCGCATTATAGAGGCCGGTGCAATCGTCGGTTATGGTGAGTTCCTGAATCTTCTCGACCCATCGCGCATTTTCTATGGCGATGGCGGCATAGTCGCAGAGCGCTTGCAGAAAGAAAAGCTCCGACTCGCCGAAGCGCGAGAGATCCACGTTTACGAGTTGGATCACGCCCAGGATGCGCAGCTTGGAGCGCAAGGGCACGCAGATCACGGATTTCGTTTCCCATCGCGTCTTTTCGTCGATGCGCCTGGCGAAGCGCGGATCGCTCTCCACGTCCTCCGAGATCACCTGCTCGCCGTGTTTAGCCACCCAGCCCGCAATACCTTCGCCCACTTTCAAGCGGACATTCTTCAGCACCTCGGCGGCTTCACCCACTGCGATTGCAAAGTAAAGCTCGTTGTGCGGTTCATCCACCATCAGCAGAGACCAGGTATCGGGACGGAAATATTCGGCCACCTTTTCCATGATGGTTTGCAGAATGGAGTCGAGATCCAGCGACGCCGTGAGCGCTTTGGCCACGTCGTGGAAGATGGTCAGTTCCTGACCCTGGCGGCTTAGTTGAGTACCGGTGGCCTCGGACATGTCCTTGGTTTTCCCCAACCTCGTTAGGTTCTTGACCTGAGTCGCCGATCCGCTTCTGAACTTTCTTGTCTTTATATCTTTGCTTTTTCTCTAAGCTTGCCGGACGGAGGGGACGTTCCAAAAATTATATGGGGGCGATGTGGCTGGGGCAATCAACCTTGGTAACCAGAACCCCTAAAGCCAATGGCATGAACGATCTTCCGCGCAAAGATCGTTTGATAGTCACCGATGAGGAAGGGCATTTTCCGGCAGCGGACGGTCAGCGTATCCTTAAGGTTATGCCAACTATAGTGATGCCAACCAGAGTTATACCGACCAGAATTATGCAAATCACGGCCCGCTGCCTGGCGCTGTGGCTGCTCCCGTTGCTCCTTCTCGCGGCTCCCGCCCTGCAAGCCCAAAACACCCCTTCCGCGGACCCCAAGTCAATACCGGTGATCGATGGCGGGCTGGGGTCGTGCTCCGCCGATTTCACCATCACGGACCGTGCCGGTGCGCCTGTTTACGCAGCCACTATTCAGGTTCACATTACATACGGTTTTCTAAGCGCCCACAAATTGGACCTTCAAGCAGGAACCAACGCCGCCGGCAAGGCACGCTTCACGGGCCTGCCGGGCGTTACAAAGCACGGTTTGTTTTTTCATGCCTCGGAAGGCGAACGAGAAGCGTCGGCTTTCGACGATCCCGCGGTGACGTGCAAGGCGGAGTTTACACTCGCGCTTCAGAAGAAATCGCAGTAACGGCGGGCTCTGCCGGAAGAATACTTTTACGAGTAGATCGCTTGTTCGATCAGGCGCAAATCGACTGTAACAATTCCTCCGATCCACTTCTGGCTTATGCTCACCCCTTCGCCTATCATTGCTGCGAGTGTATATTTCTCGATGCGGACGGAAGTTAATCGCCGTCGGCGGGAGCCGGTGTGGGATCGTTCGGAGACAAACTTCGCAAGCAGCGCGAACTACGCGGGATGTCGCTCGAAGCCATCTCCAACTCCACTAAAATCAGCGCCCGGATGTTGCGCGCCATCGAAGACGAACGCTTCGATCAACTGCCCGGCGGCGTCTTTAATAAAGGTTTTGTGCGCGCCTACGCGCGCCAAGTCGGACTGAACGAAGACGAAGCCGTTGCCGATTATCTCAACGCTCTGATCGAAAGCCAGGTTCAGCAGCAGGCGATTCCGCCGGACTTTCGCGCCCACCCCGTTGATCCCCCGGCTTCCGCGCAGCCATCCGTTAAACCTCCTTTGCCGAATCCGGTGTCAGCAAACCGTAACCCTGGCAACGGTCTTCTCAACCTGGAGGCGGAGGACCGCCGCGAGCGCGACCGGCGTAATGGAGAGCGCCGCAATCAGGACCGGCGCGCTCGTAAGAACCTTGCTCGGGATCGTCGCGACGAGAATGAAGCAGAGCAAACTCTTCCCGATAACGAACCCGTTAGAGAACTTTCTGACGATGGGATGTTGGCTCAGGGCACAAGCGAAGAAACGAAAGGAGCCTTCGATCAGGCGGCCGATTCAGCCATCGATCCTTTCGCCGTCGATGCTTTCTCCGAATCGCAATCATCTTGGGACCTGCCGAACCGCGTTCCCTGGATGAAACTGGCCGCGGCTTTGTTCCTGATATTCGCAGTATTGCTCGTGTGGAATATTCGCCGCCGTAGCCGATCGACAGCTCCGCAGATTAAAAATACTACAAATCACTCTGCGGCCTCGGGCGCGCCCGCAGCAGAGACAGCCGTCGGAAGTTCCGCGAAAACTTTGCCTGCGGCGGCTCCCAAGCCGTTGCCGAAGCTTGCGGCCTCTGACGGGACGCCCAACAGAACCACTCGCCCGGCTGCACCCAAAGCACCCGCCGCTTTCACGGTGATTGTACGAGCCGAAAAAACCACTTGGGTTTCTATTGTGGCAGATGGCAATCCGGTGGCTCAGGAAACGCTGATCGCGCCCGCTCATACCTCGGTGCGCGCCACCCACGAAGTTGTGGTCAAGACGGGAAACGCCGCCGGCATCAGCTTTCTTTTGAATGGCAGGATCATTCCTTCGCACGGAACCGACGGAGAGACAGGAACCTTCGTCCTTGATAGCAGCGGTCTTCGACAAACGCCCGCTCCCTAATCGCAATCCGCCTAATCGCAATCCACGCCGGCGCAGTCCACGCGAGATTCGCGTTCTCGAACAGCAAATCGGGTAGCCCCAAAAGTCGAAGTTGGCATCCAATATTCGCGGAGAAATTAATATGGACCCACAGATAGTGAAAGAGATCCTTGACGACCTGTTGCCGTCGCTCGAAACTCTGGACACAAAAAGTTCTGCGATTATTCAATTCCTGAAAGACCGGGGAATTGCCAGCGAAAAGGACTTAGCCCCATATCTGGAACAAGCCGCGAACACCAGCAGCGTCAGATGGCTCGGGGTGCGCGTGCGGATCGATTATTTGCTGTCTTCGGCGCTGGAGACTTCGGCGAAGACAGCGGAGAAGGATTCCAACGAAGGCGCAAAAGAAAATTCAGGGGAAGTACAGGGATCGACCTCCAGCTCGGGCAACCCAGACGAACCGAACAACAATGCGCCAAATGCGGAGCTGCGCCCGGAACAGCGCTCGGGACGACGCCCTGAACAAGGCTCGGAACGACGCCCTGAACGACGCCCTGAACGACGCTCGGAACGACCCTCGGAACGACCCTCGGAACAAGGCCGTGAACAACGTCAGGAACAACCCCCTGAGCAAGGGAAGACCGATACGAAGATGCAGGCGCCCTCGGAACAGGCAATGCAAACTGCGGACCCGGCTCCGTCTGCTACAGAGTCCGGTCAATCGAAGGAAAGCGCTGAAGCCACCGAGAAGACAAAGGCCGCTTAAGGAAGTGTCCTAATTTTGAGGCAAAAGCCTTTGACCGCAAAGGACGCGAAGGAAACTTAAAGGTCGCGAGGAAGAGTTCAATCGGGAAGACCCAGGATGAGCGCCAGCCAAGGTGTTCTAGCGAAATCCGTGCCTTTGCGGGTTATCGGAGATAACACCATCCACACGCATTCTGGAAGTGCGCCTCATGGCTGCGGGAGCGTTTACCGTCCAGACGAAAACTTTCTTGCCGGCAGTTCTTAGTTTGGACATCAAGCGCCTGTTCATGAGCTTGTAGTGTGGAATGACGTATTGGACCTGCAATCGCGGCCAACGGCGTAACTGAGACTGATTCTCGCAGATCAAGCCCAGCGGGAGATTCGCATCCAGGGTTCGAATTCTCTCGAGCACTCGCGGAAGGAACGACGACACTAAAAATCCGCGCGCCGGAGGAAACTCGCTCAGTAACTGCAAGGCGATCTCTTCGAGACCGACGACTTTTAATTCGATATCGAGAAATGCGGAGTTCTGATATCGGGCCAGCACTTCGCGCAGGGAAGGTAGCCCCAGAAGTTGCGCGCGAGATCGAGAGATACGAAGATGGCAGCTGACTGCATCGTGACAAACGACTGCCTCGCCATCCGCCGTGAGGCGGACATCGAATTCGAAATCCGTCGCAGCCGGAGGCCAGGGCGAAATCGAACGCTGCGAAAGTATTTTCCGGCGGGGATTTCTCCGAGCGCGCGCCGCGATGGCCTAGAAGCAACGGGCGAGTTGCCATATGACCGGATCCGCCGGAAATGGACTTGACGGCGATGGCTAATCCAGATCGAAATCGCGGATTGGTCGGCCCGTGTCCGGCGACTCTTTGGCTTTCTTCACCGCTTCCTGAAATTTTTTGTCCAGCAATTCGGAGGCGTGTTTCTGCGCCTCCACCGATTGGCGGAAGATTGATTCGCGCCGGCTATCCTGCTCCTTCATAGCCTTGGCGGCCTCTTCCATATCATTAAACATTCGCGGCTTAACTGCTGCTGTGTGGGTAATCACGGCGGCGGTCGCGATGTCGACCTTCAGCAATGCGCTACAACAAGGACAGGTAACTTCGATGATAGGGGGAGTATTCGCCATTTTGCGCATCATACCGCAAAACGCCAATAGAGTGGCGGTTCGGCGGTGTCCTAAATTTCAATCGGTCTTTCTTCGTGACCTTTGCGAGTCCTTCGCGCCCTTTGCGGTCAAAAGCTTTTGCTCCTGAAATTACGACACTAACGGCGGCTCGAACAAATTAAGCCTTTCAAAGTTAGCCAAACAATTTATTACACGCTGGTGACCGGCGCTGCGAAAAAATGTAATATCCAATCACTCAGGCCGTATCGGGCGAGATTGCAATATGGTTTTTCCTTCGGCAACGCTAGTACTATCGAGCCTTACGCGCACCACTCGCGCCGCCCTCTCCCTTTACTTATTGCGGGCTCAAGCTCTATTGGTAGCGAGTCTCATGCTTGTGGCGCGTCATCCCAGCCGCCGAAACGACGTCTACAACATTTTGTGGGCGGTCGTATTCGGCTTCGCCACGTTGAACATCTTGAGTCTGGCCGCGCGGCGCTTCGAACCGAACCGCCGCGGCCTTACCTTCGGAGAGCTGATGGCTGTGCTTATTGTCCTGCTCTCGATTTTTCTGCTGGGGTGGGAACTGCTGGGCGTATTCCACATTTTTCCTATTCAGCTTCGCCGCTGATTTGAGTGGTATTGATCCGACTGAGCTTCAGGGCCGGGCGACACCGAGTCTGAAGTAAAACTCTTCTCCGTAATGTTCGACGAGTCTTCTTAATTTCTCACGGAAACCGCAACGGCTATTCGGTTACAACTCCAGAATCTGGTGGTCGAGACAATCGACGCGCAGGGCCTTATATAGATTTGTCAGCAGTTCGGTTCCATACCGGGCGACAAAATAAACTCCGGCAATTCCCCGCTCCTGCAACGCTTCTTCCGGATAGAGAAAATTGCTGAGCACGGCAGCATGCCGACCAACCACGTCGCTACGGCGCAACTCGGCGGCCATGGCGCGTTCCCGGAGCCGATCAAGCTGGTAGTGAATTTTTGAAACTCCAGTCTGGCTGGCTTCGACCAGCGTAGGGTCGAGTTTGGCCAGCGCTTCCTGCAAGCCGAAAAAAGATTCCTTCACGGACTGCGTTTGCCCGCTCAAACGCTTTCTGCAAATCCGCGGGCATAGTGCAGCGATGCGAGCGTCCTGCGAAGCGCCTCCGAACCCCTGGAATGCATCCACGACAGGAATTTCGTAGTGCTCCAGCTTGCGTTGAATTTTGGGATCGACCAGAGTCGCGGAGAAACGCGGGACGATCGGGGTTACACGTGTGCCCATATTTTGTATACGGCCCTCACCTGCGCAAAATACGCGGCCTCTGCGGCTCCTCCTGTGTAGGCGAGAGTTGGCAGAAGGTAATCCTGTACGACGGGACGCAAGAGTACATTGGGACTGAAGTTTTCCGGACTGTCGAATCGATCCGCTCCAATAATTCGGCGGAGGATAATTTCTCCGACGCCGCGCTCGCCTCCGATAACAAACTCTGCCGTCCTGTTCGAACTGTTAGCGATCGAGCCATCTCTGCGATAATCGCAGTGCGGGCGCCGTCGCGCTGCCGAAAACAAAACTGATGATGCCGTAACCTTCACTTGCTGAAAATATCCTGCGGCTTTCCAGTCGCCGGCCACGGTTAACAATGCCGCATCGATTTCGTCTGCCTGCTCGATGGCCGCACGATAAACGGGCGCAGCAACCTGATGAAGTTCCGGATCGGAAGCATCGAGAAGAATCACGCCCCATGAGCCAAATAACTTTGCGCATAAAGCCGGGCGAAAGCGCTGCCCATGGTTTCGCCGGGCCTATAGGAGTCGCGCAGAAATTGCACGCCTCGGAATCTTCCAGCAGGGTCGCGGCTTCCTCCATCAAGGGAAATCTCTCCCCCAAACGCACATCGCTCACCGGCGCACCCTCAAGCCCATGACTGGAAGTCGTGAACGTGTGCAGACTCCGTCCGCGCCAGGAAATCGAAATGTGATTGACTTCGGCCAGATCGTGATCGAAGTCGCGAGCCAGAAAACGGGAACAGCATCGATTCCCGCTGGCCGCTTGCTCCGCCAATTTAACGGCGGTCAGAGCTTTGTAGATAGAGAACATCGGTCCGCCGAATAGGCCGACTTGCTGCCCGGTAACGACGCTGCCGCGCCTGCGCGAAGACGAGTGAAGTTCGCGAAGGTCTGCGGCGAGGCGTCCCAGGATTTGTTCTGGCGCTCAAGAATCGCGCTCACGCGCTCTCGGCGGGATGAATCGTATCGTAGAGCGTTGCGCCTGCCCTTCATCCATTCGATGAAATGAGGAGAACGCGGATAGAAGGGCTGAACGGCTGGGAGAATATGCAAGAAAATCGGTGAAAAGACGAGTCGTGTGCGGGATCTGGGCGAACGGCAGACACTGCGATTTCACCGGTGGCACTCCTGACACCGCTGTTTTGCAGGGCTGCAACCGGCTGCTTATTCATCAAACATTGGACGTATACATCATCCCTGGTCAGCGTTCTTTCATTTTACAGACCGCGTCGAATGAGATGCCGCAAAAAGTCGCAGATGCAGGATAATGGAAAGCTGGTCGGGAAAGGAATTTTGCATGAGCGATGAGCCTTGACTAGCTACTCCATTGGAGATCGCCGCGTCATTACGCTGGAGGGCGCGGTCGTGCGCCTCGAACCGCTTCGCGCCGAACACGAAGAAAAGTTCTGGGAGGCATGCCGAAGACGCGCTCGACGATATTTTCCAATGGATTCCATATCAGATGAAGACTCGCGAGGACTTTCGGCGCCTTGTCGAGAAAGCGTTCGCCGAACAGGCACGCGGCGAGTCGATCGTATTCGCCACCACCGAGCGCGGTTCCGGGCGGGTGATCGGCAGCACGCGCTTCATGAACATCGATCGAATCAATCGCCGAGTCGAGATCGGTTCAACATGGATCGCGCCCGCGTGGCAGCGAACGGCGGCGAATACCGAAGCGAAATATCTAATGCTTCGTCATGCGTTTGAAGTTTGGAAATGTATTCGCGTCGAACTTAAAAACCGACGCGCTAAACCAGAGATCGCGCAACGCGATTCTGCGCATCGGCGCCAAAGAAGAAGGAACCCTGCGCCGGCATTTAATTACTTGGACTGGCCGGGTGCGCGACTCGGTTTACTTCAGCATTTTGGATCGGAGTGGCCGGAGGTGGAATCCGCGCTGCAAGAGAAATTGCGCCCGGCCTGATGGAAACTGGAGCGAACGATTGCCCCATCCTTTTCGCGAGCCCGCTCTGAGCGAGAAAAGGGTGGGGCATTTGACTATTGCGCTACATCAAAGGCATCAGTCTACTTCAGCGACGCCATATCGATCACGAAGCGATATTTCACATCGCTCTTCAACAGGCGGTCAAAGGCCTCATTGATCTGCTGAATGCGGATCATCTCGATATCCGCAGCGATGCCGTGCTCGGCGCAGAAATCCAGCATCTCCTGCGTTTCGCGAATGCCGCCGATAATGGAACCCGCAAGCGCCCGCCGCCGAAACAGCAAGCTTCCCACTGCCACCGGCAGCGGCTTCGGGACGCTCCCACCATGCGTCAGCGTTCCATCAAGCTTCAACAAATCCAGATAAGCGTTCACATCATGTTCCGCCGAAACTGTGTCGAGAATGAAGTCGAAGCTGCCCGCATGCTTCTGCATCTCGTCGGCGTTCTTCGAGATCACGACTTCATCCGCGCCCAGCCGCAACGCGTCTGCCGTCTTTTTTGGCGAGGTCGTAAACAGCACCACGTGCGCGCCGAAGGCATGGGCGAATTTCACTCCCATATGCCCCAGTCCGCCGAGACCCACGATGCCCACCTTTTGCCCCTTGCCGACCTTCCAGTGCCGCATCGGCGAATAGGTCGTAATGCCGGCGCACAGCAGCGGCGCGGTCGCCGGCCGGATCGAGCGTCTTCGGAACGCGCAGCACAAAGGCTTCATCCACCACGATGCTGTCCGAATATCCGCCGTAAGTCACTCCGCCCAGAATGCTTGTCCTCGCGCGTTGTAGGTGAAAGTCGGCAGTGCTGTCGCAGTATTGCTCGTTGCCCGGCGCGGCAATTCGGGCACACGCGGCACGAATCGACCATGCAGCCCACGGCCGCCAGATCGCCTTCCTTGAATTTCTTCACCGCGCTGCCGACCTTGGCCACGCGCCCGACGATTTCGTGTCCCGGCACGCACGGATAAACCGTCGGCATCATGTTTTCCCACTCATTGCGCGCCTGGTGCAGATCGGAGTGGCAGACTCCGCAATACAAAATATCGATCTGCACATCGGTCGGACCCGGCTCGCGACGCTGAATCCTAGCCGGCGCCAGAGCGGAAGCTGGACTCTGCGCCGCATACCTTTCGCGGGATACGCTTTTCCGTTCCCGACAAACTTTTCTCTTCGCTGGTGATCGTGGCAGTAATCGTAGAAGTCATGTATGAGTTCTCCTTAGTCCATAGATGGCCTGCCGTACGACTTGGCTGCACAATGTTTTCCTCAGCGACGGCGTGGGGCGACGACAGGTGAGCAGTCGCACAGACCGGAACTGCCTTTGGCGAAACGAGTAAACCTTCGCTTAAAGAATGTTCGAGTCGATTCCCGCAATGAATTGAATGCCAGGGATTATTTTGCCGACAAGATTCTTATCGTTGGTCAGGAAGAGGTCGGTTTCTGCGCTCGCCGCGCAGGCAAGATGAATGGCATCGGCTGAAGAAATCTCTAGCGCCCCTCTGATTTGCCCGTATCGATCGGCAGTTTCTATCGTGAACGGAATGACTTCTGAAACGGCGGTTTCCAGCGCCGCCCTTACCTCTTGGATACGTTTTTGGTTTGCTCCGCGCTCGCTGGGCGCCGGCGAAGACTTCGCCGAAAGCCAGCGCCCCGGTTATAAGCTGATCGTTCCGCTCTCTCATGCGCGACCAAATCGAATCCACACGCTCACCGAACAGGGGATTTTCCTCCAGCCAATAAATGAATAGCATCGAGTCCCAATAGATTCGGCTCACAGATCTTCCAGGGGATCCTTACCCGGAGCATAGAAGTTGGCGCGCTCCTTGCGAAGATAATTCTCGCCGCCGCCTAGTTCGGCAAAAATGTCTTTCATCGACCCTCGAAGTCGATTCCACGCTTCCTGACGATCCAATCGGATATCGTCCTTTTTGTTGTCGACGATTTCATACGTGTAAGTAACCGTCGTGCTTTGTCCGGATGGAGGCCCCGTCTTCCATACGATACGCAGCCCGTGTTCAGCCAAAAACTTCTTGGATCCAAGAGCTGCGCATACCAGAGGGACCCGGTTGTTGAGCGCCAAAGCCCGGTGGACTTCCCCGACGTTAATGGCCACGCTCTTCTCTCTCCGGCGGCGCGCGGCAGAAATATATCTCTCGTAGGCGTGGCGGCGAACCGCGTCCGAACCCGTGCTCGCATCGCGTACCGTGTTCTTTCTCATGCATGCTATTCTTGCATATGCATGCATAGTACGTCAAAAACAAATGATCGCCGGGTTGTCGTTAGTTTCAATTGGTTTTGAAAGGGCGCGACTTCGTCGCGCCGTAAATACCGCAAAATTACTATGGCTTCTGCCACCGGTTTTGGCTAGCTGACTTACTACCAAATCGTCAAGCTCCACCGGGATCGGAGGCTCGGCTGCGGCAGCAATTTCTCAATGAGTGAGTGTAACCCGCCTGACAGCATCAACCACCGCCCAACAAAAAGGCCGAGAATTTCGGGCCTGACGACGTTCTTATATGATGGAGGGCCACTCATGAAAAAGTTCTTGCCTTTAGCCTTGCTACTGGCCCCTCGGTCAGCCCCGAAGACGCTGTTGTTCGGAGCGCTTTTCCTCCGCGCCGCGATTTCGCTCGCACAGGTTCCTCTCGCTCCGCTCGACGCGAAACAACTCGTCTCCATCGACGATTTCGTCAATCACGAGATGGCTCGCCAGCGTATTCCCGGTCTCGAACTCGGCATCTACAGTCGCGGTCGTATCCTGCTCGCCAAGGGGTACGGCCTGGCCAACGTCGAACTCGATGTGCCGGTCAAACCTGAAACCCTCATGCAGTCCGGTTCCGTCGGAAAACAGTTCGTCTCTGCCGCGATCATGATGCTCGTCGAAGAAGGCAAAATCTCTCTCGATGACAGCATCACGAAGTACTTCCCCGATGCGCCCGCCGCATGGAAGCCGATACTGATCAAAAACCTGCTTTCGCACACGTCGGGCTTGTCAGAGTACGAGAGCCCTGACCGCACTGGACTGAACGGCCCGTTTTATTTCCGTCTCGATTTCACTGAAGATGAGTTGGCAAAGAAGGTCGAGGCCCTCCCCATCGAGTGGGCGCCGGGCGAAAAATGGGACTATCGCAACACCAACTACATGCTGCTCGGCCTCATCATTCACAAGATCACAGGCATGCCGTATAAGGAGTTTCTCGGCGACCGCATTTTCAAGCCGCTGGGCATGACCTCAACCCGGCTCATCAGCGATCGCGACATCATCCCTAACCGCGCCGCCGGCTACGAGATCGACCGCAATGGCGAGCTCAAAAACCAGCAATGGGTCTCGCCAACCTTCAACTCGACCGCCGACGGCACGCTCTACTTCAACGTGCTCGACCTGGCCAAGTGGGATGAGGCGTTATACGGGACGAAGATGCTGAAGCAATCGAGCCTCGACCGGATCTGGACCGTGTACCCGCTCAATGATGGAAAACCCAATCCGGCGGGTTACGGCTTCGGTTGGCTCATCGGTGCGCAGGATGGTCACAAGCGCATCGAGCATGGCGGTGCCTGGCAGGGATTCACCTGCCGAATCTCGCGTTATCCCGACGATGGCCTCACCGTTGTAGTGCTTACTAACCTTGAAGCCGGCCCCTCTAATCCGGGCGTAATCGCACATGTGATCGCCGGTCTGGTCAATCCCACGCTGACTGCGCCCAAGCTGGAGGCGATTGCTGACGCCCAGCCGCAACTGGCCGAGCGTCTCAAGAAACTTCTGGACGAAATTGTCGCGGGCACGGAGATCAATCCCGAAACAACCCCGCAACTGGCGGCTCAGCTTACGCCGGAAACCGCGAAGCACTTTCAACGAAGCCTCGCCAAACTCTGGCCCGGAGGAACACTCACACTCGTCAAGCGCGATAAGGGGACAGAGGGTGAGACGCAATGGATCTCCACATACCGCCTGAGCAAGAGCGGCGATGCCATTCTGCTGGCCTTCGGCTTGGGCGCCAACGGAAAAATCGCCTTCCTCCATCTGTCGCCAAATCGCGAATACCGGTAAATTCATAGGTCATGGCAAATGACACAAATGACGTGTTGCGGGGCAATTAGTGTCAACTCGCGATATCACCGGTGCTTCGCGTCCGGATGTCGATGCCAAATCTCCTTGACTTCGATCCCCGACGCAGCATCTAATGTCAAGAGACACAAACCGTTCTTTGACAACCAAGTAAGAGAGCTAGGTCCAGCAAGCCATATTTTGCGAGATGAGCGCTGATGCTAAAGCACTTAACCCGAGGGAGCACTTGCCTAAGTCCTTTCCTTGGAGTCCAGATCAGTTCAGCGTTTCACCCAGACTCAGCTCTTTAACGAATGGCCAAACCCACCAGTGGGGGCGTCACGGCTTCGACGGAGATGCTTGCGGCCAAGAGGCATGCCGGGGTGCACACACCCGTAATCGCGTGCAAAATGATAATTGCCAATCAACAAATGGCATACGCAGCCTAATTAATTAGGCAGCCGTTTTCCACCGCTTTGTCCTTGGGCGGTGAGCGAACGTCACACAGAGGGCTGCTCTTCTCCGTTACGTCTGGGTGGAGAGGTTAAGATCACAGGCTAGCGGCTAGCGTTTCTTGTCCGTTCTGAGCGTGGGCCGCGAACGTCCTGGGGGAACCGCCAGCAATGGCGGCAAACGCCTGGGGCATGAACGCGAATAAGCATGTAGTCTCTTGACCAGTAACATTTTCGGACGCGGGTTCGACTCCCGCCGCCTCCACCATACTTTAATGTAGTATTTTTCAATAACATACAAAATTGATGTTGCAAATTGTACGATAATTGTACGATGATGTGGGCATGCTTACCGTCTACCGTCGTCACAATCCCGCCCTCTGCAAGAGCACGGACCGCTATTACAAGCGCTGCACCTGCCCGACTTGGGTTGAAGGAATGGTCGGCGATAAGTACGTCCGCCACAGCCTGAAAACCCGCAGCTGGGAGCGGGCCGTCGCCAAAGCCCGCAGAATGGATGCGGCGGAAGATCCAACTCCAGCGCCGGCAAAAAAGGACGAACCTGTCACCATCGAAAGGGCCGTCAACGAATATCTAGCGGACGCTAAGGCCCGCGAACTCGGAGAGGCAACCCTCTACAAGCTCAACATCATATTCCGCAAACAGCTCTTGGCGTGGTCCAAAGCTGAAGGCTACAAACTCCTTCGTGAATTCGATCTGCGTGCGGTTCAGGCATATCGCGCCACATGGAAGGACGGGGCCTTAGCCAAGAAGAAGAAGCAAGAACGTCTCACCGGCTTCTTCTGGTTCTGCATTCGTGCTGGATGGATCACTCAGAACCCTACGAATGGCTTGGGACGCATCACGGTGAATCAGACGCCAACGGACTACTTCACCCGTAAGGAATTCGACAAGATCGTTGACGCAACGTATGCGTACCGGGAAAACCGCGGGGAGACCGGGTCTGCCAATAGCACTCGCCTTCGGACGCTGACTCTCCTGATGCGATGGAGTGGTTTGCGCATCCGTGATGCGATCACTCTTGAGAGGATGCGCCTCATCGGTGATAACCTGATGCTCTATCAGGCGAAGACTGGAACGCCAGTCTACGTTCCTTTACCTCCGCAAGTGGCAGAGGCTCTCCGCAACATTCCAGATGGCCCCAAGCCAAACCCGCGTTACTTTTTCTGGACCGGAAATGGACTGCCGAAATCGGCAGTTGCCGATTGGCAGCGCAGTTTTCGCCGCCTTTTTGCACTTGCTGGCCTTGAGAAGCCGGATGGATCGGCAAAGCGATGTTTCCCTCACATGTTCCGCGATACCTTCGCTGTGGAAATGCTGTTGGCTGGCGTCCCAATCGACCAGGTCTCCATATTGCTCGGACATAAGAGTGTGAAGATCACTGAGAAGCACTACGCTCCGTGGGTAAAGGCTCGTCAGGACCAGCTGGCATCGAGCGTCCGTAACGCATGGCAATTGCTCGACGAACCGAAGGCTACAAAAGCGAAGCGAGCGCGCATTTCAGCTCGCCCGCTGCCGACGTTGGTGTACTCGAATCAAAACGCTCTCAGGAATGCGTAGGTTTAGGTAGCCTCGTTTTCTTGCACTCTCATGGGTCCCCCATTCGAGAACGCCACTCTCTCCTGCGAAGAGTCGGCGAACTGACTTTTCGCTCATCGCCCAAAGCTCCGCGATTTCAGGCACGGAGTAGTGCCTTTCCAAAGCAACGGAATGCAGTTCGGAGGCCGGCTGGACGGATTTCCTTTCCTGTATTTCAGGTCGCATTATGAAAAAACTCCCGACCGGCGTTGTCCGCTACATCAGCAACCGATTGGACCTTTAACCGCCGCTGCATGTTAACTAACTTGATTCCAGGTGCTCTAGTTGTCCAATGAATTCTCGGGCGAGAGCTATTCCCAACAGGAATAGCTGGCTGAAAGCAACCACTCCCAAAGCCCTTCTCCGGTGGGCGTTCACAGTTACGAATGTCGAGAGTGCAAGCACCGATTTGAAATCAACCAAGAGCAGTAGAAATTCAAAGCTGCCCATTACCCTCAGGGCGCGTACACTGCATCCGGGGTGTGGCATGGAAATCTTAACGATTGCTGAGTTGGCTGCAATGTTGAAAATGAACAAACGTCAGATCTATTCGATGACCGATTCGCGCACCCGCGCTGGTTCGATGAAGGCCAACCCATTGCCGGTTCTGAAGATCAACGGCAACATACGTTTCCGCAAGAGCGATATCGAAGCTAGCTGCCAACCGGAAATGACCTGGCATCTGCACTGCTACAATCTCGCATTATGGCAGGCAAGGTTTCACAAAGAACAATCGGCGCAATGAGTCGCTTCCTCCCTGTCTTTTTCAATCGAAGAAGTGATGTACGAGAAACCTTGTACGAAAATGGCCTGCCGGATTGGTTCATAAGGCGTGCACAGCAGTATGCTGCGAATTGGATCGAAATTCTGTGGAACTTGCGAGACGGAAGTTTTTTCTTTCCTCCAAGTAATATCTATGCCGAAGAGATTAAACCCCTTGAAGGGGTGACATCCGACCCTCACTGGCATGACGACCCGGTTGATTTTGGCGAATTTTACATTCAGAAGCTGGCGGCATTTATTTGCACGCAATCAGGAAGTGACTCGGTGCTCCGGTCGTTGCAATTGGACGGGTTCGAAGTTGACAAGGCAAACCTGAGACTTGTACCCATCGAAGGCCCCGTGAGCGCACAAGAAGAGGAGGATCGTTTAACCTCTCTTGTACTGAGCAGTGGTCTGCCTCAAAGCCAGATCATCCTGAAGCACATTCAAGACGCTTCTTCGCTCTATACAGAAGGGAAGGACCAACCTTCCTTGGGTCAGTCTAGAAACATTATTCAAGCTTTGATTGATGAGATAAGCACCGAGACATCAACGCACGGTCAGCATTCAGCCAGTCTGCCGGGTGGGACAGGCCCGCGAATCGGATATCTGAAGGATGTGGGGTTCCTTACGGTGGATGAACAGACCGCTTTCAATTCGGCTTGGGCTACTCTTTCAGCCGGATCACACCCCGGCGTGCCGGAACGTGAGCAAGTGCGAATCGGATTGATCCTCGCTCTTGAATTTGGTCAACTCCTACTGATGAAATTCTCCAACTGGAGAGTGAATAGCTGTCAACGCTTTAAGTAAGGACCTTAAGTACCTTAGTAATGAACCGACCCCCATCGTCTCCTGCTACTTTAGATTGCGCATGACAATTGGCCGGTCGATGCCCGGCTTACCAAAGCACACTCCCAACCTTGAGGGGAAAAGTGCGCCTCTAATCACCTCGGCGCAACTAACAATTCCCGAATCTTGGGACGGTGAGGCTCAACACCGAACGGCGAAATTTTTGAGTCAGGCAATGGGGTAGGGGCAAGGTGTGTCAGTCGCTTTTCCACACGCTGTAATTCAGCAAAACCAATAAGAACACAGATGAAACTGTTTTTTAGATGGATCTTCGTTGCGGAGATCGCTGTGGTGCAAATCTACGGCCTCTTGCATTTGGTCCTCGTGCTGTTCTTTTCCAAACGCCGTCGCTAGTTAGCTAAAACGGCCATTGGGACACTGAATTTTTCCAATTTAGGGGAGGTCCGCCCAAAATCCCGGCAATGCCCTCCGTGGCTCTTTTTCATTAGTGATTTTTAGTGTGGCGAACATAAAACGAAACTGATACGATGCTCTCATGAACTGCTCAAAGATGGATGCGTTGAGAGCGCAGCGAGACACGATGCTCTCGAATCACAAGCCGCAGATCGAACCCGAACTGGCAAGGATCAGCGCGGCGATGAAAGATCACCAGAATTTTTGGCATCCGCACGGTTGCAAGGAAAACTGAAACCATGAAAGGCCCTGTCTACAAGTACACTTGGAAACACGAAATTGCCTTCGCCACGAGAAAACAACTGGAGTTCCGAAAAGCGCCCCTTCAGCCGGGCATGATCTTTGTTGATCTCCTGAACGGCAAAGCATATCGCGTGCATTCGATCTTCAAAGCCAAGGAGAATGACCGATTCCATTCGGCCATGCCTGAGGATGTGGTGCAAACGTTTCCGGCAAGACCTCTCACTGATGAGGAACTAACCGCCTTGCGCGAGCGATATAAATTCCAACCGGACCAAAACACAGGACCGGGTGAGGAATTTGCGATTCTGGATTTGGTCACTACCCAAGTTCAGTGACCGGGGCAGTCCGCTCGGCGGCATGTCCGTTACTTGAATGAAGCATGCTGCGCGATGTGTTTCGCACGCCTCACCAGAGCAAATCTAGGGTGGTCACAACCATTGCACGGTGGGAATTTTTTACCTGCGATGCAGGTCACTTCATGTGATTCTCTATGCCGAGGGTCATGCACCACCCTGTACACACCCGACTCAGGAACGGTGTCGCCCGGCTTGTAAGCCATATCGCACCCCCAAACGTCAATATCCGACTAAGCTGGTAGCAAGGCCAGTGACCACGTTGGTTCCCCACTAAGCCGGTAGAGGCCGCGTCCGGCGACAAAACTATTACAAATGCGTTGCACCATCTCTTGTGCTACGCTCAGGGAAGTTGGAAAGGGCCGAACCATGTTTGTGCAAACGTATTGCTTCTGTGATGTCACTATGAACCGATTGCCTCAAGGCATGGCGATCAAATTTCCATCCGTGGTGAACCATGAGGCCATAATCGCTTACGATTTTTATAATCAGCAGGTGCTCTTGGAGAAGTCCAAGAAGTACGGGAAACCCACCGTCACCAATCCTGAAGAGTACCGAGACATTCCTTTCGTGATCAGCCGCAATCCGAGTTCGCCCGCACATGGTATTCAGATCGTTGAGCGGGCCTATGCCGAGATTCAAAGCGGCGGAACAAAATGGACCCCTCTCGATAACTGCCAAGATTTTGTCAGTCGCGCATACGCTGGGCGCAATGGGTCCGAGACACGAAACTTTGTTTTAGGCGCACTTGCTCTGGCAGGACTTGTTGGAATCGCCGCCGCTTCTTCACGATGAGGGGATACGTTTAATTTTCGGGTGTCCCCGGTGGGCAAGCACTTCCTAATAGGAAGCACAAGTCTCCGGAATCCGCCCTAATCTCTTGGGCCGTCTCCCTTGAGTCGCGTGGGGATCTGCAGTCCTCTAGCAGCCGGGTCATCGCGGAACTCGAAAACGAGGTAATCGTCATCTTCCCCGTTACCTCGTGGTTCAAAGTGCACTGACGAAATCGTTCTGCCCGCGTCGAGTTCCCGACGCATTGGGTTATCGTTACCGAATGTCCAGTTGCGAAACATCTCTGGAGATACCCTGCCTGCCATCAACTCTTGTACGGCGCGTGCGGAAATTCTCAGGTGCATCCGTTCTCTCCCGATGCTCATTTGTGTGGGAACATACTTGCCAAGAGCGTTTGCTTCGCACATCGCTTGCTCATGCCATGAATAGGCTGAGTAGCCCGACAGATTCGGCGGTAGCATCTTATCCATAAGAAGGTTCAACCGCTCGACGTCTCCGTCTGAAATGCCCCTTGTCTGAGTAAATATATGCCTATTCCATGTTCGAGTAGTTTGTGAAGCCGACGCACTCCGCTCCCGCTTGGCGGAAGCCACTAGGACGAAATCGATTTCTGGATAGTCCTGCAAAAATTTGAGAATGATTTGTCCGCCCGAGAACGTTTCTGGAGACACCCCGATGGGACGGAGATCGCGGAGCAGTCCGCAACCAGCGTCTCCCAGGAAGACCAAGCGGCGGACTCTATCCGGAGCGCCACGCAATTGCTTGGACTTGGACCGCAGCGCCGCATAAAGGGGGTTCTTTTTTACGTCGTACGCG
Organism: uncultured Acidobacteriota bacterium; assembly: GCA_963755225.1. Lineage (GTDB taxonomy): Bacteria > Acidobacteriota > Terriglobia > Terriglobales > Acidobacteriaceae > Sulfotelmatobacter. The sequence continues at coordinate 34,426 of CAVWJE010000002.1, forward strand.
AGCGAAGGCATCGTACAAAAATAGTTTGATAGAGGATGTACGAACTCACGCCATTCAATGAGAACACTGATCGCGGGTGAGTTCCAAGAGAATGGCGCGATCGGTCTGCCGTTCGCCAACCAATCTCTTAGCGCGCGGATCAAATCGGCATCAAGCTGGAAATCGCGACGGACGAGGCGTCGACGAAAAAATTCGCTTCGGCCACGCCGGGACCGTTCGTAACCGCTTTTTTCTCGAAATGTGAAATGAAGATGACCCGAACTGCCATCCAGCAGACGGTCCGCCTCAGCATTGATGATGTTGCACGCCCTCCGCATCGTGTCGGAGCCTGACAATGTGAAATCGTCAACAGCCGCAACGTCGGCCATCACCGGACCACTCATCAGTAGGTCTGGCGAACAAATGTCGGGTGTCCGTGATCCAGCAGGGCGGTCGATCTCTAAAGTGGCGATCTTCGACACGGCCCAACTGATCGAAAGCTCGTATTCTGCTGGTAGCGATTGGTCCGGCATTACGTTTTCGAGACGATTGAGAAGGTCTTTGGCTTTGCCACGGTCAAGCCAAGGACCCAATTCATCTAGCATCTGTTGTAACTGTCGTCTTCCGAAAATTGGCATCAGAACTAAAGAGTATAGGCGTCTGTTCGAGCCAGGAAAACCTGACAGACCACGGGAGATGCCGTACTGTCAACGGCGGCGGTCCGGGTTTGCCTTTTTGATGCTGACAACTCGGGCAGGCTGGGGCAATTCAGTTGGCATTGGTGGACGGCGCTGGTAAGCGTATTTGCGGAGGAAGGACCGGGCGAACTCGTTCGCCAATCGTGAATCGTCGTCCTTTCTCAGAATCACACACGTTCTGAAACACAATGACTCATCAGAAAGAGGCTTTACTACTACACCTTCAGTGCGACAGCCAAGAGCTGTGGGTTTGGTGAGGATCGCCACGCCAACGTGCTCAGATACCAGGTGAATCGCCTCTTGTGGCGTAATAATATCGTGTGCGCGCTTCGGAGCAATTCCCTCGCGTCGTGCCGCATTCATGATTGCGTCATGAACGACTGGATGAACTCGGCGCGCGAACAGAATCCATTCATCTTTTGCCAGATCCTGAAGCGCGAGGTGTTCTTTTTGGGCAGAGGCGTGGCCCTCTGGAAGAGCGGCATAGAGCGGCGCCAGCACGAATGGCGAGGTCTCGATTTGAGAGTCTTCCGGCGGTGCCGTCACCAGTGCCAAATTCAATTCGCCTGCTAGAACACTCCGGACCAACTCGATTGAAAACTGACTGATCAGTCGAATGGCGAGCTTGGGTACAGGGGGAGACGAACTGCGAGAAGATCCGAAACCCAAACTTTATCGGCCTCGTGCGAGTGCCCGATTATCAAGATGTTCTCTGCTCCATCGTGGGCGGCGCGAGCAAGATGAAAAGCCCGCTCCATGTAAGAGAGCGAAGAGCGAGCCTCTTGGACGAACACTCGCCCTGCGTCGGTGAGTTCGACGCGCACAACCCTTCGATTGTCGCGGGTGAACAGGCGAAATGTGAGCTGTTTCTCGATCTCGGTGACCTGTCTGCTAAGCGCAGATTGAGTGAGGTTCAATCTTAGGGCGGCCTTCGTGAAGTTCAGCTCTTCGCCCAAGGCAATGACCGCGTTCAAGTGGCGTACTTCGACGTTGGGAAACACTGCTCCAACCCCCGCCCAAGAGTTCGGTGACACCAGCAATTTCATCAGGCCATTCGCGCGTGAAACGACGAGTGGTTCTCAGGTTTGGAACCCGCCCAGTTCTAAAAAGTTTCCCGAAGAACCAACAAAAGTTTTGATCTCTTGCATCGGAAACTGACCTGCCCCCAATTTCCGTTCACGTAAGAATACGACAACTTTGCTCAACTCCCTCTCCGGTTTGAGCCGGGATGGGGGAGCGCGAGGGGCAAGGGACGGCGTTTGAGTCCCTTGCCCCTCGCTCAGCTGTGTAGAAGCCCACTGCCTGCGCCGCCGCAAACTCTTTCGGGGTTTTGTATCCCAAGCTGCTGTGCGGACGCTCTTCGTTGTACTCGATCCTCCACCCCGCGATCTTGCGCCGGGCATCGAACAAGTTCTGAAACCAACTCACCGTCAAACATTCATCCCGCAATCGTCCGTTGAAACTTTCTACGCGCGCGTTCTGCGTTGGCTTGCCCGGCTGAATGTGCAGCAACGCGATCTGCCGTTCCACGCACCACGCCAGAAAATGCCGGCTGGTGAACTCCGGCCCGTTGTCACTGCGGATCGCTTCCGGCCGGCCTCGCTCCGTGATGATCTGGTCCAACACTCGCGTGACTCTCCGGCTGGCAAAGCTCGTATCCACTTCCAAGGCCAAACACTCCCTGGTGTACGCATCCACCACGCTCAGCACCCGGATCGTTCGTCCGCACTCCACCGCGTCGTGCACAAAATCCAGTGCCCACTCCTGATTCGCCGCAGTCCGCGCCAGCAGCGGCCTTCCCTGGCGCACGCAATGCTTCCGCTTCTTCCGACGAATCATCAACCCGGCCTCGCGATAGATCCGATGCACTCGCTTGTGATTCACATGCTCTCCCGATCGGCCCAGCAACACATGCAGCCGCCGATACCCGAAGCGCGGCTTCTCGCGCGCCAACTCCACCAGCTGCGTGCGCAGCGGTTCATCGCTGCGTGTTGTCCGATAGCAGTAACTCGCGACCGCGATCCCGATCAGCCCGCAAACCCGGCGATGGCTGGCTCCGTACTCACTCCGCAGCCAGCCCGCATCCGACCTCCGGTCTACGAGCTCCACCCGTTTTTTGCGATCAGCGCCTTCAGCATCTCTTTGTCCAAGCTCAGATCGACTACCAGCTTTTTCAACTTCGTGTTCTCATCGCGCAACTGCTTCGCTTCCTGCGCCTCGCTGACGTCCATCCCGCCATACTTCGCTTTCCAGGCGTAGATCGTGTGCTTCGATACCCCAACTTCCCGCGCCACGTCTTCCGCTTTGCGCCCCGCTTCCAGTTGCTTCAGCGCCCCGATCATCTGCGCCTCCGTGTGATTGCTCCTCGACATGCCACCTTCCCCTTTCCTTCGACGAAATCATACTCAGGTTTGTTCGGAAACAGGGGAGCAGGTCACTCTGGTCGTAGTAGCGGGCGCGATATTCGTAAAGGCCGGTCTCCGGGTCGAATTCGCGCGCCGTGTATTGGAAGGGGTTGGTGAGCGTACCTGTGGAAGCCGTCAGCTTCCCAAAGCTGTCATACGTGTACGTATTGACGAGCGCTCCGGCTGAGTTACTCAGGGACGTGACGGAGCCAAGCCCGTCTCGCTCGTAATAACTGGCCGTCCCAGACCGGAACATTGACAAAGGTGTATCGGCCTCTAGCTCATGGTTGTATCGAGCTAGCAGATTTCCGGCGCTATCCATCTCTTCGATCAAATTCGCGTCGCCGTCAATTACGTCGTAGAGATAGTTCGTAGTTCCGAGCGGGCCAGATTTCTGAATCCTGCGCCCGAAAGGATCGTACTTGAAGGTGGTCGTGCCGCCGTTGGTGCCAGGGACGACGGCTTGGATCAGTCGGTTTTCAAAGTCCCAGGAGTAGGATTTGCCGGAGGGATCGGAGAGGGTATTGCCGTTTGCGTCGTACGTGTAGCTGCCACTCGAGTTCGATAGCAATTCGTTCGATGAGTTGTATGTGTAGTTCGCCACCGATAGCGAACTCAGCCGGTTGCCCACCAAATCGTAGGTGTAGCTTTCCGTGGTGGGGCAGGAGCGCACGCCGCAGGGCGGCGGCAGACTCGTCGAATGCGGCGGCGGCGGGGCCGACTGCGTCACTTGCAGCAGTTGATAAATATTGTCGTAGGTGTAGTTCGAGATCAGGTTCGCCTGAAGGTCCTGCTTCGTCAGGCGATTGCCCGCCGCATCGTAGCTATAAGTTTCCCCGTCGAGCGCGAGCACTGGCGTAGTTCCATGTTCCACGCTCAACAAGTGCGAAAGCGCGTCGTAGCTGTAATAAGTGTTCACGCCGTTGGGTCGCGTCAACTGCGTTCGGTTGCCCAGCACGTCGTAGCTGAAGCCAAAAGCTCCCGCCCACGAATTGTTGAGACCAGTCAGGCGGTTCAATTGGTCGTAGCTGTAGCTGGTCACCGTCCCCACCGGATCGGTCATCGAAGTTCGGTTCGACGCCGCATCGTAGCCATACTGCACCGTCTGCGCCCCAATCGAAGTGAACTGGTAATTGGTCGTGGCTGAAGTCAGCCGGTTCATGTTGTCGTAGGAGAAAGTGTAAGTGCCGGTGTCGCTGTTGTAATCGTTGACCTGCGTCAGCCTGCCCGCCGCGTCGTAAGTGTAATAGATGTTGCCGGGGTCCTGCTTGCTGATCACACGATTCTGAAAGTCGTAGCCGTACTGCACCATGTTTCCGTTGCGGTCGATTTTATACTCCAGGTTGTTGTTATCGTCCCAGGCATAACTTTCCGCCTGGCCCGAGGGGAACATGGTTTTGTACAAATATTTCCCGGGAAAGAAGACGAATTGGGTGTGGTGGCCGGCCGCGTCCCAAATATCGGTCAGGTCGTTTTCCGTGTCGTAGGCGTATGTGGTCACGCCCGCCGTCGGCGTCTGCGCGTCGGTAACGGAGGTAGACCGGTCCGCGTCGTCGTAGGCGTATTGAGTGGTGTTGCCGTTTTGGTCTGTCACCGAGATCTTGCGTCCGCGCCAATCGTAGGCGAACTGAACGGTGGTTCCGTCGGCGTAAGTAATCAGGGTCAGGCGGTTCATGGGGTCGTATTGAAACTGGGTCTGATTTCCCGCCGCGTCGGTCATGATCAACTCCTGAGCTGCGATTGGCAAACTGTCGGCGAACAGTCCGATCCCTGTGCGCCTAGGTAGATGCCCTTTCGCATGTGTATTGGGCCCTGGCGCGGCCCCCTTGGCGCGTCAGCGGCTTTCAGCGGAAGGGAGAAAAATAGCAATTGATAAGATCGACGTCAAGCGAAAGTCTTCCACAGAGTGTCCGTGACTAGAGGACGACCGCGCGGCTGTCGCTCACGGGAGCCTTGGCATATTGTTGATGCCGCAGATAAATCTCTTTTATCCCCCGCATCAGCTTTTTCGATTGTCCGCTTCCCTGCGCTCGCGTTATTCTTCCCTGTTGAAACCCAGCCATTTCAAATTGCCCGTGTCCTTGTGTTACTTTGCCGACATCATTCTTGCTGATAACGAAGAGGAGATGAACGGATATCCATGCCCAACGAACTGCGTAATTTCCTGGCACTCACCTACGACGAACTGGAAGACCTGAATCTAAAGGCGAAAGAGCAGCGCAGGAACCGGTCGCCGATCGGCAGAGATCCAGGAGGAGCGGCTGAAGTATTTGACCGACGAGAAGCGGATCAAGGCCGTGACCGTGCTGTTCAGCGATCTTGAAGGCCGGCTGCACATGCTGGATTACGACAAGAAATTTCTGATCAAGAGCTGGGACAATCTTACGTTCGACGGATCGTCGATTCGCGGATTTACGGCGCAGCGGGAGAGCGATTTGCGTCTGGGCATCGATTGGGCGGCTTTCTACTGGGCTCCGGCGGATGTGTTCGGCTCGGGCAAAGTGCTGGTCTTCGGCGAAGTCATCGACAAGGGCGGCGACACCCTATTCGGCGGACATTCGCGGCGTGCTGAAGGGCTACGCTGCGGAATTGCATAAGAAAAAAGGTTACACGCTCAACGCGGCGAACGAGATTGAAGGCTTTTTATTCAAGGGACCGGATGCGGAGCGGCATTACCACGAGACCGGACAAGTTCGAGTACGTAAATACCGGCGGATATTATCACTCGCTGCCGGGCGACCCGCTGCGGACTTTCATCGATACCACGGCCGAAGTGCAACGCGCGATGGGCTTCCAGAACGAGAAAGACCATCCTGAAGTTGCGCCGTCGCAATTCGAAATCAATTACGGTTACGGCGAAGTGGTCGCGGCCGCGGATCAGATTCAGCTTTATAAATTGATTTGCCGGCAAGTGGCCACGAATCTGGGATTCACGGCGTCGTTTCTGCCGAAGCCGGTGGTGGGCGTGAATGGCAGCGGCATGCATACCAACGTTTCCATCAGCGAAGGCGGCAAGAATTTATTTTGGGACGCAAAGGGCGAGGAGAAGCTCGAGCAAGATCGGATGGGCGTTCGTCGATCGAATCCTCACTCACGGCAACGACATTTGCCTGCTGCTGAACGCCAGCGTGAATGCCTACAGGCGTCTCGACCCGCACTTCGAAGCGCCGAACCAGATCAAGGCTTCGGCGGTGGATCGAGGATCGATGATCCGTATTCCCATCGGCAACGAAAAGAGCATGCGCGTAGAGGTGCGTTCGGTTTCTCCGGACGCGAATCCGTATCTCGCGATTTATTCGATCTTCAAGAGCGGCATCGACGGCGAAACTTCCAAAATCAAGAACCTGCGGCAAGCCGAGCGTTATTTGCCCGATAACATTTACGATGCGCTGGCCGAATTTCCGCAAATCGGCGCTGGACCACAAAGATCCTCGGCGAAGACGTAAAGGGCCGCTATGCGGATCTGAAGCAGGCTGCGGCGGATCGCTGCCCGCGCCTGCTGGGGACCTTCGTGAAAGCCCCCGAAGTGCAATATCACCACGACGTTTATAACCAGTTTTTGTGGAACCTGTTTTAAATTGCTGTAGTTCTGCCAAATGAAACGCCCCCGGCCGCCGGCTGGGGCTTTTTTTCGCAGCACCAATGGCTTTTCCCATCTGATATCTGGCACGCCACCTGCTTAATCCAACCTGACCAGAGCGGCTCCTCTAACAGCTTTCTAATCCCGGAAGATTGTTGGCCGCCTTGCGAATTTTCTCGAGCAGGTTTCGACATCTATGTGCAGGGCCAAACTCGCTGCGGCGATTCTGATTTCGTTTTGTTGTTCGGCCGCCATATCGCCGCGAGCCTATGGGTTGAATAACGCGACCACTACCAGTTTGAGCGTTTCGTCAGCTAGCGTGACGGCGGGAACGGCAGTCACGTTTACCGCCGAGGTCGCCCCGGTGGTGACGGGGCATCCGGCGGTGACCTCGGGACAGGTATTTTTCTGCAATGCCTCATCCGCGCATTGCGACGGCGCCGCGGTATTCGGTGTAGCGCAAGTCACAAGCGGCAGCACGGCATCGGTTAAATTAACCCTCGGCGTTGGGGCGTATAGCATTCGCGCTTTTTATGCCGGCACCTCGGGCCACGGAAGCAGCACCTCGGCTGCAGAATCGATCACCGTGACGGGAAATAGCGGCTACGCTTCCAGCACCGCGCTCAGCGCCAGCGGCAGCGTTGGGAACTATACGTTGACGGCTACCGTAACCGCTTTCGGCGCGGTGGCAGCCACAGGAACGGTGTCTTTTTTAGACATCACCAACGGAGCCGCGGAAGTAAGTTCCGCGACGCTGAATATCTCTCCCCGGGGCACAGTCTTTGAATTGGCCGTCGACTCGCCACTCTCAATCGCAAACGATTCGCAGTTCGTCGTCGCCGGAGATTTCAACAACGACGGCATTCCAGATCTCGCCGTGCTTTCGGACCCACCCTGTTGCGCGAACGGATCGGTCGCGATTTTCCTGGGAAACGGAGACGGCACATTTTCGGCTCCGACTGGCCCGTACACGGTGGGAATGGGCCCGGTATCAATGGTGGCTGCGGATCTGAATGGAGACGGCAATCTGGATCTGATCGTCGTCAACCAGACGAACGAGGAACTTGGAGTGCTGCTCGGCGACGGAGCGGGTCATCTCGGCGGCCAGACTACTTACGGCGTCGGGACGAGCGCCGGCTTCGCGGCGGTGGGAGATTTCAACGGCGATGGCTGGCCCGATCTGGCGGTGACCGACGCGGACAATACCGTCACGGTTTGGCTGAACCATGCCGATGGTACCGGAACGTTTTCCGGCCCCGTCGCCTTTGGGTCCGGCTCTGCCCCCGCGGGAATCGTGGCCGGCGACTTCAACAATGACGGCAATGTGGATTTGGCCATCGTTGACCGCAACGGTCCGAGCGGGCCTTACCAGATCGGCGTCCTCCTGGGTAACGGCTTCGGTTCCTTCGCCGGTGAGCAGGACTACTCCCTGCCCTCTGGGGCAACCGGATATGCACTCGCCACTGGGGACCTGCGAAACAATGGCATCCTGGATTTAGTTGTGGCCAGCGGCAGCGTTCCCAAACTCTATGTGCTGCTCGGCGACACTAACAACGATGGAATGTTCCCCAACGTTGCCACGTACGTAGTAAATCTCGCTCCGCGCGGGATTTCGCTCGGCGATATCGATGGCGACGGCATTCTCGATTTGGTTGCGGCGAACACCGGAGGCGGGGGCGGAGGAACCGTTAGTGTACAACTGGGCAATGGCGATGGAACTTTTCAGGCGAAAACCGATTACACGGTGGGAGCCCAGCCAACTTCGGCCGCGTTAGCCGATTTCAACGGCGATGGACTTCTCGACATCGCAACTTCTGACGGCGGGCCGAGCACATCCACCATCTTGCTGCAAGCGCGCACAGAAACCGCGACTGCGACCGGGGTCATTATCTACGGCCTGGGGTCGCATTCCGTGCTGGCGGATTATCCCGGCGACGCTAGCCGGGAGCCCAGCGCATCGGCCACCGTTACTCTAGCCGGCAGTCCGCCAATCCCCACTGCAACCGTCGTGACCGCGACGCCGAATCCGTCCTTCTTTGGCCAGCCCGTAACTCTCACCGCAACTATCACCCCCGCGCCCACCGGCTTAACTTTCGGTACCGTTGATTTCTACAACAACGGAAACCACTTGGGCGCCACTACTGTGAATTCATCCGGAGTCGCGACCGGCACCACTCCTGCCCTGCCTGCGGGAGCGGACCACATCGAAGCGGTCTTTTCCGGCAATACCGAGTTCGCGGGATCGACCTCTCCATTGTTAACCGTGACAGTCAATGCGCAGACCGTTACCACCACCACACTCGCCGCCGCACCGAACCCCGCCGCCGTTGGTGACACGGTGACCCTGACGGTCAAAGTTTCTCCCGCGCCCACTGGCGCGGCTCTGGGGACGGTCGACTTCTATAACGGCGCAAGTTTTCTTGGAAGCTTCGATGTACCGTCATCCGGTGTGGTCACATTTGCCATTACCGGCCTGCCCGCAGGCGCGAACAGTTTGACGGCGGCTTATTCGGGGAACATCGCGTTCGCGGGTTCAACGTCCGCCTCTTTGACGGAGACGATCAACTCGCTGATCGTTACCACAACTTCGCTGGCGGCAAGCCCGAATCCCGCCACGGCCGATCAGCCTGTAACGCTTACCGCGACGGTTGCCCCGGCGCCAACTGGCGCTGCGCTCGGCACAGTTAGCTTTTTCAACGGAACCACTTTACTCGCAACCGCCCCGGTAAATTCCTCGGGTTCGGCCACTTTCTCGCTTACCAGCTTGCCAGGAGACGCGGACAGCATCACCGCAGCATACTCGGGAAATCTGACCTCCGCAGCATCCACGTCGGCCCCGTTAACTGAAACGGTGAATCCCTCTTACACCGTGACCGCTCCGACAACGCCCGTCACATTGCCCGCGGGAGGTTCGGTTCAGATCGGCGTCTCCGTTCCTTCAGTCGGCGGAGCGTTTAACAACCCAGTCGGCATGTCCATCGGCGGCCTTCCCTCAGGGGTTACAGCCAGCTTCGTCCCATCCGTGGTAACGCCGGGCAGCGCGGGTGCATCCACCACGCTGACGGTTCAACAATCCGCGCAGGCGGCGGGCCTGATCGATCCGCGACGCACAATTCCATTCGGCTCGGTCATCTTCGCCATCGGATTGCTGGGCATGACCTTCCATCGCAAGCCCTTGCTCCGAACTTTCAGGCGCGCGCTGGTCTTTCCCGTATTCGCCTGCATGGCATTCGGACTCCTCGGGTGCGGCGGCGCGTCGCTGATCACCCACAACTTAACGCCTGGCAATGTCGTCATCACCATTACTGGGACGAGCGGATCGACGCATGCCTCGACTACCGTCACGCTTGTGGTGGAATGAGACGGACGCTCACTTCTTTTCCGGATTCGCCAGAAATCTATACCCAACCCCGCGCACGGTCAGCAGATGCCGCGGCTGCGCGGGGTCGTCTTCGATGTAGCGCCGCAACCTCACCATGAAGTTGTCGATCGCGCGGGTATCGGTATCTTCGTGCAATCCCCAGACCTCTTCGAGAATCTGCTTGCGCGAAACGATGCGGCCGTCGTTGCGCACCAGGTGGCGCAGCAGTTCCGATTCCATCAGGGTTAAGTGAATTACGTTGTCGGACGTGCGCAGTTCCAGTGTGCCGAAGTCGATAGTTTTGCCGCCGAAAGAAAAGCTTCCGAAGTCACTGAGATTTTCCCCGCCGGAAGCGGGCTGACCCGGATCGCGGGCTAAGCCACTCCCTTCCCCGTGAGCCGTTCGCAGCCACTGGCTGCGCCGCAATAAGCCTTGCAGGCGGGCCAGCAAAATCGAAAGATCGAAGGGCTTGGGAAGATAATCGTCAGCCCCGGCGGCGAAGCCCTTCAGCACATCTTCGGGACTGCCGCGGGCGGTCAGCATCAGCACCGGAACATAGTTCTGCGCGGCTCGGAGTTCGCTAACCACACTAAAGCCGTCTTTGCCGGGCAGCATAATATCGAGCACGACTGCGTCGAAGTTTTCTTTATTCGCAATCAGACGGTCGGTGGCGGATTCTCCATCGCCCACCACCTCGGCGGAATATCCCTCGGCTTGCAGGTTGAAGCGCAAGCCGTTGGCCAGATGTTCTTCGTCCTCGACCACCAGAACGCGGCTCAAGCGCTCGTCCTCATGACGCGGCCCTCATGACCCGCGCTCTTATGTCACTCGCTCTCATGCTAAAGACCTCGGCAGTTCCATCGTAATCGTGGTGCCCTTGCCTTCTCCCGCGCTTTCGGCAAACACTCTGCCGCCATGCTTCTGCGCAATCGATTTCACAATGAACAAGCCGAGGCCGGTTCCTTTGACGTGAGCGAGCGAACGGTGATTGACGCGGTAAAAGCGCTTAAAGATGCTCTTCATATCATCGGCGGGAATGCCCACACCACGGTCGCGCACGCTCAACACCACCTGCTCATCATCAGGCGCTGACAGCCGCACACTGACATCTACCTTGTCGCCCGAATACTTGATTGCGTTGTCGAGCACGTTGACCACTGCTGTACGAAGATCTTCGGCGCTGCCCAGCACCTTCAGGCCCGCGCCATTTGCCGCCTCTTCGTAGCGCAATGTCTCAGGCGGTAAGTGATGGCGAGTGCGCACCGCGTCCATGCTCTCACGAACAAGTTGCCGGAAGTCTACTGCGGATTTCTCCCGCCCAGCTTTTTTGTCGCCAGCGCGGCCCGCGCGGAGCACCTGTTCGACAGTCTCCGTGAGGCGATCCGTGTCGCTCAGCATCAGCCGATAGAACTCCTGCTTCTGCGATTCCGGCAAGTCGCGGCGTTGCAACGTTTCGAGATGCAGACGTATCGACGCCACCGGAGTTTTCAGTTCGTGAGTGACGGCATTGATGAAGCTGTCATGCTGCTCGCTCCGGCGGATCTCGCGCACCAGAAAGCTGGTGTTCACAATCATCCCGGCGATAATCAGCGCAAAAAAAATCACGCCGAAAAACAGGAGCACGCCTTCGCGCCAATTGAGGATGATCCATCCAACATTGAGCGCAACCGCCAGCGCGACCAGGCCAATGCCCAGGCAAACAAAGAAGACGATGGTTCCACGGCGGCTCGTGATGCGCATGGCGTCAGGGTGATTTTACCGCGTTCACGGTGGAAAACTCCTGGAACGCGTTCGACGAGACGCAGGCGTGAACGATGTGGCTCGTAACAGAACCGGAACCTGAAGACCCGAGCTACTTGTACACGATGCTACTCACAATCGCGTTCACTTCCCGCAGCACCGCTTGGAGTTCCGGATTACTCCTGGCTGGCAGCTTGTTGGGCATCTTCGTGTCGTAGGTCAAAGCGTAGGTCATTTGCTCTTCGCTGATAGTCGAACCACCCTGCGAGAGTTTTCCAGATTGAGCTTGATGGCTAAGGAAGAAGTCTCCTCCGCAGTCTTTTGCCGGACAGGGTTCGATAAAATACGATCCATACCATAACACCCCCCTGACGATCGGATCGCCGCAGTCCGCCAACCCCTTCTTGCCCGCATGGCTCGTGTCGAAATACAAATCTATTCTGGAAAGCTTGTCGTTTGCGACTGTCTCGGTTCCCTGAATTTCAGATGGGCACGGCAACCAAGGAGAGTCGCTCATATCCATCCACGGCGAGACGTATTCAACTATTTCGGCAAAACGGCCCCCGGTAATGCCGCTCGCCTGCCCGTGGTGTGTGAGCAAATAGAGCTTGTAGCGGCCTTTCGTAAGGAGCGCCCCGATAGGCTGCTGGAAGGTTCTATTCCCAGTCACGGTCTCGGTCGCAGGCTGGACCGACCATCCCGCGGGGATTCTTACTGCTATCCGATCATCTTCAAAGATATTCTTAGAGGGGACTTGCGTCCGCTGCTGTGGCCTTGCAGAAGCCAAACCGACTGCGAGCAGCAGGGCCAGTCCAATTATGGGGGACTTGGCGATTCCTCCGCGCAGGAAAGACAAGTTCATACCCCGATTCTACTCGCCTCGATTTCTTGTGGCTCCGGAAACCGAGGACCTGCGGAATACCTTTAGCGGCCCGGCAAGAGAAAAACCCGCCGAAAAGGCGGGTTCGTATCCACGTATCGCCGTTGCTCTAATCCCCCGCCGCCGCGCCCTCCGCCAGAGCGCCTGTAATCAGCTGTCCATTCGGCGTAGGTGCTAGCCCTTTTTCCAAATCAGCCAGCTTCACGCGCTTGATATCCCAAGCCAGCCCGAGCTGTTTCAGCGCCCAGATGCCGTACCAGTTCATGTCGATTTCATACCAGGTAAAGCCGTGCTGCGCGGCCGTGGGGTGCGCGTGGTGATTATTGTGCCAGCCTTCGCCGAAGGTCAGCAGAGCGACCCACCAGCTATTCGTGGAAAGATCGCGTGTGGTAAAGCGGCGCGTGCCCCAGGAATGCGTGGCCGAATTCACCAGCCAGGTCGCGTGCAGACCGACCACCGTGCGCACGAAGATGCCCCACATCATGAGGGGCAGGCCGCCAATCGCGAGCAGGATCACGCCGAGGACAATCATGGGCACGTAGTGATATTTCGTGATCCAGACATGAAATTTGTCTTTTGCAAGGTCGGGGACGTAGCGGGCCAGCGTGGTGGTGTCATGGTGCATCGACCTGCCCATAAGAATCCAGCCCATGTGCGCCCACCATTTGCCCTCGATGGGCGAATGCGGATCGCCATCCTGATCGGAAAACTGATGGTGAATGCGATGCGTCGCCACCCAGAAAATCGGTCCGCCCTCAAGCGCCAGCGTGGCGCAGACAGTAATGAAATACTCCACCCACTTCGGAGTCTTATAGCCGCGGTGCGTCAGCAGGCGATGGTAAGCCATGCCGATGCCGAGGCTGCCCGAAACCCACCACAGGAACATGGCGACGAACAACGCCTTCCATGTGAAAAAGAAAAGTGCCGCGATCGCTCCAACGTGAAACAGCGCCATGAATATCGCCGTTACCCAGTTGATTTCCCCGTTTGCCGCTTGCCGTTTTTCCAGGCTTTCCAGTTCCATATCCAAGTTCGGCCCCATTTGCTTTTCTTGAGTTCGCTACCGCACATATCTAACTTATCAAGGGAATCGGAGAAACACTGTAATACTTGTGTAATAGCGGAAAGTCGGGCATTACGGAGGTACTGGGATCAAAGCCCAGGCATAAAGCGAGTCACAAGCAAAGAGCGCGGCCATAGCCGCGCTCCGAAAGCATTTTCAAACTTTTCTAATACTTCATGCGCTCTTCGGCATGTCACCCATCATCGCTTTCATCCCTTTGTCCATTTCTTCCATGGTCAAGTCGGCCTTGTGGGTGCCAATCGACCACTTGTGGCCGAAGGGATCCGCCAGCTTGCCATAACGATCGCCCCAAAACATATCGGAGACTGGCATCTCAACGGTTGCCCCAGCCTTTACCGCGCGATCAAACGCAGAATCCACATCCTCGAGGTAAATGTGCAGCCCCATTCCGGCGCCGCCCGTGCTCTGCGGCGACAATGAACCGAATTGCGGCATCTCATCGGCCAGCATAAGAATGGAATCGCCGATGCGCAATTCCGCGTGCATGACTTTTCCATCCGGCCCTTTCATGACGCCCTTTTCCACGGCGCCAAACGCCTGCTTGTAAAAATCAATGGCTCGAGCGGCATCGCGAACGGTCAAGAATGGCGTTAAAGTGTGATACCCCTCTGGTACGGCTTTTACGGTCATATGTGCCTCCTACAGTGAAGATTTCAGGGAAGCAAGTTTACACCAAAGCTCAAATCCTGGTGGTGAAAACATTGTTGCAGCGGATCGCCATGTCAGAATCGTGCTGGACGAATTTAGAGAAATTTAGAGGGACTTTAGAGCGACTCAGAAGAATCTGGTCACACCTTCTTGCAGCACCACCACGCGGTCCTGAATTCCGGCGGCGCGCGCCTCCCGCTCCAGCAGCTCCAGCGGCTCCCCTACCGGCTCGTGCGAAAGTCGAAAGGTTCCGTAGTGCATGGGCACCATCCAGCTCGCTTTCAAATCGAGGAAGGCCCTGGTCGCGTCCGCTGGATCGGCGTGAACGTTGCGAAAACTTGGGGGATTGTAGGCGCCGATTGGAAGCAGCGCCAACTCGGGCGAAAGGCGGCGGCCAATCTCGCGAAAACCCGCAAAATAGGCGGTGTCGCCGGCGTGGTAGACCGAATGCTTTCCGGCGCTCAAGACATATCCGCCGTAACCGCGGTGTGAGTCCTTTAGAATTCGCGCTCCCCAATGCTGCGACGGAACATGCGTAATCTGCACGCCGCCGTGACGCGAGCTTTTCCACCAGTCGAGTTCGATGATCTCGGAGAAACCAAGGTCGGATATTAAATCGGTTACATGCGAAGGAATGATGATTGCCGGAGCGGTGCCGCGGGTCCGCAAATTGTTTTGCACGATCGCCCGCAACGAGGGCCGGTGCAGATGATCGAAATGGGCATGGGTCACGAGCACCGCGTCGATCGCGGGCAAATCGCGCACTCGAAGCCCGGGGCGCCGCAGCCGCTTCAGCACGAACAGCCAGCGCGCGAAGTTAGGATCGATCATCACGCTCTGCCCGCCAATCTGTAGGAAAAAGCTGGAGTGGCCGATGAAGGTGACGCCCAGTTCTCCATTGGAAGCGAGACGCGGCTTGCGAGTTTCGCCGCAAAGAGGAGTTACCGCGGAATGCCTTACCAGCCGCCCGAATTGCGATGCGCGCTTGCGGAGGGCGCGATTGCGAAGCGTTGCCTTAATCATCCTGATCTGGTCATCCTGCTGTGCTTTATTCATTGGATGAAAGGCGGAGCCGATGGTTTTATTTTAGTTCAGAGCGCGCGGAAACGCCCGTGATTCCTGCGATTACCGCCCGAACAATGAATCACCGAGCCAACATTAGGACCCGCAAAGAAAAAGCCGCTGGCATTTTTTCTATGCCAGCGGCCCGATAGCCTTAGAAAATTACTGACCTGACGTATTAGCAATCCAGCGCGATTTCGGAATTTCCTTCTTCCCTTCATCGTCGTAATAGAAGTGCATCTCGTGATCCGACTTCGCGTTCGGCACCGGCTTATCGCCCAGACCGCTAACGGTTGGTTCGCTGCCCGGCATCGGCAAAGCTGTCTTTGTTGTGTACATCGATTCCGCCAGCGTAGTACCTGTCGGCGCCAATGCCACCGCGAACACTCCGAAGGGATTGCCGTTCACGTAGGACACGCCGATGTAATCCGCCACCATCGGACCATCGTCAGAAACCGGCAACCAGGATAGGGTCATCGGTCCCGCAATTTTTTTGCCCGGCGTCCAGCTCGTGCCACCGTTTGTCGAAGTGACGTAACCCACATCCAACTGGCATGTGGCTGCGGTGCAATTCGAAGTTGGATAGTAGTAATAAACGATTGTCATGTGCGCGGTCGCACCCGACGTGGTGGGGTCGATTCCAATACCCGGCAGAAAATGATCGACGGTGCTTGTCGTCGGATCGATTGGAATCCGCGTCACGGCGCTCCATGTCGTGCCATTCGACGACGAACTCATGACGATATCGTTCTCCTTGCAACCGCTGCGGAAGCGGCAGTCCGACCACACTACAAATACATTGCCGGCTCCGTCGATTCCCACGGATGGCAGATCCGGATTGCGTATCCCGCCCGCGTCAAGATGGCTTTGAATACTGGCAATCGCCTGGCTCTTGCCCCAACTCGCGCCGCCGTTGCTCGAGCTGAATACGTCGATGCCGCCGCCTTGAAACGGCACAATTACCGTACCGTTCGGCTGTACCACCGGTTCACCGCCTAATCCTCCCGCGTGATCGGATGAAGACTGGCCCGCGCTCCAGGTCTGTCCACCGTCACTCGAAACGCTAAGCAGAACGTCTCCGGTGCCGTAGGCCTGATCCCATTCCGTATAGCAATTGCCATAATAAGGACTGGCCGTCGTGTTATCGCAGACCGTCCAATTCTTATCGTCGAGGTGAGTCTTATCGATGTTGATCGGATTCCCCCAGGTCAGCCCATTGGTGGACAAGCTCACCGCCACATCGCCGATGTAGCGCGCGGACGAGTTCAAACCGACCAGCGGCAACGTTGAAATCATCCACTCCCCGTGTTTCGCATCGTAGGCCACCGAAGGATCGGCCGCCGCGCCGTAGGTTCCGTTTGCATAATTGACTGTCAGTCCGGGGAGGCTGCCATATTTCCAGCTCACGCCTCCATTCGTTGACGTGGAAAAGCCAACGTCCGCGCTGCCCCAGCCAATCGACCCCGGTCGGCGCCCGATGTGGAATGCGCTCACGATGGTGTTGCCCCATGCGAACGTGTCAGGCTCGACTTCGGTTCTGTGATCGCTATCGCTGTTGGTAAAGGTGTCGGTGCTGATTTTCGCTAAATTTGCCTGTGCGTTTGCCGGCAGGGTGAGTCCGAGCGAAATCGCCATCAACGCTACAAAAATGGCAATCGAATAATTATTGCCTGAACCTACGAGTGTGATCTTCATTTTTCTCTCTATATTCCTCAAATTCCTTATTCCACCGGGGAGTGTATTTTCAAATTGTGGAGTTTTGGGAGGGGCGCCTCCCGCGATTCCACATCGCGTTCGCAACTATAGCCGGATAGTAGGTGAAGTGTCGATGTGCATTTTTCTGCACAGTTTAATCGCGCCGAACCTGCCTACTCCGCGCAGTAACTTGCGGCAATAGCGGCAGGGACTTGCTTGACCGCAATCCTGCCGCTCATTTCTAATCCGAATGTCCGCTGTAATTGACGAGGAGAAGTAGATGCGCGTCGCTTTCTTGGGTTTGGGAATTATGGGACATGCCATGGCCACCAATCTGGTCAAGGCTGGCCACGAAGTTACCGTGTGGAATCGTACCCCGGGGAAAATGGTGGAAGGCGCGGGCATCGCCCCTACTCCTGCCGCGGCGGCGCAAGGGGCTGAGGCAGTTTGGCTTTGCGTCTCCGATACCAATGCCGTTGAAAAAGTTTTGTTTGGCGCTGAGGGCGTGGAGCAATCGCTCGCGGAAGGCGCGATTGTCGCCGATTCCAGCACCATTTCGCCTACGGCGACGGCGAAATTCGCGGAACGTTTGCGCGGAAAAGGCGTGGCGTATGTGGACGCTCCCATGACTGGATCGAAGATCGGCGCGGCGAATGGCACGCTGATTTTTATGGTGGGAGGAGACGGCGCGAATATCGAGCGTCTCAATCCTCTATTTGCCGCCATGGGCAAGAAGATTTTCCGCATGGGCGAAACCGGCAAGGGACAAGCTACCAAGCTGGCGATGAATCTTCAGATCGCCATGATCTTCGAAGGCTTCGCCGAGGCTCTCACGCTAGCCACGAAGCTTGGAGTGGACGCGAAACAGTTGCTTTCGCTGATCGAAGCTACCATGGTGAAATCCGGCGTCGTCGAATATAAGGGGCCGTTCATTTTGAATCGCGACTTCACGCCGAATTTTCCGCTACGCCTGATGCACAAAGACATTCGCCTGGCCCTCGAAGCCGCGAAGGAAGCCCGCGTGAAGCTGCCTGCACTCGAAACCGTGGAAGAGATTTACGAAATGGCTACCGAGGATGGTCACAGCGACCTCGATTACGCCGCCACGCTGACGCTTCTGGAAAAATGGGCCGGTGTGCAAGTAAAGGGCGAAGCGGCGTAGGTAAGCCTTCATTTACGCCGGTTGCAATAGGCCGCAGAGGCTCCCTAAAACGACAACGTGGTTCCCGTCATCGCCCGGCGTATTCAAAACGCACGTGTCCTCGTTCCCAGTACCTCTAGCAGGCTGCTGAAAAACTCATTTCGGCTACCTAAAGCGAAGCTCGGTCGCTGAAGCGCGGCTAGTTTTAAAGGACTTAACGGCACGACTGAACGTCGTGCCCTTCCCAAAACCAGCCCGACCGAAGTTTTTCAGCAGCCTGCTAGAGAGTACTGGCCAGCAAGGGAACGCGTCGCACACTGATTTGCTTCTCGCGCTTGCGGGTCTGGGCAATGTCGTAAGACGATTGCATACGCATAAGCGTATCCATCTTCAAGCCGAAAGCCTTCTCGATGCGGAGCGCCATATCGCCGGATAAATCGGCCTTGCCATTGAGCAAACTGGACAGTGCAGGCCGGGAAACGCGCAATGCCATTGCTGCTGCCGTGACCGTCATCCCTGCGGGCTCAATGATCTCCGTCCGGATGAAATCTCCCGGGTGGGGCGGATCTTTCATGGGCATGATGTTTCTCCTTGCCTAGTGGTAATCCTCTAAATTCACATCGCAAATTTCGTGCTCGACTTGGTCGATACGAAAAGTCAAACGCCGGTTGGCGGTGACGCTTAGGCTCCATGTGCCTTTGCGGTCTCCGGTTAAGATGTGCGCTTTCCAGGATGGAAGCGATCGCAACTCCTCCGCGCCTTCCATGTCGTCTAGAAATGCGAGCATCTTGCAGAGCTGGTCCGCCGTATAGGGCGGAACGCCTTTGGCGTCAGCTTCCGCATAGAGCTTCCTTAGGCCTTTATGGGCGAAGCTCCGTACCCTCATCTAAACTACCGTAGCCTGTAGCCTAACACTTGTCAATCTCGAAAAGGCAGTCGCGCGGCAGTTTATTCTAGTAGGCCAGCAGCAGTCTCAAATCGCGCAGATTATTTCCCGTGGCTCCAGTTTCTATCGCATTACCGATCGCGCTGAATAGGGGATAGGCATCGAATTTTTCGAGAGCGACTCCCGTATCGAGCCCCTTCGCGCGTGCCCGTTGCATGGTGGTTCCATCCGCAACCGCGCCGGCTGCCGGGCTATTTCCATCCACTCCATCGGTTCCGGCGCTAAGCACGGTAATATTTTCGCCTGCAATCTTTTCCGCACACGCCAATGCAAACTGCTGGTTACGACCGCCAACGCCGCCATTGGTGACTTTCACCGTCACTTCCCCGCCCGAAATCAAGCACACGCGAGGATGTTCCCGTTGCAGTTCTCGCAATCGCTCCAACAAAGATTCAGCCGCCCGCTCGTAATCCCAGTCATCGCAGGAGTTGTCCACATGTACGGCAAATCCCGCGTGCCGGGCCGCAACCTTCGCCTCTTCCACGGCAGTCTGATTGGAGAGAATCGTCCACCAGCGCGAACGTCCGAACGCCGGATCGTCCGACTTGGGGGTTTCCTCGAGAGCGCGGCGCTCAAACAACTCTCTTGTAGAATGCGGCAATTGAGGCGACAGAGCATGCTTGCTGGCGATGCGATAGCAGTCCTCGACGCTGGTTGAATCCGGCATCGTCGGACCGGAAGCCAAAGCGTCCGGCGTTTTATCTGGAACATCCGATACCAGCAGCGAAACCTGCTGCGCGGGAAATGCCGCCTGCGCCAGCCGTCCACCTTTTACCGCCGAAAGGTGCTTGCGGATTGCATTGATTTCCGCGATGGGCGCGCCGGAATGCACCAGCGTGGAATATGTCGCGATTAATTCGTCCAGCGAAATTTCTGAATCAATCGGTTTTTCGACAATTGAAGAACCCCCGCCGCTAATCATGAAGATCACCAACGATGCGGCGGTTTGTGCGTTCAGGGCGGTAAGAATCGCTTGCGCGGCGCGAACGGATTCGGCACTCGGAGTAGGATGTCCCCCGCGAAAATAACGAAAGCCACGAACCTGTGCGGATGGCTCAACCGAAGTGGCCACAATGCCTTCCACCGAAGCTTCCCCAACTTGCTGCGCCAGCGCCGCAGCCATGGTATGTCCGGCTTTGCCAATCGAAATCACGAGCGCGCGCGAATAGGAGTGCAAGTCGTAAAGATCGTCGCAAACGCGCAGCACTCCCCGCTCGTAATGAACACGCCGCGAAAACGCCTTGTCAATCGAGGCCTCTCCGAGAGCCTGAAGAAAGATTCGGCGGGCGGTGTCGCGCATTCCGGAAAGTCGCGATTCGCGAACGGCGTCAGTCATGGTCGAGATTATAAAGACAGACGTTATTGAGACTGGTTTGGCAAGAATTCCTGCCGCACCCAAAGTTCAATCGTTTCCCGCAACTCTCGCAAGCGCCCTTCAAAGAAATGGTCGGCGCCTTCGATCAGAACAAGCTTCCTCGGCTCGGGAAGCCCCGCAACCAAAGCTTCGAGCTTGACTCGCGGGCCGAACTGATCCCGCGATCCGCTGACGAACAACTTTGGCTTCGGGCATTGCTGCAAGAAATCGAAATTGTAGGTTCGCGGCTTTTGCGTATCGGCCGCCACCGGAGCCGCCGGCGTGCCGACTCCGATCAACGCCTTCACCCGCTCATCGGGACAGGCGGCCCGCAATCCGACGGCGGCCCCAAAAGAAAATCCGGCAAAGATGAGAGGAAGATGGAATTGCTCTTCGAGCCAATCGAGCGCGCAGCGAACATCTTCGACTTCGCCGACGCCTCCATCATGCTCGCCGTGGCTAAGTCCCGCGCCACGGAAGTTGAACCGCAACACGGGAAACCCAAAACAGTTCAGCGCCTTCATCGTATGAAACACGACCTTATTGTGAACCGTGCCGCCAAACAGTGGATGAGGATGGCAAACCACCGCCGCATGCGTCGCATTCTCCGCGCCGGCATTGAGCAGCGCCTCCAATTTGCCAGCCGGGCCTTCGAGGAAGAACGACTTGATGGTTGAGTTCCCGGCGGTCACAGAATCAGATTACAGGAAGCGGGAAGAGCAAGTCATAGGTAAGAAATCGGAAGTTAAGAGGTCAGAAGTCCGAGGTCAGAGGTCCGGGGTCAGTAGTCAGACCTCAGAAGTCACTGCTATTCTTTTTTCCCATGGACGCTATCACCCTCACTCGCCAACTCGTCGACATCGAATCCATCTCCGGCAACGAAGCTGCTGTCGGAAACTATCTTTATGGAGAGCTTTGCCGCGTCGGTTACCAGACCCGACAGATTCCGGTGCAGGACGATCGATTCGATATTTACGCCACCTCGCCCGAACAGCCCCATCCAACAGTAGTTTTTTCCACGCACATGGATACCGTTCCCCCATTTATTCCTTCTTCCGAAGATGCGGCGCGGATTTACGGACGTGGGTCGTGCGACGCAAAGGGCATTATCGCCGCGCAGGTTGCGGCTTCCGAGCGATTACGCCGTGAAGGAATCTACGTGGGACTCCTTTTTGTCGTGGGAGAAGAGCGCGACAGCCTGGGCGCGAAAGTTGCCAACGATTACGCGGCGAGCCAGCCGGCGCACAATTGCAAATACCTGGTGAACGGCGAGCCCACTGAGAATCGCATCGCACTAGCATCGAAGGGAACATTGCGAGTGGAAGTAACCGCCACCGGTCGCATGGCGCATTCCGCGTATCCGGAGCTTGGCGAATCGGCGATTGACAAGCTGCTTGCCTCGCTGACACGACTGCGGGCGATGCCGCTGCCGAGCGATGCGCATGTCGGTCCGTGTACGTTGAATATTGGATTGATCGAAGGCGGCCGCGCCCCCAACGTGATTCCCGATTACGCTCACGCCGATTTGCTCTATCGCCTCATCGGTCCCTCGCAAGATCTTCAGCGCGAGATTCTCGCAACCGCGGGCGATCAGGTGACTGTAGCTTTTCCCCTGGAACTTCCGTTTCTGCGTTTACAAACGGTGGACGGCTTGCCCACAATGATTGCCGCATTCACCACCGATATTCCCAAGCTGACGAATTGGGGCCAACCGCTGCTGATCGGCCCTGGCTCGATTCACGTCGCGCACACCGATGGAGAGTTTATTGAGAAGAAGCAACTGGCGGATGCGATTGATTTGTATTGTGCGATTGCGAAGAAGCTGGTGTGAAGTCGGGCGAAGAACAGCCTCGGCTACGAAAGGAAAAGCAGATATACTAGGGGCATCTAAAAAGGTGCTAAGGCGGAGGGCTTGCCGTGCTCGACATTACCAAAGACATTCATTCGCTAACAACTTTCCGCAGGCGTTCCGGCGACTTCATGAAACAGTTGCGGAGGAGCAAGCGGCCGGTTGTGCTTACCGTCAAGGGGAAAGCAGCGGCTGTAGTCCAAGATGCCGCAGCGTACCAGCGCCTATTGAATGCCGCCGCCCGCGTCAGCCCAGAAGAAGGCATCCGCCAGGGCCTGGACGATGCGAAAAGCGGAAAAGTCCGGCAGGCGCGGGAGTTTTTTGACGATTTCGAATTCCGCCATGGCATACGTCGTTAATATCACGCGCCGCGCGGAACTCGACCTCGAGCATCTGTACGAGGAAATCAATGCCGACACTGCCGAAGCCGCGAGGAAGTGGTACGAAGAATTAAAGCGCCAAGTCCTCTCCCTCGAAGAGTTCCCAAACCGTTGCCCGGTGACGCCCGAGAAAAAGACCCTGAGGCAACTACTCTATGGACGCAAGGGCCACGTCTACAGGGTAATCTATCCCATTGTGGAGAGGCGAAAGGCAGTCGAGGTGCTGCACATCCGCCACGGAGCGAGGAACAAGTTCCTGGCTAGCGATCTGAAATGAAGCGTATTGCGGCGATACTCAGAATCCATGCGGCTCTTCCAGCTTTGGCTGCTCCGCGCGACCTTCTTCTTCGCTGACGGCCATTCGCTTCGTTTTGCGATAAACGCTGGCCACCGCGATCGTCCAGAAAGGAATCAGATCGACGCCAGGCACAAGTTTCGCCAGGGCAGATGGCAGAAATTCCCAGTGCCAGCCCAGCAGTCGAATCATGGAGAATCCGATGGCAAGATCGAGAAGGTCATCGGCGGGCGACATTGCGCCCTCAACAAATAAAGGAAACACGGCAATCTGAAGCACGTCGGCGAGGATCGCCAGGATCATGGCGGTGCGGAAGTTCGGCCCCGGTGAAATCGTAATAGTCTCGTCGGTCATGGCGCTAAAAGTTCCCCGATTCTCAGCAACACTTTGTAATCGTAAGCCGGTCTTCCCTGGGTTCGCCAGAAATTAGCCCCGCAACCAGAAGCGGCGCCTGGCACGAGCCAGCCACATGCCGATCCCAACGCCCAGTAGAATGGCACCGGCTAGCTTCTTGCGGTCTGAGATCGGAACGAAACGAGTTGGCTGCTCGCTGATTTCGATAACCCCGACAGGAACTGCCCGCACTACGCCTCCGCCACCGCCGCCTTCGCCCCGCGCACTGGAATTTCCCACCCCCCCAGTGCCCGCGCCGCCGCCATAGCCAAACACGATTTTCGCCACGGGAACCACCGTTTTTCCCTGGGCCGTGATCGGCTCGCCGTAAATTGTCTTGACGTTCGCCTGCGAGAGAATATTTTCCTTCAAAGATTGCAGCAGGGCTGCTGTGCTCATTTGCAGAACTCCTTGTTAGACTAACTATGTCAGACTAACTATGTCAGACTAACTATTTTCCTATGGCCGAGGATTTCACGGCGGCGCTCACCAAGTCCACGGCGGCGTTCGGATCGGCAACTTCCACGATCAATTCGTTATAGCGTTCGTCTTTGAGTTCAATAACCACCGTGTTTTCCGGATGGTGAACGTCCCAGAAAATACGCTTGCCGTCCTGATAAAAGGTTCCCGCCGTAATTACTCCAGGCACTTGTGTTCCCGGCATCCGAAGGCCATGCCACCAGCCATGCGCTATCGAAGAATCCGCGCGGATCTGCGCAATGTGCGCCAGTGGAATTTCAAGCGAGCTTCTTGAACGCCCAAAGCTGGTCGGCCCCGCGTACATGTAACACCAGATTTCCATCCGCAACCGATAAATCGACCATCGCCTCGCTCCTTTAGTTTGGATGCCTTCTCAGTTAAGAATGACGCAGCGATGTCTGGGCAGGGCACAAGCGTAGAATCGCGTTAATGGTCAAGCTTTTCTCGGCATTCTTACTGGCGGCAATGATAGTGTCGACGACCTCCGCGGAGGAGGACGTCCGCGCCATCGCTCGAGCCGTGGACGACCATTACAACCGTGTGCAAACCTTGCAGGCGGAGTTCACCGAGAAATATCAGGGATCGGGGATGGATCGAACCGAAACAGGCACTCTTTGGCTGGCTAAGGGAGGACTTAAAAAACCTGGCAAGATGCGGTGGCAGTATCGTTCTCCCAAAGAGAAGCTCTTCGTGAGCGATGGGAAAGATGCGTGGTTTTACGTCCCAGATGACCGTCAAGCGCGTCGTACCGAAGCACGAAAACTGGATGACATTCGATCCCCTCTTGCATTCTTGCTCGGTAAAAGCAAGCTGGAAAAGGAGTTGCATGGGCTTTCGCTGGCTCCGGACGCGACTCCTTTAGCGGCCGGGAATGTAATGTTGCGGGGCATACCCGCCGCCCTCGCCGGGCGGGTAAGCGAGATACGGCTGGAAGTAACACCAGATCATCGTATCGTGCGAATTATCATGGATGGAGTGGATGGCACCGTGACCGAGTACCGCTTCACGCATGAAGAAGAGAACAAAGAGATTTCGGCAGGGCAGTTCAAATTCACTCCGCCCGCGGGAACGGAGACGGTTGAGGGAGTAGCCGAACCGTAACCTTCTAACAAAGGAATCCGTCTATCATATTGTAAAGTTTGGCTTTATCGAATGGAAAGCGATTGCTGCAATGAGTGCCATTTTTCCAATGCGCGCCTTAGCCGCCCAGGGCGTTCAAATCGCGTCAACAGACTTTTTCCGCAGCCTGTGACGGATCAGCTTCGAGGGCGGTAATTCGGGAAGTCGTCTGGGGCTTTCATCGCTCCCAAAGCGGGAGCGATTCCGGCCAGTTCGGCTTCTGTTACTTGCGGTATGGGAAATCGGAAAAGTTGCCACTGTCGAGAGTGAACCTGGCAAGCTGGAATGCTAAACTGAGGCACGGGATGGCGATGGCGGGAAGTAGCGCATGGCGGAATTTGTAGTAAAAATCGCGGACGAGCGCGGGCATACGCACCAGCAGATCGAGCAAGGCTATTCGATCGCGGAGGTTCGCGACCGCTTTGCCTCTCAGGGTTACCTTGTTCACTGGGTGAAGCCTCAGGGGTTCCTGTCAGGGGGAATGGCGCTGGGCCGCAAGCGCAAGATAAAGTCCAGCTCGTTTCTGGTTTTCAACCAGCAATTTCTGACCCTGCTCAAGGCCGGCCTGCCGATTCTGAACTCGCTTGATTTGCTGATCAAGCGGCAGAGAGACAGCCATCTGCGCCAGGTATTGGAGAATGTGCGGGAGCGCGTAAAGGGCGGCGAATTGCTTTCCGACGCCTTCGCCTCGCACCCCATCATCCCGAAGATTTACACCACGACTTTAATGGCGGGCGAGAAGAGCGGAAACATCGACGAAGTGTTGAACCGCTACATTAATTTCCAGCGGCTCGCGATGACGTTCCGCAAGAAGCTGTTTGTGTCGCTGATCTATCCCACGCTTCTGGTCACGGTAGTGACCATCATGGTGATGTTCCTGTTCACCTATGTGGTGCCGAAGTTCGCGGACCTGTTCAGCAGCCTGGATGCGAAGCTGCCGGCGATCACCTTGTTCATGCTGGCAGTTGGCGTAAACGCTCAAAAGTATTTTCCTTTTATCGCCGTCGGACTGGCGCTTGGCGGTTTTCTATTCATTCAGTGGAGAAAGACCGATCGCGGCGCCGACCAGATTGACCGCGTGATTCTGAGCATGCCTTTGCTCGGCGATATCCGCTTGAAGCATCAGGTGGCGAGTTTTTCGCGCATGTTGGCAACGCTGCTGCAAGGCGGGCTACCTTTGGTGCCGTCGATGGAAACGGCGGGCGGTTCGATGACCAGCCGCCGTATCTTGAAGGGCATTATGCGGGCAAGCGTGAGGGTCCGCGAAGGACAAGGGCTGGCCGGGAGCCTCGAGGAACAAAAGATATTTCCCGACCTGGCGGTGGAAATGCTCGAGGTGGGCGAATCCACTGGAGCTTTGCCGGCGATGTTGAACTCCGTGGCCGAGTTTTACGAGGAAGATGTGCAGACGGCATTGGGCGCTTCCATGGCGCTGATTGAGCCGCTGATTTTGATCGTGATGGCGGTATTCGTGGGCGGAGTACTGATCTCGCTGTATTTGCCGATCTTTAGTCTAGGAATCCAGGGATCTCACTAGTGGAGGCGGGGACGAACGCAGGAGTTTGAGAAATGGCGATGGCGGAAAAGAAATCACTCTTTGTAAACGGCCAGAATGGCGGCACGATGGTGAGCACCGGCAATCCGGTCACCGACCTGGAGCGCGCCCAGGATGTGGCGCGGCGCTATCGCTGCGAATTTGTCGATCTCACCGACTTCCAGCTGCATCATGAGCTGTTCAAGAAGTTTTCCCCCGAGCTGATGTTCCGCTACAAGTTTGTGCCTCTGGAAGAAACCGCCGACGGGCGGCTCGCGATCGCCATTGCCGATCCCAGCCAGCTGATGATGATCGACGAAATCAGCCTGCTGCTGCAAAAGCGGATCGTCACCAAAGTCGCCACGCTGAAGCAGATCGACAACATCCTCACCAAAACCGAGCAATCGCAGCGCGTTCTGGAGGAGGCCAGCGAAGGCTTCCAGATCATTCGCGAAGACGAAAACACCGGCGCCGAAGAAACGCTGACCATCGACAAGCTCACGGGCGCGGCCGATACCAGCCCGATCATCCGCCTGGTCGATACGACCATCTTCACGGCCCTGCAAAGGCGGGCTTCGGATATTCACATCGAGACGCGCGACGATTCCGTGGTCATCAAGTTCCGCATCGACGGCGTGCTTACGCAGGCCATGCCGCCAATCGGGAAAGAGCACCACTCCACCGTGATCTCGCGCATTAAGGTCATGAGCGAGCTGGATATTTCCGAGCGCCGCGTCCCGCAGGACGGCCGCTTTCGCGTGAAATACAACGGGCGGGCCATCGACTTCCGCGTCTCGATCATGCCCTCGATTCACGGCGAAGACGCCGTGCTCCGCGTGCTCGATAAAGAGTCGATGAGCGAGAAGTTCAAGTCCCTCACGTTGGAAGTGGTGGGCTTTGACGAAGACGACCTGAAGAAGTTCCGCCGCTACATCAAAGAGCCTTACGGCATGGTGCTGGTCACCGGACCGACGGGCAGCGGCAAAACCACCACGCTTTACGCCGCGGTAAACGAGATCAAGACCGACGAAGACAAGATCATCACCATTGAAGACCCGGTCGAATACCAGCTTCGCGGCATCACGCAGATTCCGGTCAACGAGAAAAAAGGACTGACATTCGCCCGCGGCTTGCGCTCGATTTTGCGCCACGATCCGGACAAAATCATGGTTGGCGAAATCCGCGACCAGGAAACCGCGCAAATCGCCATTCAATCCGCGCTAACCGGCCACCTCGTCTTTACCACCGTCCATGCCAACAACGTGGTCGACGTGATTGGGCGCTTCCTGAATATGGGCGTCGAGCCTTATAACTTTGTCTCGGCTTTGAACTGTATTCTGGCGCAGCGTTTGGTGCGCTTGATTTGCGAATCCTGCCGCACCCAGGTGAACTACGCCCCCGATGTACTCGAAGCCAGCGGTCTGGACCCAGCGCAATGGTCGAAGGTTGCGCTCTATGAAGGGCCGGGATGCATCGAGTGCGCGGGCACCGGCTTTCGCGGCCGAACTGCGATTCACGAGTTGCTCGACTTGAGCGACCGCATCCGCGAAATGATTCTGGCCCGCAAGCCCACCTCGGAGATCAGGCGCGCCGCGCGCGAGGAAGGCATGCGTTTTCTGCGCGAGTCGGCGCTCGATAAAGTTCGGCTCGGCCTGACCACCTTGAAGGAAATCAACAAGGTCACCTTCATCGAGGCAATGCGGTAAGGAGTTCCAAAAACGAACTTCATGTGCCGCGGGGAGAAACGCGAGATAGGACAATAGCCCGAGTTCCCTTCCAGCTATTGCATTTCGCGGTCGGGAACGTTTGAATTAGGGATTGGTCCGATTGTCGAATCAGCCGCCAAACTTGCGAAGGCACCAAGAAGTTGAACCCGGCTTTCGCAGGACTTCATGCCCTTCTGGGTGATCGCGATTTTGATTTTGGAATTGTAGAAACGAGTTAACTTAGAAATGAGTTCTGGTTCGAACAACACGAAGCCAAAGCTGGCATGCGAGATCTCCGCGGACCGCATATTGGTGGGCCGGCTGGCGGAAGACGGCCGCAGCCTCGAAACCTGCGCCGTGCAGGAACTCGCTCCCGGCACGGTGATCCCCGATCTGGTCGAGGTCAATCTGCGCCAGCGGGAGACGGTGACCAAGGCTGTGGAGGAGACTTTACGCAGCGTGGCCGCTCGTTCCCACGACGTGATTGCCATCGTGCCCGACGCGGCTGTACGCGTGGTTCTGCTGGAATTCGATACGCTTCCTTCCGATGCGGAGGAAGCCGCCAGCGTAGTGCGCTTTCGTATGAAAAAGTCTTTGCCGTTTGACGTCGACAAGGCCAGAGTTTCCTATCATGCGCAAAAGTCGAACGAAGGCATACGCGTGGTTGCGGCGGTTGCGCTGGCGAGCGTGGTGGAAGACTACGAGACGGCTTTCCGCGACGCCGGCTTCAGTCCCGGCGTCGTTTTGCCTTCCATGCTGGCCGCTCTGGGTGCGGCCGAGGGGCAGCGCCCCACGCTGGTGGTAAAAGTGGACGCGCGCACCACCAGCATTGCGATCCTGAACGCCGACCAGCTTCAGCTTTTCCGCACTCTTGAAAACACGCGAGGCGTAACGATCACTGGGGATCAGCTTGCGGAAGACGTCTATCCTTCGGTAGTTTTTTTTCAGGATACCTATCATCTGAATATCGAAAAGATATTCGTTGCGGGAATATCCGACACCGGCGTTGCCGCGCCGGCGCTCCGGGCCCAGACTGGCGCGGAGGTTCAGGAACTGGTAAGCCCTTCTCAGCTCGGCATGAACTCCGGCGGCAACATTCCGCGGTGGAGAATGGCCGGGGTGGTGGGAGCGTTGGTTTCTTAGCCGCAGCTGCCAGTTTCCAGCCCAGTTTCCAGCGAAGACCACTGGCGACTGACTACCGGCAGCCGGCAACTGTTTTTAATTATGCGTCTTAACATCAATCTCGCCACCCAGCCCTATGAAGATGCGCGCCAGTTTTGGATGCGCTGGGGGACTGGCCTGAGCATTGCCGCGGTCGTGACCCTCGCCCTGCTGATGGTTACCATCTCGGGCTGGCTGGCGGCGCGGCGCGACCACGCTACCATCGCCGAATATCGCGTCGAAATTGCCCAGCGCGACCGCACTCGCCAGCAAGCCGAGGAGTATCTGAACCAGCCTAAGAATCGCGCCACTCGCGATGAATCGCAATTTCTGAACGAGCTGATCGAGCGCAAATCGCTCTCCTGGACTCTGGTGCTCGAAGATCTCGAGAGGGTTATGCCTGCACGGGTCCATTTGCTCTCCATTCATCCCGAACTCAATGAAGACAACCAACTCACGTTAAAAATGAGCGTTGGAGGCGATTCCCGCGAGAAAGCGATCGAACTGGCCCGCCGTATGGAGGAATCCAGGCGCTTCAGCCAGACTTACATCGAAACCGAGCATCCCGCCTCCGGTGGCACGGGAGATGCGGTTGAATTCGATATCGACGGAACCTATGTTCCCGATACTACGCCGATGGTTCCCGTCAAATCGCCGGCGACACCCGCGAAGACGGGCGTTTCCAAAGGGAGCAAGAACTGATGCCTGACTTACGCCGAACCCGGAAGAACATCAAGATAGCCCTGGCGGTGCTCGTCGGCGTGGATATCGTGGCCGTGGTCGTGCTGTTTTCGCCTCTGGTGGGTTCGACCGAATCGCGCCGCCAGGAACTGAACCGGCTCTGGGTTGAACTACAAACAAAAACCATCCAGGTACAACCGCTAAAGAATCTCGACAAAAAAGTAGTGATCGCGAACCAGCAGATTGCCGGCTTTTATAAGAAACGCTTTCCTTCCGAAGATTCGGAGATTGCCACCGAGTTTGGCAAACTGGCCGCCGCCAATGGAGTCACCATCGAACAGGCCCGGTATAAAGTGAATGGCGACGAAATAGACCGTCTTTATCCGGTCAACATGGAAGCGGCTCTTTCCGGCAATTATGTCGCTTTGGCGAAATTTATCAATGCGCTGGAACGCGACGACATGTTCTTCCTCATTAGCGGAATCACCCTGGGCGGCGACCAAAAGGGGCCGATCAAGTTGCAAATGAAGCTGCAAACTTATCTGAGGGCGGGGACGTAGTGAAACTGGGAACCGAAAACCGGAAACAGCTCATCGTCGCGGCGGTGCTGGGAGTGGTTCTGTTGGTGGTTCTCGTCTACGAGTTCATGCCTTCTTCCTCGACCATCGCCTCCACGGCCCCCAGCGACCCCAGCGCTCCAGCCGGGGCTGGCGCCGGTTGGAGCGCGCACTGGCGCCCATCACATTCAGAAAGCCGCAGCTGCAAAAAAAGAAAGCCCGCAGCAGAGCCTCGACCCCACCCTTCATCTCGATCAGCTTGCGGCATCCGAGCACATCAAGTATGAAGGCACGGGAAGGAATATTTTTGTAGCGCAGGCGGCGGATGTGGTGATTCCCAAGGTGATCGGCAAGGCGAATACGGACAATACCGGGCCCGGCGCAATCTATCAACCTCCCACATTGGCCCAGTCCCCGCCCATCCCGCTAAAGTTTTTCGGCTTCGCCAGCCAGCCCGGAGAGCCCAAAAGAATTTTCCTTTCCAAGGGTGAGGACGTTTTTATCGCGGGCGAAGGCGAAATCGTCGACCGGCGCTACAAGGTCGTAAGAATTTCTCCCACAGCGGTTGAGATCCAGGATGTTGTTGGCAGCGGTCCTCCGCAAAGCATTCCACTGACCCAGAGTTAAGGAAAATTTAGCGCCGGGCGTTTCGCAAACGGGGCAGTCAAACTGGGCCTCAAAGGCATCTAACTCAACAGGCCCGCAAGCGTAATCACACACTTCGATGAAGTTACCTTCCAATCCGGGAAATTCAGCACGGCGAGCCCGTCGAAACCATGCCCGTCGGAATGAAAACGGGTACGTGTTGCTGACGCTGATGCTCATCGTCTCTCTGATGGCCATAGCCGCGACCGCGCTTTTGACTCCAATTACCTTCCAAATCAAGCGCGATCAGGAGCAGGAAATGATTCATCGCGGCGTGCAATATAGCCGCGCCATCCGCGCCTATTACAAAAAGTTTGGGCGCTATCCGACGCGCCTTGAGGATCTCGACAATACCAACAACCTGCGCTACCTGCGCAAACATTACAAGGATCCGCTCAGCAAGAACCAGGATTTCAAGCTGCTTCATTACGGCGATCCGGATCTGAAACTCGGCGGCCTCGGCGGAGGCATTGCCGGCGCCACTCCCGCCGGCGCTGCCATGAACGCTCCCGGTTCGAACGGGTCGGGCAATTCCAGCTTCGGAAGCAGTTCCAGCTTTGGCAGCAGCTCAGCCTTCGGCGGATCGAGTATGGGCAGCTCCGGCGTGAACAGTAACGGAGTGTTCGCGCAATCGTCTTCGTTCGGCGGAAACTCGAGCAACGGCCCTGGATCGAACTCCAATTCGCAAAACAATTCGAACCAGCAGGGCGCGAATTCGAATTCAAGCTCCGATCCCTCCACCCAGGTCGCGCCAGGAACGGCGCAGGGAGATACCGCTTCCGGCGGCCAACAGGTCATTGCCAGCGGGCCAATCGTCGGCGTAGCGAGTCTCAGCAAGAAAGATACGATTCGCGAATTCAATAAAAAGAAAAAATATAACGAGTGGCAGTTTATTTACGATCCCACGGCCGATCGCGGCGGCCTCATCACCACGCCCTACCAGCCGGGCTTGCAGACTTCGGGAATGCAAATGGGACAGAATGGCCAGCCGGGCGGCACAAACAGCAGCAACAGTCCATTCGGGCAATCATCTGGTCAGTCGGCTTTCGGCCAGTCATCTTTCGGCCAGTCATCCGGCCAATCCTCGTTCGGGCAATCGTCATTCGGATCCTCCTCGTCATCCTTCGGCAATAATTCGACTCCAAACCCGCCGGCGGCCAATCCGGGCCAACAGCAATAGCTTCATTTCCTGATGGTGCTCAGTTTTGAAAAGCTTGTCATTCCGAGCGCAGTTTTATCGCGCGAGGAACCTGCTTCGGTTCGGATTGGCAAATACAATATCGTTCAAACTGAGCCATGACCCATTTCGTCATCATCATTAATGCTTCCGATTCGTGATTTTCAGCAAAAAGCCCCACCCGCGAGGATGAGGCTTTTAATCTCTCATGGACCGAATCGCGCTTAACCTACACGCTTAACCTACACGCTGAACGACGATCCGCAGCCGCAGGTGCTCTTCACATTCGGATTCTCGAATTTGAATCCGGCGCCTTCCAGAGTCTCGACATAATCCACGATGCAGCCGTTCAGATACATCACGGAAGTCGCATCCACGAAAACCTTCAGGCCTTCCATATTGAAAGTCTTGTCCATCATGCCAGCCGCGTTTTCAAACTGCATGGAGTAGGAAAAGCCGGAGCATCCACCGCCCACCACGCCAATCCGCAGACCGGCGGGCACGGGGGTTTGTTGCCCCATAATTTCTTTCACCTTGGAAACGGCGTTGGGGGTGAGGGAAACCGGAGGGGTCTTCGCTTCGGTAACATTCGGATTCACTTCAGGAATTGTTGTCGTGGCCATTCAAATCTCCTCGGCTCTAGGATTTATAAATTATAACAGAGGGACGAAATTGCGGGCACACTTTATCGGGCGCGCAATTATCTCCACTCCGTTGGATGCCGAATAAAGTGCAAGCGATTCCCCATAGGTACTTGCAATCGGGTCTATA
Organism: uncultured Acidobacteriota bacterium; assembly: GCA_963755225.1. Lineage (GTDB taxonomy): Bacteria > Acidobacteriota > Terriglobia > Terriglobales > Acidobacteriaceae > Sulfotelmatobacter. The sequence continues at coordinate 67,747 of CAVWJE010000002.1, forward strand.
ATGTCTGCGTTAGGCTGTTGCTGGGGTTCCGAGCTGCCAGAGTAAATCGATTTGGCTCATCGATTTGGCGGCCTGCAATTCTGGAAGAGCCAACAGTCTCATATATCCGCCGAGGTGGCTTATGACTTGGACGTGGACTCCTTTAATGCTTGGGCTTGCGATCGTGTGGGGCGTTTTCACCGTCGGCCTCATCATCCTGCTCATCTACCGCAGCACGCTCACCATGCATGAGGAAGAGTCGTTGTATCTCGATGACGCGAGCCAGCATATGCAGCAGGAGCAGACCGAACTGCTGGTGAAAGTAAACCGGCTCACCATCCCGGTGTGGGTTTTCGGCGCAGGCTCTGGCGTGCTTTTGCTGGTGCTCGCCGGCATGTTCATCTACCAGGGACTGAACGCCGTCCAATAGCCGGTACCGGCGCCTTGAATTGCGCCGCGCCCACGAGCGGCAGATCGTCGAGTCGCCGTGCCTGCTCTTGTGGCAGGTTGTTCATTGCCTTCAGTGTTTGGTCAGTTTGTAGACGGACCCCAGGCTATTTAAACCTCCGCTGGAGGTCGTGCCGTACAAGTTGCCCGATTTATCCATCACCAGCCCCGCCCCAATTTCCGCGCTGTAGATCTCGCTTTCCACGCCTTTCGGAGTAATTTTGAACACCGAGCCGGCGGTCGTTCCGTAGATGTTCCCGGATGAGTCGAGCGTAAGGTTCCCGGTTGGACCGTCTGTTCCGACCGAGAATGTGTACAGAACCGAGAACGTGCCTTTCGCCGTTATCTTGAACACTGTTCCATTGTCGCTGGCGCCACCTTCGTCGGTTGTGCCGTACAAATCGCCAGCGGCATCCTGACGCAGAACTTGAGGAAAAGCGCCATCGTCCCCGTCGAATGCGTGCACCACGGAGAAGCCTGCCGTTGGAGACCATTCGTAAATGTAGCCGTAGCTGGTGCGGCCGCCGTCCCCGGCCACTGTGCCGTGGACATCGCCGGAGCCATTCACAACAATTCCACCCACCGGAGGGAAATAATCCGGAAAATCCGAGTCGGTAAATGTCCACAAAATTGTAGTTTGTCCCTTTATCGTCTGATTTAAAGTGGCCGGGGTGCAGGCACCGTCGTACGTGGGGTCGTTGCAGCCAATCCAATAGACGGCGCCGTCGGCGTATGTGACTTCTCCAGCGGTTGGGCCACTTGCGATTGCAGAAAATGTGTAATTTCCTTTGGTGTCGTCCAGCTCAAAAACTGTGCCGAAATCCTGTTTGTTAGTGGCGTAGTTAAGTCCGCCATAAAGATCGCCCGCTGTGTCCCTGGCAAGACTTGGTGCTGGACGGGCGCCTTCATTTCCTTCGACTTCGCCGGAGGTAAAATCCCAGAGGGTTGTTTCAACGCCCTTCGCAGTAACTTTAAACACAGTTCCGTTAGGTCCGCCCAAAGCCGTACCGTAGAGGTTCCCGGATGAGTCAATGATCAGCGATAACGGATACTTCGGGTTCTTTGTGCCTTTGGTAAAACTGTAGAGTGTGCTCCCGGTGTAGGTTTGCGCGAAAGACAGGAGCGGAACAAACAGCAGAAGGATCGGCAATCTTTTCATTTTCTCAACCTCATCTCACAAATTGGATTGGTGAAAATGGCCCGAATTCGACGGCACGCGAGTATGACGGTTGCCAGCCACTCTGGGAATAGCACGCTGGTGGCGTCACGCGGGCACAAAGAAGCTACTAACGGCAGCGGTGTCCTAATTTCGATTGGCATTTCTTTGTGACCTTTGCGAACCCTTGGCGTCCTTTGCGGTAAAAAGCTTTTGCTCCCGAACTTCGGACACTACCGACGATTGGGACATGACCGCGAATAAAGCTGAGCCCCTTGTATAATCTAGGCGTTGTGAATCATGCGAAAGTGGCGGAATTGGCAGACGCACCAGACTTAGGATCTGGCGGGTAAAACCGTAGGGGTTCGAGTCCCCTCTTTCGCACCAATCGTCTCTGAACCTGCGCCAAGCGCAACCCAACTTCATGCATCTTTCCCCATCGCGTCTCGTCGGGCAAATCTCACTCGCGGACGGAAGACGATGACCTCTAACGTCTCGACCTCAAGCGTCTCGACCTCCAGCATCTCAAGCCAAGAAGCCACCAGCCAATTGCTGCGAGCGCGATTTCAGGAGCTATTCGGAGATACGCCTGAAGACCGAGTGTCGATTTTTCGCGCGCCCGGCCGGGTGAATTTAATCGGTGAGCACACGGATTACAATGACGGCTTTGTGATGCCGATGGCGATCAACTTCTACACCTGGATTGCCGCGGCTCCGCGAGAAGATAGAATCCTCGAGGCTTACTCCGGGCACTTCAAAGAGCGGATTCGTCTCTCTCTCGACGAACTCTCCGGCGCGCCCCGCAACCACTGGAGCGATTTCATCCGCGGCGTAGCCGCCACTCTTCAGGAAGCTGGACACAATCTTTCCGGCGCGAACCTTGTGATTCATGGTGAGGTACCGCTCGGCGCTGGTCTCAGCTCCTCGGCGTCCCTGGAAGTTTCGCTGGCATTGGCGTTGACATCTATCGTAGGAATCTCGGTGCCGCGTTTGGAACTGGTAAAACTAAGCCAGGCCGCCGAACACACATATGTCGGCACGCGCTGCGGCATCATGGATCAGTTCATCGCCGCCTTCGGCGAAGCTGGACATGCGCTCATGCTCGATTGCCGTTCTCTCGATTACCAGGTGCTGCCCATTCCGCGCGGTCTGCGCATCGTCGTATGCAACAGCATGGTGCGCCACGAACTCGCGTCGGGAGAATACAACCGAAGACGCGCCGATTGCGAAACCGGAGTGTGGCTTCTACAACCATTTCTTCCCGGGATCCGCGCTCTGCGCGACGTTGGCACCGCCGATCTGGAAAAATACAAAGATGCCCTGCCCAGCATCGTTTACCGCCGCTGCCGCCATGTGGTGACGGAGAATCAGAGAGTCCTGGCCGCCGCCGATGCTTTGAAATCCGACAACGCCACCGAATTTGGGCGGCTTATGTATCTATCCCACGCAAGTTTGCGCGACGAGTACGAGGTAAGTTGCGGGGAACTCGATTTGCTCGTCGAGCTAGCCGCGGCGGAGCCCGGCGTTTACGGCGCCCGCATGACGGGCGGAGGTTTTGGCGGATGCACGGTAAACCTGGTCGGTGCCGATTATGCCGGAGCCTTCCAGGCAAGTATCTTTAAGAGCTACGCGGAAAAAACCGGAAAGCCTCCAGAGATTTATGTGTGTGAACCCGCGCAGGGCGCCGGGGCATGGCCGGTTGAAGGGAACGCTAAAGATTGAACCCTCGCAAGCCTTTGAACGATTCGATCCTTCTTTACAATGAGCCGCATCGGCGGCTCAACCCGCTCACGGGCGAATGGGTCCTGGTGTCGCCGCATCGAAATCAGCGCCCGTGGCTGGGGCAAACTGAAAAGACTGCTGCGATTCCAGCGCTCACCTATGACCCAGGCTGCTATCTCTGCCCTGGAAATCAGCGAGCCGGCGGCGCGCGCAATCCGAATTACGCTTCTACATTCGTCTTCACCAACGATTTTGCCGCGCTGAAACCCGACGTCTCCGCGGCCACGCAAGACGAGTCCGGACGCGGTCTGATCGTCGCTGAATCTGAGGCGGGAACCTGCAAGGTGGTTTGCTTTTCGCCACGGCACGATCTGACCTTAGCGCGAATGGCTTTACCCGAGATCGTAAGTGTGGTCGATGTATGGGCCACGCAGTATGCCGAAATCGGCTCCCTGCCTTACATTAACTATATTCAGATTTTTGAGAATCGCGGGGAGATGATGGGTTGCAGCAATCCTCATCCTCACGGCCAAATCTGGGCCAATCAAACCATCCCAAACGAGCCGCGTAAGGAGCAGGAAGCTCAACTCGCTTATTTGCGGAAGCATGGGACGTGCCTGCTCTGCGCGTATCTGGAGATGGAATCCCAGGCGCGGACACGCATCGTGCTTGAGAACGAGCACTTCACCGCGCTCGTGCCCTTCTGGGCGGTGTGGCCATTCGAAGTTCTCGTTCTTTGCAAGCGGCACGTCCCGGATATGCTCGCGCTCGATTCGTCCGCCCGCGCGAGTTTGGCTGAGATGATAAGGTCTCTCACCACCCGCTACGATAATCTTTTCGAAACTTCGTTCCCCTACTCAATGGGCTTCCATCAATCTCCGACTGACGGCAATGCGCACCCCGAATGGCACCTGCATGCGCATTATTATCCGCCGCTATTGCGTTCCGCTTCGGTACGCAAATTCATGGTCGGATACGAATTGCTCGGCGGCCCGCAGCGCGATATCACTCCGGAAAGCGCCGCCACCGCTCTGAGAAATCTCGGCGAAATCCACTACGCCCAGCGGACGCCAAACCCATAAAGGATTCGGCAGGCTCTTAATCGGCTTGCATCACGGGAGAAACGGCCAGTACACCCGCCGCGATTTCAAGATCGTGTAAATCTTCGCGGCTGAAATCTTGAGTGAAGCGCGGATCCACACCCTTGCGCGAAATCTGCAAGACACCCATCACATCGGACTGCTGATCGAGAATAGGCACTGACATCAATTTCTGGATGGGCGCGGGTGGCGCGGAAATCTCTTCTTCCGAGCCTACAGGCTTGATTGTCTCGAAAATGCTCGCATGCTTCACGCGGGCAAAATTATTGAAGATCTCGGCCTTCTTGCTTAACGCAGTATGAGCCGCGACTGCCTTGCTGGAAATCGGAATCGCACCGGTTGTACGCAGGTGCTCGGGAAAAATAAATTTCAGTAGGCCGCCTTCCAGCCGCAACAGCGCCACCTCCGCATATTGCACGCGAAAAACCTTCGCCAGCAGCATGCTGACTTCGAGTGGCGTAACGGTTTCGGTAAGCACAGATCCCAGAGGAAGCAGGTTTTCTGGGAGGATGATTTCTTCAACCGCGCCTTCTTCAGGCTTATGGGTCATAGATTCCCTGCACAATTCAATTTTGGAACCGGGTCAGTTTCTCGCACTTTGAACGCCAGTTCGTGCTGCAATTGATATCCTACAACCCCTTTTAATTCAGCAAAGTAGCCAACGGCCATGACCTTTTGCGGTAGGCGCAATCGGCCCTTTCCGTCAGAAACAAGTAGGCAGGTTGACATTTTTTGTCGCTTTTCGCCGCCTGGAGGCTTTAATGAGCGCGCCGAAACCTTCAATCTCGGCGGCCCTCTTTCCTTCACAGCCTCAAAATCATTACACTTCCTCCTATGAGCCTTCCTCCACAACCGAACGTCAAGTTAACCAACGCCCCCGACTATCGCGAGTCCTATGCCAACAGCGTGCAGATGCGAGTGAATGTATGGGACTTTTTCATGGCCTTCGGAACCCTGCAACAGCAGAGCGAAAGCCAGGTCGAAATTCGCAATTTCCAGGGGATTTATCTTAGCCCGCAACAGGCAAAGGCATTGCTTGGATTGCTTCAGCAAAACGTCTCAGGCTATGAAAGCGCATTTGGCGAAATCAAATTGGACCCGCGCCTGACGCCGGCTGGCCCGGTACATTAAGAACAGTTCTCAGTTCTCGGTTCTCAGTTCTCGGAGGCTATCTCATAAATGGATTCGGGAAGGGCACGACGTTAAGTCGTGCCGCCCAAAGCCAGCAATCACAGTGGCTTTAGCCCCCGAGGGAGTTTGCGAGTTTTCCGTTGGGTGGTTTATGAGATGACTTTCCAGTTCTCGATTTTCAGTTCCAAGGCGACTGAGAGTCTATCCAGTCGCCAAGCGACGATATTCATTAGCGCAGCACGTTAGTGCTGGGAAGACCAGAGCGGGGAAGAACGCGGTCCGCTTCAGCGGAGGCAAAACCTGAACGATCACCAGTCTGAGCGGCGCGCTTCCCCTGGTCTGAGCCTTCATCCCGCGATTCTATTCGCGGCCATTTTCGTAATCATTTTCCTGCTGCATCTACCGCTTTTACGTCTGCCCTACTTTTGGGATGAAGCCGGCTACTACGTCCCGGCCGCTCGCGACATTCTGCTCACTGGAAGTTTCATCCCCCACTCCACGGTGTCGAATGCACATCCACCTTTGGTAATGGCGTGGCTGGCCTTATGGTGGAAAGTTGTTGGCTACGCTCCTTTGGTGACGCGGTCGGCTATGCTGCTGATCGCGGCTTTCTCGCTTCTCGGTGTGTTCCGCCTGGCCGAACACGCGGCCAACACGCAGGTGGCTGTCGCGTCCACCCTTTGTACCGCGTTCTATCCCGTCTTCTTTGCGCAAAGTTCGCTCGCGCAAGTGGACCTCGCCGCCGCTGGGCTCACTTTCTGGGCGCTTGCCGCTTATGTGGAGGGTAAAACCACAGTCTCGGCAGTTTGGTTCGCGCTCGCCGCATTGACAAAAGAAACCGCGATTCTCGCGCCGCTTGCGCTTGCCGCATGGGAAGCCGTTGGCTTTCTTACGCGGAGCAGCCGTTGGCAAGGACTCTGGCTCACTGCGCGCAACCAACTCCACCCCAGCCAGAGCCCTCTCTCGCGAATCGCCTTGCTTCTCCCGCCAATATTGCCGCTTTTCGTTTGGTATCTGTATCACTACGCGCGAACGGGATATGTCTTCGGCAATCCGGAGTTCTTCCGCTACAACGTGGCCTCCACCCTCACCCCGCTGCGGTTTCTTTTGGCGCTTATTATGCGGATTTGGCAAGTGATCGGCTACATGCATTTGTGGATTTTGAGTGTGCCTACGCTGATTGCGATGTGGATGCTCGCTCCGCAACGCGACGCCGCCGCGGAGCGGCCTCGCATCGACCTTTCCGTGCAGATGCTGTTGTATGTGATCGTGCTCGTCTACGTCGTGGCGATGGCGATGATCGGCGGCGCTGTACTGGCTCGTTACATGCTGCCGGCGGTTCCGCTGATAATTATCGTTTGTGTTTCGACTCTATGGCGCAGGCTGCGCCTTTGGCCCGCCGCGATCGCCTGCATTGTTTTGATGTTTATCGCAGGATGGTTCTGGAATCCTCATTACGGATTCTCACCCGAGGATAATCTCGCTTACCACGATTACATAATTCTTCATGAGGACGGAGAGCGTTTTCTGGAAGCGCGCTATCCCATGGCTCATGTGCTTACAGCGTGGCCGGCCTCGGATGAGCTGACGCGTCCGTGGCTGGGCTACATCACTCGACCCATGCGCATTGTCCGCATAGAAAATTTCTCATTGGATGAAGTTCTTTCCGCCGCCGATTTTCGCTCGAATTATGAAACGGCACTGATTTTCTCGACGAAATGCGAGCCTGGCCCGGCTCCGTGGGACCGCTGGACGACCTGGACAGAATTGAAATCCCGTTTCTTTGGATTTCACCGCGATCTGCCGCCTGCGGCCGCAGCACAAATTCTTGGCGGCCGCATCGTTTTCCAGGAACAACGACAGGGCCAATGGATTGCAGTGGTCGAGATGGAGAGAAACGAAATGCAGAATGCGGTTCTCAGTTCTCAGTTCTCAGTTCTCAGTTCTCAGTTCTCAGTTCTCAGTTCTCAGTTCTCAGTTCTCAGTTCTCAGTTCTCAGAAAGTGCAATTCAAAGGCACGAGGCTGTCAACATCCAACCATACAAAGTCTGCTCCTTCGCCGGGCAGCGATGGCTAACCGAAAACCGGGAACTGAGAACTGGGGGTTGCTAACTGAGAACTGAGAACTGGGAACTGAGAACTGGAGGTTGCTACTGAGAACTGTTCCCCATTAAATGACACGAATGCGTCTTAATCACCAGCCACACTTCTCTGCCAGTCTCAAGCCGCAAGGCGTCACGCGCCGCAAGGGTCAGATAAACCTCCATCTCCACGCCGCAATCCACTCGGGCCGAAATCACCATATCGCGCCGCTCGACAGCAACCACGCGGCCAGGAAGGATGTTGCGGGCGCTCAGCCCCTCAGGCTTTGCGGTTGCAAGAAGGATGTCGCCCGCGCAAATCCCCACACGGATGCGCGCACCCGGTTCGGCACAAATCAACGGTGTTTCCATTACAACGCCGCCGCCCGGCTGAGAATTGGCCTCGATCCGGCAAAGCATGGTGCCGCGATCCTCGTGAACGGATTCCACCGTGGCGTCAAAGATGTTTTCAAATCCCGCCAACTGCGCGACCGTTTCCTGGAGCGGCGCCCGCAACACTTCGTGCGGCGTGCCCTGCGCGACAATGCCGCCCTGGGCCATTACCAGCACATTCTCCCCAAGAGCAATTACCTCTTCGCGGCTGTGGGTAACGTAAAGAATCGGAATTCGGTGAAGCTGATTCCATCGTCGAAGGTCGGCGATGATCTTCGATTTAGTGGCCGCATCCAGAGCGGCCAGCGGCTCGTCGAGCAGCAACGCGCAAGGATCCGTCACCAGGGCGCGAGCCAGAGCTATCCGCTGGCGCTCCCCGCCCGAGATTTGTAAGGGTCGCTGCCGCCGCAAGTGCTCGATGCGGAACTCGCGCAGCATAGTTGCAACCCGCTCGCGGCGCGCCGTGCGCTGTAGATGGGCGAGGCCATATTCGATATTTCGCTCGGCCGTGAGATGCGGGAACAAAGCCAGATCCTGCAAAACGTATCCCACGCCGCGTTTCGCAACCCCAACATCGAGGCGCGAGGCCGAATCGAACAAAATGCGTTCGCCTATGACAATTCTTCCCTCATCGGAACGCGTAACTCCAGCAACGCAATCCAGCAGCGCCGTTTTGCCGGCTCCTGACGGGCCGAAAAGAATGGTGAAGCCTGGCTCGGCGACAAACCCGACGTCAAGCGAGAAGCTGCGATCCGCCGAGAGGAAGCTCTTGCGAATGCGGACGCTTAGTGTTCGATTTGTCGGTGTCGCATCCGCCGCAGTTACCATCGAATCTTTCGCAGTCCGCCAACCAGCCGCGAGAAACCTCGGGACTTTCTTCGCGTCCTTTGCGAAACCTTCGCGCACTTTGCGGTGAAAAGCTTTTGACCGCGAAGCACGTAAAGAAAGGCTCGCGAAGAAGACCAAACGTCGTGCAGTAGCATCGAATCCCGCTCACTTTACGGGATTCGCGACCGCTGCCATCTGCTTCGGCGTTCGCCGGTTCAAGCCATAAACCACAGTCAAAACCGCGAAACAGAAAACCAGCAGCAACAGCGCCATCGCATTGGCTGCCGCATAGTTGGAGGACTGCACTTGATCGTAAATGTCGATTGAGACCGTGCGGGTCACGCCGGGAATATTGCCGCCGATCATCAGCACCACGCCGAACTCTCCCATAGTATGAGCGAACGCCAGCGCCACACCCGTGATCAACCCCGGCACAGAAAGCGGCAATACCACGCGACAAAAAGTGCGCAGCGGCGACGCTCCGAGCGTTGCGGAAGCGGCCAGCAATTTACGATCAACGGAAGAAAACGACGCCGTAAACGGCTGCACTGCGAATGGCAGACTATAAAGGACTGAGCCAATCACCAAGCCGCCGAACGTGAAAGCCAAAGTATGTCCAGTTAAGGACTGCCACCAGCGCCCCAGTGGACTCCGCGAACCAAGCGCGACTAAAACGTAGAATCCCAGCACCGTCGGCGGCAGGACAATCGGCAGCGCCACCGTCGCCTCCACCAGAAATTTCCAGCGCCAGCGCGAGAAGGCGATCCAATAGGCGAGCGGCAGGCCGATCGTCAGCAGAATCGCCGACACGACTATCGCGAGTTCTACCGTCAGACCGAATGCCTGCCAATTCACCGACATTTCTCGCTCAGCGTTTCGTCATCATTGCTCAGACAAGCTGAAACCATATCGTTTCAGCAAAGTGCCCACTTCCGCACTCTTAATGTATTCCAGAAATGCCGCTGCATCTTTCTCGTGACCCGAATGCGATATCAAGACAACGCCCTGATCCAGCGAAGGATATGCGTCCCCCGGCACCGTCCAATATTTACCTTTGCCTTGCATTGCGGGTGCGACAGCATGGGCCAGCGCCGCAAAGCCGGCCTGCGCGTTTCCCGACTCCACGAATTGCGCCGCCTGCGCAATATTTTCTCCTATTACGAGCCGGCCGTTTACTTTTTCATACAATCCGTAATGCTTCAGCGTCGCCAAAGCCGCGCGCCCATAAGGCGCATGCTGCGGATTCGCCATCGCTATTTTTTTCACCGACGGATCCAGCAACACTTCAATACCCTTGTGCTCAACATCGAGGGGCGAATCTTTCGGAACCCACAAAACCAACCGACCGACAGCGTAGCGATATAGCGAAGCGCCCTCGGCGTGTCCATCTGCAATGAGTTGCTTCGGATAATCCATATCCGCGGAAAAGAAGATATCGAAGGGCGCTCCATTCTGAATCTGCTGCGTCAACGCGCCGGAAGCTCCGAACGAAAGCTTCACTGCGATGCCGGTGCGCTTCTCATAGTCTGTGGCCACTTCCTGTAATGCGGAACTCAAATCCGCCGCGGCGGCGACATTGATTTCTCGATCTGCCGAGTTCGTTCGCGGAACAAAGCAGCACATCGATAGAAAAAAAACGGCCCATCCTCGTGATATCCATCTTCGTGAGATTGAGCGCCAAATCCACATTAGAAAGTACCTCGTTAAATTATGAGCACCATATTAGGCCATCCGCCTTCCCGAAACGGTATGGAGAGCAAATTTAGCAGCTTTTTGTTTTGACCCTGCCGCCTGCGACTTCCATACTCCAGACAGTTGAAAGCTATGACCCTACCCAGATTCCGCCCCGCGCTTCGCACTTCCCTGCTTGCTATCGTTTCTCTTCTATTACTGCCGCCTATACATGCTCAAGGCCCGAAGAAGAAAATGGGGGAAACACCAGTCGCCGCGGCGGACGCCGACCACATCGAGCAGCGTACCCAATGGTTCTTACGCGGCAGGACGGTCCCCGGAAAATCGGCTGCCGAGTTGAGTCTCAAAGCATATCAGGCCAAGATGCGAGCGCGGATCGCTCGCTCGGCGCGCGTCCACGATACGCCAAGTGGCTCGACTCCCGCATTCGCCGGCGGATGGACCACCCTAGGTCCGGTGCCTCTGGCCTCTGACGCGACAGGCGATGGCTTCCAGAATTACAACCAGGTTTCCGGACGGGCCACATCGGTCGCCATCGATCCCGCCGATCCCACGGGCAACACCATCTATATTGGCGGAGCGCAGGGCGGAGTTTGGAAGTCGACAAACGCGGCCAACAGCAGCAGCCTCGCCGTAACTTGGACTCCCATCACTGACGATCAGGCCACACTCTCTATTGGCGCAATCGCGATCCAGCCGGGGAATTTAATTCCAGCGAACAGCGTAATCCTCGCGGGCACCGGCGAGGCCGACGACTCCGCCGATTCTTACTTCGGCCTTGGTATGCTGCGTTCCGCCGATGGCGGCAATACGTGGACTTTGGTTTCCTCCGCGAATGCTGGCGCTCTCTCATTCAGCGGTTTGGGGAACGACGGCCATCGCTTTCAACACAGCGACAGGCCAAACAAACACCGTCGTCGCCGCAATGGCGGCGACAAACGAAGGCATCGTTGACGGCGCTCTTACCGGCGCGACTTTGCACGGTCTCTATACCTCGACCGACGCTGGCCAGACCTGGACTTACAACGCGCTTTTCCCCGGCTCTAGCGAGGCGACCTCGGCGACCGCAGTTGTATACAACGCTAATGCAGGCTTGTTTTTCGCGGCGCTCCGCTATCACGGCTTCTATTCTTCTCCAGACGGCTTAACTTGGACGCCGCTGGCCAATCAGCCCGGCTCTCCTGGCCTGCTCAGCCCCGCGGCCTGTCCCCAAAACTACTCGATAACCTGCCCGATTTACCGCGGCGAAATCACGGTAGTGTCCGGGCGAAATGAAATGTACGTTTGGTTTGTCTCGGCCGATTCGAACGGCAATCCCGTCGATCAGGGAATATGGCTAAGCACAAACTCCGGCGCTTCGTGGACACAAATCAACGACAGCGGTATCGCGAACTGCGGCGACGTAGACGGTTGCGGAGCCGAACAGGGATTTTTCAATCTCGATTTACTGGCCGTGCCCAACGGCAACGTCGCGACCGATCTATATGCGGGCGCGATCAATCTCTATAAGTGTTCGATCAGTTCGATCAACCAAACCTGCGCCAGCATTCCGTTCCTGAATCTCACACATGTTTACGGATGCGATCCGCTTTCCGCGCTGGCGCACGTGCATCCCGGCGAACACGCGATGGCGTTCATGATTCCACCGACTGGCTCTGACACCGGCGGCGATCTGATGTATTTCGCCAATGATGGCGGCATCTATCGCGCGCTGGATGCCTTCACCGGCCTTGCGACCGGTTCCTGCACCGGAACCAATCTATTCGACGACCTCAATCAGAATCTCGGATCGATGACACAGTTCGTCAGCTTCTCGCAGAATCCGACGAATGCCGGCATGCTGATGGGCGGCACTCAGGATAACGGATCTCCCGCGACGATCACCGCGGACTCAAACTTGGGCTGGGGGAACGTTCTGAGCGGCGACGGCGGCTACAACGCGATTGACTCGAACACCGGCGACTGGTATGCCTCGAATCCCGACACCGGATTGGGCACCTTGGGCATTCAGGAGTGCTCCTCGGGTGTGAACTGCACCGACAGCCTTTTTACCGATGTTATCGATAGTGCCAGCGTTGGCGGCGATGATGGCGCTTTTTACTTTCCCTATATTCTCGATCCGCAATCGGCGACTACTTTGCTTTTGGGAACGTGCCGCGTTTGGAGCGGTCCGCGTTCTGGCGGAGCATTCACATTATTGAGCTTGAATTTCGATACGCTGGGTATCGGAACTTGCGCGGGCACGGAAGTCAATACGATTCGTTCTTTAGCCGCAGGTGGACAGGTAAATGCAAATGGTTCGCAAGTACTCTATGCGACGACGGACGGGCCCGGGCCGAATAATCTGTCGGCGCCGATTGGAGGAAATGTTTGGGTTACGACAAGTGCAACCGCCGTTTCGGGCGTGGCCTCGACTTTCGCGAATGTCACTCTGAACGGTCCGCTCGGCGTCAGCATCAATCCCAATCAGTTCCCGGTTTCCGGCGTTGCCATCGACAGCTCGGATCCAACCGGCAACACCGCCTATGTAACCGTAATGGGTTTCACGGGCAGCGCGGGACATGTTTGGCAAACCGCCAATGCGGGCTCAAGCTGGATCGATTTCACCGGATCGCTGCGAATGCCCTGCCGGATTCACCGGTGAACGCGGTGGTGGTCGACCCGGCGGCACACATCGTTTATGTCGGCACCGACGTCGGAGTATTCGAGAGCCCGACCGCAGCCGCCGCCTGGACCGAAGTTGGACCGATTCCCGATCCTTCTGGAGGCTCAACCGGATTTCTCCCGAATGTCGCCGTCACCGCTCTCGCGCTGTTCAACTCCGGCGGTCAAAAACTTGTTGCGCGCTTCCACCTACGGACGCGGGATGTGGCAATTCGATTTATTGGCGGTACCAGATTTTTCTATTGCAGTCTCGAACACTCCCCTCACTGTCTTCGCAGGAAACACCGCTACCTTCAACGGCACTTTAACTTCATTGAATCTGTATAACAATCTGGTCGAGCTAAGCTGCACGGCAGGCTCTTCTAATCCTCCAACACCCTGCACTCCGAGCCCCGTAAGCCTGACGCCAACATCTGCGGGTGCCGCATTCTTGCTGGACCTGGGAACAAGCGCAGTTGCCGACTACAACTTCAACGTGCAAGGCGCCGGCTCCGATACCGGTAACACCACTCATCAGGCCGCACTCACCCTGCATGTGGTGAATTTGCTGTTGACCTCGCCCTCCCCTAGCAGCGTGAGCGTCGCCGCTGGCACGACTTCCGCGCCCGTCAGCTTTCAGGTAGAGGCGCAGGGTACATTCACGCAAAGCGTTACCCTGAGTTGTACTTTTCTGCCGGCTATCGCTGGCGCAACTTGCAATTTCACACCCAGCGCAACTGTGAATCCGACATCGTCGGCTCCTGTGAATATGACAGCGAGCGTCGACGTGCCCCCGGGATCGGCCGCGGGAAGCTATACGGTCACATTGCAAGCCACAACTGCCGGCGGTCCTCCCAGTCTGACTACGTCATTCGGCATCACAGTCACAGAAAATCCTGATTTCATTTTCAGCGAGCCTCCGTTTCCGAACGTTAAAGTTGGCAGCACGGGAACAAGCGGTTCCATCACGATCTCGTCACAGGATGGCTTTGCGGGAACGGTAAGCTTAAGTTGCGTGTCTGCGTTTGGAACTGCGAGTTGCAGTATCACGCCGGCGACCGTCAACGCCTTCCCGGCAACCGCAACTCTTGTGATCAACGGGACAAGCTTCCCGCCCGGCGCATATACGATCGCCGTGCAAGGGACTTCCGGTTCGATTACAAACTCGCTTCAGGTGCCCTTCAACGTGGGCGATTTTGCAATCGCGGGTCCGACCGCACTTTCTTCCTCGCCTGCGGCGCAGGTCGTCGCGAATCTGACCCTCACTTCTCTTTTCTCCTACAGTGGCCAGATCACCGCAACATGCAACGCCACGGCGCTTCCCGCCGCGCAATGCATATTGACGCCGGTAAATCCAATCACAATTGGCAGTGCGGCGGTTGTACCCGTAACCGCCTCGATTAACGTTCCGAACAGTGCCGCGCCCGGGACCTATAACATCATCGTCACTGCACAGGACATAACTGGAGCGCCCAGCCACGCCCTAACCGTGGCTCTCACAATAGGAGCGGATTTCACTCTGAGTTTGCTTTCGCCCACCACTCAAACGGTCGCGAGCGGGCAAACGGCCAGCTACAACTTCAGCGTCCTGCCCGTAGGCGCGTCATTTCCCAACTCCGTCACTTTTTCCTGCTCCGGCGGACCTGCACTTTCCCTTTGCAGCTTTAGCCCGAATTCTGTGATTCCAGGGAGCGGTCCAGCCGCGGCGAAAGTGACAATCACCACTACCCCGAGTACAGCGAGTGCGGTAAGAGCGCAAGGGAGCGCGTCAACGGTTTTCTGTTCCTTAATGCTGGCACTGCCGGGACTTGTCATTATCGTCTTCAAGACCGGCACCCTGCGCCGAAGAAAAGTTTCTCTGGCGATTTTTTTATCGGGAATTTTTTCGCTGATACTATTGCTTCCCTCTTGCGGCGGCGTGGGCCTCAACGGCACCAGTAGCCCCAGCGGCGGAGGTACGCAACCCGGAACTTACAGCATCATCGTGACCGGCTCTTCAGGTTCGCTTAGCCATCAGGCTTCGCCCGTCACGCTTACCGTAAGTCCGTAGTGCGGAACTGGCGAGTACGAAACTTGCGAGTACGGACTTGCGCGAGCCGCTGCGGTAAGATCATCGCTCATGAGCGTGGCGCGCTACGACGTCATAATCGTTGGCGGAGGAATTATCGGCCTGGCCGTTGGTCTCGAAATCACCAACCGCTTCCCGCGCATTCGACTTTTGCTGCTGGAGAAAGAAGGTCGCGTGGGCCGTCACCAGAGCGGCCACAACAGCGGCGTAATCCACTCCGGCGTCTACTACAAACCGCGTTCGCTGAAGGCTACGCTCTGCGTTGAGGGTGCCAGGGCAATGATTGAATTTTGCCGAGACCACGGAGTTCCCTGCCGGATTTGCGGCAAGGTCATTGTCGCCACCGAAGAAGAGGAACTTCCCCGGCTGGAAGAGTTGCGCCGGCGCGGCCAGGCCAATGGCCTCGTCGGATTGCGAACGATTGAGTCCAATGAGTTGAGAGAGATCGAACCCCATGCCGGCGGACTGCGGGCGCTGGCCGTGCCCTCAACCGGAATCACAGATTATGCGGCGGTTTGCGAAAAGTATGCGGAACTCATCTCGAAGATGGGCGGGACAATCCTCACGGCGACGGAAGTCATCGGTATCAATCGAGGGGCCAACGAGATTGTAGTCGAAACCAAAGTCGGCGAATTTTCCGCCGGTTATCTCATTAATTGCTCCGGATTGTTCAGCGATCGCATCGCTCGCATGGCAGGCGACGATCCGCAAATCACAATCGTGCCTTTCCGCGGAGAATATTACGATTTGGTCCCCGCGCGATCTTCGCTGGTTCGGAATCTCATCTATCCCGTCCCCGATCCGCAATTTCCCTTTCTCGGGGTTCACTTCAGCCGTCGCATCAACGACTGCGTAGACGCTGGCCCAAACGCAATTCTTGCCCTTCGGCGTGAAGGTTACCGGCGAAGCGATTTCAGCCCGCGCGATATCGCTTCGTCGCTGGCTTTTCCTGGATTCTGGCGAATGGCTGCGCAACACTGGCGCAGCGGACTCGATGAGTTTCGCCGCTCATTTTCAAAACCGGCGTTTGTCCAGGCGTTGCAGCGACTGATTCCGGAAGTGCGCGAAGAAGACTTGATTCGCGGCGGCAGCGGCGTACGCGCGCAGGCAGTCAAGCGCGACGGTATACTGGTCGATGATTTTCTGTTTGTCGCTTCCGCGAAGACGCTGCACGTTTTAAACGTGCCCTCCCCTGCGGCTACCGCTTCGCTGGCGATCGGACGCGCCGTAGTGGAGTTGGCAAAGGAGTGCTTTGATTTACGTTGAAGTGAGCCGGCCCCACCGACCGCGCCGTTCCTGTCCGTACACCTGCGGCGCTAAACTCGATTCCGCCGCGGAATTTCCTTCACTACTTCGACCGCGCTTGGCGCAATCCTCACGGCAGGCTTGGCAGCACCGCTCAGCAGCGTGGGGCCAGCCGGATGAACCGTATCTCCAACAAAACTTCCCATCAATTCCTTGCGCAGCCGGAAAACATACAGCACCACTTCCACCCGGCTGGAAACTCCCAGCTTGTCGAAAATGCGAAACAGATAATTCTTTACGGTGTGCTCAGTCAGTTTCAACCGGCTGGCGATCTCGCGATTGGAAAGTCCCTCGGCCACGCATCGAACCACATCCTGTTCGCGTTTGGAGAGGATTGCCTCACCTCGGGAATCCACCAACTGCATCGGCTCCGACTGCCGAAAGGCGTCGAGTAAATAGCTCAACTCAGCGCTGTTGGCCCACACCTGCCCGTGATGAACGCAGCTAATGCACTTCGCCAGCGTTTTCGCCGATTCCGTTCGCGAGAATACTCCCTGCGCCCCGCAGCGAAACGCTTCCACCACTGCCGACGGATTCGATGTATCCATCAACAGTACGACCTTCGTCTCCGGGTGGGCGGCTCGAACCTGCCGCGTCAGCTCAAAGCCGAGCGTGATGGACTCCTCCAGAGCCGAACTCACTAGCAGCACATGCGGCATCTTCAGCGCCACGGCCTGCAAAATGGACAGCTCCTTGGGCTCGATCCCCGTCACTTCGAACTGGCGGTCCTGCGCCAATGACTCGGCGAGCAACTGGCTGCTCATCCGAGTGCTGTCAGCGGCTAAAACCCTGATCTTTTCTCCGGGTGCGGGAACTACATGCTGAGCCATTCTTTTCTCCTAAAATGATTAAAAACACAATGACCGCTAGGCGAATGCGACGCCGTTCGCAGCTCCCGCGTCTCGGAACGCGCTTCCAAGAGCCGTTTGCATGAAGGCCGCCGCTTTCTCTGATATACCGAATCAGGGGGATTGCTAAAGTTGTGAGCCGCAGTTGTATTGAGGATTTCTAACTTTTCGTCAAAAGGAAGCGTCCGAAGAGCATCCTCTCGAAGTAATCGTAAAGAGACTTTAGTCTCAGAGGCATAGGTGAGTAAATGGCACAGGAGTGCTATTACTTCTTAGGGCCTTGCGTAACCGGGCCTAAAGTGGAGGCTTTCTGTGGAAAATGTGTGGAAAAATCGGTTGAATTAATCTCAGGTCGTCCTTTGTAGCGCGGTTTGGCGTTCGAGGACTCACTCTCCAGGTGCCGCCCTGTATATCCATCCTGCGTTTCTGTCCAGCGTAAAATGCCCTTTACACATTCAATAGCATAACCTGCATCCACAAGGAGAAATCAATTGGTAGTTCTGGTCGTCGGCGGAGCCGGCTATATCGGGAGTCACGCGGCGCGCACATTGCGGCGGCGCGGGCACGAAGTCATAATCTTCGACAATCTTTCCACCGGACACGCCTTTCTGGCCGACGGATTCGAACTGGTGCGCGGAGATATGGGAGATGCAGCCGCGCTTTCCGCCGTCCTGCGCCGCGTCGATTCGGTAATGCATTTTGCCGCGCATGCCTATGTTGGTGAATCAGTCGAGAATCCCAGAAAATATTTTCGCAACAATGTGGAAGCCGGGCTGGTGTTGCTGAACGCATGCGTCGATTGCGGGGTTCGGCGAATTATTTTTTCCTCCACCTGCGCGGTGTACGGAGTTCCAGCGACGGTACCGATTCCGGAAAATACGCCGCGCCAGCCGGTGAATCCTTATGGAATCTCAAAGCTGTTTTTCGAATACGCCCTCGAATCCTACGACCGCGCCTACGGCATGCGCTTCGCCGCGTTGCGCTACTTTAATGCCGCCGGCGCCGATGAGAGTGGAGAGATCGGAGAATTGCATCAGCCGGAGAGCCATCTCATTCCTTCGGCGTTTCTCGCCGCAACCGGAGCGAGGCCCGCGATGGATATTTTCGGCACCGACTATCCCACCCCTGATGGAACTTGCATTCGGGACTACATTCACGTCAACGATCTGGCCGATGCCCACGTCTCGGCGCTGGAGCTTTTGGCGAATGGCGCGGATTCCATGGCAGTGAATCTCGGGACGGGGCATGGCTACTCGGTCAAAGACGTTCTGAGTAAGATTGAGGAAGTAACGGGAAAAAAAGTTCCGGTGCGAATCGCCCCCCGCAGGCCGGGAGATCCGCCGGCGCTTGTGGCGAATCCCGCATTGGCCGAAAAGCTCCTGAGATGGAAGGCAAAGCGCTCGCTGGATAACATCGTGACAACAGCCTGGGGATGGATGCAGCGACAAGGCACAAAGGAAATGTCATCCTGATCGCAGCAGATGGTTCGCGATACCGGATTATCTGCGGGGTCGACGGACCGCTGCGCTGGATTGCAGCAACACAGACTTCTCCAGGACTTCTCATGGTGACGCGCGGGGTTTACCGACGCCAGAGCCCGCTGTATGCAAAGTCAGTGGCATATCTGATCAGAATTTTACGCAACCGAGCTTAGCAGTATCCTGCAAATTACTTGCCTGCACCCGTTCGGCTCCTAATGCTTCGGGCGCGCCTTCGATTAGTTCCTTGGGACAAACCAGGTTCAGCATCGGCGTGGTCATGAAGGTCGTGACCAGCGCCATCACGACCATCATCGAAAACAGCGCGGGCGAAATCACCCCAATATCGAGGCCGACGTCGAGGATCACCAATTCCATCAGGCCGCGGGCGTTCATCAGCGTGCCCAGGCCGGCGGCTTCGCGCAACGGCATGCCGGTCAATCGGGCGGCCAGCGTGGAGCCCCCCAGTTTTCCGGCAGTGGCGACCAAAATGATCAGGCCGCAGTACATCCACATCGCTGGGCCTTTAACCAGCCCGATGTTGGTGCGCAGGCCGGTGAAGGCGAAGAAAAGCGGCAGCAGAAGCGTGACCGTGATAGTTTCGAAGCGGTCCAGCACATAGCGTACAAATTTCGGCTCCTTCGGCATGATGGCGCCCATCAGGAATGCGCCGAACAAAAGATGGATGCCCAGGCTCTCAGTGCACAGCGCCGACGCCAGCACCAGCAGCATCATGAAGGCCATGCGGTTTTCGCTGAGACTGTCCCACTTCTCATAGGCCCTGAGGAAGATGCCCTGCAGCAGGCGCTGCACGCCATAAATCATGACCAGCGGCGAAAACCACAATCCCGCCCAGCGTGACCCAGATGGAAGTGTCGAATGCGCGGCGCGGATCAGCACCACGATGTAGGCGAGAATGAACCAGCCGGTCACGTCATCGACCGCCGCGCAAGCGATGGCCACGGTCCCCAGGCGGCTGTGCATCATCCTGCGCTCTTGCAGAATGCGCGCAAGCACTGGGAATGCCGTGATGCTCATGGCTGCGCCCATGAACAGGGCGAAGCTGCTGAAGGCTACGCTGTCGTCGGAGAGCCGGGGATATAGATAAAGCGCCAGCAACGCGGCCAGAACAAACGGTGCGGTGATGCTGACGTGGCTGCTAAGCACGGCGGCGTGGCCTTCTTTTTTCAGTTCTTTGGGATTGATGCCAATTCCCACCAGGAACATGAAGATGATCACGCCGATCTGGCTTAGCGCATTCAGAAATCCCAGGCTGGATGCGGGGAAAAGATACGCGGAAAAATGCGGCGCGATCCAGCCCAGGAACGATGGCCCCAGCATAATTCCGGCAAACATTTCGCCGACCACACGGGGCTGCTGAAATTTTCTGAAGATCGCGCCGGTCACGCGGCACAGCGGCCAGAACCACCGCAACCTGCAAGCACGAGGATAAAAAGATTGGGCATCAGCGCGTGCCTCCCGGAGGCTCTTCGGCTGCCTCGCGGCGTGAAACTCCATGGGCGCGCAGGATCGGCACAGCCCTCGACGGCGATGGTTCCACTCAGCGCTCGAGGTTCGGCTGCGGAGGATCGAGCTTGGCGGTTAAGATGAGACTATGATCGCTGCATTGCGCTGCATCCGGATTTGTCCGAGGCCCGCAAGCGTGCCGTGATGATATTTCCATCGAGCATGCCCAGGGCGGTTTTCGCTCCACCGCTCGAAAGTAACGACCAGAGACTTGCCCGATTGGGAGATTGAAAGAGCGGAAAGCTTGAAAACGAAGAAAAGAAATTCGCTGCAGGGAGACGCATAAGGAAGGCTGGATTCTATTTTCCAGATGCCGTCGACGGAAAACGGCGCGGACAGACCGCGGCCGCTCTTCAGGATTCCCACAAAGCCAAGCAACGGCAAGGCCACAAGGAAGACGTACGCAAGTACGAAGTTGCGATTCGTGTGCGTCATTGCGCTTTCCTCCTTAAAAGTAGCGCCGCCGTCCCGGCGGCTGTTCGGAGGCATAAACGCCTGCCACAAAGCCGGCAGACGCCGGCGCTACTAGCGAAATGCGAATGCTACACTTGCGGCCGGAACGCGTCCGAGGTCAAGTCGCCGAGCAACTTGTGCCACGGATGCTTTTCGTTCTGTTCCACTTTCGCGACCATGGCCTTCATCTTGGTCAGAACTTCAGGCGCATCTTCGTCGTACACGTCGCCTTGCAGCAGTTTCAGCACATCGAGCCGATAGTTTTTGTCGCTGATGAAATAGGTGAACAGAACGTTCAGCCGATAGTAAACCGAAATAAACTCGTACCAGTTCTTGGTGCCGCGGCGAAGCTTGGTTTCGTAGTCGGCAAAGCTGGCGCGCGAGAAATCGTTCTTCTCAATCGCGCGCAGAATATCCTTGTGCGCGAAGCGCGAGCTGTTGAGCGCGATGCTGACGCCGGTCGAGAAAATCGGGTCGACAAACCGCCCGCATCGCCAACCAGCATGAACCGGTCGCCGGCAAGCTGCTTCATGGCGTAACTGTAATCGCCTTCTTCCTTGAAAGGACGAATGCGATTGGACTTGCGCAGGGTCTCGGCAATCAGCGGACGGCTGCCTACTGTCTCCCAGAAAAATTTCTCGCGGTCTTCTTTCGACTTGGCGAAATTTTTTTTCTGCGTGACCACGCCCAGGCTGGTAACGGTGTCGGTAATCGGAATCTGCCAGATCCAGGTGTTCGAAATCGGCAGGAAGTGGATGTAGATGTAATCGAGATTGGTATCGCGCTTGGCGAACACGGTGCGATCGTAACCATCGAACCATGAGTGAATCGCGTACTGATCGAAAACCGTGATCTTTGATTTTCAGCTTGAGCTGGTTGCCGAGGAAGGTTTGGCGTCCGCTGCAATCGACCACCATCTTGCAGCGTGACGCTCATCTCCTTCGGACCGATGTTGAAATAAGACTTCGGTATGCTCGGGGCCTGAAAATCGACTCGCCCAACTTTTACGCCATCGTAAACCGTTGCGCCGAGGGTTTGGGCGTGCTTGCAGAAGCATCAAGTCAAACTTGCCGCGATCCACATGGTAGGTATAGTTTCTGTCCTCCATACCTTCCTGTTGGCGCTCCTCAAAGCGGATATCGACGTTGTACTCGGGCGTCAACCCCTCGAGATCGTGAACATACGCGGGTTTTTCATCGTCTGTGGTCCAGACGGCGCCGAACTTATGCGGAAACTTCGCTTCCTCCATCTGGCCGAGGAAATCCAGATCCTTGAATACGCGCGTGGAAGACGGAACCAACGACTCGCCCACATGCGGACGAGGAAATAATTCGCGCTTCGAATACCACGCACTTGACTCCAGCTTTCGCCAGGTAGCACGCCATGCTCGAACCGGCGGGGCCGCCGCCAATAATTCCCACTTCAAAATCGGGGACTGAATGATTCATGATCCTGCTTTCTCCAAATGTTAATGCTATATTGCCACGTTCGACGTCGACGATACCGCTCCGTCAAGGCGGCGGATTTCCAGTTTGACTTACGCCGAAGCTTCTACAAACGCATCCGCGGTCAGGTCTGCCAAGGAAGCCGTGCAGCGCATGATTCGGATCCTTCTCCACCTGCTCCACGATGTTGCGCATCCGCGTCAGAACTGGCGGCTCGGCATCATCGTAAACGTCGCCTTGCAGAAGCTTGAGCACATCCAGACGATAACGAGGATCCTGCACGAATGCCGTAAACAAAACATTCAGCCGGTAATAAACGGTGATGAAGTTGTACCAGTTTTCGTTCCCCGCCGCAGCGTGGATTCGTAGGTAGTAAACGATTCACGGCTGAAGTTTCCCAGTTTCGAGCGCGCCGATAATGTCCTTGTGCGCGAAGCGCGAGCAATTCAGCGCGATGCTGACGCCGGTGGAGAAGATGGGATCGACAAAACGTCCCGCATCGCCGACCAGCACAAGGCGGTCGCCGGCAAGTTGCTTCATCGCGTAACTGTAGTCGCCTTCCTCCTTGAATGGATGCATCTGCACCGAGCCCTGCGCCTTGAGGCCCTCGTAAAGTTCAGGGCGGCTCTTGATGCACTCCCAGAAAAATTTCTCGCGCGATTCCTTGCTCTTGGCGAAATTCTTTTTCTGCGTGACCACGCCGATGCTGGTGATCTGGTCGGTGATCGGAATCTGCCACACCCACGTATTGGTGATGGGAAGGAAGTGAATGAAGATGAAATCGCCCTGCGTCTGCTTGTTGGACGCCATGCAGCGCCGGTCATAGCCGTTGAACCAGGTGTGGATGGCGTACTGATCGAAGTGATCATCCTGAATCCGCCATTTCATCTGGTTGCCCACAAGTGTCTTGCGTCCGCTGGCATCGACCACGATGCGGCAAGTCGTGCTCATTTCCTTCTTGCCCATGGTGTACTTGATGGCTGCGCAGTTGGGATCGCTGAAATCAACGCGGTTCACGCCTACGCCTTCATAAACCTTAGCGCCGAACTCATTGGCGTGTTGCAGCAGCATCAAGTCGAACTTGCTGCGGTCCACATGGTAGGTGTAGTTCTGGCTCATGCCCTGGTCACGCTCCGAGAAACTGACGTCCACGTGGCAATCGGCCGAGACGCCGCCGAAATCCATGTTGTAAACTTTCGCATTCGAGGCCGCAGTCCACGCCGCCCCGAACTTGTGAGGAAATTTCGCTTCTTCCATCTTCGGAAGGAAGTCGAGATCCTTGAATACCCGCGTTGAAGACGGGACCAGGGATTCGCCCACGTGTGGACGGGGCATCAATTCGCGTTCAAATACCACGCAGTTGATGCCGTTTTTCGCCAGGTAAGCCGCCATGCTTGATCCCGCAGGGCCGCCCCCAATAATTCCCACCTCGAAATCAGGTACGGACGAGTTCATATTGCTGCTTTCTCCCAATAATGATGTTGGTTAGAGATTCCATCGTTCGATCAAAATCTGATTGCAATCTGAAAGGCTATCGCCCTCTATCGTCGGAAAACACAAATCCCGCATAAGGGGCTAAGAATTCATGATAAAAAATTTTGGAGGAGACGCTACTTTCTTAGTGGCGTTGTGTTTCCTAGTAGACCAGAATTTGCACAGTTCCTCAAGCCTGAAATATTTTGCACAGCATGACTTTAGTGACCTGCCTCTGGATTGCATCCAAGTAACTGACTGATTTGATAGCTGACGGAAGGGACAACATGATGTTTAGCCGTTCACTCCGTTTTTCATGGGTGTTGCTCTTGGTTTCGTTCGTTAATCGTGCCGATAACTCCAGGGAGATGCTTTGTTTAGCCTTAAATCTCAGGTTTCGTTCCATGTGATCGTCTTCATTGTCCTGCTCTCCCTCGCGGGATGCGGGGGTTCGTCGTCGAGTAGCAGCCAGTCGAGTGCAGTCAGCATCACCAATTCTCCGCCGAGCGCGATCGGGATAGGCGCAAACTGGCAATACACGGCCAACCAGGCTGTCACATGGTCGTTGTCGCCATCCAGCGGCGGGACCATCGATTCGGGCACTGGACTTTACATCGCGCCCCTCACGGTCCCCACTCCCGCGAGCGTGGCTATCACGGCGACCTCGCAAGCCAACTCCTCTCAAAGCGCCTCGACTACCGTTACCGTGCAGGCGACGGATCCGATCGGGACGGTGAGTGGCTTCACGACTCTGCCCTCATGCGGCGGAAGCTTACCCGGAGGAGCTTGCTACCAAATGACGGTGTCGTGTCCAGGCGTCACGGACATTACGACATATTTAAAAGTGAACAATCCTACGAACACTCCCGTCGGGACGGTGCTGTTTGGAGTAGGAACCGGCGGCAGCGGGCTTTACGACGATCCCGGCTCGTCCGGATTTTCCGACGGAGAAACTACTGTTCAAAATGTTCTTGCCGGAAATTTCAACACCGTGCAGATTTCATTCGGCGCACCGTTTACAACCAACCAAACCAACGGCTGGCTGCAAGGGCCGGGAGGCGTGCGCCGCGTCGCTTGCCGATACGCCACTGTGGCAGATTGGGTGTACAACCATCCGCAAAAAATAAACACAAATCCTAACAACGCCGCGACCACCAGTGCGCCCATGTGCGCCACGGGAAACAGCGGTGGCTCCGGCGCGATCGCTTATGCCGTTTCCGAGTACGGATTGAACTCAGAACTTGCTATGATTGAGCCCACCAGCGGTCCGCCGATGACTCGCATCGATCAGGGATGCAGCAGCACCTGCATAGCCGGCCCGGTTTGCACCGATTCCAGTTCCCAAAACAATCCGAACCTATGCTATGAATCGGCCGATGCCGCGGTCATCGACGAAGCCTATCAGAGCGCCGGCGCAAGCACTCCCACTCCATGCACCACCGCGCTAAACGGCGGCGCCGAGCCAACCAGCCAGTTCCAATCCGACAGCATCGTCTACAATCCCACGAGCAAAATCCTGCTGCCGAACATGACCGTGAAGCTTTTGTTCGGCGACCTCGATAGCAGCAACGCCGTGCCGCAAGGAATGCTTTGGGGAGAATCCATCACTCCCAGCGCTGCCTCGCCATCGCCCATCTACGCCTGCATTGCGAACGCCGGGCATCCCATCCCCGATGTCATGGATGGCGCCCTGCAAATTGCCAGCGACATTTTGAACTACTGCCACTAGCAGGCTGCTGAAAAACTTTGATCGGGCTGGTTTTGGGAAGGGCACGACGTTCAGTCGTGCCGTTAAGTCCTTTAAAACTAGCCGCGCTTCAGCGCCCGAGGTTCGCTTTAGGCAGCCGAAATGAGTTTTTCAGCAGCCTGCTAGAGAGCCTCATGTAGGGACAGCCGCCCCGGCTGTCCGTCAAGCGAAGCTCGATTCTTCTTTCTAGCACTCGTCTTCTGATATTCGTCCGTCTGCCTGCGGTTACGCTCGCGCGCAGAGATTTAGCATTGACAGCCCGTGTGATGGGTGACAAGATTGGAACCCATCGGGCGCACTCACTATCTTCTCCCCCTGTGTTCCCAGGCTCTTGCTTCGTCGTCGAGGGGAATGCCTTGCTAAATTTCAACTGTCGATTTCGCGCTTGTGCGCTCATTTGGCTCGCAGTACTTCCGCTCACAGGCTGCATCGCCCATGCGCCCAGCCAGCAGACGCAAGTAATGATAACGGTCAGTCCATCGTCGGAGAATTTCGTCCCGGTGAGTGGCACGTTCCAATTCACGGCGACGGTCACCGGCAGCAGCAACACCGGGGTGACTTGGGGCCTGCAACCGAATTTGGGATGCGCCGTGTCGAGCAGCAACGGCGGCCTCGGCACTATCAGTGCCACAGGGCTTTACACTGCACCCTCCACGATTCCGATTAGCCCATGCGCAGTCGTAGTTACTGCCACGGCGAACGCCGATAGCACTGCCCAGTTTCAAACCCTCATCTACGTGCAGGTCGCGGTCTCGATTACTACGTTGCCTCCGCAGAACCAGGTCGCAACCGGCGCGAGTTTTCAGTTTGGGGCGATGGTATCGGGCAGCTCGGGCAACGGCGCGCAAGTTGTTCAGTGGCAGGTGACTACTCCGAACGGCGGAACAATCATCGCCAGCAGCGGTTTCTATACCGCACCATCGACACCGATTTCAGGGGTAACTATAACTGCAACTTCAGTGTTCGATACCAGCGCGAGACCACCTTCAGGCACGGCAACGATATCCGTTGTTTCGGGACCGGGTGCGGGAGCAATTTCGATTTCGCCGGCCGGAGCTTCCATTCCGGTAGGCGGGACTTTTCAGTTCACAGCCACCGAACTCGGAGTCGCAAATCCGAAACTTCATTGGAGCCTGGCTGGAGGCGGCTGCGGTTCGAGTAATCTTGGCACACTCAGCGAAAGTGGACTCTATACAGCTCCTCCCACCTCAGCCGCGCTGGCAGCAAGTCCATGCCAGGTGGAAATCAAAGCTTCTTCTGCCGACGGACGTACAGGATCTGCGCCGGCCAGCTTGCATGTGGCGTTAGCCATCAACGGTTCCCCTAGCAATGCTTCGCTTAACGACATCGCGGCACCCACCACAATTGGCGCTGGCGCGAACTGGCTTTACAGCGCCGCCGTCGCGGGCGCTGACGCCCCGCATCAAGGCGTTATCTGGTCTGCCACTACAAGCGGGCCAGGTGAGTGCACGTACCCTGCCGGACAATTCCAGAGTTCAAAGCCGCCTTATGCGAATCCCTACTCTGGACTCTATATAGCTCCACTCTGCGTCCCCTCCGCGCCTGTGACCATAACGGCCACTTCGGAGTTTGATCCAACTCAATCCGTAAGCACCACGGTCAACGTTCAGAAGAACGATCCAGTAGGCACAGCTACAGGTTTAAGAATGGCTTGCCCCGCGAATGTTGGTGGAACAACCGATGCAACCTGCTACCAACTCGACGTCTCGTGTCCCGGAGCAGCCGACCTCACAGCTTATCTAAAGGTGAACCAGCCCACGGGAACGCCGCTGGGAACGGTTATTCTGGCGGGAAGCTCCGGCGCGAACCACAGCTATGACGCCGATCCCGAGTTCCTCGAAAGCGATGGGACCACCAACGGCGGATTTCGCGTTGCGAATGGGCTTTTGAACTCCGCCGTTGCGAATGAGGGCTTTACTACTGTTCAAGTGGCATTCTCGCCATTGGATAATGCTTCCGAATTCCCCCATGGATGGCTCGCCGGCCCCGGAGGCCCGCGCCGTTTAGCCTGCCGCTACGCGACCGTTGCGCAGTGGGTTTACACAAACATTCACAACTCGAACACCAGCGCGCCCATGTGCGCAACCGGAAACGGCGGCGGCGCGGCGGCGATCGCTTACGCGGTGACCGACTACGACCAAAGCGATATGTACTCGATGATTGAGGCGACCGGCGGCCCTGCGATGTCTCGACTCGATCTGGCCTGCGCCCCAAACGCGACTAGGAGCCGCTATTCCAGCGAAGCGCAACTCCGGTACTCGCTGGCCGATGCGGCGATTATCGATCCGGCTTATGGCGACGAACCGTTGTGCTCCAACGCGGTCAACGGAAGCGGCACGCAAGCACCCGCTGGACTCTTCCTATCTGACAGCGTATTAGGGGGATCACAACCGCCGGATGGCAGCGCGACAAAAGTGAATATAGTGCGGCAAGCCGTTCCTTTAGTTTCGTCTGCTGCGCAGCAGATTGTGACGGACATTCAACAGCACTGCAAGTTGCCCTAGAAGGTTGCTGTAAGAACTCAGGCGCTGAAGCGCAGTTGATATTGAAGCGTCTATCGGCACGACTGAAGTCGTGCCCTTCCCAAAACCCGGCTCAACAAATTTTCCTGGCTCCTGCTGTTGCCATTGAAAAAAGAAAGCCCGCCAATGATCGGCGGGCTTTTTATAGCTTGACCTGCGCGAGCTACTTTGCGCTGCAATTAGCCAGCGTAAAGTTCGAGATCCGCGTATTCCAGTTGATGTTCGCTCCGGTTTCGTTCCGCTGGTAGTACTGATCTTCATACCAGAAGGTGCAGCCGTTCGATGGGTCCACCGTCATGCTGGTGATGTTTCCCCAGTGATTGGAGTTTTCTTCGTCGGCCGTTCCATTCTGCAAAAGTATCTCGGTCGGCGAAGTTTTGCTGCTCAAGCTCCAATACGCAGCGCGGATTCCGGGATGAACGGCGCCACCCGAGGCGCTATAGCCCACGCCCGCATTCCCCGCGCTGTCCTGCGCGATGCTGGGCACGAAACGGTAAAGCGTGCTCCCGTTGCTTACGTTGCCGCTCTGGTAAACCGTGGGATTGCCGCTGCCGCGCAGTTCATACCAGCGAATTCCTGTCTGCTGATTGCTTCCCGTCCCCACCTGAATCGTGTGGCTCACCAGGAACGATTCGTAAGTCCCGAAGTTGTGATAAGGCATTCGCGGCATCAGCCGGTCGCCAATCGAATCCACGTAGTTGCCGGTGGTACCGCTCGAAGGCTCAGTCACGCAGAACGTGTCGGAGGGCTCGGTCGCGTCGTAGCAGCCCGGTTCGTAAGTCGTCACGGTGAGTTGCGACTCGGTGAAGGTCGAACTCTTCGGCGTCGTCCAGTTCACGCTGAAGTTCCACAGGTTCAGTTTGTTCGATGTTGTGGCTTTTCCGTTGGCCGTGGGATTTTGAATGCTGACGAAATATTCGTGCCGGCCCACAGGTGGCGCCGTGGTGCTGTCGATATCGGCGGGAATCAAGCTGTGCGAAAGATACAGCGCGCCGTTCGTCGGAATCGGGCTGGGATTGCTGAAGCACTGCATGGCGCGCGCCGTGCTGTTGACAATCATGTTCGTGCGGTCGAGCGCGCAGGCCAGGACGCCAATCTCCTGATAGTTGTTATCCGGATCCTCCAGATCGAAGGTCACATAATAACCGTCAGCCCAGGTGCCGAAGCGCGGCCAATCCGGATAATAAACATCGCCGTGCGAGTTCACTCCCAGATGCGAAGTAAGCACGAATTGATAGGTGTACCACTTCAGCGAAGACGAGCTGAGATTCGCCGTATTGGAGATGGCGACGCAATAGTAGTAGCTGTTATTTGCCTGGCTGGCGCGCCTTGCAATCACCCACAGCGAAGCGATGCGATCGAATGTGATTGTGCCTTCTCCGCCGCCTGTGCCGTAACAGTTCGACATGCCGGCTTCTTCCCACGGAGTGTCGCCATTCTGCGCGCTCGACCACACCGGAGCGCCCGTCGTTTTGGTAAAAGCTTCGTAATAGCTATTCACCCACTGCATGTATTGCAGGGTTCCAACCGCGCCATTGGAATCGATCTCGAAGCCCGGATCGGAGACCTCCGAGGCATCGATCCCCTCGAAAGAACTGACCGTCTGCGCCCGAACCGCGAGCGGGAATAACAATGCGAGAAGAAATAGATACTTCGTGACCATACGTATCGACCCTTTTCTTATTTTTGCGCTGTAAGCGGGAGGTGGGGAGCTGATTCTGAAACTAGCATGTGGAAGGATATTTTTCTAGGAGACAAAAGTCCCCCGCGCTTAGAGAACTACGAGTATGCAAGAACTTTCATCCTTGACAGGAACGGCTCTACAGCCAAGAATAGCGAAGTTTCTTCGGCGCTGGCAAAGGCCTGTTCCGCAGCATTGCCATCCCCCTCGCCACGAATCGTCGTCATTTGCCAGGTCAACCCTACATGGAGTAGTCCGTAATCATTTCGCCGAACCGAAGCAATAAAGTTGAAGCAAAAGTTGAGAGAAATGCGGAATCCGTTTTATACGGCAGTACGCAATCTGAATGTCGTACCGACCAATTCGGGCTTCGTTGAAGCCAGCCTGGTCCCCAGTAACCAGAAACTTCAGGTAGGAGGAGTCCGGACCCTTATGCGTTCCAATACCCAGAGGATTTCGCTCGTCGTCATTGGTTGTGTTTTATCGGCGCTTCTAGGCGCTGCCGCTTTCGCCCAAACCCCAAACCCGAACTGCCCCTCGGGATCGGGCGAGATTTGTTCGGTGCCCAGCTCGGTCGTCTTCGCGAATACATATATTGGCAAGGCCAGCGGCAACAAGACCCTGACCATCTACAACAACACCAACTCTGGGACCATCTTCATTGAGACGATCGGTTTTAGCTGCACCACAGGCTCCGGCTCCGATTTCGGTATCGCCTCCGGAACCGTGCCTTTCCAGATGGGCACAACTCAAACCCTGACCCATTACTCGATTTTCTTTCAGCCGCGTTCCGCCGTCGCATATAACTGCAACTTCGTACTCACCATGCTGGATGGCTTCGTGCTCGATGTGCCCCTCACCGGGACGGGCCTTTCGAGCAGCTCCGTATCGAGCTTGAGTAAGACGGCGATGACTTTCTCCAATCAAGGGATTGGCACCACCAGCGCCGCTCAAACCGTTACCATCACCAACACTGGAACCAGCACCATGAATCTGGAGGCCATCAACATTGCGCCTCCCAGCTTCACCACGAATACCGTCACCTTCCCGTATGCGATCAAGGCTAATGCCAGTCTGACGCTTTCGGTCTACTACACGCCGAGCCAGGTGACGTCGGAAACCGGAGTCCTCGACCTCGATTACGACGCGGTTCCAGATAACGGCGTCACGCTGAATGGCACCGGCATCGCCGATACCACCCTCGCCATTTCAAGTTCTCCTACGCTTCCGCAGGCCACGCAAGGCTACGCCTACGAAGCCAATTTACTAACAAGCGGCGGCACTGGTCCATATACGTGGAGTCTCGCGTCCGGCTCAAGCTTGCCTCCCGGCCTGTCTATTTCCCCGGCTGGATCGATCACCGGAACCGTATCTTCTTCGGCCTCCACTAGCACTCCTTACACCTTCACCGTGCAGGTGAGCGATAACACTACCGGCAAGACCGCGAACAGCCTGATGAATATAGCCGTCTGGCCTTATCTTGGCGATGGCAACGGAGAAAGCTGCAACGACCTCTCGTGGAATGACCCCGTTCTTGGCACGCCGCTACTTGCGCTTACAGACCTGGGCACAGGCTTCTATCAGAATTCAGCCTATGAGGGCGGACTTTATCCCAACGGCAGCAACGTGCGTCCGGCCTCGCAGGACAGCTACGGCGTAGGCCTGGCCAACCAGATTCAGCCGCTGGACGCCAACGGCAATCCGAGCCCCACCGGAAAATATGTTTTGATGGCGATCGGCGAATCGACCGCACAGAACGAATTCAACCGCTTCCTACCCATGGCGAATGCCGATCCGGCGAAAAATCCGAATCTCGTTATCGTCAACGGCGCCCAGGGCGGAGCCACTCCAAATTTGTTGACCACCACAACGTCCACTTACTGGACGACCGTTCTCGAAAACTATTTGCCGCAGAATGGCGTAACTCAAAACCAAGTCGCCGCCATCTGGCTGGAAGATACCGACGGTATTGCCAGCGGAACCTTCCCCACTGACATTACCGATCTGCAATCGCAGTACGAAAGCATGATGCAGACCATGCTCACGTTGTTCCCCAACCTGAAGCTGGTCTATTTCTCCTCGCGCGTTTACGCCGGTTACTCGAACGGCCTCGCCACTCCGGATAATCCCGAGCCATATGCCTATGAAGTTGGGTTCGCCGTGAAGTGGGCCATCCAGGATCAGATCAACGGCAATTCCAATCTTTGCGACGGCAACGGCTGTTCGCCGGTGGTTGCGCCCTGGATGTCCTGGGGAACCTATTACTGGTCCAACGGAATGCTGGGCCGCAGCGACGGGCTGGTGTGGGATTGCGAAGACTTCTCCTCCGACGGAACTCACCCATCATCCACCTTCGGGCAGTTGAAAGTCGCCACCAAGCTGCTTCAGTTCCTCAAGACGGACGACACGGCGGTGCCGTGGTATTTGGCTTCCACTCTTACCCTCATGCCGACTTCCGGCAGCGGCCAGAGCGGCAACGTAGGCACGACCTTGCCCACACCGTTGACGGTTACGGCTGAGAACACCAATACCGGCGCACCGCAATCGGGCGTCACTGTCACGTTCACCGACAACGGCGCAAAGGGCACCTTCAACCCCACGAGCGGAACCACCAACAGCAGCGGCCAGATCTCCACTTCTTACACCTTGCCGTCGACTGCGCAAACTATAAACGTCACTGCAACTGCTACCGGGTACGCGGCAGCAAACTTCACCGAGACTGCAACCGCGTCTACGCAAACCCTCACGGCCACTGCCGGAAACAATCAGACCGGCACGGGCGGCGTCGCACTACCCGTCGCGCTCCAGGTTACGGCGACCAGCGGCGGCAACCCAGCTTCCGGCGTGACGGTGACCTTCGTCGATAACGCGGGCGGCAGCTTCAATCCCGCGAGCGGAACCACTGGCAGCAATGGCACGCTTTCAACCGTCTATACGCCTCCCACTGTGACGCAAACCACGTCCATTACCGTCAGTGCCAGCGCCACAGGCTATACCTCGGCAACCTTCTCCGAGACGGCTACGGCGCCCGTTCAAGCTCTGAACGTGACCAGCGGCAACAACCAAAGCGGCTCGACAGGAACCGCCTTGCCGCTTCCGCTCGTAGTGACGGCAACCAGCAACGGCAACAACGCTTCCGGCGTGACCGTCTCCTTCGTCGACAACGGCGCGGGCGGCAGCTTTAATCCCGCTTCAGGCGTCTCCGGCAGCAACGGACAGGTTTCCACCGTATACACATGCAGCAGCACCGCTGCGACCGTCACCATCACAGCCTCGGCCACGGGTTATACTTCTGCAACCTTCACCGAGACCTGCACCGGCTCCAACACAGACGTTCTTTCGATTGTCGGCGGCAACAGCCAGAGTGGCCCCGTGGGCACAAAGCTGGGCAAGTCGCTGGAGGTCAAAGCGACAGTGAATGGAGTTGCGACTGCGGGAGTTCCCGTAGCATTCAATGATGGAGGAGCAGGCGGAACTTTCGGTAACCCTAGCGGCGTAACAAGCAGCAGTGGCACGATTTTCACTACTTACACGCTGCCCGCAACTCCACAGACTGTTACCATCACTGCAACGTCAGCTGGCTATACCTCGGCGGTATTCACTGAGACAGCTACCGCATCTTCAGAAGTGCTGGCGGCTACTGCCGGCAATAATCAGACTGGCGCCGGAGGCGTTCAATACCCTGTAGCGCTCCAGGTCACGGCCACCAATAATGGCACGGATCAATCTGGCTTAACTGTGACGTTTACCGATAACGGCGCAGGCGGAACCTTCGGTACGCCAAGCGGCGTCACCGGGAGCAACGGCATGGTTTCCACCACGTATACGCCGAAAACCGTCACCCAAACCACGGCCATCAGCATCACCGCCAGCGCCACAGGCTATACCTCGGCAACCTTCTCCGAGACAGCCACAGCGGCTGTGCAAACCCTGACCGCAACCAGCGGCAACAATCAAAGCGGCTCGGGACAGTTGCCGCTTCCTCTGGTGGTTACGGCAACCAGCAACGGCACCGACCAGTCCGGCGTAACCGTCAGCTTCACCGACAACGGCGCGGGCGGCAGCTTTAATCCTGCTTCAGGTGTCTCCGGAAGTAACGGACAGGTTTCCACAAATTACACATGCAGCGGCAACGCTGCCACTGTCAGTATCACGGCCAGTGCAACGGGCTATACTTCCGCGAATTTTACTGAAACCTGCACGGCAGCCACGAAAACGCTGGCGGTGAATGCCGGCAACAACCAGAGTGGACAAACGGGAACGGCTCTGCCTGTCGCGCTGGCGGTCCTCGCCACCAGTAACGGCGCGCCAGTCTCTGGCGTCACGGTCAGCTTTACCGACAACGGCGCGGGTGGACTGTTCAATCCCACCTCGGCCGTCACGAACAGCAGCGGCATTGCGAGCACGACCTATACACTCGGCAAAGTCGGGACCATCACCGTGACCGCCAGCGCCACCGGCTACACGTCGGCGAACTTTACCGAAACTTCCACGGGAGCGTTGATCCTCAGCGCCTCGGGTGGAAACAATCAGTCCGGCACAGTAGGCACCACGCTTCCCGTTCCACTCTCCGTTACGGCCACCAACAACGGCGTACCGGTGTCGGGCGTAACCGTGAGCTTCACCGATAACAGCGCCGGCGGTACCTTCGGAACCATGTCCGGAGTCACCAACAGCAGCGGCGTCTTCTCCAGCACTTACACTTTGCCCTCGACGGCGAAGACCATCACCATTAACGCCAGCGCCACGGGTTATACGTCCGCCACATTCACCGAGACCGCTACGGCCACCAACGCCGTAACTCAGATCGCCGTAGTCGCGGGAGGAAACCAAAAGGGAACGGTAGGAACCACGCTCCCGACCGCAATTGAGGTGAAAGCCAGAAATTCGGCGGGACTGGGAGTTTCGGGAGCCACCATCACGTTCAGCGATGGCGGCGCGGGCGGCACCTTCAATCCGGCGTCGGGCACCACCAATTCGGGCGGTGAGCTGAGCACCTCCTACACGCTTCCCACAAAGCCGAAAACCATCACGATCACCGCTACGTCGGGCACCGTGACCGGTAAGACCACCGCTCAATCGCTCGATGGTCCGGCAGCCGACTTCACCATCGTTTCTGGAAACAAGCAGGCCGGCATCGAAGACAAGCCGCTGCCCAGGCCACTGGTGGTCTTAGTGACCGATCAGTATGGCAATGGCTTAGGCGGGGTCTCCGTAACATTCGTCGATAACGGCGCTGGAGGAACGTTCTCCAGCGACACCGCGATTACCAGTTCGAACGGCCAAGCTTCCACCACCTACACGTGTGGAACGAAACCGGGAACCATAACGATTTCCGCTACAACTTCCACCCTCGGCCCGTTGAACTTTACCGAGACCGTTGCAAAATAAGGAGACAGTCAGCAACATAACGAACGGCAAGTGGACCAGTTTTTACTCTGGTCCACTTGCCGTTTGCGTGGTCCGCGCCGCGAACATTGCGGCCTGTCCTGACCTGCTCCCCTGTTTCCGAACAAACCTGAGTATGATTTCGTCGAAGGAAAGGGGAAGGTGGCATGTCGAGGAGCAATCACACGGAGGCGCAGATGATCGGGGCGCTGAAGCAACTGGAAGCGGGGCGCAAAGCGGAAGACGTGGCGCGGGAAGTTGGGGTATCGAAGCACACGATCTACGCCTGGAAAGCGAAGTATGGCGGGATGGACGTCAGCGAGGCGCAGGAAGCGAAGCAGTTGCGCGATGAGAACACGAAGTTGAAAAAGCTGGTAGTCGATCTGAGCTTGGACAAAGAGATGCTGAAGGCGCTGATCGCAAAAAACGGGTGGAGCTCGTAGACCGGAGGTCGGATGCGGGCTGGCTGCGGAGTGAGTACGGAGCCAGCCATCGCCGGGTTTGCGGGCTGATCGGGATCGCGGTCGCGAGTTACTGCTATCGGACAACACGCAGCGATGAACCGCTGCGCACGCAACTGGTGGAGTTGGCGCGCGAGAAGCCGCGCTTCGGGTATCGGCGGCTGCATGTGTTGCTGGGCCAATCGGGAGAGCATGTGAATCACAAGCGAGTGCATCGGATCTATCGCGAGGCCGGGTTGATGATTCGTCGGAAGAAGCGGAAGCATTGCGTGCGCCAGGGAAGGCCGCTGCTGGCGCGGACTGCGGCGAATCAGGAGTGGGCACTGGATTTTGTGCACGACGCGGTGGAGTGCGGACGAACGATCCGGGTGCTGAGCGTGGTGGATGCGTACACCAGGGAGTGTTTGGCCTTGGAAGTGGATACGAGCTTTGCCAGCCGGAGAGTCACGCGAGTGTTGGACCAGATCATCACGGAGCGAGGCCGGCCGGAAGCGATCCGCAGTGACAACGGGCCGGAGTTCACCAGCCGGCATTTTCTGGCGTGGTGCGTGGAACGGCAGATCGCGTTGCTGCACATTCAGCCGGGCAAGCCAACGCAGAACGCGCGCGTAGAAAGTTTCAACGGACGATTGCGGGATGAATGTTTGACGGTGAGTTGGTTTCAGAACTTGTTCGATGCCCGGCGCAAGATCGCGGGGTGGAGGATCGAGTACAACGAAGAGCGTCCGCACAGCAGCTTGGGATACAAAACCCCGAAAGAGTTTGCGGCGGCGCAGGCAGTGGGCTTCTACACAGCTGAGCGAGGGGCAAGGGACTCAAACGCCGTCCCTTGCCCCTCGCGCTCCCCCATCCCGGCTCAAACCGGAGAGGGAGTTGAGCAAAGTTGTCGTATTCTTACGTGAACGGAAATTGGGGGCAGGTCAGTCCCTTGCAAATCAAGGCGCGCCCCACTTCGGATTTGTTAACCGATTGGGAAGTTTGGTAGTGGCTCAATTTTAATTAATTGGCGTCATCCTGAGCGGAGCCGTTCTTCAGGTGGAGCGAAGGATCTCCCGCTACTGAGTCTTTGTGGGAATCCCTCCCGCGGCTGAAATACGCCGCGTTTCGGGATGACGACCGTTACATGGGGATAAATTCAAATTGAGCCACCACCGGAAGTTCCAACTAACTAGCAACAAGATTAACAGCGGAGATCTTACGCTTCCTCGCTCTCCTTCAACTTCGCGATCACTCCAAAATCTTCCAGCGTAGTGGTATCGCCTTTCACTTCCCCGCTGCTGGCCAGTTCGCGCAACAAGCGGCGCATAATCTTGCCGCTGCGGGTCTTCGGCAGAGTATCGGTAAAACGAATGTCGTCGGGCTTGGCAAGCGCTCCAATCTCTTTCGCGACCCACTTCCGCAATTCCTCTTTCAACTCTTTCGACGGCTTTCGTCCCTGCTCAAGCGTGACGAAGGCCGAAATCGCCTGCCCTTTCAACTCATCCGGACGGCCCACCACCGCGGCTTCCGCTACGGCTTCATGCGCCACCAGGGCCGATTCAACTTCCATCGTGCTCAGCCGGTGTCCGCTGACGTTGAGCACGTCGTCCACCCGGCCCATGATCCAGAAATATCCATCTTTATCGCGGCGCGCGCCGTCGCCGGTAAAATACATTCCCGGAATCTGCGACCAGTATTGCTTCACGTAGCGGTCGGGATCGCCGTAGATAGTCCGCGCCATCCCCGGCCACGGCTTGGTGAGCACGAGAAATCCGCCGGAGCCCAAAGGCACCTCCCGCCCATCCATGGTTACAATCTCCGCCGCTACGCCGGGAAACGGACGCGTAGCCGACCCCGGCTTGGTAGCAATCGCACCCGGAATCGGAGCGATCATGATGTGCCCAGTCTCCGTCTGCCACCAGGTGTCGGTGATCGGGCAGCGGTTTCCCCCGATGATCTCGCGGTACCACATCCACGCCTCAGGATTAATCGGCTCGCCCACGGTGCCCAAAAGCCGCAAGCTGCTCATGTCGTGTTTCTTCGGCCATTCGTTGCCCCACTTCACAAATGTGCGAATCGCCGTGGGCGCTGTGTAGAAAATGTTTACCTTGTGGCGCTCGATGATCGACCAGAAGCGGTCCGGTTCGGGATGGTTCGGCGCGCCTTCATACATCAGGCTAGTGGCGCCGTTTTGCAGCGGACCGTAGACGATATAACTGTGCCCTGTAACCCATCCGATGTCGGCGGTACACCAATATGTGTCTTCCTCCTTCAGATCGAAAATCCACTTTGTGGTGAGATAGGTTCCAACAGAATATCCGCCGGTCGTGTGAACCAGGCCCTTCGGCTTGCCGGTGGTGCCCGACGTATACAAAATGTAGAGCGGGTGCTCGGCGTCGAGCGGCTCCGCGGGACAAAAGTCCGAAGCCTTAGCCATCAGCTCGTGCCACCAGAAGTCGCGCCCAGCCTGCATATTGATTGGCGTGCCTGTGCGCTTGTAGACGACCGCACTCTTCACACTGGGGCAGGACTTCAGCGCTTCTTCGACTGCGGGAAATAATTTCACCTCGGCGCCGCGCCGGTAAGAGCCATCCTGCGTAATGACAGCGGTAGCGCCGCAATCGTGGATGCGATCGATCAGGGCATGCGATGAGAATCCTCCGAACACCACCGTGTGCGGCGCGCCGATACGGGCGCAGGCCAGCATGGCAACAGGCAACTCCGGCGTCATGCCCATGTAGATGGCAACGCGATCGCCCTTCTGCACGCCGAGAGATTTCAGGACGTTAGCGAACTTCTGCACCTCGCCATGCAGTTGCTGATACGTCAGCGTGCGGATTTCTCCCGGCTCGCTCTCCCAGATAATCGCCGCCTTGTTCTTGCGGGCGCTGTGAACGTGACGGTCGAGGCAGTTGTAAGAAAGATTAATTTGGCCGCCCACAAACCACTTCGCCCACGGGCTATCCCATTCGAGCACTTTGTCCCACTTCTTGAACCAGTGCAGTTCACCCGCGATTCGGCCCCAGAATCGATCGGGATCGCTAATCGATTCCTTGTAGATGTCCTGGTATTCCTCGAGGCTTTGAATATGGGCATGCTTGCTGAATTCGGCTGGAGGCTCGAAGCTGCGCTGCTCCTGCAAAATGGAATCGATGCTGCTGGCTTGAAGATCGTCTAACGCTTTGCTCGACATGAAGAGCCCTCTGAAGAAATAAACCGTGACGTCGGGCGCTCGCTTTCAGCCGCCCGCGCGATATTTTACTACCACTCCGCGGAAGCACGCTTGCGAGGCTGCCCACAAAGCAGGGTGAAGGAACTGAAGCCGAGAGCCGGAAGCCGGACACCGAAAGCCGCAACTAAGATGCGGTGCGTTGCGCCTGTCGCTTGAGTTCGGCCGCTTGTTGCAGAACGACGTCGCGCAGCGAAATTAATCCCTTCAGCTCCTTGCCCTCCACAATGGGTAAATGGCGGAAGCCGAACTCGTGCATGATGAACAGGCATTCCTCAATGGATTCGTCCAGGCTTACCGCGCGCGGCTTCACCGTCATTACCTCGGAGATGGCCGTATGGCCCGGCATGCGGCCCACAGCGACCACGCGGTTCATAACGTCGCGCTCGGAAAGGATGCCCGCCAATTCCCCATCGCGGAGAACCGGCAGCGCGCCAATATTGTTTTCCATCATCAAGCGAGCCGCCTCCAATACTGTACGAGCGGAATCGATGGAATAAACTTTTCGGTCTTTTACCAAATCGCGGAGGGTGGTCATGGCGAACTCCTTTGCAGACAAGGCGGAAGCGCTATTGCGGGCCGCATTACTTTAACACACCCGGGTTTTCGCTCAACCTCAAACTTTACACCGGAAAAGAAAAACCGGCGAACTACGAAAGGCCGCCAGCCACCACCCAAAGGTCTCAAAGCGGAATTGTCGGCCCCGGCCGTGGCGCGCCCTTTGGGCGGCATCCGCCGGCACACAACTGGCCCGTGACAATCAACTCAGCGTTCGACCAACTCTTCCAAAGTGGAAAAAAACGCGGGATACGAAATCGCCGCGCACTCGCTGCCGCGAATCAGCGTCTCTCCCTGGGCTCTGAGGGCCGCAATACTGAAGGCCATCGCGATGCGGTGGTCGCCAAAAGTTTCGAGTTCCGCGCCGTGCAGGAATTGTCCACCGGGAATTTTCAACCCATCTTCGCGTTCCGTAACCTCCGCGCCCATGGCGCGAAGATTGGTTGCGATTGCCGCGATGCGGTCCGATTCTTTCACACGCAACTCCGCCGCATCGCGCACCTCAATTCCCTGCTCGGTATAGGGAGCGATCGCGGCCAGCACGGGGATTTCGTC
Organism: uncultured Acidobacteriota bacterium; assembly: GCA_963755225.1. Taxonomy (GTDB): domain Bacteria; phylum Acidobacteriota; class Terriglobia; order Terriglobales; family Acidobacteriaceae; genus Sulfotelmatobacter. Next base: position 107,657 of record CAVWJE010000002.1, read on the forward strand.
GATCAGTGCCGCAGTGTCGGAGCCCGCAATGGTCGCTCCTTTAAGCTGGCTACCTTCCATTTGCAGCGTGCCGATTAGCTCGCCATGTACTTCGTCAAGTTGCGTGACAGCGATGCGCAGCCCCATTTGTATAAGAATATCGAGCAGGCGCGCGCGCGTAGGATTCATCAGCACATTTGGAGTGGTCAATCGCGAACCTGGAAAGAGCGCGGCGGCGCACAGAAAAAAGGCCGCGCTGGATAAATCTCCGGGAACCCGCGCTTCGATTCCGCGCAAGCGTTGCCCGCCGCGAATGCGCGCCTCATTTCCCTTGCGCTCCAGTTGCGCGCCAAAGGCCCGCAGCGCAACTTCTCCATGATCGCGCGTTCGTAGCGGCTCTTCGATTCGCGTTTCGCCTTCCGCAAACAGTCCGGCGAACAGCAGGCAAGTTTTCACCTGCGCGCTCGCCACCGGCATCGCGTAATCTATCGCCTTGAGAGCTGCGCCCGTGATGCGCAACGGCGGAGAACCATTTCGCGATTCGATCCGCGCGCCCATAGCCGAAAGCGGCGCGATCACCCGTTGCATGGGACGCCGCGAAAGCGATTCGTCTCCGGCCAGTTCGCTGGTGAACGTCTGTCCCGCCAAAAGGCCGCTGAGCATGCGCATCGTCGAGCCTGAGTTCCCGCAATCGAGCGGCTCGCTGGGAGCGCTCGGGGCCATGCCGCTTCCATGAATTTCGATAAGCGTCTCCGGGCCGTTTTTCCGCTCCCATTCCACTCCCAGGGAGCGCAGGCAACCGAGCGTGCTGGCGCAGTCCGCTCCAGTGGAATAGTTTCCCAGGCGCGAAACTCCGTCGGCGATTGCCGCGAGCATGGCATAGCGATGCGAGATCGATTTGTCTCCGGGCAGGCCTACACTGCCACGCACGTTGCGCGCCGGGCGCACGATCGCTTCGGACGATGGTTTCATGTGGAATTAATATAGCGGAAGGAACGATAAGCGATTGCTGATTGTTGATTGAATAATGGATGATTGAATACGGCTGATTGATTAAGGTCGGCACGGGACGCAATTGTAAAAAGACGGTCGGTCGCTAATCAGCAATCAAAAATCGTCAATCAACAATTTTCACGCGGGCATCTTGGCTTCGCTCGCAGCCTCGCGCAAAATCTCGGATGGAATCTCTTTCAGGCGCACGCCAAACTCGAACATGGGAGTTTCCACTCCGCGGCCCCATCGCGCGGCTTCCCAATGAGCGCGAACGAATTTTATTTCGGGATGTGCCGTAAGATTGAGCAGCAATGGTGATTGCCCGCAATAGAATTTCTGGGGAAAAGCCGTAATCGGCTTGGCGTCCCATGCCGAGCCATCCGGTGAACCGTGGATGCCGACTTCAAGCGATTCCTGCTCGATGATCTGCGTAATCTCAAGCGTCAGCAAAAACACCCGCCCGGCGGCGCCGCTCACATCGACTGCGGGGCCGTCCCCCTTGGCGCTTACGACGGTTTTTTCCTCAACCAGAATGGCATCAATCATGGCGGGGAAATTGTAGCACGGCGATGCTTGAGGTTATTCGCCTCGGCAAACGCCATCAAGAAAGTGGCGCAACAGCTTGCCCGATTCTTCGGGTTGTTCCCACGCCGAATAATGCCCGGCCTTGGGAATCACGCGCATCTGGCTATTAGGAATATACCGGCGCAGCAATTCCGCTTCGTTCGATCCAGTCAATATATCTTCGTCGCCGGTCACAATCAGAGTCGGCACATCGATGGTCTTCAATGTATCAATCGAATCGGGGCGCTCTGCCATTCCTCGCTGCACCTGCGCCACATCTTCGGGCGACATCTTACGCATCATGCGTAGCGCGCCTTCGACGAGATCCGGTCGGGTTTCGCGCGTGGTACTACCCAAAAGCCTTGGAATCATGCTTTGAAAGAATTGCTCCGTGCCGTATTCAAGAACCTCATTCGCGACCTTTAACCGGCCGCCGCGTACATCGGGGGAGTCGGCCGGAGCCTTCGTATTGAACAGGCCAAGCGCCTTAATCCGCCCGCGGTGCCGCCGCCAGAATTCGAACAGGATATAGCCGCCGACGGATACTCCCACCAGGGGCGCGCGTCCTACTTCGGCATCGTCCATCACCAGTGCGATATCGGCGGCATGCTTCTGCATTGTGGCCGGTCCTTCGCCTGCATCGGACTCGCCGTGACCTCGCAGATCGGGCAGAATAACTCGATAACGCGTGGCCAGCGCCTCGGCAACGGGCAGCCAGAATTCATGGTTGGCGGGAAAGGGGTGCAGCAGAATTATAGACGGGCCGTCGCCGAGCGCGCGGTAGACGATCTGAGCGTCGCCGCTTTTGATTTGATGAATATCCATGAGCCGGAAAACTGGCGCGAACCTGGCCCGGCGGCAGGAAGCGAACTACGGACTCGTCGCGTGCTGCGCTCCCAGCGGAGCGGCCAACAGCAGCGGCTCCTCCGGAATTACGATCCAGGCGATGGGATAGGAAAGCAAACCGATTCCGGTCATGCAGGAGGCGATCAACCAGGTCAACCGCACCACCGTCACGTCGATATCAAAATATTCGGCGAATCCCAGGCAAACGCCCGCGATGCTGCGGCCCTGGCGGGGCCGAACCAACCGCTTGCGGGCAATCGAAGCGCCTACGCGAATTCCACAGTAGGCACAAAACGCCGCATCGTCTTGAATCACTTTGCCGCAGTAGTTGCAGTACATAGTGGACCCTCTGGGACAACTCTACAAAAGCATATCTACAAGAAGATACGTTTATTGTAGCCCAAAGTTCCAGGCAGTTTTCCGCGCGGTTTCTCCAGGAAGAGCGGCCTCTTGTCGCTTTTACAGTTGTTAACAACGGCCCAGCCAAGCCTCAGGCTGGTTTCGGCGAAGCCAAGTTCCCTCGCACTTCGTCGCTTAAGACAATCGCCTCGGCAACTTCCCTCATGGGTATCCGCTTATGGCGGCTCTGGCGTTGCAATGTGAGGTAGGCTTGCTCCTCGCTTAACCCAAGATCGCGTTGCAGAATCCCTTTGGCGCGCTCAACCACCTTCCGCGTCCGCAATTGCTCGGAGAGATGAAAGTTCGCATCTTCCAGCCGCGCCATCTCTATTTCGGCGCCGACAAGAAAACCGACTGTTGAAATCAACTGCATTTCGCGCCGCTTATAAACGTGGGGCTCGCGGTGTTGCAGATTAATTACTCCGACCACGCGCCCGCGCGACATCAACGGCACCGACAAAAATGCTTCATAGCCGTCTTCAGGCAGTTCGTGGAAAAATTGGAAGCGCGGATCAAGTGCGGCGTTTTCCGAAACCGCAACCGGCTCTTTATGCTCCGCAACCCATCCCGTTATGCCCTGTCCGACGCGAAGCTTCAGGCGATCCACGACTTCGGGGTGCGAATTCTTCGAAGCACGCAGAACAAGTTCGTCGTCCTCCAAAACATAAATCAGGCAGGAATCGCACTTCACGAGCGCGGTTGCGAAGTCGACCACGCGTGTAAGCACTTCGTGCAGCGGGTCGGCCGTCGCCAGGTGGGCGCCAATCTCGTGCAACAGATCGACGTGGAAGTCTTCAGCCGATACGGATAAAAATGGATCCATGAACAAGATTATGGATTATTCTCGCGTCCTGTCTAATTCCAAATTTCAATGACAGCTATAAACTATTTCCCGCACGATGGTTACGACTCTTTAACATCTTTCGCGCGCGCGGTGCATCGCAGGAAAAGGCGGCGCGCGAAACGATATGGTTTCGTTCTCCCACTAATGAATCGTTCGTTCGCTCTTGCGCACCGCGGGCGAACTGGTCGAACCTTCGAACTTCGGCGCGCCCAACTTCGTGATCCAGAGGCCGGAATGAATGTCATTAAAATACATCAGGCTATTGAGCAACGGCGTGTCGCAGGTGACGGAACATGGCTGTCCGCCCCAGACGAACGGTAGATTAGGACGGAATCCTTTCGAGTCGCCGGTCCAGAAGCGGGCAATTTCGCGGCCCTGGCGATAAAGATCGCCGCGCAATTCACCCGAGATATCGAGCACGCGCGCGCCGCCGCTGTAATAGCCTTCATAAAGCATATCGTTCGCGGCCCAGAAGTTATGCGAGCCGCCCTCCGGAACTTCATACTGCGCCACCTCTCGCGGATGCTTAAGGTCGGAAACGTCCATCACGTGGCAGATCGCGCGCACCGGAATGCGATCGCGATTTTCCAGTTCGAAGATCGCGGGAAAAACTTCGTCTCCAACAAAGAGATAATTCTTGTAGCGGAAGACGCTGTGCGTTCCGGCGAGCCACCCATCTCCATAGAGTTCGTAATGGTTAAAACGATACTGGCTCACCAGTTTCGGATTCTCCGGGCTGCCGCCAGCCATGCCGTTTCCAACGTCGAGAATCACCAGTCCATCCCGCCAGTAAGCCAGATAGGCAAGGCCGTCTTTCACCTGTAGGTCGTGCAGGTAGCGGCCGCTGGTCATCGATCCATGTTCCGTATTAATCGTCACAACGGTGGGATTCTCAGCTTCCCATCGCGCGACCTCCTTGGGATGTTTCGCATCCTGAAAATCGATGATGCGCAGCGATCCGGTGGCGTCATCGGTAATGTAAACGTAGTGGCCATCGATGTAAGCGCTGTGCACGCCGCCGGTAACCGTCGCCGTATATTCGGAGAGAACTTTCAAATGCGCCGCGTCCGAGGTGTCGAGAAATACGATTCCGTTCTTGCGGTTGGAAGCGCCTTCGCGGGTAAATACGCCGATTTTTTCGTCCGGCGTGGTGCTGATGTCGTTGATGATGCGAGCGTCCACTTTAAGCGTATCGAGCAATTTCGGATTCGCGGGATCGGCGATATCGTAGACGAAAACTTTGTCAGCGATCGTCGATAAATAAGCGTGGTGCCCGATGATCCACTCTTCCGACATTTGCAGATCGGGCATGGGAACATGGGCCACCACTTCAACCTCGCGCTCGACATTCCGTGGCTTTACCACCACCGACGCCGCGGAGCTATGCTGCCCGCTGCTGGCCATCACTACATAAGTCCCGGCTTTTTCGGCGACGAATCCTCCATCCGGATATACCGAAGCGCCCTCGCCGCTAATGGACCAGCGCACCGCGGAATTCTTTAAGTGTCCGCCGTTGCCATCGAGTGCCGATGCGCTAAAGTGGACGACATCGCCGGTCCGCGCCTCCGCCGATGCGGGCTGCACCGTGAGCTTGCGAACGAGATCTCGCTGAACCTGAAGCTTAACTTCGCCGCTCATTCCTTCCGAAGCCGCCTTGATTGTCACGCTCCCTGGCGCGATGCCGGTCACCAATCCAGCCGCGTCCACGCTCGCGATGGAGGGCTTCTCGGAAGTCCATTGGATCGCTGCGTCAGTCCGCGGATTTCCATTCGACGTGCGCGTGACAACCGTCAGCTTTTCCGTGCCGCCGACCGCGACGCTCGCATACATGGGCGGCCCAATCTCAACGCTTGCGATTTTCGAGTTCACTACATTGACCGTCGCATACCCAGCCTTGCCCGCGATCACCGCCCCTACTGTGACTATGCCGGGTGCATGAAAACTCACTTCTCCTCCTTCGTCGGCCCCCGCCAAATCAAACGGAGCCGCGAACCATACCGAAGGCTTTTCGTCCATGGGATTGCCCGCAGCGTCTTTGGCGGCCGCGCTGAATTTGATTTTTTCTCCCACGTGCGCGTCGATTGTGCCGGGAGTAATCTCGACGCTGGCTGGAGCCACCGAGGTGCTGGGAGCGGCATCTTGCTTAGGCGCGGCCGTGTCTTGCGAGCGAACGATGATCGCCGACGAGAAAACGATAATTGCGATTGCCAATGCTGAACTTTTCCTGGTTAACCTTTGCTTCATTAAACTTTGCTTGAACATTCGCCCTCCGGGCTGAGTGAATCGTCGTTAGTCGTCGGTCGTTGGCCGTTAGTCAAACCCGCGCCAGTTCGCTGGTGAGAGCCGACGAACGCCAGCGACCAATAACTGACGACCAACGACGTTTTATTTCTTACTCGGCTCCATCTTCCAAAAATCGATTCCCGCCGCTTGCGGCCCCACATCCACCGTCGCCACGGTTTTCAAACTGCCAAGATCGATCACTTCTACCGTCCCCGGTTCGGACCCGATGCCTTCCACTGTAATGAAAGCATATCGATCGTCGGGCGAAACCACGGCGCCGTGTACGATCTTTCTTTTAGTAGGAATTTTCGCCAGCTCGCGCCCGGTGATTGGATCGAAAATCGAGACCGACTGCCCGCGTTTATTCGTGGCAATTAAGCGCCCGTCTCTGGTCATCGCAAGGTTATACACGCCATTGCCCGCGGGAAAACGGCGCGCCAGAGTCCACGCGTCCGTGTTCACGGCGACGATTTCATTCGATTGATTGCAGGCAACGTAAATGATCGACCCATCGTTCGAGGGTTGCGCCCAGGTTGGAGTGCACAACGGCTTATGTTCGGCCATCTTTCCCATCACATGCGCGGCCGGAGCGCCGCTCATGCCCATTTCTTTGCCCTTCGCAAGCATGAAATAGCGTTCGACGGCGAACTTCCTGGCATCGATCTCAACCAGCATGTCGTCCATCATGCAAACCGAATAATGTTTTGTCCCCGCGTGGTTAATTCGCGATCCGTGCGGCATCACGCAGGTCGGAATTCGCTTCACTTCGATCATCTGATCCGTCGCGACCACCGAGATTGACGACGGCACCATGTCCCCGTGAAAATTGGCGTTGGCCACATAAATGAAATTGCCGTCGGGGGTAATGTCGGTGGTGGCCGGGAAAAGTCCGAGCCCGGTGTACTTCAAAACCTCATCGCTGCCCGCGCGATACTTCCACACGGAACCATCGGGGCGCCCATGGCCCTGCGAAACGTAGAAGTATTTCTTGTCGGGAGAGACCGCGACGCCGTGAGGCCCATTGATATCCATGGGCATGAGCCCGGTGTGGAATTCGCTTTCGATGCGTGCGCCGCCTGGGCCGAAGCGGATCAGCACAATTTTGTCCGCTGATTCGCAAACCACGTAAACCAAATAGTCCTGGGTGGGATTAGCTGAGGATTGGGTGGAATTGCCGGGGGCCGCCGTGGCCTGGCCGCCGCCCGAAATGCAAAGTCCAAGAAAGACGAGCAGCGAGACTGCGCCACTCTTCATCATTCGGTTGCGTCGCTTCCCCATCGCGTGCGAGGTTGAATCCATTGGAAGGTCGCAAAAGTATATCAAACCGGCGAGAAAGTCGCGCTTATCGTGGCTTGCGCAAACATTGGCGCTGCCGGTGGCCCGACGCGACAATGGCCCTGCGATCATTCCTCACGCTCGCCTCCTAAGCTGGTTCGGACGCTGGTTCGGATTGGCTTCCAGCGCAGGTTGTGATAGTTTCGCACTCGGCGTTTTTGCCGCATCGATTATCGAACGTCAATTATCGAACAAGGAATTATTAAACAAGGAAGGGACGGAATGGATACTCTTACACGCCGTCGTTTCATCGGGATTGGCGCGGGTTCCGTGGCCGCCGGGGCGGCGGCGAAGTTCACTCTGCTACAACCCTCTGCAATGTGGGGCGCAGGCGCTGTTGTGGCGCCAAGCGACCGCGTCCGCTTTGCCTCAATCGGCACAGGCACTCGCGGATGCGAATTGCTGGCAGCCTCGCTCGCAGTGCCGGGAATCGAATGCGTTGCGGTCTGCGACCTCTATGACAGCCGGCACGAAGCCGCACAAGAGGCCATTCAGAAACAGGTTCCAGCAACACGGAGCTATAAAGAAATTCTGGATCGCAGAGATGTGGATGCCGTAATTGTTGCGGTCGCCGACCATCAGCATCGCCGAGTGGTCGTCGACACCTGCGCGGCGGGCAAGGATGTTTACTGCGAAAAGCCGATGTCGCACACATTGGATGATGGCTTCGCCATGGTGGAGGCGGTTCGCAGGGGAACCCGCATCATGCAGGTCGGAAGCCAGCGCGTGAGTTCTATCGTTTATGAAAAAGCTCGCCAGATCTACTCCTCAGGAGCGCTGGGCGATGTATTTTTTATCGAAGGCGCGTCCGATCGCAATTCGGCGAGCGGAGCATGGGTCTACCCCATTCCCCCCGACGCCAGCGAACAGACCATCGACTGGAACGAATTTCTGGTTGGCGCGCCCAAACGTCCTTTCGACGCCGCGCGATTCTTCCGATGGCGCTGTTTTTCAGATTACGGCGAAGGCTTGGCTGGAGATCTTTTCGTCCACTTGCTGTCGGGAATTCATTTCATCGCCGGAATCAATGAAGCGCCGAAGCGAGCGCAATCGAGCGGAGGACTCTTCCGCTGGAAAGATGGCCGCGACTTTCCCGATCTGATTGAAACGCTTTACGACTATCCGAAATTCCGCGTTGCGCTCCGCTGCAATTTGAACAATGCCGGCGGTGAACCAATTAAATTCCACGGCACAAAAGGCACGATGGAGATTAACGGGCAAACACTGATCTTCTCGCCGCAAGATTCAGGCCCCAAGCCGGAGACATATTCGACGAAAGGATGGCCGGCGCGGTTGCGTAACGAATATTTGGCGCAGTGGAAGACTGAGCATCCACAGCCGGGACCGCTCGACTACCCGCTAGTGGAGGCGGAAACTTTTACCGCCCCGCCGGACTACAGTGACGTTTCGGCGCACGAGGCAAACTTCTTCGATGCGGTTCGCACCCGCAAGTCTCCAGTCGAAAATGAAGAGTTCGGCAATCATGCGGCTATCGGGTGCCACCTGGCCAACTACGCCTATTTCAAGAACACGATTGCGACCTGGGATGCGGCTACGAAAACGATTCGAGGGTAGACTGGGAAGCGAACGCTGGAATCGTAAAATTGAGGACTGTCTTATGCGGGGAATTTCGCGCAGAACTTTCTTGAAGACCGCTTCCGCCTCGGCCGGATTGGCCGCAGTGTTGCGCAACGTACCCCCGCTGATGGCCAACCCGCTGGGATTGCCGATCGGTTTGCAGTTGTACTCGGTGCGCGACGTGTTGCCAAAAGATTATGACGGAACGCTCCACCAGTTGAGTGCGCTTGGCTACCAAGAGGTCGAGGCGGCAGGATTCTTCGGCCACACTCCCGCCGAAGCGAAAGAGGCGATGGATCGCGCCGGTCTGAAATGCGTAAGCGCGCACTATCCTCTGAAAGATTTGCTGCCGAAGCTGGATGAAGTCATCCAGTTCGGCCAAGACCTGGGCCTCAAATTTATTGTCTGCGCTTCGCCTATGTTGAAAGACCCCTCGCGCGTAAAAGATCCCACCTCTCGCGCCGCAAGGGAATCAATGACGCTCGACGACTGGCGCTGGAACGCGGAGCAGTTCAATCGCATTGGGGAAAAAGTAAATGCCGCCGGTATGCGGTTCGCATATCACAATCACACGCCTGAATTTCGCTCGGAAAATGGCGTGACTTTCTATGACGAATTACTAAAGCTGACCGATCCGGCGAATGTGGCGATGGAGCTGGATTGCGGCTGGGCTGTGGTGGCGGGGAAGAATCCGGCTGAATATTTGACGCGCTACCCGACGCGCTTTGCCATGTTGCACGTGAAAGATTTCAAGATGACTCCGTCGGTTACTCCGGCGAATGCGCCGCCCTCGACGGAGTTGGGACATGGGACAATCGATTATCGTCCCATCTTCGAAGCCGCGAAGAAAGCTCACATCGAGCACGCGTTCGTCGAGCAGGAAGAGTTCGACATGCCCGCGATGGAAGCGCTGAAAATCGACGCAGACTATATGCGCGCGCTGACCGTATAACAAAGTCGGACTTCGGTCATTTGCGGATCGGTTTTCGATTTAGCGCAAAGCACTGCGAATCGCCAAATTCAGACCGATCATCAGCACGGCGGAACACGGTATCACCAGCAGCGCCTTCTTCAGCCGCCGCGGATCGCCGCCGGCAATCGCTCCAATCACTCGCGAACTCACGGCCAGCCCGATCCATCCGCAGGTGATGGCAAAACCGATGGCGGTGCCGGACATGCGCGGAAAAGCGTCGCCAACAATGGCCAGAGTTGTGGGAAAGACTGGCGCCATCGAAAGTCCGGCGAGAAAAACCAACACCCAGGCGGCAGCAGGCTTGGTGACGCGCAGCATCGCAAACGTCGTCACCGCCATCGCAATCGATCCAGCCAAAGTAACGTTTATCGGCGAAACTCTAATCAGAATCGGCGAAACCGCGAGACGCCCGATCAGAAGGCCCAGCGCGAATCCCAGAGATAGAATGTTCAGCGCTTGTGGTTCCGGAATTCCTTGCGCGATCAGATGACGGGGCAGCCAATTCCAGACGCCCACCTCGCACGTAATGTAAAGAAAAAGAAACAGTCCAACTAAAAACAGCAGCGGCCGCCCAAGTACGGGAGCGACGCCGGTGAGTATAAATCGTCCCGCTCCAGTGGGGCCGGGCATTTTGGTAAGAGCTTGAATCACAAGCGCGACAATCGTAAGTGACGCGATGGTGTAACACAGGCGGACCCAATTCCGCTTGAACAAATTGGCGGCGATGAATGGCGTGGCCAGGCCGCCAAGCCCGAAGAAAAGATTCGTCAAGTTGAGAGCGATACCGCGATTGGCCTCGCCTGCGTCGCTGACCAGCGAATTCGCGGCAGTCACGATAATGCCGCTGCCAACTCCAAGCATAAAAAGCAGGAACAAGATGCTGCGGAAGCCGGGCACGCGGGGCAGCGAGACCAGCGCGATAGAAATCAGCGCGAAGCCAAGGATCAGGCCCAGCTTTTTTCCTTCGTTATCGATCAGCGGCCCGGCGCCGAGCGACGCGAGGATTAATCCCAGGGCTTGCGCCAGCGCAATGGTGCCGTTCTGGCTCGGAGAAAGATGAAAACGGTCGGATAATACCGGCAAAATCGTGCCCAGCATCGCGGCGATCATGCCGTAGAGAAAAAACGCAACAATGGCGGAAAACATTATCATGCGGAAAAAATCCTTTCAGCGAGCCGCTTCGGATCTCGAATCGGTGGGCGAGGAAACATCAATCCAGGCGCGCGTGTGAGCGCTCTCCAGTGTGGCGTGGAGGATTCTTAGTTGCCGCACTCCGTCGGCGAATTGTGGATATTCGATTGTGCCGGCAGGCTCCCCAATTGAAGCGTAGAAGCGACGGAAAACTTGTTTGAATGTATCGTCATACCCTTCACTGTGGCCGCCGGGAAGGTCGGCATAGGCGCGCGCCGCGGGCTCTAACAGTGACGGATCTTTGAGAAATAGCTGGTTGCCAGTATCGCGATGTCCGACCCACAGTTCGTCGGGACGCTCCTGGTCCCATGCGACCGAAGATTTCGTGCCATAAATCTCAATGCTGAGCCGGTTCTTGCGTCCGGCCGAAACCTGGCTGGCGACAACGCTGCCGCGGGTCCGTTCGCCCATGTGGAAGATTACTGAGCCGTAGTCCTCTGTATCCACAGGCGTTTCAATATAGTCTTGAGGCCCCAGTAATTTATTCTTGAAAGTTTCGACCGATTGCTTCGGCCGCTTGCGCACAGGATGAAAAGTCTGAAGATCGGCGCATAAGGACGTGACGCTCAACCCGGTCACGTGCCCGGCCATATCGAACCAGTGCGAGCCAATATCGGCCATGCAGCGGGAGGGGCCGCCTGCTTGCGCCTCCACGCGCCAGTTCCAATCCGTCTCGTAGAGAAGCCAGTCCTGAGAGTAAGTTCCTTGCACGACAAGAATTTCGCCAAGCTCTCCGGCCTCGCGCATCGCGCGCATGTGCTGCACCATGGGATAGAAGCGTAAATTGTGGCAAACACAATTTCGCGATGCCCGATCCGCCGCAACAGCGACAAGTTCTTCGCCCTGCTCAACGCTTATGGCCAGCGGCTTCTCGCAGAGCACATGCTTGCGCGCCTGAAGCGCATCCTTCACCATGGAAAAGTGTTGCGCGTTAGGCGTGCAAATGTGGACCGCATCGATGGATGGATCGCGCAGGATATCTCGATAGTCGCTCGTGATATTGGAGATCGAGAAGCCCGCGCCCAGTCGCTTCGCCGCTTCGAGATTTCTACCTGCGATTGCGGCCGCTCACGAACTCGATTCGGCGCAGAGCTTCGAGATGCACGCGTCCCATGAAACCCGTGCCGAAGATCGCTGTTCTAATTATTTTCATTTCTGAGGAGATGTTTTATACCCACCAGGCTCCGCCGGGCTGTTCGCGAATCACGATTCCGTTGAGAAAGTTTGCCGCTTTTGTTAACCCTTCTTCCGGCGAAAGCAAACTGTCTTCATGCTCGATCGAAAGCACGGAGTCATAGCCGCACATGCGCAACGTAGAAATAAATTCTCGCCACCATTCCGCGCCGTGGCCGTAGCCGCAGGTGCGAAAAATCCAGCCGCGCTCGCGCTCTTGCGTATAAGGCTTGGTGTCGAGCACGCCGGAGCGGGGCAGATTGGCGGCATAGATCTGCGTGTCCTTGGCATGAACGTGAAAAATCGCGCCTTCGAGAACGCGCACGGCGGCGATTGGGTCGATGCTTTGCCAGAAAAGATGGCTCGGGTCGAAGTTGCAGCCCACATTCGGTCCAGCGATAGAGCGCAACCTAAGCATCGTCTCCGGACTATAGACCACAAATCCGGGATGCATCTCGATGGCAATCTTCACACCATCATCAGCCGCAAATTTTGCGTGCTCAATCCAATAAGGCGCAACTATTTCGTTCCACTGCCACTCGAGAACTTTCAAATATTCCGGGGGCCACGGACATGTCACCCAATTCGGGGCGGAGGCTTGAGGCGAATCGCCCGGACAGCCCGAGAAGTCAATCACCACAGGTATGCCAAGCTTCTCGGCCAGCACAATCGTTTTGCGGCTTACCTCCCGATCTTTTTTCGCCCGCGCTCGATCCGGATGCAGCGGATTACCGTGGCAACTTAGTGCGCTGATGCTGCCGCCGTGATCCGCAATTATTTTCTGAAACTCCGTGAGTGCCGAAACGTCTTCCAGCATTGACAGTTTGCAGTGCGCATCGCCCGGATAATTACCCGTTCCAAGTTCGACGGTATCGATTTGAAGTGTCTTGAGCTTCTTTAAAACTGCGGCCAGCGAAAGCTGCGATAGCAACGGTGTGAATACTCCAACCCGCATGAGATCTGTTCGTCTCCTGTTTCTTCGTGAAATTGCTGTTGATGGTTGCCGCGAAGCTCACTTTTTGGCGGCCGCTCTCGCGGGCAGCAACTCGTAACTGACAAAGGCCACTTTCGAACTATCCGGCGACCATGATGGCACATTGATCGTCCCCTGCCCGCCGAACAAACTGGCAAGAACCGCGATCTTCCCGCCTGGCTTGCCTTCGCTGATACTCATCAGCCGCAACCGCACGTCTTTATTCGGGGGATGGCCGGTTACATCCGCGGCATATGACAGGAAAACCATCCACTTGCCATCCGGCGAAATATGCGGAAACCAATTATTGAATTCATCGAACGTGATTTGCTCCTGCTCGCTACCGTCAGCGTGCATGCGCCAAATCTGCATACGCCCGGTGCGCTCGGAGTTGAAATAGATGTATTCTCCATCCGGCGAATACTCGGGACCGTCGTCCAACCCCTTTGCTGTGGTCAATCGCGTTTCCTCGGCGCCGGCGAATGGGATCGTGTAAATATCGAAGTTCCCGTTACGCTGGCCAACAAAAGCGAGGGTCTTCCCGTCAGGCGACCAGCCGTGCCAATACGATGGAGAATTCCGCGTGACCCGGCGCGGCGCGCCACCGCCGATGGGCAGAACATACACACTCGATTGATGATCCGATTGTGACTGGTCGCTGATTGCCAGCCATTTCGCGTCCGGCGAAATTCCATGGTCGTTGTTGCAGTGTATCTGCGCGCCCGTGTCGATTGTCGAAGGCGATCCGCCGGCAACCGGCAAGCGCTCAATGTGGCCCTCGCGATTGAAAATGAAATACGTGCCGTCGCGGCTCCAGTTAGGTGCTTCGAAGTGGCTCGCGTCCGTGTAAATCACGCGGCGTTCGCTCGATGCGATAGTCACTGTCTCAAGCGTGCTGTGAAGGATGGTCGGCCCCGCACTCTCGTTGAGAGGCTGCGGATTCTGTGCTCTCGGCAATGTCGGAAGCAACAAAAGTAAAAGTAAAAGACAGGCCCAAATCGATTTACAAAAAAACATTTTGCCACGCACCAGAAGAGCCTCCGCCAAGTCCAACGAAAAGGTAGGGCGGCATCGCGGAATTGTCAAATCGGCGACAGGGAGTGCCCAATTGCGAGCGTGCTTTGCTTCGCGACCTGCTAGTCATTCGCGCCCTTTGCGGTTAAAATCTTTTTCCCGCGATCAGACACGACCCCGTTCCGCGACAGCTCTAAGCGTTCGCCAGATAAATGTAGCGCAGAACGAACAGGATGGTAAGAATCCAGATCAGCGCGTTGACTTCGCGAATCTTTCCCACCGCGATTTTCACCACAGTGAAAGAAATTAGTCCCAGGCTCAAGCCTGTAGCAATACTAAAGGTAAGAGGCGTGGCAAGCATCGTAATGAATGCCGGAACTGCCTCGCTGAAATCCTGCCAGTCGATTTGCGCGATCGATTGCGTCATCAGCACGCCTACCAGAATCAGCGCCGGCGCGGTCGCATAGGCGGGAATCGCGGTCGCAAGCGGTGAGCAGAATGTGGCCAACAAAAATAGTCCGGCAACCGCGACGTTGCTCAATCCGGTGCGGGCCCCCGCGGCAACCCCGGCGGCGCTCTCGATGTAACTGGTTAAAGTCGAAGTTCCGGTCAAGGATCCCACGATAGTTCCCACCGCATCGGCCACCAGCACGCGGCCTACGCGCGGTATCTTACCGTCTTTCACGAAGCCGCCCTGCTCGCAGACTCCAACCAGCGTGCCCACATTATCGAAGAGGTCCACAAAAAGAAACGCGAAAAGAATTTCGAGCAAACCAAGATGGCTGGCCCCGCGAAAGTCAAGCTGCAAAAGAGTGGACGACGGATGCGGCATCGCAAATATCGCCGCCGGCCAGCTCGCGATTCCGCGGAAAACTCCCAGCAGAGTCGTGCCAAGGATCCCGATCAGGATTGCGCCGGGAAACTTGCGCGACATAAGCACAAGCGTGAGCGCAAGGCCGAAGCAGGCGGTCTGCACTTCTTTATCGCCGAAGCTGCCAAGGCCAACATAGGTCGCGGCGTTTGCCACCACCAGCTTCGCATTTCGCAATCCCACAAACGCGATGAACATTCCAATGCCCGCGGCAGTCGAGTGTTTCAGAGAGTCGGGTATGCCGTTGACGATCTGCTCGCGGACCCGCGTGACCGTGAGGATAAGAAACAGAACTCCCGAACAAAAGACGACCGCCAGCGCCGTCCTCCACGGCACATGCATGCCGATGCACACGGAATAGGTGAAGTAGGCGTTGAGAGACATTCCCGGCGCCAGCGCGATGGGATAGTTGGCATAGAGTCCCATAACGAGCGTTGCCACGGCCGCCGACGCGCAGGTTGCAAAGACCACGCCGTCGGCGGGCATCCCAGCCTGCGCGAGAATCTGCGGATTCACCACGATGATGTATGCCATGGTGACGAACGTGGTCAAGCCGCCCAGCATCTCCTGCTTCACGGAGGTCTTGTTTTCGGCGAGCTTGAAATAGCGTTCGATCAATCGATCACCTCGACGGCTGCATTGAACGAATATTTCCTACTTTGACGCGGTAGTTTCGCGGATGCGCGCGTATCCAGGCTTGATGGCGGAATAGGTAAGTCGAATGCGCTCTTTATAGGGCAGGAACGAACTCTTCATCGCATTGATCGTGATCCTTTCGAAATCATCCAGAGACAGCCCAAAGGCGTCGGCCGCGGCTTCGAATTCTTTGGTCATTGTTGTGCGGCTCATCAGCCGGTTATCCGTATTGAGCGTGACGCGGAATTTTTCCTGGTAGAGAATCTTAAAGGGATGCCCCTCCACGCTCGGCACGGCACCGGTGTGAACGTTGCTCAGCAGGCAAATCTCGAGGGGAATGCGTTTATCGAGAACATATTGAGCCAGGTCTCCGAGCTTTACCGCTTTCCCGTTGGCAACCGCAATATCGTCGATCAGCCGCGTCCCGTGGCCGATGCGGTGGGCCCCGCAATATTGAATCGCCTGCCAGATCGATTCTTTTCCGTAACCCTCGCCCGCGTGAATCGTAATATTGAAGTTTTCGCGCTGGATGTAATGAAAAGCTTCGACGTGCTTTTTCGCGGGGTGACCGCCTTCTTCTCCCGCCAGATCGAAACCGACCACGCCGCGCTCGCGAAAATCAACGGCCAGTTCCGCCATTTCGAGCGATGTATTCATGTTGCGCATCGCGCAGATGAGCAGGCCGGAAGCGATGCCGAAATCTTTTCGTCCGCGCTCCAGACCCCTTTAGCACAGCGGTGACGATCTGTTGATGGGTCAATCCTTTTTGCGTATGAAAGACCGGAGCAAAGCGAGTCTCGAAATAAACGACCCCGTCCCGGCTCAGGTCCTCCGCTTGCTCATAGGCGACCCGCTGCAAGGCGTCTTCCGTTTGCATCACGGCAATCGTGTGGGCAAAACCTTCGAGATATTTGGCGAGGCTGCCTTGATTCGCTCCGCGAAAGAACCATTCGGATAGCGCCTCGGGATCGCTGGTCGGAAGTTGCGTGTATTTGGCTTCTCGTGCCAACTCGATTACAGTTTGCGGCCGCAGCACGCCATCCAGGTGCTCGTGCAATAGCACTTTCGGAAGGCTTTGCAGCAACTGTCGATCAAGTTTCATAAATCCGCATGGTGCTGGGTGGGAGATGAGGCAAAATAATACACCACTCGCAAATTACATCTTCCCAGATTCATCTCCAATTTGTAGTCACTCAATTTAATTTCAGCTCTTATCGCTACGAAATTCTGAGCGGAGCCGTTTCTCACACGCAGCGAAAGTCCGCCCTGAGCGTGCGAAATTGTGATCCTTCTCATCGAAACTATGCATCTCAGGTAACGTAAACTCAGTTGACGAGTTCGGCCGCTCAGCCTAGTATTTCTTGTGTATATGTCAAGTTTCAGCAATCTTCGCCAGTTCTGCATGTGCGCATGTTGTTGTTGTGCATGTGTGTGCTCTGGCGCGGGAGGGCTGCTGACTTAAGAGTTTCATAGCATCATCGGCACTCATGACCCACCGCCAGAGAGCTTTTGGCGGTGGGTTTTTCTTTTGGCGGTAAATGGGCTTATGACAAATCTATCTACGGCAGTTCCGGTCAAAGAAACCAAAGCGCAGAAGTCGGAGCGCTTGAAGCGCGCCATGAATCCGTGGGAAGGCCTGGCCGAGATTCGGCGCTTCGCGCGCGAAGGGTTCGACTCCATCCCTCCGGAGTGGATCGGCACCTACTTCCGCTGGTGGGGCGTTTATACGCAGGGCGATGGCGCGGGCGTGGTCGGCGGCAAGGACGGCCAGGGAAAGGCTCTGCCATTCTTTATGGTTCGGATTCGCATTCCGAACGGCCTGCTGCGATCCGATCAGTTGCGCGCCATCGCCAAACTCGCCCGCCTCCACGCCCGCAACATCGCCGACCTTACCGTGCGGCAAAACATTCAGTTGCACTGGGTGACGATTGAAGATCTCCCGCATGTGATGGAGGAACTGTGGCGCGTCGGCCTCAATATGATGGGCGCCTGCGGTGACGTGACCCGCAACATCACAGGCTGCCCCGTGGCCGGCGTGGATGCGGACGAAATTTGCGACGCTTCCTCGCTCGCCCTGGAAGCCGATCGAATGTTGGCGGGCAATGCCGAGTTTTACAACCTGCCGCGCAAATTCAAAATCTCCATCACCGGATGCCGCGTATGGTGCCCGTATCCCGAGATCAATGACGTTGGTCTCACCGCGGTCGAGCGGATCGTTCATGGAAAATCCGAGATAGGTTTTGCCTTGCGCGTGGGCGGCGGACTTTCCACCGAACCCTATCTCGGCGCACCCCTGAATGCATTTGTCCGCTGGAATCAGGTTTTGCCAGTCATTCGCGGAATCGCCGAACTGTTTCGCGACTCCGATCAACTGCGCGAGCACCGCGAACGCGCGCGGCTGAAGTTTCTCTTCCTCAAGCATGGGTGGACTGCGCAAGACTTTCAGAACGAACTCGAGCGGCGCATCGGATTTCAACTCGATCCTGCCGTCCAGGAGCGGCCGCCGGTCGACGTTTACCGGGATCACATCGGAATCCACCCGCAAAAACAACGGGGATATTGCTATGTCGGAGCTACAGTTCTTCGCGGCCGGATCACCCCCGAACAAATGCACGCCACGGCCGATCTTGCCGACCGCTTCGCCGGCGGCGAATTGCGCACCACCAACATGCAGAACTTGCTGATCGTCAACGTACCCCGCCTGCAAACCGATGAGTTGGCGAAAGAGTTGGGAGAGATCGGCTTGCCGGTGAGCGGTTCGCCTTTTTGGCGTGGCGCCGTTGCGTGCAGTGGCACGGAGTTTTGCAAACTCGCCATCACGGAAACAAAAAGCTTTTCGCGCTGGCTCGTCGAGGAACTCGAGGAGCGCATGCCCGGTTTCGATCAGCACCTGAAACTGCACGTGACGGGATGCCCCAACAGTTGCGGCCAACATTGGATCGCCGATATCGGAATCGAAGGGAAGAAGATCAAAGTCGATGGCCGCATGGTGGACGCCTACTACTTCTGCCTCGGCGGAGCGCTCGGCCTGAATCCGTCCATCGCCAGGCCCGTGGGATTTCGCTGCGTAGCCACCGAAGTTCCGGAGGCCATCGAGCGATTACTGCGCCGTTATATCGCAGATAGAACACCCAACGAAAATTTGCGCCATTTTTTCTCACGCCACGGCGATGCCGATCTGCGCAGCTTTCTAGCCGGCGAATTCGTCGAAGCCATCGCCCGCGATCTGCCCGAGGGCCGCGTGCCGAGCGGCTTAGAAGGTTGAGTGGAGGACCAAAAAGTTGGACAGCTAGATGGAGGCTAACAGGCCGAGAGGACTGAGAGTTGTTAGCAAGAGGTCGGAGCGCTAAAGGAGCGATTCGTATAAGGGCACGGCTTCAGCCGTGCCGCCGAATGCGCAAACAGAAAAGGGGCTTTAGCCCCCGAGGAATGAATTCAAGATGAGCGGCTTATTTCCAATGTTCCTGAAACTCGAAGACAAACGCTGCCTCGTGATCGGCGCCGGAAAAGTTGGCGAACCCAAGGTCGCCAGCCTGATCGATACTGGCGCGTCGATCCATGTCGTCGCATTACAAGCGACTGAACAAGTTCAGTCATGGGCGAATGCCGGAAAGATCACGCTCCACCTCCGTCCCTTCACAACGCAGGATCTCGACGGGACATTCCTCGCGATTGTCGCGACCGCGTCACGCGCGCTCAACGGATCGATTTACCGCCAGGCGCGTCAGCGGGGAATCTTATGCAACGTGGTCGACGATCCGGAGTATTGCGACTTCTACTACCCGGCCGTCGTCCGGCGCGGCGACCTGCAAATTGCGATCTCCACCAACGGGCGGAGTCCTTCCCTCTCGCAAAAGTTGAGGCAACAACTCGAGCGTCAATTCGGTCCGGGGTACGCGCAATGGGTGGCGGATTTGGGCGAAACGCGAAAGCTCGTGCTGGCCAGCGGTTTCCATCCGGGGCGCAAAAAAGAGTTGCTTCACTCGCTTGCCAGCCGTGCGGCTTTCGAGGCGGCGTTGGCTGCGCCATCAGCACAAGACGAATTGGCCAACGTTGGTTCCGGAGAAATGAGTCCGGAACTTATAACTTCGGAAAACGTGAATTTGGAAAATATGAATTCGGAAAAGACCGACAGGAGGGTGACGGTATGAATGGCAAGGTATATCTGGTGGGCGCCGGCCCGGGCGATCCCGAACTGCTTACAGTGAAAGCATTGCGCTTGCTGCGTGCAGCCGATGTGGTATTGCACGATGATCTGGTCGCGCCCGAAATACTGCAACTGATTTCGACCGCCGCCGAAGTACGAAATGTTGGGAAACGCGCCGGCTGCAAGGTTATTCGCCAGGAAGAAATCAATTTCATGATGGTGACGCTTGCCGCCGCGGGCCGCCAGGTGGTGCGCCTCAAGAGCGGCGACCCGCTCATCTTCGGTCGCGCCGGCGAAGAGATCGACGCGCTGCGGAAAGCGGCCATCCAATACGAGATCGTTCCCGGCGTCACGTCGGCTCTCGGCGCCGCTGCCGCCGCCGGCATTCCGCTGACGCATCGCGCCGCGTCATCCACGCTCGTTTTGACCGTCGGCCATCGCGCCTCGGAAGAGTCGGCCGATCTTCGTTTGGACGACCTTCATTTGGCCAATCTTCATTCGACCGATCCTCATTCTGCCGATCATCATTCCGCTGGTCGGTATTCGGCCGACGTGTATTCAGCCGATCTGAGCGCGGCCTCCGCGGCCGATTCAACTGTTGCCATCTACATGCCCGGCTCCAACTACGCCGGGATTTCGCGCAATCTTAAGTCTTCTGGTTTCGCGGATGTAACTCCTTGCGCAATTATTTCCCGGGCGACCACTTCCCATCAGCAAGTTCATCTCACCACCGTATCGAATCTCGCAGCCGCCCCAAGGTTGCCGTCCCCCGCTTTATTGATAGTCGGCGAGGTAGTTCGACTGGCGAATCAAAACTCTCTGCCGCGAGCGATGAATGTTTTCG
The DNA here is from genome assembly GCA_963755225.1 of uncultured Acidobacteriota bacterium. GTDB lineage: Bacteria > Acidobacteriota > Terriglobia > Terriglobales > Acidobacteriaceae > Sulfotelmatobacter. Next base: position 128,300 of record CAVWJE010000002.1, read on the forward strand.
ATCGCAAACAGGAGCCAGCTCACATCCACGCCGGAGAGCTTTTGTGACCAGAGAAGAAATTGCAAACTTGCGCATCGCCGCCGAATCCTGGCGCCCCGAGAGAATCCTCGCGTGGGCGTTCGATACGTTCCGGGAGACTGTGGCGATCTCCTCCGCGTTCGGCGTCGAAGGCATGGCCTTGATCGATATGGCTTCCCGTCAGCGCAGGAATTTCCGTCTCTTCACTCTCGATACAGAATTTTTGTTTCCTGAGACTTACAACCTCATGGATCGGGTCGAAGAGAAATATGGCATTTCTATCGAGAGGGTATTTCCGCTTAGCTCGCCGGAAGAGCAGGAGCGGATTCACGGAGCGGCGCTGTGGCAGCGTAATCCGGATCGTTGCTGCGATCTGCGAAAAGTTGAGCCATTGCGGCGCAAATTGGACGAACTACAGGCGTGGATCACCAGCATCCGGCGCGATCAAACCGCAGACCGCGCGCATTCCGGCAAAATCCAGTGGGACGAAAAATTCGGCCTGGTGAAGATTAACCCCATCGCCGACTGGAATTCAAAGCAGGTATGGCAATACATTCGCGAACATGATGTGCCTTTCAATCCGCTCCACGAACGCAATTATCCGAGCATCGGTTGCACCCATTGCACGCGTGCCGTGAGCCCCGGAGAAGATCCGCGAGCGGGACGATGGTCGAGTTCGTCCAAGACCGAGTGCGGCTTGCACATGATATTGCCAGTGATCAATCCGCCGGGAGCCGGGGCATGAGACCGCCGCGATAGCGGCTACTCCGCCGCTTTGGCCGCCAGCGTTTCAACCACGGCGATGTTTGGCAACAACTCTGCCGGCAAGCCATGCCGTTCGGCCAAGTAAGACGGGCTGTTGTAGGAAACCCAAACTTTTCCCTGCGCGTCTTCGGCGACCAGAATCTTTAGCGGAAGGTCAATCGCAACGCTGGGAGCCGCCTGCATCAAAGGCGTGCCAGCCTTCGGACTTCCAAAGATAAGCAGCTTGGTGGAGGGCATTTTCATCCCCACTTTCTCCGCCTCTCCGCTGTGGTCGACAAGAGCGAACAGCGTCACTCCCTTGGCTTGCAGAATCCCTTTGAGCTTTTCTACCGTTTGATCGACGGAATGATTGCTTGGGACGCGAACGATACCCGTAGCGTCGCGGGTTGTCATAGAAGTTCCTCGAGACTCTCGAATTGTAGGCGGACTCAGAACTCAAACCTAATTGCCGGCTGTGGCGATCGCTCTCTCGATTCCCCGTTTAGTATCCGCCGCATGGGCCGACCCGGCAAGAAAAGTAACGTCCCGAATGATGCGGCCCTTTGAGGCGCCGCTCTCTTCAAGAAGTTTTTCGGTGCGTGCCGCCCGCAGGACGCCTATCATAAACGCCTCCGACACTTCTCCGGTTGCGAATTTATTCACGCCTCCGTCGAGAATCGTGGGAGCAAAGAACGGATGCGCGACTCCCAGCCGATTTGATTCGTTGTAAACGATTGAGCCAACCAGTTCCAGTCGCTGCGGCGTAAAGCTCTCAGAATCTCCCAGGCCGATGATGAGCAGTTTCTTCGCAGAGAAACTCCCCGCAGGCGGCGAAAGTAAAACCGACTCGCCCAGATCTCCGCGAAACAAAGCTGGCTTGCGAATTTTGTCGAGCAGACTCGCCAACTTTTCGTTTATTTCGACCAGCGACCCGTGAAGCGTATTCTCCGGAGCTGACGCGAACAGGCAGATAATCTGCAACTCGGTGTCTGTTTCGGCTGGGCTCTGCACCAGCACACGCGCCGGTACCGGCGAATTCGGAATCTGAATTTCCGCCGGTTTGGCGCGCGCGGCCGCTATTTGCGCCGCTGCACGCGCTTTTATCGCGTTCGGAAACGACGCAGCCACCAGTGCCACGACAAGTGACTTATAAATGAAGGAAGTCTTCAAACCATCTCCTTTTTGACTCGCTTTACCCTATCGATGTTTGATGAAGCTGCCGCTCTGCAACTCGGCAACAGCCTCTCGCAACTGCTCCTGCGTGTTCATTACGATTGGCCCATACCAGGCCACCGGTTCCTCGATTGGTTTCCCCGATACCAAAAGGAACCGTATCCCCTCGTTTCCCGCCTGCACCACAATCTCATCGCCGCAGTCAAACAGCACGAGCGAATGGTTACTCGCGTCATAAATCGCGGGAGCCTCCGGCTTAGCGACCTGCTCGGTCAGCACAGCGCGCGGATCCGACGCATCGCGAAATGTTCCCGAACCCGCGAATACGTAGGCGAAAGCATTGTCCGTGGTCGCAACTTTAAGCGTTTTCCGGCGTCCCGGCGCAACGGAAATATCGAGATATTTCGGATCGGAGGCGACGCCTTCCACCGGTCCTCTCTTGCCCCAAAACTCGCCGCAAATGACGCGCGCGCTCGTGCCATCGTCGTCAGTGACCTCGGGAATTTCGCTGGATGGAATATCCTGGTAGCGCGGATCGGTCATCTTCAATGACGCAGGCAGATTGGACCATAGCTGAAACCCGTGCATGCGCCCCCGATTGTCTCCTTTCGGCATCTCCTGATGGAGAATGCCGCTTCCGGCGGTCATCCACTGCACATCTCCAGCCGTCATTTTGCCCTTATTACCAAGGCTGTCGCCATGCTCTACCGACCCCGCAAGCACGTATGTAATGGTTTCGATTCCGCGATGCGGATGCCAGGGAAAGCCTGCCAAATAATCTTGCGGATTCTCGTTGCGGAAATCGTCAAGCAACAGGAATGGGTCGAACTCTTTCGTTTTGCCGAATCCAAAAGCTCGTTGCAACTTTACGCCTGCGCCTTCAATGGTCGGCGTGGTCTGAATGATTTGTTTTACCGGTCGGAGCGACATATTCTTTTTCCTTCCTCTTGCGCCGGGAAATTAGTGACGCCCGGCGCGCCAATGGTTATGCGGCCTTAATGAACTGCACATCGAGCGTGATCGTAATTTCATCGCCCACCAGAATTCCCCCAGTCTCAAGCGGGGAGTTCCAGGTGAGCCCGAAATCTTTACGATTAATCTTCGTCGTCGCCGAGAGTCCGATCCGCGTATTTCCCCAGGGATCCTTCGCAGGTTGGGTCGGCCCTTCCACATTGAACACTACGTTTTTCGCCACGCCGTGAATCGTTAACTCGCCGGCTACGGCCAGTTCGTCCGCGGCGACGCGGGTTACCTCAGTCGATTTGAACGTGAGTTCGGGATATTTCTCTGCATCGAAGAAGTCCGCGCTCTTAAGATGCCCGTCGCGCTGGTCGTCGCGCGTATTGATGGAGGCCGCTTCGATGGAAGCCTCGATCCGAGAATTCTCGAAATTCGTTTCGTCCAGGGCGAGCGCGCCCTTGAGCCGCGTAAACTGCCCTTTAACGTTGGAAATCATCATGTGTTTCACCTTGAACTCGGCCACGGAGTGAACCGGATCGATATTCCAGGCAGTGATTGCGGGTTGCGTGGTTGCGACTGCGTTCATAAACTGGCTCCTTTCGCTTTCTTGTGATTTGATGCGTTCGACCAATATTCGTTGCAACAACTATCCAGGCCAATAAATCAGGCCAATTCAGCCCGCGCGATCCGCAGTAGATCGGCGAGGTCCCGCAGGCGTTCCTTTCCGAGATGGCCAAGCTGTTTGCGATGAGCCGCCAGAACGGGTTCATCCAATCGTGTCAGCACTTTCAGGCCCTCCGAAGTGATCCGAGCCATCACCGTTCTACGGTCATTATCGTCGCGGCAGCGCGAAATTAAGCCGCGCTTCTCCAGTCGGTCTAACAGGCGAGTGACGTCGGGATCGCGGGTAATCATGCGGCTCGCGATTTCTCCGCACAAAAGTCCTTCCGGCGCGCCCCGCAGGATTCGGAGCACGTTGTATTGCGTGGACGATAGGTCGTCGCTCTTGAGAATCCCGACCAGCCCACGGGAAAGCATGTCGGTAGTACGCAGAAGTTCCACAAAGACCGCTTCCTCGGCACAGCCGGCGCGCCGCACGCTCTTTCCGGAATCGTGCGCTTTGTTCATTCTCAACATAATAGTCGTTATAACGATATTTGTCAAGACGAGCGGTTTGACCGTAATTGTTCTTGCGGTGGTAAAACTGTCTAGGCGATTCGGGGTTCTTCAATCCGGAATCGTTTCTTCGGGCTCCCTAAGCGGCCGCTTCTTTACTTCGCTGAATGAATCCGAGCAGATCGCCATTGATCTGGTCGGCATTCGTCGTAGGCATCCCGTGCGGAAAGCCTGGATATACCTTCAGCGTGGCATTCTTCACGATCTTCGCGCTCATCAAACCGGATGCGCCGATGGGCACAATCTGGTCGTCATCGCCGTGCATCACCAGCGTCGGCACATCGATTTTCTTGAGGTCTTCCGTGAAGTCCGTCTCCGAAAAAGCCTTGATGCAGTCGTAGTGCGCCTTCACGCCCCCCATCATCGCCTGAAACCACCAGTGCTCGCGAATGCCTTCCGAAATCTTCGCCCCGGGACGGTTATAGCCATAAAACGGCAGCGTAATATCTTTATAAAATTGCGGCCGATTTTCCACGAACGCAGCGCGCAGCCCGTCGAACACCGTGATCGGCAGGCCGGCAGGATTCTTCTCTGTCTTCACCATCAGTGGAGGCACCGAACTAATCAGCACGGCCATGGCGACGCGCTTCGAGCCATGCCGGCCAATATAACGCGCCACCTCTCCACCGCCGGTCGAGTGCCCCACGTGGATCGCGTCCTTCAGGTCGAGCTTTTCCGTCAACGCCGCCAGGTCGTCGGCGTAAGTATCCATATCGTTGCCTTCCCAGGTTTGCGTGGAACGGCCGTGGCCTCGCCGGTCGTGCGCGATTACGCGATAGCCGCGCTGGCCAAAGAACAACATTTGCCCGCCCCAGTCATCGGCGCTCAGGGGCCAGCCGTGGCTGAATACGATGGGCTGTCCCGTCCCCCAGTCTTTATAAAAAATGGAGGTTCCATCTGTTGTGGTTATCGCCGGCATAAATTTTCTCCTTGTTCAACTTCCGGTTTCATTGCGAATCGGGAGGAGTTGGAAAACTCCTGGTTAACCTCAGCTTTGTCATTTCGAGCAAAGCGAAATTGCCCGTTTCCGGGCGAGTTTGCGAAGTGGAAGAAACCTGCTTTTCCGCCGAAGGGCCTTAGTCGGCGCTGCCTTTTCGCTGCCCGCACCTCGACTCCCGAGAGTACGTCATTTTAGTACCAAGATTGTTAAATGCGAGAAAATTGTGGAGATGCGGATCGAGAACGCCCTACGATCAACCCTCTTTCCGAATCATAAACCATGCCATCACTGCGCTTGCCGCCGCGAGAGCGGCGCAACTTATCATCACAATTCGAAATCCATATACGAACGCTCCCGTAATCGACCGTTGGATGGCAGCTTGCACCGCAGGACTGACATTGGCAGGAATTGGCATCTCAGCCAGCTTGATCTCGCTGGCCCGAAGCGTTTCAAAAACGCCAAGAGGCAGTTGCAGGGAACCTAGATTCCGATTCAGACGCCAACTAAAAGCGCTCACCATCACAACTCCCAGCACCGCAATCGCAAGCACACCGGCGACGCGCGCAACCGCATTGTTAATTCCAGAAGCTGCGCCCACGCGATCCTGGCTCACGGAATTCATAACCACCGTGGTCAGAGGAGCGACTGTAATCGCCATGCCTATGCCAAGCGTAATCACCGCGGGAAAAAACATTCTCCAATAGCTGCCCCCAATCGTGGGAATGGCGAAGAGCGCAAATCCCAGCGCGGCAACCAGCGGCCCAACCATCAACGGAAGGCTTGGACCATAACGCGCCACCAGACCGCCCGACCAGCGCGAGAGAAAAAAGATCAGCAGGATCAGCGGAAGCATGGCTGCTCCAGCCGCGGTCGCGGAGTAGCGTTGAATCTGGATCAGATTCAGGGGAAACAGGAAGAAGAAAATCCCGGTCGCGGCGTATAGAAAAAACGTGAGCAGATTGGCGCCGCTAAAGCTTCGCGATCGAAATAAGGACAGTGGAACCATCGGCGAAATCTTTCGGGCTTCCAGAAACGGAAACACGATCAGACAGACGACAGCCACGACCAAACTCACATCGACGTACGGACTTCCCCACCCCCAGTTCAGAGATTCGATAAACCCGAAGACCAATCCGCCCAGTCCGAGAGTCACGACCACGGCTCCCAGCCAATCGATTTTGCTTCCGGCAGGGCCGCGGGTTTCCGGAATGTGCCAAAGCGCAATGACGATCACCGCCGCCGCAATCGGAAGGTTGATAAAAAATACCCAGCGCCAGGAAGCGTGCTGCACCAGCCATCCCCCGAGCACGGGACCAACGGCAGTTGTGATCGCCGTGAATCCCGACCAGGTTCCAATCGCCTGTCCGCGGCTCTGTTCGTCGAAAGAAGAACTGATAATCGCCAGGCTGCCCGGCACCAGCAGCGCCGCGCCAACGCCTTGGATGCTTCTGGAAATAATCAGCAACTGGATATCCGAAGCGAACCCGCAACTCACCGAAGCCAGCGCGAAAATCACGACACCAAGAACGAACATCAAGCGCCGGCCAAACAAATCGCCCAGCGATCCCCCGACAAGAATCAAAGCGCCCAAGCATAATCCGTAGGCTTCGACTACCCATTGCACGTCGGTGACGGTTGCGTGAAAGCTGGCCTGAAGCGCAGGCAGGGCGACATTCACCACCGTGCTGTCTATGAAAGCCAGGCTGGAACCGAGGATGGTGGCGGCGAGAATCCAGCTTCGCGCTCCCGCCGTAGGCGCGGTTTCAGCATTCCCCGATCGGATCACGGCTTCGTCGCAGGGTGGTCTCATGGAGTCAGAAAACCAGAGGGCAATGTCGCTCGTTGCTGCGGAGTTAGTCTACGCAAGTTCGGCGGGAGCACCAAACGGAGGTTCGCTGTGGAGACGCCGGGGCCGCGTAGCATGGGCGACTAGGGAGCTAGCGGCTTAACGTGGCGACGGATCCAGTCAACAATCTTGGGGAAGCGAAAATCGTGGCGCTCCATGGAACCGTTGACGAAGTCGTATCCGCCTGTGGCATCGACCTGGATGTAGAAACCGTTGCGGCGCAGGAATACGTCCGTTGCAGTGAAGGCGATGCGCTTATTCCCGTCGAGGAAGCCATGATTGTTGCCTAGCGACTCCATCAGGGCCGCCGCCTCTTCTTCGAGCGAGTTGTAATATCCGGTTTGTGGACGAAAGACTGCGGCCTCGATTGCTCCCTTGTCGCGAACGCCGTGTATGCCTCCGAACAGGTCGATGAGCCGATGCTGCATCTGGTAGACTTCCGCGACCGTCAGGTGATCTGGCATTTGATGGAAATCTCGCGAATGCGTAAGGTGCCGTGGAAGAGCGGCGCTTCAGCGCCGCGTAAAGATCCAAAAAATCGATCTGGCTTTAGCCACGCCAGCCATCTCAATTCGCGGATCGGATGAGAAAGCTATTTGGCGAGTCGCTCAAGCAGATCACGATTGCTAGCGACTGACTGCTCGAATGCATCCATCACTTCACGCCGCACCAAGTGCTGCGAGGGGACGACATTTTTCAAGTAGAACTTTAGCGCTTCCTCCAGAACGTGCCGCTGCGACTGACCGTTGCGCTTAGCCACGGCCACAAACTCTTTGTAGAGCTTGGCGTCGATTTCGGGCGTGAACTTCTTGGTCGTGGTGGGCATTTGATCCCATGCTATCACATGATCACGATAAGTCAAGGTATATCTTGATTTGTCAAGACACCGATTATATACTAACACTGTGGCTGTATATTTCTTCGCGCAAGAATTTATTAAATCCATTAATTAAGAGGAGATGTATCCGTATGGCAACGTTTTCTTTTTCTTTAAGATCGAACTTCCGACCACTGTGTGATAAGCATCATTCCGAGATGATGCCGATGTCTACATTGCCGGATCATTCCGAAAGCACAAACCGTTGTTGTGCCGAGGCCAGGGAGGGGTGCACGCGGATCTACAACGCATTGGACGCCTACCACGATTGGAAGGGCGGGGGAATCCCAACGCCCGAACCCGGCAGCCGCACCTGTCGTGAACATGGAGTGAAACTATGTTTGGAACTCCTTCGCGTGCGGACGAAGGCTGAGGTTTGGCGCTGTCCTTTTTGTGATTATGAGGTAGCGGCGAAGGGGCGGGTTTAAACAGGAGCCTGCCTACGCATCGGCGCCAGCGGCGGGTCGCTGGATGCCGGAGGCGTGCCAGGACGATTCGGGGGGATGTCGTTTCGGCGCTTGACTCTCCGCCGAATTTCATACGCAACAATGAAGGCGATAGCAGCTAATGCCGGGGCTCTGTCCCACAACTCCGTCGCCAATTCAGGACTCGGTATGCCGACATGGAGATTTGTTCCATTTTCCCGGTTGAACCGTTCTTCGACAGCAGTTTGCTCCTGGGCGATTTCAAAATCGTTGACGATGCCGCTTGCGACCCAATAAGGATTGCAACCATAAAAAACAGGAAAAATCCTGCGGTCCAAGCATCCTCAATTCCGCGGGCCACTCTGTTGAGAAGGGAAAGCATTGGCTAAGCTCCTTCGCCCTGGCCGCCAAGCATAGCACGGAATCGATCCGCCGTTTGACCTTGCTCCCCTCCCGTCTTTACACTCAAATTAACGCCGTATGAATTCCGGTCGTTTCCGTTTTGCTCGACGGACCTCCGAAGCAAGCGGGTTGCGAAAGGTAAACTTGACCCCCACAGAAACTACTGACGCCACGAAAACCGAAGTTACTAAGAACGACACAAAGAACGACGCTAAGAACGACGCAAAGAAAGACAGCGTGAAGCGCGAAATCTCGGTCCAGATTCCCGCCGCGGAAGTTGCGCGCGAGACCGAGTCGCAGATTCAACGCTATCAGAAGAGTGCGCGGCTGCCGGGCTTTCGCGCCGGGCATGTGCCGGCTTCCATCATCAAGCAACGCTTTGGCGACGGCCTCAAGAACGATGTTGCCGAAGCTCTTATCCCGAAATACTTCCGCCGCGAAGCCGAGAAACAGGGGTTGATTCCGGTTTCTCAACCCCGCGTCACCGATCTGCACATGCATGACGGCGAACCGCTCACTTTTAAGGCCAGCTTCGAAGTGCTGCCGGAGATTCAGGTCGAGGGATATAAAGACCTCCGCGCCGACAAGCCGGAGATCGCCGTCACCGACGAAGAAGTCGAGCAGGCACTCACCGGATTGCGCGAGCAGCGCGCAACTTATACCTCCATCGAAGGCCGTCCGCTGGCCGAAGGCGATTTCGCCCAAGCTTCGATGGACGGCAAGCCCAAGGACGCGCAGGACACCAAAGATGCCGCCTCGAATCCCGTCCACATGGATGATGTTCTGATCGAGATCGGTGGCAAGAACACGGTTGCGGAGTTCAGCCAGAATCTCACTGGAGCTTCCGCCGGCGATGAGCGCACCTTCGACGTCAGTTATCCCGAAGATGTTGCCGACAAGCGCCTTGCAGGCAAGACATTTGTCTACACGGTGAAAGTGAACGGCATCAAGCAGAAGAACCTGCCCGAATTGAATGATGATTTCGCCAAAGAGCTGGGCGAGTTCACCGAACTCGACCAGGTCCGCAAGCAAATTCGCGAGAACATGCAAGCCGAACGCCAGCACAATGCCGAGCGCGAAAGCAAAGACAAACTAGTCGCGGAACTCGTCAAGCGTAACGAATTCCAAGTGCCCGAGTCTCTGATCGACCGGCAAATAGACTTGCGCCTCGAACGCGGCCTGCGCGCTCTTGCCGCACAAGGCATGAAGATGGAAGACCTCAAGAAAATGGACCTTCCCCGCCTTCGCGCCGGCCAGCGGGATCAAGCCGTGAACGATGTGAAGTCATCTTTACTGCTGGAACGCATCGCCGATCTCGAAAAAATCGCGGTCAGCGACGAAGAAGTGAACCGCGAACTCGAAGCTTTGGCGAAACAGTCGAAACAAACGTCCGAAGCCGTGCGCGCTCGTTTGACAGAGGATGGTGGCCTCGATAGAATCCGAATGAGAATCCGCAGCGAGAAGACCCTCGATTTTCTTTATCACCAGTCCGCGTAAGATCGGGAAAACGATCGAGAAAACGCGGACCACTTTCGACCCTCCCCGAGTCATGTAACTGGTGTTTCGGGGCGGAGTGTGGCAGGTGAACGTGAAGCAAAACGACGGAAACAGGAACGACGCGCAAATGATGCTCGTTCCGATGGTCATCGAGCAGACCGGGCGGGGCGAACGCGCCTACGACATTTATTCCCGGCTGCTCCGCGATAACATCATCTTCATCGGCACGCCGATTGACGACAATATCGCCAACCTGGTGATTGCACAGATGCTATTTCTGGCTCAGGAAGACCCCGAGAAAGACATTCAGCTTTACGTCAACTCTCCGGGAGGTTCAATCACGGCGGGCATGGCCATCTACGACACCATGCAGTACGTGAAAAATGACGTGATGACCCTGTGCGTAGGCCAGGCAGCCTCGATGGCGGCGCTGCTTTTGGCGGCCGGTGAGCCTAAAAAGCGGCTGGCTCTGCCCAATTCGCGCATTCTTATTCATCAGCCATCGATGGGCGGACTCTCCGGCCAAGCCACCGATATCGACATTCATGCCCGCGAAATCCTTCGTATGCGCGAGATTACAAACCAGTTACTCTCCAAGCACACGACTCAAAAGCTGGACAAAGTGGAGAAGGACGTGGAGCGCGACTTCATCATGAATGCCCAGCAGGCTAAGGAATACGGAATCATAGACGATATCATCTATAAGACCGGAAAAGCGGTAGGATAGGCGTTCGTGAAAAGTGGTACCGAATACCTGCCAGGTCCCTTGCACCTGGTACCCGGTACCAAAAATAAGGAGTAGATCGAGTGAAAACCAAGTCGTCTGACGAGATTCTGCGTTGCTCGTTCTGCCACAAATCGCAGGATGCCGTAGCCAAACTGATCTCGTCGCCCAGCGACTATCCTCGCGCCTATATTTGCGATGAGTGCGTCGCGGTATGCAACTCGATCCTCGAAGACGACCGCACGGCCACTCCCCAGACCGCCGCTCCCAACCAACTCCCCAAGCCGCAGGAAGTTAAGACTTTCCTCGACGAATACGTCATCGGACAGGAACAGACCAAGAAGAAGCTGGCAGTCGCAGTTTACAACCACTACAAGCGCATTTTCATGAACCGCCAGAAAGCCAGCGACGGCATCGAATTGAGCAAGTCCAACATCATGCTCATCGGTCCCACGGGCACCGGCAAAACTCTTCTCGCGCAGACTCTCGCCCGCATGCTCGACGTTCCCTTCGCCATCGTCGATGCCACCACTCTTACCGAGGCTGGCTACGTTGGCGAGGATGTCGAAAACATCATCCTGAAACTTCTGCAAGCGGCCGAAGGCGATGTAAGCCGCGCCCAGACCGGCATCATCTACATCGACGAAATCGACAAGATCGGCCGCAAGGACGAGAACCCTTCAATCACTCGCGACGTTTCCGGCGAAGGCGTACAACAGGCGCTGCTCAAAATCTTGGAAGGCACCATCGCCAACGTTCCGCCCCAAGGCGGACGCAAGCATCCTCACCAGGAGTTCACTCCGGTCGACACCACAAACATCCTTTTCATATGCGGCGGAGCTTTCGTCGGCCTGGAGAAAATTATCGGGCGGCGCGTGGGCAAGAAATCGCTCGGCTTCCGCGGCGGTGAAGAGGCCGATAAAGAAGATATCGTCGTTTCCAAGAAGCGCAACTTCGAACTGCTGAGCGAGATTCAGCCGGAAGATTTGATCAAGTTTGGCCTTATTCCTGAGTTCGTTGGCCGCTTGCCCGTTGTCGGCATGCTGGAAGACCTCGACGAATTCGCGCTCATCGAAATCCTTACCCGGCCTAAGAACGCCATCGTCAAGCAGTATCAGCGTCTCTTCGAGTTCGAGAATGTGCGCTTAAAGTTCAGCGAGGAAGCTCTGCGCGCGGTCGCACGCCAGGCTATGGCCCGTAAAGTAGGCGCGCGCGGCCTGCGAATGATTCTCGAAGAACTCATGCTCGATCTCATGTTCCACCTGCCCAGCCAGAAGAAACTCAAAGAGTTCGAAGTGACCCGTGAAATGGTGGAAAAGCGCAGCGCCTCGGTGGCCACATTAGAGAAGGCCGGATAGCCAAATAGAGAGTAAACTGTTGGAGAAGCTGTGCGCGGGGATTGCCATTCCGCACAGTCATAGCAGCGGCAACCTAGAGCGGTAGCCCAGGGAGATTGAGTGACCACATCCAAGGAAAAATTCGAGAGCAAGAAGCTGCCGATGATGCCCATCCGCGACGTGGTCATCTTCCCTTATATGATGACGCCGTTCGTGGTGGGCCGCGAGTCCAGCGTTCGCGCTCTGGAAGAGGCGCTGGCCGCCGACAAAAAGATTTTCCTCGCCACCCAGCACGACGCCTCCATCGACGAACCCAAATCGAACGAAATTTATCAGGTTGGCACCATCGTCAATATCGTCCAAAGCCTCAAGCTGCCCGATGGAAATATCAAAGTTTTGGTTGAAGGCATCGAGCGAGGCCGCCTGCTGCAAGCCACCGACGCCGATGGTTACATGCAGGCCAATGTTCGCGTCGCCCGTTATCCCGTCGAGATGAACGCGCAAATCGAAGCCAGCATGCAGCGCGTGACCACTTTGTTCGAGCAGTACGTAAAACTCTGCCAGGCGCTGAATTACGAAACCATGATTTCTGCGGTCCGGATGGAAGATCCCGCCAAGCTGACCGACATCATCGCCGCGAACTTGCAGCTTTCCATCGAAGAAAAACAGGAACTGCTGGAAATCTTCGATCCTTCCGAGCGCCTGAACCGCATCGCCGACGTACTCGACGTCGAAATCGAAAAGCTTAACGTCGACCGCACCATTCAGTCCCGCGTGAAGCGCCAGATGGAGAAGGCGCAAAAAGAGTATTACCTCAACGAAAAGATCAAGGCGATTCAAAAAGAACTGGGCCGCGGCGAGAAGAGTGAATTCGACGAGCTGAAGAAAAAAGTCGAAGCCGCCGGCATGCCAAAAGAAGTGAAAGACAAGGCGCTTCAGGAATTAAAAAAGCTCGAAGCCATGCCGCCCATGTCGGCCGAGTCGACTGTCTCACGAAACTATCTCGACTGGCTGCTGGCTGTGCCGTGGAAGAAGCGATCCAAAGAGATTCGCAACATCTCCCGCGCCGAAAAAGTTCTCAATGAAGATCATTACGGTCTCGAGAAAATTAAAGAACGCATCCTCGAATTTCTCGCGGTCCGCCAGTTGGTAAAAAATCCCAAGGGATCGATTCTTTGCTTCGTTGGTCCTCCCGGAGTCGGCAAGACTTCTCTCGGTATGTCAATCGCCAAGGCCACCGGACGCAAGTTCGTCCGCATGTCGCTCGGCGGAGTGCGCGATGAAGCTGAAATCCGCGGCCATCGCCGCACGTATATCGGCGCGCTCCCCGGCCAGATTATCCAGATGATGAAGAAGGCCGGCACGAAGAACCCGGTCTTCATGCTCGATGAAGTCGACAAAATGTCGATGGACTTCCGTGGCGATCCATCCGCCGCGCTCCTCGAAGTGCTCGATCCCGAGCAGAATTTCATGTTCGTCGATCACTATCTCGACGTCGAGTATGATCTCTCGCAAGTATTCTTTGTCGCCACCGCCAACGTAATGCACACCATCCCACCCGCGCTGCAAGACCGCATGGAAGTGCTGCGGCTGCATGGCTACACCGAGCAGGAAAAAGTCGAGATCGCCAAGCAGTTCCTCGTGAAGAAACAGATGTTGCAGGCTGGCCTTTCGGAGAAGAACGTGAAATTCTCCGACGACGCCATCACCACTTTGATTCGCTGCTACACCCGCGAAGCCGGCGTGCGCAATCTGGAGCGCGAGATCGGCAACGTCTGCCGCAAGGTCGCGCGCAAGGTAGTGAAAGAAGGCAATAACTACACCATCGCAGTGACCGGCGAAAACGTTAAAGATTTCCTGGGCGTAATTAAGTTCCGCGACACGCTGGCGCATGAAAAGAGCGAAGTGGGCTTGGTCACCGGCCTCGCCTGGACCGAGGTCGGCGGCTCAATTCTCAGCACCGAAGCCACAGTGGTCGATGGCAAAGGCAAGCTCACGCTGACCGGAAAACTCGGCGACGTGATGCAGGAATCCGCGCAAGCCGCGCTCTCTTATATTCGTTCGCGTTCGCATCGCCTCGGCCTGACCCGCGATTTCTATCGCACGCTCGATCTGCACGTTCACGTGCCCGAAGGCGCCATTCCGAAAGACGGCCCGTCGGCGGGCATCACGATCGCTACAGCAATCGCCAGCGCCCTCAGCAAAATTCCCGTGCGCCGCGATCTCGCCATGACCGGTGAAATCACCCTTCGGGGCAAAGTTCTTCCCATCGGCGGCCTGAAAGAGAAACTGCTGGCCGCCCATCGCGCCGGCCTCTTCGAAGTGATCCTGCCCCGCGACAACGAGAAAGATATCGCCGAAGTGCCGGAAAACCTGCGCACCGCCATGAAGCTGCACTTCGTCGATACCATGGATCAGGTGTTGCAAATCGCTCTGGAATCACCGCTGCCCACGATTCATGAAGATGAAGTGACTCAGCCTATCGCCCCGCCTCTGACTTCCAGCACTGGGGATAGCCCGGCGGCCCACCAGTAGCATCCTTAAATCAACGCGGAGCGTCTGCTCTGTCATCCTGAGCGAAGTTGCCGTGCGCGATAGCGCAGGGCAACGCAGTCGAAGGATCCCTTTCCCGACCCATGCCGCCCCAAGCTCCGCAAGGAGTTCCGGCACTTGTCAATCCTTGTAGCATCGCCGGAATCCTAATTTTCGGGAGCAAAAGGAGCAAAAGCTTTTGACCGCGAAGGACGCAAAGCACTCGCAAAGGTCACGAAGAAAAGCCAATCGAAATTAGGGCACCCCGCCTGCCGAATATTCCCAATTTCCTGCAAAGCGCTACAATAGGAAATTCTCACGATGTCCACATCCAACCAAAGCCACATCGCTTTTGAAAATGGACCGGAATTGCCCGCCGAAAGCGGTCAGACCCGAACCACCGGAATTCTTCCCTCGCAGGAAATCAGCAACCTGATCGCCCGCGGAAATATCGCCGCCACGCCCGCAATAAATCCCGAGCATATTCAACCTGCCAGCCTTGATTTACGTCTCGGCGACGTCGCTTATCGGGTGCGAGCAAGTTTTCTGCCGGGTCCAAACAGCACAGTGGACGCCAAAATCAAGCAACTCCGCATGACCCGAGTCGATCTTACAGGCGCGCCAGTGCTGGAAAGAGATTGCGTCTACATTATCCCGTTGGTGGAGGAACTGAGCCTTCCGGAAAACGTTTCAGGCAAGGCAAATCCGAAGAGTACGACCGGACGTCTTGACATTTTCACTCGCCTGATCACGGATTACAGCACAGAGTTTGATCATGTGGTGGCGGGCTACAAGGGCAAGCTCTATGCCGAAGTTGTTTCCCGCACCTTTACCGTTGCCGTCCGTGCGGGGATGAGGCTCAGTCAACTGCGGTTTGTAAACGGCAGCCCACGCTCCGGCGATCAAACCATTAGAAACCTGGACAAAGAAGAGCCGCTTGTTTACATCGATGAGAATAGCCCCGTCCGTGCGCTGGTTGAGCGCGGACTGAGAATTACCGTCAATCTGGAAGCTGCCGAAGAGGGCGAGGTAATTGCCTATCGGGCCAAGAAGTATGCTCCAGCGGTGGCCCTCGACCGCATCGATTTCTATTCAACCGAGGAGTTTTGGGAGTCCATTCATCAGAACGCCAATAAGAGCTTGATTCTGGAGCCCGGCGACTTCTACATTCTTGCCTCGAGAGAAAGGGTTCGCGTCCCACCAGACTTTGCGGCCGAAATGGTTCCCCTGGATCAGGGAGATGGCGAATTCCGCATTCACTACGCAGGATTCTTCGATCCCGGCTTCGGTTATGGTTCCAACGACATCAAAGGCACCCGCGCCGTGCTTGAAGTCCGCGCCCACGAAGTTCCGTTCTTGATGGAGCACGGCCAGCTCGTAGGCCGCCTGAACTATATGCCGCTATTATCGCGGCCAGAAAAAATCTACGGCACGAATATAGGGTCGTCGTATCAGCACCAAGCTCTGACTCTCAGCAAACAATTTCGCAAAAATTGAGCATTTCGGCAGACTAGCGTTTTGGTATTGGCACATTTTGACAGCGCGGAACCATCTACCTCTAGTGTTATCTCGAGTTCGCGCGTTTTCACCGGCGGGACGAGGGATCTCCCGCAAGCGCGGCTCTCGCCATCAAACAGCACCATCACTTTCGAGCAGGGGTGCAGTTTGCGTCGCTAAACTACGATTGTCATCCTGAGCAGACCCGTCTTTCAGGCGCAGCGAAGGATCTCCCGCTTAACCGGCCCCAAACGAGAGCCAAATGCACCCACTACCCGCTCACGCACCCGCTTGCCAATTCTCTCCCCGCATAGCAAACTAAAATATGGGAAATGCGAACCGAGAACTGAAAACTGAGAACTGGCCCCAGCCATGAGAGTAATGGCCCGATTCCTAGCCTCGGCCACTGGTGCCGATCACTTCCCCGCTCCCAGCCTTCCCGAAGTCGCCTTCCTGGGTCGGTCGAACGTCGGAAAGTCCAGCGTGATCAATACGCTGGTCGAAACCAAACTGGCGCGCACCAGTTCCACGCCGGGCCGCACCCGCAGTATCAATTTCTTTGAAGTGCGCTGGCCCGGAAAGCCGCGCCCCGAGGTCATTTTCGCCGACCTTCCCGGTTATGGTTACGCCAAGCTCTCTCGCGAGATTTCGCAGGAGTGGCCCAAGTTCATCGAGCCTTATCTCAACGAGCGGCCCACCCTCGCGCTGTGCCTCGCACTGATCGACGTCAACGTTCCTCCGCAACAGAGCGATCGGCAACTCTTAGATTTTCTTAATTCCTCCGGACATAACTTTCTCCTGATCGCCACAAAGACAGACCGGCTGTCGAACAATCGACTTCGTAATGCCCTTAAGTCCCTGGCCGAAGCGTATCCTTCCGCCCCGGTGATCCCCTTCTCCGCCAATACCGGAGCCGGACGCGACGAAGTTTGGAGCAAGATTCGCGCGTCTGTTGCGGAATTCCCCCCCTTCCAGTCCCGATCTTGAACTCCTTCTCGAATGAGGACTCTATTCATCCTCTCGTTCCAGCCGGCGCCACACCGGCTAACCATTCTGGAATAAACCTCCGTAGAGTATGACAGGAAGCCTAACGAGAGCTGCGCTCAAAATCGCCGCGCTCCTCGACTCTTGTGGCCTTCCCCGTTATGCCTTTCGATGAAACCAGCGACGGAGCGGCTTATCTGTCCCGTCTGAAACAGTCCACTTCAAATCAAGGCGCGGCCACTGCGCCCGCCCGCGCGCCTGAGCCTTCCTCCGCAAAAGTCGCCCCCGCTACCATTGTCGCCAATCCCGCTAATGTCAAAAAAGAGAAGCGCGGAAGTTCGCGTTACAAATGCAAAGGCAGTGCTCATTTGCGCGGCGGAGGCGGAACGGGTTCCACCTGGGCAACTCTTGCGGATATCAGCTTAAATGGATGCTACATCGAAACTTCGGCGCACTATCGGGTGGGTGACATCCTCGGCTTAAAGCTTGAGGCGAATAGCCTACAAGTGGAAGCTGTGGGGGAAGTCCGTGCGACCTACCCCGGCCTTGGCATGGGAATATGCTTCGCCCGTATCTCGGAAGCGAATCGCGGCAAATTACAGGACCTCGTGAAATCCATTTCGCAACACTCCGCGATTCTCGGCAACTCTGTATCTGCTTTAACGATCAATCGTGACGCCTTGCACGCTGTCTCAAATCCGCATTTGGCTTTACAGGCGATGCTGAGCTTCTTCGAGGAACGTCGGACTATGGAGCGGGAAGAGTTTCACCAGATCTTGCGGCAAAGCCATTAGAAAATATTCGTTCTTCGACTCGTTCTTCGACCCTTCCAAATCAGAGCCGTACAATCTGTTTTCAACCTTCGATTGCTATTATTAATCCCATGTCACTTTATATGATCACCGGCATTGGCGGCTTTATTGGATCGTCCCTTGCGCGAGAATTATTGAAGCGTGGCCAGCAAGTCCGCGGGGTGGACAATTTCTCCACCGGCAAACCCGGCAATCTCGCTTCCATTCTGTCTGAGATCGATTTTCGCGAGGCGGACATTCTCGATCTTGAGGCGATGAAGCAGGCATGCCGCGGCGTGGATTACGTTTTCCATCAGGCCGCAATTCCTTCGGTTCCAAAATCCGTGCAGGATCCAATCGGGAGCAATCGCGCAAACATCGATGGCACCGTTAATGTGTTGGTGGCGGCGCGCGACGCCAAGGTAAAGCGGGTTGTCTACGCCGCGTCGTCATCGGCTTACGGCGACACTCCAACCCTGCCAAAACACGAGGCGATGACGCCCGATCCCATATCGCCCTATGCCGTCGCTAAACTCGCCAGTGAACATTACATGATTTCGTTTTACCGCTGTTACGGGTTGGAAACCGTCGCGCTGCGATATTTCAACATCTTCGGTCCCCGGCAAGATCCCACTTCGCCTTACTCCGGCGTGCTGGCGAAATTTATCACGCAAATGTTGAAAGGCAAGCAGCCCACGATTTTCGGCGACGGCGAGCAGAGCCGTGACTTCACCTACATCGACAACGCGGTCGAGGCCAACCTGCTTGCATGCAAAGCTCCAGCGGTACAGGTTGCGGGAAAAGTGTTCAATGTCGCAACCGGGCGGCGCGTCACGCTGAACGAGACTTTCAAGCTGCTGCAATCTCTCATTTCATACTCGGGCCCGCCCGCGTATACCGCCGAACGCGGCGGCGACATCAAGCACTCCCTCGCCGATATTTCCCTCGCGGAAAAATATTTGGGATACAAACCTTCGGTAGATTTCGAAGAGGGCCTGCGGCGCACGGTGGAATGGTACCGGAAATTGTAAAGCGGCTTCGGGCTTCTGGCACCGGGCGTCGGCAAATCGCAGCTCGTAACGGAGACTTGCGGTTTCCGGCTTGGCTGAGCGCGTTTTCTATCGAGCGGTCCACATTCTATTTCCGGCTAAAGATAAGGACCGGAAGCCCGAAGCCCGCATTACGTTAGTGATCTAGGTCGAGATTACTCACCTCGGTACAGTGAGAGCCATGACACTTTCATCGATGGTGGTTTCGCGCGACTGGCAGGAAGTCAGTGTTCTCGAGTGCATTCTCGGCGGCCTTCACATGGATGTCTCGGTCGAGACCGAACCGCAACGAGCTTTGTCCCGGCTCACGAACTCTAAAGTTGATGCTCTCATTGTCGACTGCGATCTCAATGGCACCGGACAATTCTTTCGCGAGCTGCAACGGGAAGCCTCGCGCGCCAGCACAGTTCCTCTTGTAATAATGGGTGGTCCGCAGGGCAGCCGCGAAATGGAAGAGAGCGGAGCGATGTTCGCCTTCGATAAGCCGATCTCCGTGGAGCAGGCCGTGCACACGCTCTCCGCCGCGCGCAACATGATCCTTGACGGACGCCTGCGCTATCACCGTGCTGGAGTAGAAGTCCCTGTCACCCTGAGCGGCCGCGGCCAGAAGCGCGGCGCGGGACAGCTCATTAATCTCAGCCAGGGCGGGTTACAGATTCGCATTGATGATGGATTCGATGCGGCGGAAGCCTCGCGAGTATCCTTTTCGCTGCCGGGAACAAAATGCGGACTAACCGCTCGAGTGGAAGTGGCATGGTGTGACGAGCAGGGAAATGTCGGCGTCCGCTTTGTAAAAATGGCTTCGGAGGCGAAAAACACTCTGCGCCTTTGGCTGGCCCAGCAGTACTTCGCGAATTAAGATGGAGCGGCTTTGGAAGGGCACGAGTTCACTCGTGCCGTTAACTTCCCGAGATCCATCTGCGCTTCAGCGCCTGAGGTCGGCTTTCGCACACAGTGCCCCTTTTTCAGCGGCCTTAAGCCGTGTCGCAGGAAGCGCGCAAGGACTTGGGCCTTGGCCCCAGCCAATTCTCAAATCCATCTTGAAAACAATTCTAATCCGAACGCGAGGCCACTTCTCCCCAGAACGGCTCGCGGAATTCTATTTCTCGTCCCCGTCGTGCGAGGCCAGCGCCAGACGCGCGCCAAGGGTGGGTCCGCCCATCAACACAAACAAAGCCCTGTAGCAGGCCACTATAGAGGTCGCCGCGATCACGCCTCCCGTTACGGCGAGCGGCCATGGCGGAAGTTCGTGCGCAATCAATAGAAAAATGAAAATGAACAAAAGCAGAGCCGCAAACATCACCAGTCCATCCACCAGGCGAGTCATGGTGCGCCCCGAAACTGGACGCAGAAACCAGTTTAGCTCGGCACGCTTCTGCACTTCTCGATCCGCATCTTCGTTTCCGAGATACGGCTCTGCCTCCGCGGGTGCTCCCGCTCGGCCGTAATCCAGCCTTATCGCAGGCCGCGCCGAACAGGAAAATGTCAGCGCGTTCGTTTCAGCGGAAGCAGTTCTGTCCCGGACGGCCGACCGTCGAACCTCGCGGTAAGTCAATTGCTCGTCGTCGGCCACTCGAGCCGCCGCCTCAAGAAGATGGGAAAATATCCACTCGTTGACTTGATGACCTGTGCGCTCCGGTAAGTCCACGAACCGGATACCGCATTGGCCGGAGGAGTTCGCCCAGATCACAGATCCATAAACGTCGAGTCGCACGCGTGGGTGCCGCAACTCAAATCGCATGCGGACCCGCTGTTCCTTTCTCAACGGAGATACGGCCTGCACCGCAACCCCTGCGCGATTGAGGTTTCGAAATGATCCCACCATTCGCGCCATCGAGCGTGACGTACGTCAAAGTGCGGAGTTCGTGCCGGTATCGATTACGAGGCTGACGCACGGGAAGAGAAGCTGACTGCATGTTTTCCTGCCAGGCACGGCGGATGGGTTCTACAAGTTTGATTCTAGCGTCTCTCGAAACATAGACAGCAGTAACTGGGCTGATTCCGGAGCAAACCCTTGTGGTCTGTTTGAACTGTCCATGCTGGAGACGCGCCCAGCCAATCCTTGAACTTCTCAAAGATCGCTGTCCCTGTCGTGAGACGCTTCGACGGTTTCTTTCACTATTCATATGTCAGGATCGACTAACAAGGCCGCTCCAATCGTCATTCGGAAACCAACGCGGAGGAAGACTCCATGTCCCTCAGAGCGGTGATCGGGGACTCATTTCCAGAGAGCCGACTTACCAAAGTTCATGCCCCAAAGGGCGCGCCCTTTCGTTGCAACTAATAGCAAACCTCGCTAACGTACTGTTAAAGGCGCACCATAGAACGCGCGCGCAGCACGGCGGCAATCGGTCGCCACGGCAGAGCCAGCGGCTATGTCAAATAGTCAATTGACAAGGCATCGCATCGCTGGCGACACTCGCTATACGGAAGAAAACTGTCTAATCCGCGAAGGAATGGCAACCACTCCAGTCAAACCCGGGTTTGAAGTCGGCGTCGGCGGTAGCGGGACGCAAGTTCCCTCATGGCCGGGCCGAAACGAGTTCTCGGCGGATGCAATTTCCTGCGAACCTGTTTCTGACACGGCGGGTGAGTTGCGGCCTTCGGGCGGCGATGCGCTACAGGCGCTTCTGGCATTCTCGTCGCTTCATCAACAGATACGGCGACGGCGCGCATTAGCCGCGCGGCATGCGCATCGCTACGAACAAGCCTTCGAAAAATCCGTCGCGCCCTCCAATGTGGAATCCGTCGAGTTTGAGCCAACTGAGCAATTTGTCCTGGACGAAGTACTGCAACTGGTTGCCGAGCGCGCGATTGCCATTACCGGAGCTGACGGCTTAGGAATCGCACTCGCGGAAAACAAGGAAATCGTTCTGCGCGCCTCCGCTGGCGCGATCAAGCCGGACGTCGGGGCACGAATCCAGCGCGATTCTTCCTTTTCCGGAGCATGTTTCCGCACTGCGCAAATCATTCGCTGCGACGATACCGAAACCGACGATCGCGTCAACCGGCAGGCTTGCCGCCATTTGGGCGCGCGTTCCATGGTCGCGGTTCCCCTGTGCGGCCGCCGGCGCGTTATCGGATTGCTGGAAGCTTTCTCGTCGGAACCGTTCGGTTTCAACGATAGTGACATTGGCAGCCTCGAACTGCTGGCTGAGCTGATCGTCGGGGCGCTCAAACCTGAAGATGAAGATCGCTTCGCCGAGTCGGCGCAAGCGGCTGAGGCGGAATTGGCCGCGCCTGTGGCCACATCCGCGGTTAAGACAGAGCCGGTTCCGAGCAGGGAGACCGTTGCCTCCAGCACAGACTTTAGAGCGGCCTTGACGCAGCCAGTTCCCGAGAAAGAAACTATTGAGGTATTCGCGGGAAGCGCAGCGTCTACTATTGAGCCCGAGCTTTCGAAGTTGCGGGATTTGGCGATTGCGGAAGAGGCTAAACATCAGAAGTCCGCGGGGCGTAATCCGGGAATTGTTTTGGTAATGGTATTGATTGTTGTGGCCACGGTTTTCGCGGCGGGTTTGTGGTGGAAGCTGAAGAATGCCGAACTTGGCGGCGTCATGGTTCAGCCCGCGCCTAAGATGACTATGCGGCCCGCCCTGCTGGCGAAGACCAAAACTCCGGCTCACGCCGCATCGCCTTCGCCCGCCTCGCCAAGTGCCAATACCGACAGTGTGGCGACCTCGCCAGCGAGGGTCGAAGCCGCCGGGAATGCGACGATGGCAGGCGAGCCGTTCGCGGATTCTTCCGGGGACGGCGCGACACCGCAGGAGCTTTCCCATATGCCGCGCGTCACCGGCATTCGCCATTGGTCTTCTGACGATTCGAGCACGGTCGTTCTCGACCTCGAAGATCAGGTTCAATATGAGGCGCACCGCCTGTCGGCGCCGGACCGGATTTATTTCGACCTGCACGATACCGCGGTGGCCCCCGAGCTTGCGGGAAAAACCATCGAGGTGGGCGATTCGCTGCTGGCGCGGGTTCGCGTGGCCCAGCCGGTTTCCGGTCTGACTCGCCTGGTGCTCGAGACCCGGGGCAACTCAAACTATTCCGTCAGCCTCGAACCGAATCCGTATCGCCTCGTGGTGCAGGTGCGAAAGCTGGGCGCCGATACCAGGAGTCAGGTCAATCTCTTCCCTGGCGCCGCGGACGCGGAGAGAAACAAGTTGGTGAGCGCTGGTCGTCTTTCTGTTCCTCCAATCTCTGTTTCTCCAATCTCCGTCTCCCCAATCTCCGTTTCTCCAATCGTGGTTCCTCCGCCAACGAAAGAAGATTTGCAACTGCGTTCGCACATGGCGAAGCTTCGCATCGTAGTCGACGCGGGACACGGCGGCTGGGATCTCGGAACCGTCGGCCGTCGCGGCTTGCTGGAAAAAGACCTGGTGCTCGAGATTGCGCAACGCCTCGGCAAGCTCCTCGAAAGCCGCCTGGGCGCGGACGTGATTCTCACCCGCAACGACGATAACTACATTCCGCTCGACGAGCGCGCCGCAATGGCGAATCAGTCGCAGGCTGATCTTTTCGTTTCCGTGCATGCAAATTATAGCGATCTGCCTTCGGCACGCGGAGTTGAAACGTATTACACGAACTTTTTCTCGGCTCCGAACGCAAAAGATGCGGAGACTCGTCAGGAGCCGGCGGGCGCTAAGAATGCTGCAACCTTAGCGCTCTCTGCCGCCGACTTGCACGACCGCATCGAACAATCGCGGCGGCTGGCGGCCAGCGTGCAACGGTCTCTCTACGGAACATTATCGGTACAAAATCCCGGACTGCGCGACCGCGGCGTGAAAGAAGCTTCTTACGTGGTGCTGACCGAAACGGCGATGCCGGGAATTCTCGCGGAAGTATCGTTCGTCAGCAGCCCCGCCGATGAGCAAAAGCTGCGCAGCGATGGCTACCGCGAACAAATCGCCGAGGCGCTGTATAAGGGCATCGCACGCTACGCGGCGAGTTCGCGCGGTGTGAAGATGGCCAGTGCGGGGAAATAGAACCAGTAGGGACAGCCGCCCAGAGGACCGGGAGGGCGCGAGTTCCCAGAATACGGAAACTCATGGTGGACACCCAGTCTACGACCCAGGCCGCAGCCCCTCCCGTTTTCAGTTTCTTCTGCCGTGTCCCGCTCCTCCGTGGGCAGTCCCATGCGTTTCAACAGAGCTCCGCCAGTAGCCTTCTCCGTCCTCCTCGGGACGGTCGGGATGCAGTTTCATCGGGCTTTAGTTCCGCCTTCTTGCGTAGTCAGCAATCTCTTCGTTTAGAGCCGGGGCTGGGGCAGTCTTCTTCGCCGCAACGTTGGGCTGCACGGCTGGTTCCGCAAGCGGCGAGGCTTCTTTTGGGAATCGTCGAAGTCACGGGCGCACCACTGGGGGCCCTGGACACGAGTCAGGTCAACGGTGTCCTCGTCAATGACCACGTCGGTGAGCTTTTCGGGCTCGAATTTTGCGTGGCGCAGATTGGCGCTGGCGGTTTGAAGGGCATAGAGCATGAGGGCGGCGGTTATGTGGTCAAGGATGCCGGAGCCGAGCATCTGGATGACCTTCATGAGAGCGACCTGGATGGAGTTCGCGTCTTCGAGCAGGGGAAAGCCCAAGTTGCGGTGGCCGGATTTGCTCTCGGCAGCGAGGTCGCGCTCATACTGAACGCGCTCATGAAAAAAACAGTGAGGCTTGCGCCGCAGCGCGGGCGAACCGCACTGAACGCCGTTAACTTTTACGTGCTGACATCGGGGAACATTATCGAATCCCATTTTTTCTTTACCCTCGCCCGCCTTTGGCATTGAAGCAAAAAACTGAGGTACCCCCCTCCCCCTCCTACCCGGTCTTTGAAAACATGGGAGTTAGCTCGGGGCTGTTTGCAAAATCCGGATGCCAAAGAACTTAGAAATTAAAATCCGTGAAATAAAGGACTTCTGATTTACAACGGCTATTCATGAGAGTTTCGAGATAGCTTTAGGGATTGTTTCCGATAAGGGCTGTGGAAGGCAAGGTTAGATGTCACAGGGAGGGAAGAATAGTTTTGTAAGGGATGCGGCATTGGGAATTGGGGATTTTTCGTCGCAGGAATGGTTCTCAGGGCTCGCAAGAGCAGCGAGACCTGGGGCACCCGGCTCTGCACGCGATTTTGAAATCAGGTCATTCCCGGAATCAGGAGTTGGCGGTCGGGTTCGCTCCCGGGCCATGCGAATGTATTGACGGCCTCTTCGCCAATGGCCGCCAGTCCAAGGATTGCCAACCTTTTGTTCGCCTCTCGGGTGAGAACCCGTCGATCAACTCGTGACAAGAGCGCAGCCAAGTCGAGACGCTGAAGAACTTTCTTTGTGATCGGCCTCTTGGAGTCCAAAAAAATCAGTGAATTTAAGAATGAGAGACACCCTGGGTCATTCAGTAGCGCAGCCAGAATACAAGCTTGCTCAGCGGAGGAGCACGGGGCGAGATAGCAGGTGTCGTCAACTAGCACGGGCTTTCCTTCATGAGGACCGACAACACGAAACCGAATCGTTTTGTACATGCCGGAAATGGCAACTTTGTAATCCGTGAACGAGTAGTCGCCAATACCAAACATGGAAAAGGGTGCCCGTCCTTCGTAGATCGAGGATTTTCGCGCAAGGAAAACTACTTCGTGGGAGCTCAGATACCTCCACAGGTGGGGAGCCTGGCGAACGAGGTCCATGGTACCAGCCCCGAGTTCCTTCTGGGTAACCAAGACCCGAAATCGAGGTTCAGGGTTGTCGTCGCTGTTGAGGTCGGAACTTTTCAGTAGTGGATAGACATGTTCCGACTCAACCGAGACTGCCTCTCCGAGGCGATTCCTTAGGTTGCCGTTTTCTACAGTCAACTCCATGATTGGCGCGGCGTCATGCTTAATGCCTTGCCGCCAAACGACCGGGCTCTCGCCTTCCAGGAAATTGTATTCTTCGTAAACGGCATAGTTTGAAACTATCGAGCCGTTGGCCATGGCGAGGACGGACTGTGGGGTCTCCGCTTCGAGGTCGGCGTACAGGCTGGCACCGTAGTTTGTTTCTCCGAAACCTACATCCACTCTGAACAGGCAGGCGTCCACAGCGGCGTCGAACCATTTCTTAGCGTCGACGAGGTAAATCTCGGCCGAAGAAATCGGCAAGGCCGCTCTCTCGGCGTATGCCAGCACGTTGCGAGCTACCGCCGTCTTGCAGAGCAGGGCGATGGTGGGACGGGACCAGGCCAGTTCCTTAATCAGCTTTATCCAGATGAATTCCGCGATGTCGAAGTTGGACTCACCGGTTTTCGCGCCGAATCCGGTTCGTGCCTTGAAGTTGGATTTGGTCGGCAAGTTCTCGCTGTTGAGGCCGCCAAGTTCCGCGTTTGTGACCCACGGCGGATTTCCGACCACCAATAGGGGGCCTGTCTGTGCCCATGCAAGTTCAGCCAGATTGAGCTTGAAGATATCGGCTTGCTTAATTCGGATCGCAGTCGGCTCGGAGGATTTTTCCGCTTCCACAACCGTGCGAAGGGCGTGTCTCGCTTGAACCTCGATTCCCTGTATCTCAAGCGGAGGAGAGGTAAGGGAACGTAGCCCTGTGATGAAATTGCCCACTCCGCATGTGGGCTCGAGCGCTCGCGTCCACGTGCCTCCTCCTCTATAGACAGCGCGCAAAACGCTTCTCACTAAATCGAGGGGTGTTTGAAAATCACCGAACTCACGCAAGTATGTTCTCCACTCCGTCGGTCGTGCTGTCAGCCGCTAGCTTGATCACGCGACCGTACTGTAGCCTCCATTGTAGAGCGTTTGAGATCGTGAGATATCCTAAACACGGCCTTTGGTGCATGATTTTCTCAGCCAAATGCAGCCGACCAACTTCATCTAGAAATAGGTTTCGCTCTTCTAGGAATGCGACGATCTCTTCTATGTTTCCGTCACGTTCCAGGATGCCAAGGATCCCCTTCGTGGTCTGAAAATCCCCCGTCTTGTCAGCTCTAACGAACACGACATTCTTGAAGTCAAGAACTGCCGTCTTTCGCTGGCCGTCGTCGGTCTTTTCATACACAAAAACCAGTAGGTTATAACCCAAACCGTACACCTTCTGTTCCGCCGATCTGAACGGGCAAGAAGACTGCGGTTGGCGGATTGATGTAGCTTTGACATCGACTTCCAAGGCCGGAAAGTCAATGCCGACAGCCGCATTGCCCGATTGATATTCATAATGTTCTCCCAGGTAGACGTTGAATTTTTCCTCAACGTATGTACCGACGGCTTTCCCGTCTGTGATGCCAAAGAGTTCAGGATGTTCCTTTGAGAACGCGGCAATGAACTTCTTCGTTTCTTGTTTCAGGGCTGCAATCGTGAGCGCTGGCTTGCCGGACGTTAGTTTTGTGTTCATTGCTTTTCGCATCTTACCTCAAATCCCGAGGGGCGATCCGTTGCCTTGAACACGCGATGAAGCTCGATTAGGCGCGGGGGGCCATCATGTCGCTGTGGCCGAGGAAGGTGCGAAAGGCGCGCATGGCACGGGAGACGCGACCGCCGCGCTCGACGATTTCTTCGAAGGCGGCTTCGGCGTCCATGTTCCATTCCCAGGTGTCTTCGAAGGCCATGATATGGGAACTGGAGCGGGTGCCGTCTTTTTCGGCGAAGAGGACGTTGTAGTCCTGTCGGCTGTTGAAGGGCGGGTCGAGGTAGATGAGGTCGACGGATTCGTCCTTGATGTGCTCGCGGAGGACGGTGAGGTTGTCGCCGTAATAGAGCTGGTTCTTTTGCACTTCCGCGCCATTCTAGCTGGAATATCGGGTGGAAGGAATTTGATAGTTGGTGTCGTCTTCGTCTGATGGATGCGGCCCGACAGTGGACGAAGGCGGGCGAAAATCAGGGATGCTTCGACTATGCACGACGGGGGGCAGTTTTTGTCATGCTGAGCGGAGCGGGGAGGACGGTATGTCCTCCCAGCGAAGTCGAAGCATCCCTACCGCCGTCCCGAATGCGGCGGGGATTTTCTTTCCTATATGACATCCATCACAGCCGCAACGCGTTAATTCTCAAATCATGTCCTGATGCGCGATCCGCGTTACTGCGTCTACATTATGGGAAGCTTGACTGGGACTTTGTACATAGGAGTCAGCGGAAATCTTCACAAACGCGTTTTCCAGCATAAATTCCATCACTACGAAGGCTTCACCTTTCGATATGAGGTGGTCCAGTTGCTCTATTTTGAATCCTTCGACGACGTGCACAAGGCCCTGGCACGCGAGAAGCAATTAAAGGGATGGGCGCGCGCGAAGAAGATCGCTTTGTTCGAACGCCGCAATCCGCAATGGATCGACTTGGCCGCGGAATGGTACCCGTGGATGGGGCTGAGCAAAGGCAGGGATGCTTCGACTACGCAGTGAGATCGCGGAGCGATCTCACTTCTCCGCTCAGCATGACAGATCGTTTTGGCTTTTTTTGGGATTAGCCGTTCGCGTCTTGACGACTTGATGCCGGCTGATCGAGCGAACGGCAGGTTCCTCCACTGCGCCGTGCCCTTCGCTGCGCTCAGGGTCCGGCTCCGGTCGAAATGACAAATACACGGGAAGTATTGTGCAACGGCGGTCGGAGTGGCTGCGGCCCGATGAAGCTGGGCCGCCCGACAGCCGGGGGCCTGCCCTGAGCCTGCCGAAGGGGCGGCTGTCCCTACATTTTGTTATGGGGCGCAATTAAAACCCTCCCGATGGGGCGGGAGGGTTGGCACGGGTGCAGCAGCGGACAATTGCCGGACTAAGCGCGGACGACGTTGCCCGCCTGAAAGCCTTTGGGGCCTTTGAGCAGATCGAACTCGACGGTCTCACCCTCGTTGAGCGAGCGGTAGCCGTTCTCTTGAATCGCGGAGAAATGAACGAAGACGTCTTCTCCCGTAGAGCGCTGGATAAAGCCGTACCCCTTCGCCCCATTGAACCACTTGACTGTTCCCTTCTCTCTCACAGAAAAACTCCTTTCCCTTGGTCATTAAGAATAAGTTTCCCGGATTTCCCGTATTGTGCTCCGCGCGAACGGAGCGCCCCCTCGGGAAAACCAGTGAAACCCGGTTGCGTCTCTCTGTGCCGGAGAAACTTGCCCCAAAGCAAAAGACTCCTCGGTTCGACGCCGCTAGACAAAATGCGGCGCAAGCCTCGGAGCCCGACGATCGGCGCTGATTTCTACCGCTCTGCTCAAGACATCAACCTGCCCTACAAACTCATGCTCTGGCGGTTGCCAGCTCATGCGCACCGAATAATAAGGAGTATTAAATCGTTTCGCAACAAAAATTAGTGAAGGGGAACCTTAAAATGGGCGCCTGTCGCCTTCAGGCTCGCCGGTCGGAAAGAGTTCCCCACCCTTTTGGGCATAGACCTAGGTGTGCGCCCGAGCCACCCCAGACTGCAACCCTTTGATAGGATTAGGCGAACTAAGCGTGACCGATCCCACTACTATCGCTTCCGTTGAGCCGCCTGCTCCCGCCAGCGTGGCCCGTTCTCGGGGCGCTCGGCGCAGGCGATCCCGCGGCATGGTGGCCTCGACCGTGCGGTACCTTCTGCGTACCGATGTGCACACATTTGCGTTTTCGGTGGCCGCCAATTCGCTTCTATCGTTCTTTCCTTTCGTCGTCTTATTAATGACGCTCATCCGCCGGGTTCTTCACTCGCGGCTGATGTATGACGTAGTGGTCGAATTGCTGCGCGATTATCTGCCGGCTGGGCAGGAATTCGTCATCCGGAACTTGAACGCAATGGTGAATTCGCGGCAACGAGTGCAGGCGGTATCGCTGATCATTTTGCTGGTGACTTCGTCCGGGATATTTATGCCGCTGGAGGTCGCGCTGAACCGAATCTGGCGATTTCCGAACAACCGGTCGTATGTCGGGAATCAGCTCATTTCGCTGGCGCTGGCGTTTGGATGCGGCGGGCTGGCGCTGATCTCCGTTGCGATGACCGCAGGGAACGTTTCGCTGATGGGGTTTCTGCTGCGCGGACACGGCTCCGGCTTTATTCGGCTTGCGGGGTTTCTGGTGATGAAGGCGTTCGCGATCGCGGCCAGCATCGCCATCTTTTTCCTTATTTATTGGGTATTGCCAAACGGCAGGGTTCCGGCGCGGGCGGTGCTGCCCACGGCAATGATTATGGGCCTGCTTTCGGAGGCGCTGAAGTATGGATACATTCTGGCGCTGCCCTGGCTCAACTTTGGCGAGGTCTATGGACCGTTCGCGCTTTCCGTAAGCCTGATGTTCTGGGCGTTTCTAACGGGGCTGTTATTGCTCGCCGGTGCAAACCTGAACGCCGAAGAGCATTTGCGGCACGGACTATAAAGAATACCCGGGAAACGGATTTTGAATCGGAAAACATCGCTGAATTTTGCTCCGGCACGAGTCTTTCGCTAGTTCTTGTCGACTGGAACGCTGGTGAAGGCAATGCCGCGCCTGCGGTTGATGCGGCAAATGACATTCTCGAGCATCTTGGGCAGCAGATTGATGCCATCAGCCGGCATCAGGGAGTTTTTCTCGATATACTCCTCCGCCCCCGCTTCAATCAGCTTCTGCCGGTTCTTTTCTGTGAGACTGCTTAGAACGACGACCGGAATGTCTGCCGTGGCAGCGTCTTTTTTTAAGTTTTCGAGGACCTCAGGCCCGCTCATCCTGGGCAGGATCATATCCAGCAAAATCAGATCGGGCTTCTGTTCCTGAGCGAACTTCAGGGCGGAGAGGCCATCTTCGGCGCAAACTACGTCGTAACCCGCCTTGTGCAGGACGCGCTCGTTCTCATGCAGTATGGTCTTGCTGTCGTCGACTAGGAGAATTTTCACGGGGGCCGTCCTAAGTTGCATTATCGGCAGTGACGGCGGAAAGATTAAATTCGCTTTTCAGCAGAGTCCCGGCAAGGCGGTGAATTCTCTTTAATCGGCGAAAGGGGCACAGAAGGTAACTCGAAGTAACTCGGTCTCGCGATTCACAGGCTTCCGGTGACATCCGTCACTGCGCAGCATGGGGCCGGCAGCCTAGGATGACCACGGTTTCCCAAAACCCTCTGAGCAGACATTCATTCACCAGGGGAAAGCCGTGTCCGGGAAAAATTGGCGTCTGCTCGCGGTCATGTCGTGTATGTTTCTGTCACCGGCCTTGCTTCTGCATGGCCAGAATGGTGGCGAGGATCGAGTTCTGAACGTGGACTCGGGTCTTTTCTTGTCACGCAGCCCTGCCACAAACGATGTTACGACCGTCCGCCGTGCGTCCCTTTCGTCGTTCGCCCATGCGAATTCGTTCGAGACATTGTTATTCCGCCAGGTGACGCGATCGGCGGGATTGATTTTTTCCGGCCAGGTCGTTTCCATCGAACAAGTTAAATCCACGGCTGGCATAAACTCGGGCTCGACGGCCGTAACCTTTCATGTAGAGCACGCGATTCGCGGGACATCGGCGGGCAAGAATCTCACTATTCGCGAGTGGGCCGGCCTCTCGGATCGGGGCGAACGTTATCGCGTCGGCGAGCGGGTCTTCTTGTTCTTGTATCCCCCGAGCAAGCTCGGCCTGACCAGCCCGGTGGCTGGCGGCGCCGGAAGATTCGCGGTGAACTCTCGCGACGAAATCGCGATGAGTCCCAGGCATCTGCAAATTCTGACGGCGGATTCCCCCTGGGGCCGGAGAGCGATTGTTCCCTACCCGGAGTTCTCGAGCGCACTATTTCGTTTCATCGAGGAGAAATGAGCAAGTGAGCACGGCAAAAAATAGAGTCCCACGAATCCGCTTATTTCTCTTCCGCCTGGCGGCAGCCCTGGCCTTGATTTTTGTCTTCGCCCTGCTGGCTCGCGCTGGCGGACCTAAGTACGTGGCAGGCTCCAGCTACTTCAATTCTGGCACGATGGGCCAGCCCATCGTATGGTCGCTGGGGCAGGTAAATTACTACACCGACCAGGGCGACCTGAGTCCTATTTTGGCCAATGCATCGGCCAACGCTTTGGTAGCCAATGCTTTTTCTCAATGGACCTCGGCGTCCTCCGCAGCGCTGACAGCCACCCGCGCAGGAAGCCTTGCCGAGGACGTGAATGGCGGCAACATCGACGTCGACTCCGGCGGAATGGTGACTTCTCCTTCGGATATCACACCGTCCGCCGCGCAGACTCCCGTGGGCGTGGTCTACGACTATGACGGCTCCGTTACGGATGCCTTGCTAGGCACCGGGGCTGGCGCGAGTACGGAGTGTTTTTGGAACGCGGTTTACGGCGGAGTGGATAACTTTGGCGCCGGCGCCAGCCTGGCGCATGCTCTGGTAGTGATAAACGGCCAGTGCGCTTTGCAATCTTCGCAACTCACCGATGTCGAGTATCGGTTGGTGCGGGTGCTCGGAGGCGTGATAGGCCTGGGCTGGTCGCAAATGAACTTGAATGTGGTCACGGGAGTTCCGCATCCGACCTCTGAAGATTTTGCCGGCTTCCCGGTGATGCATTACATAGATTCTTTCAGCTGCGTTCCGATCACTCTTTGTTATACAAATCCCTATCAACTCGCGCCTGACGATATTGCCGCGCTCTTGCGCCTGTATCCTACCGGGTCTGACAATCCCAACTTCGCGCGAATTCACGGCTCGGTTTACTTTGTAAATGACTCGGGCGCGATCGCCCAGCCCATGCAGGGGGTGAACGTAGTTGCGCGGTGGATCGATCCTGCGACCAGTCAGCCTTCGGATCAATATGGAGCGACGTCGGTTTCAGGGTTTCTCTTCACGGGCAATGCGGGAAATCCGATCACAGGCTTAGGCGATCCTTTGGGAAATCTCTATAGCGAATTCGGATCGTCGGATCAAACTCTGGAAGGCTTCTTCGATCTCGGGGAATTGCCAATTCCAAACGGTGCGGGGAGTGCCCAATACCAACTTTCGGTTGAGGCGTTGAGCCCACTGTGGTCCTCCGGCGTTTGCCCTTATGACTTGGGACAGGTTGCGCCTTCGGGAACTTTTCAGCCAATCACGGTAACGGTAGGGGCAGGAGGCGATTTCGATCAGGACATTCTCATGATGGGCAGCGCGCAGCCAGTGCCGTCGTGGGCAGCAACCGAAACGTGGAGCGCGCCTGCGCCGGTTCCATCCGCGGGCGACTGGGTGGGGTCGTTGAGCGGCTACGGAGATGTTGGCTACTTCCTGATCGCAGCCCAAGCAAATCGGACCCTATCGGTGGCTGTGACCGCGCTTGATGAAGGCAGCGCCCCAAGCGAATCGAAAGCTCAGCCGGTGGTTGGCATGTGGACTCTGGGCGACCCGCAGGGAACGCCGCCGCCGGCGCTCACGACCGCTCCTTTTAATTCGGAAACGTTCGCCATGAGCCGTCTCGATGCGCAGATTTTGAATACGAACAGCTTCATCGTTGGCATCGCAGATCTTGCGCGGCGACGGCCGTCCCGATTACCGCTACCATGCGCACGTGCTCTATGGGGATTCCGTTATTCCCGCTCGAGTATCTGTGAATGGCGGCGCAATCACTTTGCAAGGCACCGGCTTCACTCCCAGCCTCGCCGTGAGCATAGGCGCCAGCGCTGAGCCATTGCTGGCGACCAACGCCAGCCAAATGCTCGCGATAGCTCCCGCGCAGATCGATGGATTGCAAAGTATTCTCATCACTGACACGGTAACCGGCGCGTTTTCGACGATGACGGATGCGCTCACTTTTGGGGCGGCGGCTAGCGATCAGATCCTCTTGCTGCAAGGAGGCAACCCGCCCACGCCGATGGGAACCCAGGCGACAAATCCGGTGACGGTGCGGGTTGTGGCTTCCGATGGAATCACTCCAGTCAGCGGCGCTACAATTGGCTGGGCGGCAAGCAATGCGGCGGGGCTGTCCATTTGCGGCGGCGCATCGGCGTGTTCGGCGATCACCGACGAAAGCGGAATCGCTTCGACTTGGATCACCCCGGCGGTTACCGGAACCGCAACGATTACAGCCAGCCTCGCGCCCGCGGTCTACAATCCGGCGAAGTCCGTCAGCGGTACGCTGAGCGCCACATCTTCCTCTATCGGCATTGGAGTAACTACTCCTTACTTGTGGATTGCGCAGGGCGCCACGCTCAGCGCGCCTCTTATTGCGCGCGTAGTGAGCAACGGACTGGCGCAGGGTGCGGTTACTGTTAATTTTTTTGTAGATCAGGGGTCGGGATCGTTGAGCGCGGGAAGTGCCGTGACGAACGGCACTGGATACGCTTCCGTCACGCTTAATCTCACGAACTTCACCGCCAACGTGCAACTCAGCGCCTGCGTGGCGCCGGGAAATAATCCGTGCGCAAGCATTTATGCCAATGCCGTCGCGCCAGCTATGTTGAATTTGCAACCGGTCGCGGGGTCCGCGCAGGTTATTAGCGGCACAGTGTTTCAACCGCTGACAGTGCGCGTAACAGATTTTTCGACGCCGCCGAATCCGGTGCAGGCGGCGAGCGTGCTGTTTCAGACTACGGTGCTCCGGCCCTCGGGAAATAATCTGATTCCGGGAGGGCCACAGAGCGGAATGCCAGTGATCTTAAGTGAGAACCAGAGCGTCGTGCAAAGCGATATCAACGGCCTGGCCAGCTTCGTTCCATCCCCGGGATCGGTGAGTGGTCCTTTAGAGCTGGCGATTCAAATTTCGGCCGGAACAAGCGCCACGCTGCTGGAGGAACTGGAATCTTTTCCGCCACAGCCAATTCCCAGCCTTTAGCTTTTAGCTTAAAACCATCAAAGCTTGTCATTCCGAATCCGCGCAAAGCGCGGGTGAGGAACCATACGACGCCTACAAGCGGCATAGCCGCAGCAAAGATATGCACGACAGCAGCACGACAGTTGACAGCCCGCTACGAAACGTATGTCGTCCGCTGAAGCGGACTCGTCTTGTTCCCCCTCGCTCCCGGCACTACCGTGTCGGCCTTTCACATCCCCCTCGCTTCGCACTGGCATCGGTGCAGTTCCTACACAGATTTTGCGGAAGCCCGAAAGCCGAAGCCCGAAGCCCGCCTCATTTCGTCCAGCGGTCCACCCAGTCGTTCACGGTTTTGTACCAGAGCTGCGAATTTTGCGGCTTGAGCACCCAATGGCCTTCGTCGGGAAAGTAAAGCATCTCCGATGGCACATTTTCCATTTGCAGCGTGGTGAACAGATCG
This sequence comes from uncultured Acidobacteriota bacterium, assembly GCA_963755225.1. Lineage (GTDB taxonomy): Bacteria > Acidobacteriota > Terriglobia > Terriglobales > Acidobacteriaceae > Sulfotelmatobacter. The sequence continues at coordinate 163,359 of CAVWJE010000002.1, forward strand.
ATGCCCTGCGAAACGTCGAGCCGGTAATCTTTCTGGCCGTGAATCACCAGCGTCGGCGTCTTGAAATTTTTCGCGTACTGGTGCGGCGACCACTTCTCATACATCGCCCGATTGTCGTAAGGAGTGCCTTTGAACTCCCAGTCGTTGAACCAGAGTTCTTCGGTCGTACCCCAGGCGGATTCGGCGTTGAACATGCCGTCGTGGGTCACGATGCACTTGAAGCGGTCGGTGTGGCCCAGGACCCAGTTGGCCATGTATCCGCCGTAGCTCGCTCCCAGCGCGCACTCGCGGTCTTTATCGATAAAACCGTAGTGCGCCTCCGCATAGTCGAGGCCCTTCATCAGGTCTTCAAACGGAGCGCCGCCCCAGTCGCCATTGATGGCGTCGATGAACTTCTGCCCGTAGCCGGTCGAGCCGTGGAAGTTGATCATGATGACGACGTATCCGCTGGGCGTCGCAGCAGTTGGCGCAGCGAAGAGTTCGGCGTTCCAGCGGAAACTCCAGTCGTCTCCCCAGGCGCCCTCAGGCCCGCCGTGGATGAGGAACTTCACGGGATATTTTTTGTGCTCGTCGAAGTTAGGCGGCTTGACGAGAAAACCTTCGACTCTGTCGCCGTTTGCGCCGGGGAACCAAAAGGATTCGAGAAACCAGAGGTCCAATTGCGAGTAAATGGTGTCGTTGAGCCAAGTAAGTCGTTTCGGCGCTGGCTCGCGGTTCGGAACCTTACAGTGGCGGGGATCAACCTCGATCGTGCATGGTGGCAACCCATCGTGCGCTATGTCTGTCACATCGGTCGCCATGATTTCGCTCGGGTTCTTGATGGACATCCAGGTAAAAATTAATGTCTTTCCGTCGGGCGTCAACGCCAGGTCATCGTTGTATCCCCCTAATATGGGCATGAACGATTTTCCGTCGATGCCGAGCGCGTAGATCGGGGCCTCCTCTTGGTTCTGCGCGCTGAAATATATGATTTTTGAATCCGGAGACCATATGTACGTTCCTACCCAACGATCAAAATCCTCCGTCAGGTTCTTCTTCTCCCCAGTCTTGCGGTCGTACAGCATCAGACGAAAGCGGTCGCTCTCATATCCCGGCCTCTGCTGGGCGCGGTAGGCGATGTAACGGCCATCGGGCGAATAGAGCGGCGACGAATCGCTGGCGGGATTGTCGGCGGTGATATTCTTGGCAGCGCCTCCGCCGACTGGAACGATCCAGAGATCGTTGTTGGTGGAAGCGGCGGGATTCTTGTCGTGATTCGAGGTGTAGCAAATCTCCTGGCCGTCGGGCGAGAAGGCGTAGTCATCCTGACCTCCGAGCGAGAAGACGGGAGCGTCGTAGTCGCCGGGGGTGAGGTCGCTGGGGCGAATTGCGATTCTGCCGGCATAGGCTTTGGGCTGAACCAACGGCGGAGCTTCAATCACAAATATATGGCTGCGCTTGCCTTCCTTGTAAGCATTCCAGTGTCGATAGAGGAGGTGAGTGAAAATTTGCGCCCTCACCTTCGATTGGTTGGCTTCGTCCAACTTTTTCGCGTCGCAGGCAATCTCATCCGGTTGCCGGTCGCATTCTGGATAAACGTCGGAAGTGAACAGAATGTTTTGTCCATCCGGCGACCAGAGTTCGCCGCTGGCCTCGGTTGCGATAGAAGTCAACTTCCAGACATTGCTCACAGTTCCCGCCGCGTCATCGAAGCGGGCGATCCAAACCTGCGACCCGCCTTCTTTCGTTGAAATAAAGGCAAACCGCTTGCCATCGGGCGCCCAGCGCGGGCGGTCTCCATCTTGATCGGCGATGAGGATGCGTTCCGTGGCTCCCATGTCTCGCAAATTCGGCGAGACATGGGGCACCCCATCTTTTTCCTGGTTCCCAGTTTTTTCTTCATTGCCTGAGAGTGGCACGATCCAAATGTGCGGGGTCTTCGTATTCGCAGCCAGATCGACATCGACCACGCTGAAGATCACCCACTTGCCGTCGGGAGAAACTTCCGGTTCGCCCACGCGCTTCAGTTTCATCATGTCTTCGAAGGTGAAGGGATGCTTCGCTTGCGCGAAGGCGAAAAGAGTGAAAGCGAAAAAGGCAAGAGAAGCGGCAAAGAAACGGCGCATGGATCTATCTCCTCAGCAAACGGGAAAGTGTAGCAGGGGGACGCTGCTAGCTTCCAGCGTCACCCCTGCGCAGGCGGTAGCGGAATAGAAAACTCGAGAGCATCGCGACTCGCAAGGACAACAGGTTCCTCCGCTCCGCCGTCCCCTTCGGCTTCGCTCGGGGTTCGACTTTGGTCGGAATGACAACGCTATTTTGGAACGATAACTATGTCTCTAAAGCCTGCCAGGGATTCAGTAGGCGCACGCCGCAACCTTCGAAATCCGCCGTGTTGCGCGTGACGAGAACGGCGCCAAGGGAAAGCGCAATGGCCGCAATCTGCGCGTCGAATTCCGAGATGGGGCGGCCTCGCAGGCGGCGTGCGGCTGAAATCCTTGAGAAGGCGCGAGCCGCTTGCTCATCAAAAAGAAGAATGCGTCCGGCAAATACTTTGTCAAACATGCTTTCGGCACCCGCCAGCAGGGACGCGCGGCGCTTGCCCTCGGGCAGTAGTTCGATGCCATAGAGCAGTTCCGCCAAGGTGATGGTGGTGATGCGGAATTGATGGTTCTCTTTTCTCGCTTGAGAAATCCACTTCAGTACCACGGACGAGGGTTGCGGTTGCATCAGTTCGGAGACGACGTTCGTGTCTAGAATGATTAGCAAGAGTTTTACTTGATCCAAGGCTCGCGCATCGGACCACGCGGTGGAATCTTGAGATCGACGCCGCCCAACGGAGCAAATATCTTGCGGATTGCTTCTCCGATATCTTTCGGCTCGGAGTCGGCTTGCGCCAAACCCGCTTCCAGCAACTCGCGGGCTTCTTGTTCCATAGAATGGCCATTGCGCGCGGCGCGGATGCGGAGGCGGCGTTTGGTGGTTTCCGGGAGACGACGGATTGTGATGCTGGCCATGCAATCAATGATAGCAGTGATTGCATTGATTGCATAGGTTGGGCTTCGGGCTTCGGGCTTCGGGCTTCCGGCTTCCGGCTTCCGGCTTCCGCCTTTGACTACTTCCTTCGACTGTTCCCTTACTACATTATTGACCAGGGAGAGGACGCCTCGGTTCCTACGAATGGCCGAAGCCCGAGCCTTGTAGTGGCGCGAAGCCGTTTTTTTCCACGGCAACCCCTCGACTGAAACGGCATCCAAGTTTGCGGCAGAACTGCAGCGCCCTTACCCTGGCCTCACTGAGCGGAGAGGGGTCAGGGGAGGGTCGCCGCGGTTTGCCGATTCGGGTATTTCCCCACTTATTTCCCACCGCCAAGACTCTTGTGATGTCTCCATCGCTCTGCCGTTTATCCTATAAAATACATTTATGCGTCACTTGTCCCGCAACGTCCGGCTTTTGGCCTTCTGCTTACTCACTGTCCTTCCGGTGTTGGCGCAGGAGGGGGCGCTCGAAAGCGCACCGCCCCAGGGCGTCACTCCCGAAGAAATTATTAAGCGCTTCGCCGCCAAGGAGAAGGAATTCAAAGAGGCGCGCGACCAGTACACCTATCGGCAGGACATTACGGTGAAAACGCTTGACGGCAGTACGACCACCGGCGAGTATCACGAAGTCTTCGACGTGCTTTTCGACGACAAGGGACGGCGGATGGAAAATGTGGTCTTTGCGCCGCAGTCAAGCCTGGAGCAGGGCGGCCTCTCGCTGGATGAAGGCGACGTGCAGGACTTCCGCAACCGGTTGCCTTTTGTGTTGACCACCGACGAAATTCCGGAATACAACATCCTTTATGTAGGACAGCAAACCGAGGACGAGTTGCACTGCTACGTTTTCGATATCGCTCCGAAACAGATTGTCGGCAAGAAACGTTATTTTCAAGGACGAATCTGGGTCGACGATCACGATATGCAGATCGTCAAAACTTACGGCCAAGCCGTGCCGGAAATACGCGACACGAAAAAGAAAGGTAACAAAGAAGAGCATCTTTATCCCAAGTTCACCACCTGGCGGCAGCAGGTGGACGGCAAGTATTGGTTCCCCACCTACACCCGGGCCGACGACACGCTGCACTTTAACCTGAACGATATTCACATCCGCGAAATCGTGAAATATGAGGACTACAAGCGCTTCGGCACGAATGTGAAAATTCTTTATCAGGGAAAGGAAATTCCGAAGGACGCAAAGCCGCCGGACCAGAAGAAACCGGACGAGAAGGATCAGTGACATTGGCGGGAGTGCGGCGCTGACGTGCCCGGCTATCCTGTGGTTTCCTTTCGCGACTAGCAGGCTGCTGAAAAACTCATTTCGCCTACCTAAAGCGAACTTCGGGCGCTGAAGCGCGGCTAGTTTTAAAGCACTTAACGGCACGACTGAACGTCGTGCCCTTCCCAAAACCAGCCCGACCGAAGTTTTTCAGCAGCCTGCTAGAGATGACTTGTCCCCAGACAGGGTTGTGCATGAGTTTCGTCCGGCTTTCCGCGCCACTCTAATGTGAACAATCCGTCAATTCGACGACGGCAGTCGAGCGAGTTGGGAGGGCGCTTAGACGTCATTGTCCCTAATTGCCGATTATTAATCCAAAGTTACAGCCAAGTTAAAATGCGTTCGCAGCGCGGGAATGCCCTGTTCCCGAGCGCACGGTTTCGGTAATCTACTCGTTCCCTTCTGAAGCTTCCCAACATGTCCGTCAAAACAAAATCAAAGCCTGGAAGAATAAAGGCAGCGTCCGCTCCTCCGCGGCCGATCACAAAACAGTCGCGCATTTCGGCGGTGGCGCCCCTGCCCGCCATCGTCCATCCGAGCCAGTCGGCGCATCGGGTAAGAGTGTACGTTTCGCTGAGCGTTCTTCTGGCGCTGGACCACATTTGCGGTTTACTTCCGGTCAATCTCGAATCCGTTCGTGAACTTCGACGATCAGGCGTACGTTGTGGAGAACGCGCAGATTCAGCAAGGCCTGACCGTGCAAACCGTGAAGTGGGCCTTCACCTCCGCCTATGCTTCAAACTGGCATCCTTTAACGTGGCTTTCGCACGCGCTCGACTTCCGCTTATTTGGATTAAATCCGGCGGGCCATCATTTCACCAGCCTGCTGCTGCACATATTCAATGTGGTGCTGCTTTTCCTGATTTTGGTCCGCGCGACCAAGGCAACAAAACGGAGTCTTCTGGTCGCCGCTATTTTCGCTCTACATCCCATCAACGTGGAAAGCGTGGCTTGGGTGGCGGAACGGAAGAATGTGTTGTCGATGTTTTTTCTGCTTCTGACAATCGGCGCGTATGGCTGGTACAGCAAACATCCGAATGTTTGGCGCTACCTGGCGCCTTTTGTTTTCCTCGCCATGGCATTGGCCGCCAAACCGATGGTGATTACCCTGCCACTTCTGCTGCTGCTTGTGGATTTCTGGCCTTTGCAGCGAGTGCGAGGGGTTAGTCCTCCGTCTCCGGCGTTTCCGGTTCCGCAGTTCTCCTTCTGGCGACTCGCTCTGGAGAAACTGCCATTACTGCTTCTTTCCGCGGGCAGCGCCATACTGACGATCATTGCGCAACGCTCCGTCATTTCCTCGAATGAACATTTGCCGGCGGCCGTCCGCCTGGCGAACGCTGTTTATTCCTATTCAATGTATATGGCGAAGACGTTTTGGCCACTCCACCTTGCGGCATTCTATCCCTACGAGGGGATTCGGATTCCCGAATGGCAGGTCGCATTGCTCTTTTTGCTTCTTGCAGGCGTAAGTGCTTGATTTGGCGGGAACGTCCGCACACTTACCTGCCGGTCGGCTGGCTTTGGTTTTTGGGCAGTTTGGTGCCGATGTCTGGCTTGGTGATGCAGGTGGGCGATCAGGCTATGGCCGACCGTTATGCTTATCTGCCGCTTATCGGAATTTTCTGCATCATTGTGTGGGGCGGAGCTGAGATTGTGGATGCCAGGAGATGGAATGATCGAACAGCCATGGCGGTGGCGGAATTCGTGCTCATAGTTTTATCTTTGATGACCTCGCGCCAGATCGGGGTGTGGAACAGCAGTTACAAATTGTGGTCTCATGCCTTGCGGAACACTCGCGATAACTATATGGCGGAAGATTATGTAGGCACCTCTCTTTTGGTGCAGAACTATGAAGCCACAGGGCAGCGCTATTCTGCCGAAGCGACGATTCACTTTACGAATGCGGCCCGCCTCAATCCTCAGGATGCGATCAGCCACCTGAATCTTGGCGCCGATTTTCACGAGCATGGCCGGCTGCGCGAGGCTGCCCAGCAATATGAGGCAGCATTGCGGTTGACCCGCGACCCTCATTTGCTGGAGAAGACACTGATTGACCTCGGAGCGGTTGCTCAACAGATGGTAGATTTTGACCATACAATGTGGGGCTTCACGTCCTGTTCTGGGCCCTGCTGTGGGGGCTATTCGATTATGGGGTCCTTTCGGTCTATACCGTGCTGGTGGCGGCGCTGACCGCGGCCTCGATCAATTATGCCCTGCGCCGGCGCAGCTTTCAGTATTTTCTCTACGGCGTCGCTTACGGCTACATCGGGCTTTCCTATTGCTTGTTAAAGATCGTCGTTTTCAACGTCTTCCTCGAAGCGGGTTTCTATTCGCTCTATTTCCTTTTATCTTCGACGGCGATCATGGTGCTGATCTTCAAGTACCGCCGCAGGCTGGAGCAGGACGATGAGATTCCTCAGCGAAGCCGTCGAAGAAAAACTCTACTCCCTGGAGGCCGCGCGCGGCTGGAAGCGCTCGGGCCTGATCGCGGCGGACCAGTTGGCGGCCATCGAGTCCGCGCTCGGCGCGCTTCCCTCCAAGGCCGGTTGGGCGGTGCGGCTGCTTTTTTTCGGCTTCGCTTGGACCGCGTCGAATTCCCTCGTCTCGTTCTTGTCTTGGGTCATCGCCAGAGAAAAGACCTTGGGCGCCGTGATCCTGTTCGGCAACGCGGTGGCTTCCTATTACATCGCGCAGCGAGTCGTCAAAAGCTACAACCTCTACCGATTCGGCGTCGAGGAAGGGCTCTTGGTAGGGACCTTGTTCCAGCTGTGCGGCGGCATTTTCCTTTTGTTCGGCTCGAAGGGACTCAGCGTCTCCGATTACGGCGTGCTCATTGGATTACCCGCCGCGTTTTATTGCGCTTGGCTTTACGGCCGTTTTGGCTATCTGTACGGCGCCTTCGGCGCGGTAGGCGCGTTGAGCTTCGCCGTGGCCAGCCAGTTCACCAGCTGGGAGGAGAATCTCATCCGGTGTTCCATGGCCGGGCTCTACGCCGCGCTTCTCGCCGCGACTTTTCAGCGGCGCAATACTGCGGACCACGATCGCCTGGGCTGGCAATGCCTTCAAGCCGCCTTATTCATGATGATCTGCCTTCTCTTGAATCTGCGTTTGGAGCGTCTGGTCGATTTCCTGGGGACCAAGGCGCCCGATGGAGGGCTCTTCTACTGGTCGACCTTCGCGGCGATTATCTTCCTTCCGGCCGTGGCGCTGGGCTGGTCCATCCAACGGCATCATCGTCCGCTGCTGGCCGCCTCTTTCATTGCGACGGTCATCGCCCTGGTCAGCGTCAAGCCGTATCTGGGTCTGGCGCGCCATCTCTGGGATCCCGCCGTGCTCGGCACCGCCTTCATGGTTTTGTCGCTGTGGCTTAAGCGCTGGCTCGATTCCGGGCCGGCGGGCCAGCGCGAGGGCTGGACGGCCAAGCCGCTCATCATCGCGCGCGCCGACGGACCCGACATGGCGGGGCTCTTCGCGGCCGCCGCCGCGGCCGGCCCGGGGCCCGGGGCCAATCCCCAAGCGCCGCAGACATTCGAGGGCCATGGCGGCTCCTCGGGCGGCGCTGGGGCGGGGGAAGAAGACTAGCGGCTTCACGTTCGGCGGATCGACGACGCCAACCTGCGGTTCATCGGCGAGCACCTGGCCCGCGCCGGCGATGATCAGGTGGGTCTGCTCGAAATTAACGTTCTGTTGGGTGGGGCCTTCGAGCGGGAACGCGTAGCGCAAAACAGCCCGGCCGCCCGGCGCCAGGGATTTGACTCCGCCGGCCGACAATGCCGGCGACACGGGGCAGCCCGCCTTCCCTTGTTGATCGAAGATCTCCTGGCGAGCGTTCACGGAAATATTCTCAAGCGTGGAGGTCCCGATATTTTCCATCTCGATCTCGGCCTTCACTCTGTCATGATGGAAATAGACGGGGTAGGAGTGGTAATAGGCCGGGGGTACCTTGGAACTGAAGAACTGAGGCTTGGACCCCGAGACGATGAGACGGAAGCCGTCGGGGCGGCCCTCCGTGACGCCATAGTCGTTGAGGTAGGTGATCCTGAAGCGCAGTCCGCCGCGCTCGAACCAATTCCCCGAAAATCGCTTCTGGTAGACCGGGGGATGATAGTCGATATCCAACTGCGCATCGAGCTGAGCGGTGAAAGCGGCGATGCCGACGATATCCTTGTCCTTGACGAGCAGAATGCGGTCAGCCGGCGCGGCCGCCGCGATCTCGGCTACGGGAGCGCCAGGGGCCGAGGAGAGCGCTTGCGGCTCCGGAACTTGTGCCGCAACAGCGACAGGAGCGGGCCTGACCGGCATCGAAGCGGGAGCGTCTGAGGGCTGTTCGAGCCAGCGCGCGACCGCGGCGGCATCGTTCAGCCACCGCCGTAAAATGGAAGAGGACTTGCCGGCCGCATGGGGCGATCTGTCGGCGGCCTTCGGTCCGGGCGCAAAGCGCGCTGGGGCCGGGAAGAGCCCGGGCCTGGCGGCGGGGCCCATCGTCAGAGCGAGGTCGGCGGCTCCCGTTGACTGCGAAACGATCGCGGCGACGGCGGCGGCTCGTATGACCGTGCACAATAGTTTTTTCATGGCATCTCGGCTCCGCTCCCAGGCGTCACAGGAAGTATAACAGGTGTCCCGTGAAATGCCATTGCATTTTGGTCACACTTTGGAAAAATCCCGGTAAAGGCCGCGCGGGGAAAATATCGCCGCCCGCCGTCTTGAGCGGAGGTATACTGTAATTAGGCCCGGGCCGGAGGGCGTTTGCCGGCCCGGGAGGAGGCGATGACATGAGAGAGGGCTTCGGACGTGCTTTAAGCCGGCTCCTGGTCATCTTGGGTCTTTGCGCGGCGGCGGTTCCGGCCTTCGGCTCCAACGACTGGGAAAAGGCCTTGCCGCCTCCTAATGATCCGCAGGCGCAGCCGTGGACGGTCCATAAGGTTGAGGCCTTCATCAATGGTTGGCCGGATGTGCCGCGGCTGGCGGCCGATGAGATGCTGAAAAGGTACGGGGTCCCTGATGAAATCGCGGGCAGCCGCCTGCAGTGGGACGGCAGGGGAGATTGGCTCTACACGACGGTCTACCGCGACGAGGACTTGCCGCGGCGCTCCGGCGTGGTGGAGCAGGCCGTGCGCTACCGAGTCCCGGTGGGCAACTGGCGGGACTTGAGCGCCATGTCCATGGGCGTCTCCTATGATTCGGTGGAGGCCGCGCTCGTCGCCAGTTCGGAGAGCGAGGAGACCAATACGCTGGCGCTCAACGTCGCCGTGGACGTGATCAAGGGACGGCGCGGCGTGGATGAGGCGCGGAGGTTCTACCGCCGGACTCTTGACCTGTCCCTGTCGGGCAAATCCTCGCGCTACACGCGGAGGTTGCTATTCAAGCCGACGCCCATGAAAAAAGAGAGGGAGCGGCCGCCCTGGCTTCAGCCGCTGATGCCGTAGGATGCCTTGGGGAAAAATCCGGGCCGGTTTGGCGAGCCGGCCGCCGCGCCGGGAGCGCGAGCAGCCCACGGCTTCTGTCGCAATGGTACTGACCGCGGCCCTTGAGGTCCTCTTGATCCTGCGCGCCCAACGGAAGGGCGATCATTGGTCGGGCCAGATGGCGCTGCCGGGGGGGCGTTGGGAGCGTTCCGATGCCGATCCGCTAGCCACGGCCCGGCGTGAGACCTTGGAAGAGACCGGCATCGACCTTTCATCCGCCGAATTTCTTGGGGAGCTCGATGATTTGGCTCCGCGCAATCCGTTCATGCCGCCGGTGATCGTGCGGCCCTATGTTTTCGGCGTCGCGCAAAAGACGCCGCTCAAGGCCAGCGACGAGGTCGCTGGACATCTGTGGGTGAGCCTTGAGTCGCTAAAGGCCGCGGAGGGTTCGGCAGAGGTCGATTTCGGCGGGCAAACTCGAATGGTCCAGGCCTTCTCAACGGGGATCAAGCCGGTATGGGGGATGACGCACCGCATTCTTTCCGGCTTCTTGGAGCGGATTGCCTAATGGCGCGCGGAATGATCCGCGCGCTCTCGATGATCCCCAGCGGCGTGGGTCCTGATGTTGTCGTGCAGGTCGTCTCTCTTATCGGCGTACTTTTGTTCCAATGCTTTGCGCTTGGCCTTGTCGTCTTTCTTGAGGTCAGCGATCTGCTGCTTCTTTTGAATGGGGGTCAGGCTGGAGCTGTTCTTGATCGCGTCGATGGCCGTTCTTTCATTGACATCGAAGGTCTTCAACGCGTCCTTCTCGCTGACCTGGGGCGGCGGCAACGCGGGTGCAGGCTGGGATTGGGGCACAGTCTGAGCCGCGGCAAATCCGGGAATCAAGAGGGCGGCCAGCAAGATCAACCGTCGGAAATTTTTCACTCGGATAGTCTCTTGATCCCAGTATACCCCGATTATACCACTTCAGCCAGGGCAGGAGGGCGGGTCCAGTGGCCGTTTTTTTCTAGGTCCTCCGACCCAGGCACCGGGAGCTAATTCCTCATATACTAAGATCGCGAAATAAATCGGTAAACGCTCCGCACTAAACTCCTAGAGCCGAGTTCCTCTGGGTAACGGGAGGAAGCATGCGTCGTGAAGGTATTTTTTCTTGGGTGCTCGTGGGTGTCGCGCTGGCGGCTCCGGGCGCGGCGGTCTATTCTTGGCTGACGACCACGGTAGAGCAGACCCAAAGCCAGGAATCGCCGCGCCGGATCAAGACGGAACAACCTCTCTTCGACGCCGCGCCGCCGCGCCAGCAACTGACGAACCCGACCGCCGGGCCGGTAGTCCGACCCCGCGAGGAAGCCGTTGCTGAGACCGCGGCAACGCATCTTCCCATGCCGCCCCGGGCCGAGATCGAGGCCGCGCGCCCATTGCCCGCCCCGACCGCGGAGGTGCCGCTTGAGGATTCCTCCCCGACGGAAGTTACACGGGAGGAGGATCATGCGCCGGCGCCTAAGAAGGTCTACGCGCCGCCCAGGCGCGCCGTCCGCCGCATTCCCATCGAGGATACCATCAAGCTGGAAGCTATCATCGCTTTCGAAGGAAGCCCGGCGGCCATCGTCAACGGCTTGGCGGTCAAGGTCGGCGACATGGTGGGCAAGGTCAAGGTGATCCTCATCACCTCCGAGCGCGTGACTTTCGCCTACAAGAACCTGCGCTTCGCCAAGAGCATCTAAGGCTTAGCCGCCGAAAGGGCGTAGGCCGCGAAGGTGGCCAGCCAGTGCTCTCCTTCATAATGCCCGCTGGTAACGTTCGCCAGCGCGTCCTGCCTATGGCGCGCGGCTGCCTCGGCAAGGACTTTTCGCGCGGGATCCTTTTCAGGCAAAGCCGAGGCGATCTCGCGCATGCACCAAGCGCGGCTGAGGTTCAATCCGTCTAGATGGACCAGCTTGGGGTCCGTCCGGTCGCTTACCGTGGCGGGGACCAGCAGGTTCGGAGGTAGAATCGGCAGGAATTTGTGGAACCAAGAGGCGAACTCCTTGGGCCCCATGACGCGGCGCATCAGATCGGCTTCCATGAGGGCGGGCGAGAAGAAGTCCTCCCCGCCGGGTTCCCAAGAAGCCGGATAGGAGACGTCTTTTTCATAATAAAAGCGCGCCCTTTCAGTAAGCAGAGCCTCGAGCTTGGTGTCATGGACTTCTAAGGCATAGTCCAGGGCGAAGGCGATGCCGAATGCCGTATTGGGGTGGACGCCGGTGCGGATGGGGTAGGTCTGCTTCGGCAAAAAATCCTCGTAACGGGACGCTAAATAATCCGCCAAGGGTTTGAGGGCGGCAAACCAGCGCTGACTGTCCTCGTCCGGGTTGCCGTGCAGTTCCGCGGCGAGCTTGAGCAGCCATGCCCAGCCGTAGGTGCGCTCGAAGCTCTTTCGTTCGGGACCCTGAAGGTAGGCCAACTCGCCCTCGATGTTCCCCGTAGAGAGGTTTTCGTCCAGCGCCGAGCGGATCTCCTTGGCTTCGGGAAGTCCGGGGAATTGCTTGAGCAGATGGGCGAGCAGCCAGTGGCCGTGCACGCAGGAATGCCAGTCGTAGCAGCCGTAAAAGGCCGGGTGCATGGCCTTGGGCGAACGGACGTCCGTCGCGTCGGCCATGACGTGGTCGGGCTTGTTTGGGTATTCCTTGCCGACGCACTTGAGCGCCAGGCGCGCGAAGCGCGAGGCGTCATTGGGCGAGAGGTCTTGGGCTAGGCCCGGCCGGATCATAAGAAATAGGAGCGCGACCTTTAGAGTCACGCTCCTATTCTAGCGAATTTGCGGCCGCGGCGATAAAGCCTAGTCGACGAACGGGAAAGGGTGGAGGATATCCTCGACCTTGCGCGCCGCCACCGGCATGTTCAGGCGCATCCAGTAGAAGAGGTCGTCGGGCTCGGGCTGATTATGGGCCGGATCCTCGGCCTGGATGATCTCGGAGATCATCGTGCGCTGAGCCGGCGTGAGGACCTCGGTGATCGCGCAGACGAGGGCCTTGCGGCGGTAGGACGCGAGGGACCGGACGGGTGCGAACATGGTTGAAGTAATCATGAATACATGATAGCCCGCGGGGGCATCATGCGGCCATGATGGCGGCCAACGGCGTCCATTGTTCCCTATCAATAGGACGTCCGACCCAGGGGTCTTGGGCCTAAAGGTTCGTCCACATTATCTATAATCAGCGGGATTGAAGAGGGTCCTCCCGCTGTTATTTTTGACCGTTGCCGCCTGCGGTCCGTCTAAGCCGCGGGCCGCCGCACCTGAGTTTGCTATCGAGACCCTTCTGCAGGCGCCCATGACTTCGCTCGGATCCCTAAAGGACCTGAAGGGTGACGCGGTCGTGCTGGAGTTTTGGGCGACGTGGTGCGGCCCGTGCGTAGAAGGCATCCCGAGCATGAACAAGATGGTGGATTCCTTCCAGGGCCGGCCCGTGAGGTTCATCTCCGTCACGGACGAACCGCGGGAGACCGTGGAGTCTTTCCTGAAGGAACATCCGATGAAGGCTTGGATCGGGTTGAATCCGAGCCGCAGCGTGTTCGCGGCCTTCAAGGTGCGCAGCCGGCCCGAGCTCTACGTCATCGATCCCTACGGGCGGATCTGGCACAAGCTGCACCCGAGCTTCTTCTATAAGTCCGATGTCGAGGACGCTATCAACGCGCCTGCGCCGTCCTCGCCCTCCGCCGGTTCCGGCCATTGACTTAGACAGGTGTCGGGTCTACACTTGGACCATGGCGCCCGAAGAAAGCCAGGAAAAAGGGGGCAATCCGGTCCTGCTCGCCGCCTGGATACTGACTCTCTTTTCGAACGCCGTCGTGGCCTTTATTTTCTATCGGTTGAAGGATGTCCGTTTCGCCGTTCATTTCGACTACCGGGGGCAAGCCAACGGCTTCATGTACGGGGACCAGAGCGCCTATTTCATCACGGGAATCCTCCTCATTATCAATGCCGCCCTTTATGGTTCCAGGACTATTAAGACCGGCCCTGATTATCTGGACAAAGTGAGGATCCCCAATCGCGAGTATTGGGTCTCAACGCCCGAGACGCGGCTCGGCCTGGGCGTCAGGCTGAGGGATTTCTTCGCCATCATCGGCATCTGGGTCAACGGGGTCTTTTTTCTCACGCAAGGATTCATTTATGAGGTGAATCAAACCAAGAACTTTGATCCCCGGATGACGTTGGGGTTTGTCGTCGGTATCGGGCTCATGATGGTTCCGCTCTTGGCTGCGACCTTTTGGATGTTTAGGGTGCCCAAACCTGATAGTTAACCCCTTGAAATATCCACGGCGAGGGGCTATAACATGAGTGCGGTCCTTCTATGAAAACCCCTCTCTGGCTGCCAATCGTGCTCCTGGCCTTGCCCGCCTTCGCCGGTGATCCCGGAGTCAATCCTTGCGAGGGCAAGGGACCCGATTTCGATTGGAAAGCCGATGGCGCGTATAAGGCCGCATTCGCGGCGATAGAAACCAACTACAAGAGTCTGCCTGACGATGGCGACGCGGCAGCCGACCATAAGGTCCTTGATAAGCACGCGGTGTCATCTAAACTGTCCTCATCCGGGAGAACGGTCTGGATGGTCGGCGGAGGCGACGAAGCCGCCAGTGTTACTCCGGTCCAGGGTCAGGACATCATGAAGGACGTCTGCCTGCAGCGTCATGCGCGCGAGCAGGCCGCAAGCAATAGGGACGCCGAAATGACGGAGGCGGCCCGAAAGGTAGCCGCGGCTGATGCCCAGCATAACCAGACCGCGGAGACCTTGAAATTAGCCAATAGTGTCCTGGCCGATGCCTGCAAGTTCAGCAGCACCGGCTGCGGCGCCCCACCGGCGGCGACGCCGGAAGTCCATGCGGCCGTGGTTTCGGTCAGTTTGACCAATGGAAACTCGAATTGTAATCCGGGCGACTGCGACTGCCTTTGTCCCTTTATGCAAGGCGCCTGCCATAATAGTTCGTCGGGGCAAAATGCCTTGGGGACCATCGCCTGCCGAAATGCGATCAACAATGCGTCTTCCTGCATAGTCGGTAATAGTCGTCCAGATTGCACGCCGCCGCAGTAGGATCGACGCTCAGGGCTTGAGCACGCCGATGCCGCCCCAGAGATGCTTCTCCGGGCAGGCTTGGCTCGGGAACTGGCCCCACTGAAAGACCACCAGCTTTTGCGCGGGCAGGAAGGCCGCCCAATCGACGCGCTCGACGTACAAGGTCCGGTCGAGATCCAAGTCGACGCGCTTGAGCTCCGCATGCCCGTCCGCGTAGGCCAGCAGGCGCAGGTCGTCGGACGGGAAGTCCAGTTCGGTGAAGGTGAGGGCGGGATTATCGGGTGAGGCCGCCGGCTTGGGCGCCGATTCCGCTCTCTGCTGGTCCGGCAGGGTGAAGCCCAGCGAGGACAGCGCGCGGTTGGCCAGGGCGACTCGACCGGCGATGACCTCTGCCGCGGCTTTGGGAGCCGGGCTGGGCTTAAGGCACGACTCGTTCTTGGCGGTGTCGGTTTCCGTCACAAGGGGGAACCGGGCCAGAGTTCTGCCGGTCTTGGCTTCCACGATATGCAGGGAGCTTTTCCAAGGGCAGACGGTCTCTCCTTCCTCGTCGCCGGATTCGACCGTATCGAAGGTGCGATCGACGGCGGCCACCAAGGCGCGCACGGGCTCATAGGCCGCCAACCGATTGCCGGAAAAACTCTGGCCCGCCGAGATAACATCGTCCGCGCTGAGCTGCGCCGTTCCGGCCAAGGAGGCGGTCAAGCCGGCGATGCGCTGGGTGGCCAGCAGGTTGTTGAGGTCGGGCTCGATCAGGCAGTGCAAATAGACGCGGGCGGGATCGCGTTGGATGACCGGTTCGAGCGCGTCGAGGGCTTCCTGCGTCTTGCCGGCCATGGCGTCGGCCTTGGCGAGGTTGATGGCCGCTTCGTCGTATTCGGCGTCCATTTGCAGGGCGTGAGAGAAATAAGGGACGGCTTGGGCGTAGGCTTTGTTCTTATAGGCGATCAGGCCAAGCTCATTCTCCGTGCGGGCGTAAAGAGCGTTTAATTTGATCTGAAGTTGGTCCTCGAAGCCGCAGGAATCGGTCCATCGGATGGTGGTCCAGGCCCGGTTGTCGGTCGTGGAGATATTGGTCAACCTCTTTGCCGGCGCCCGGTAACCGGGCTTATCGTCGGGCAGCGGGATGGGGGCGCGAAGCCCTTCGCGGTCGATAAAGAGCTCGCCGTTCTTGATCTCGATGGTCAGGCCGTTAGGAAGGACGGCATGGGTCGAATTCGAGAGCGTGACGTTGTGGTCGGCGTCTGCGGGAGCAGCGCACAGCAATGAAAGTAGAAGGACGAACTTCACCTTGCGATTATAGCGCTTTACTGGGCGCCGGTTTGGACGTGCCAGAGCCCGGCGTAGACCCCGCCTTTCTTGATGAGTTCTTGATGGGTGCCGGCTTCGACGATGGAGCCTTCGTCCAAGACGAAGATCCGGTCGGCTTTGACGATGGTCGAAAGCCGATGGGCGACCATGATGGTCGTGCGGCCCACCACGATGCGCTCGAGGGACTTCTGGATAGCGGCCTCGGTCTCGTTGTCGACGGCGGAGGTGGCCTCGTCGAAGACCATGATGGGCGGGTCCTTGAGCACGGCGCGCGCGATCGCCAGGCGCTGGCGCTGACCGCCCGAGAGCTTTTGACCCCGCTCTCCGACCACGGTGTCGTAGCCTTGGGGCAGCTTCCCTAGAAATTCGTGAGCCTCGGCGACCATGGCGGAGGACTCGATCTGGCCGTTCGCCTTGCTTGGATCGCCGTAGGCGATATTTTCGCGCGCCGAGCCGTGGAACAAGAACACGTCCTGGCTGACGAAGCCCACGGCCTGGCGCAGGGCGCGAGGCTCGAACTCGGTGATGTCGACGCCGTCGAGCCGGATGCGTCCGGAGGTGGGGTCGTGGAAGCGCAGAAGCAGCTTGGTCAGAGTGGTCTTCCCCGAGCCCGTCGCGCCGACGAAGGCGGCCGTGGTGCCGGCGGGTATGGTCAGCGTGATGTTCTTGAGGGCGGGCAAGCGTCCTTTATATGAGAAGCTGACGTCCTCGAAGCGCAGTTCGCCTTTGACCTGCTTGAGCGGCAGGGGCTTGCCGCCATGGGCGAGCGCGATCGGCGTTTTGATCAGATCGAGCACGCGGTGGGTGGAGGCCATGGCGCGCTGGTAAAGGTCCACGGTCTGCGCCAGGCCCGTCAGCGGCCAGAGCAGCCGCTGGGTCAAGAAGACGAGCACGCTGTAGGAGCCCACCGCCAAAGTGCCCGCCACCGCCATCTTGCCGCCGATCACCAAGGTGCATAAAAAGCCGGCCAAGATGGCCATGCGGATGATCGGAATAAAGGCGCTGCTCATCCTGATGGCTTTCGAGTTGGCGCGCGTATACGCGAGGCTTTCCTCGCGCACTCGCTCGAGCTCGCGGTCTTCGGCGGTGTAGGCCTTGATGGTGGCGATTCCGGAGATCGAATTGGCCAATCGCGCCGAGATGGCCGCGGCCTGATCGCGCACGGCGGCGTAGAGCGGTTCGGCTTTTTTCTCGTACCAAAAAGCCCCGACGATGATGAAGGGGATCGGCAGCATCGCGAGCACGGCGACCAGCGGGGCCAAATAAAAGAAGATCCCGCCGATGAGCAGGACCGAGCAGAAGACTTGGATAAGGTCGTTGGCGCCGCCGTCCAGGAACCGCTCGAGCTGATTGACGTCGTCGTTGAGCGTGGCCACCAGCGCGCCGGTGCTTTTGTCCTCGAAATAAGACATGTCGAGCTTCTGGACGTGGGCGTAGGCATCGAGGCGCAATTCATGCTGGACGGTCTGAGCGAGGTTGCGCCAAAGAATCTGATAGAAATATTCGAAAAGCGACTCAAGGACCCATATGGCCAAGGTGAGCGCGGCGAGGACTTCGAGCTGGCGCACGGGGTCGACGAGGCCCATGCGGGCGACCAGCGAGGCCTTCTTGTTGACGACGACGTCGACGGCCGCGCCGATGAGGATTTCGGGGGCTATATCGAAAATTTTATTGAGGATCGAGCAAAGCGAGGCCAGCCAGACCGTGCGGCGGTGGTGCGAGGCGTAGTCGAGCAGGCGCGCAAGGGGGGAATTTCGGCTCATGGGTCAGACATTATACCCTAATGCTAAAATAACATCATGGAACAGCGCACCGCGTTGGTGACAGGGGGCAATCGCGGCATCGGCGAGGAGGTCTGCCGCCAGCTGATCGGCATGGGCCTGCGAGTCGTGCTGAGCGCGCGCGATGCCACCGGCGGCCAAAAGGCCGCCAAGGCGCTGGGGGCGCAATTCGAGGCGATGGACGTGGCGTCCGAGACGTCGGTGCAGGACTGCGCGGCCCGGTTGAAGAAGATGAAGGTCGACGTGGACGTGCTGGTCAATAACGCGGGCGTCTATCCTTCGGGAGGCGTGCTGGAGGCTTCGACCAAAGACTTGCGCGAGGCGATGGAGATCAATTATTGGGGCGCCGTGTGGACTTGCCGGGCCTTCGTGCCCGGCATGCAGGAGCGGGGCTACGGCCGCGTGGTCAACGTGACCTCGGGCTACGGGCTTTACTCCGAGGGGCTGGAAGGCCCGGCGCCGTACGCGCTTTCGAAAGCGGCGATGGACGCGCTGACCTTTAAGCTATCAAAGGAAGTCCGCAGCTTTGTGAAGGTCAACGCGGTCTGCCCGGGCTGGGTGCGCACGCGCATGGGCGGGGCCGGTGCCACCCGGAGCGTCGAGAAAGGGGCCGAGACGATCGTCTGGCTGGCGACCTTGCCGGTTTCGGGACCCACTGGGAAAGTCTTTCGCGACAAGAAAGAGCTGGGCTGGTAGAGGTCCTAGGGCTCAATCGGGCCTGGGTCTTGTGCCGCCGCTATATTGGGCCCATGGCTTCATACTCCAACTCAGGCGATGTGCGACAATGATTCCATGAAAAATATTTTCCTGCTTGCCGTGCTGATCAGCTGGGTTTCAAGCGCTTCCGCCTTGTCGTTCCAAAGCGGTACCTTCTCGGCGCTGCGCGCCGTCGACGGCGCCCCCGACGCTCAGCCTGCCGCCCCTGCCGTTGCGGGCAAGGCCACGCAGGCCGGCGCCGCGACGCCGGTCGCGCCTATCTTCCCCAAGCTCATCGACTGCACGGGCATGGGCGAGCCGCTGCGCTTCTACATGCGCCTTGAGAGTTTCTCGACTTGGGATTCACTGCCCGAGGCGGGGCACACGCCGGTCAGCGTCTGGAACGGCCGCGCGATGAAAGACGAAACGGCGGCCCAGCTTAACGACTATCGCGGCGCGACGGTCACGCGCGCCGTTTATACTTACACCCTATGGAGCTGCGATACGACCGATTTTACCTTCACGTTCGACACGAAGAGCTTGGCGCGCCAATCGGCGGCCGAGAAAGAGCGCCCGGTGACGAGCCATGTGGTCGTCGAGACGCGAGGGCACACCGACGACGAGCGCGACTTGTCCTGCACCGCGCGTTATTAATAGAAGGCGCTGAAGAGCCGCAGGGCCTCGTTGAAGGTGGCCGACGGCTGGTCGGACGCTCCGGCCGGCAGCAAGGAGCGGTCCCCGATCGCCGGCCAAGAGCCGCCCCACGACGCGCAGCCGAGGAACTGTCCGGTGTCCACGCAGCGGGCGCACGATTCGAGCGTGATGCGCTCGAAGAATTCCCAGCCGAAGGGATAGTCCACCAGGGACGCCTCTGAACGGTTCTTAGCGCTATTGGCTCCGTCGGCCGACTCGTCGGGATTGGGCCAGGAGTCGCGGAAATAAGGCGAGCAGGCGGCGCCGGGCGCGCACTTGAAGGCGTCGTGATCGATAAAGAAGCCTTCTGTCACGCCCTTGGCCGCATCGGCTTTGGTGCGGACGAGATTGCGGTTGGCTTCGCCGTCCTGCCAATCGAGGTCCTTTCCCGGCTTGGTCTCGACGCGCGCGGCCTGGACCATCCGGATGGTGCGGCAAGCGGGCGCGGCGCTGTTGGGCGTGAAGGAGACCCGCCCGCGCAGGACGTCGTTGCCATCGCCCGGGTCGACGGTCCAGCCGCTCTCGACTTTGATCACTCCCATGGAGATACCGCCGCCGCCGACATAGACCGGCGCATCGGGGTTGGCGGCAATTGTCTCGAGCAGACGTTGTGGGATGATAGAGATCACGGCTGCTCGACCACCTCAACACAATCTCACCTCGACGAAACACAATCGATTATCCGCCTCACTTCTGGGCCAAAGCGAGGCGAGGCTTGGCCGATGGCGGAAGCCCATAAGCGAGGCACTGGCCTCGAACGGCCAGATGCTGTCGTCAGCGATTCGAGGGAGCCCATCGCTTCTTGAGACGGCGCTAGTACAACATCCCGTAAATAGGTTGAATAAATAAGCGCCTCGATTATCATGGCGGGATGAGCCGAGGCCGCCATGCAACGCCAGTGAAGCTGGCGAACAAAGAAAGACAGGAACTGCTAGCGCTGATCGAGCGGAAGACGGCGGCGCAGCGAGATGTGATGCGGGCGCGCATCGCGTTGTGGGCCCACGAGGGCCACTCCAATACGGTGATTGCGCGGGAACTGGGTGTCTCGGTGCAAACGGTCTGCCTGTGGCGCAAGCGCATTGCCCAGCAAGGTGCCCAAGGCATTCGCGAGGGCGAGCGCAGTGGCCGTCCGCCACGCATCACGCATGAAGCGCGGCTGCAGTTGATTGCGCTGGCGTGTGAAACGCAGGAACCTGAGGGACGGGTCACCCCGACGCTCGACGAGATTGCGGCGCGCGCCGTGGAGCGCGGCGTCGTCGAACAGATCAGCCGCAGCCATGTGCAGCGCATTCTGCAGGCCGGCGACGTGCGTCCGCACCGGGTCCGGCAATGGCTACACAGTCCGGACCCGGCCTTTCGCGAGAAGGTCAACGGGATTTGCAAACTGTACCGCAAGGCCCCCAGAAACGCGGTGGTGCTCAGTATCGACGAGAAGACTGGCATTCAGGCCATTGAGCGCAAGCACCCGGGACGTGCGCCCGCGCCCGGACGGCTGCGCCGTCGTGAGTTTGAATATGTTCGTCACGGCACCCAGGCGCTGATTGCCGCGCTCGATGTGCATACCGGACAGGTACTGGCAGAGTGCCGCGAGCGGCGTACCCAGGACGATCTGGTCGCCTTCATGGAGCGCGTGGCAATCGCGTACCCGGACAAACAGGTGCACGTTGTCTGGGACAATCTGAACACGCATCGCGCCCAGGCCGTCTGGCATGCGTTCAACGCGCGGCACGGCAAGCGCTTTCACTTCCACTTCACGCCGTTGCACGCAAGCTGGGTCAATCAGATCGAACTCTGGTTTGCCCGCTACACGCGCCGGGTGTTGCGCCATGCGAGCCACACCAGTACCGTGCATCTGCGCGAGCGCACCGAGCAGTTCATCCGCGAGCACAATCAGGCGGCACGCCCGTTCAAATGGAGCTTCCGGGGCTATCCGCTGCAAAGCGGCGCATCGTAATCGAGGGACCGACATGCCAGCTTTACCCACCAAACATTACGCTGCCGAACTGCAGCGTCAACTGCGCGGCCTGCTCGGCCATGAGCAGATCGTCACGCAAGCCTACGGACGTCACCTGCTGATCAAACGTCTGGACGATGAGGACCCGACCGTGGTGGCGCGGCTGACCGAGCTTGGCCGCAATCGTTATGGCGCGGCCTTTCGCAGCCATAGTGGACGTTGGGAACCTCTGCCAGGCGCCGGGTCGCTCGACGAGATGGCACAGCTGGTCGTCACGCTCCTGGAGCCGTATTTGCAACCCGATAATTAACGAGGCTAATTATTAAAGCTATTTAGGGGA
>CAVWJE010000003.1:0-63010 GCA_963755225.1 uncultured Acidobacteriota bacterium
GCTGGTGAATCGTCTGCTGGAACACGAGAAATTTAGATCGGCAGCGCAGATGCTTTTGCAAAAACAGCAGATCGAGGACGCAGTGCTGACGAACCCGGCGCTGAAAGAATTTATCGACGCCGAAGGCACCGAGCCGGAAATTGCCGCGGATGTAATCGACCTGGTTAAGACCTTCCAGCAGATTCTCGAGCGTGTGCGCACCCGGCCGTTGATCGACATAAACGAGGAAACCGTGACGATCGGCCAGATGATTGATTACTTGCGTAAGCGGCTGGCCATTGAATCGCGGCCGATCCGTTTGAAACAACTCCTGATGCACATGGAATCGAGGCAGGCTCTGGTCTGCATGTTTCTCGCTTTGCTGGAAATGGTGCGCTTACAGGCCATTCAGGTTCGTCAGGATAAATTGTTTGGCGAGATCGCCGTGCGCAAGCACGTTGGATTCGACGCGATCATGACGGAACAGGCCGCGGTGCGCGACGATTGGAAGTAAACCCAGTCGCCGGTTTCCAGTTGCCGGCAGAGCGGGCCGTGATGGTGCTGGTAATCTATTATCCGGCGGGTAATTATTTTTCCGCGAATCGGGAACTGAGAAGTTGTCGCAAAATGAACACGAAAAGTAAGCCGGCGGATTCCGGGGGCTAAGGGTTTTTGTCGGCCTTTGGCGGCACGGCTGAAGCCGTGCCCTTCCCAAAGGGATTGCTGAAATAGCTCCTTACAACCGGCAACTGATTTTATGAGTCTGAAGGCACAACTCGAAGCCATCATTTACGCAGCCGAAACTCCGATTACAACGGAGCAACTGGTCCAGCTTGTGAAAGAGTCGGTAGTTGCCGACGGCGCGGCGGATGACACTGAAGTAAAGTCGCGCGTGCGCGCAGTTCTTGAGGCGTTGGTCGCGGATTGTGGCAGCCCCGACCGCGGCATCGAGATTCGCCAGGTGGCGGGGGGATATCGCATGTCCACCAAGCCCGAGCAGCATGAAATGGTGCGCAGCTTTGCCAAGAGTCTTAAGCCCCCGATTCGCCTGTCGCTGCCCGCACTCGAAACGCTGGCGGTGATTGCTTATAAGCAGCCAGCTACTGTTCCCGAGATCAACGAAATTCGCGGCGTCGACTCCGGCGGAGTGATTGCGACTTTACTCGATCGGAAACTGATCACGACGGCGGGACGCAAGCAGGTGATCGGGCGGCCGATTCTTTACAAAACCACAAGAGAATTCCTCATGCGTTTTGGCTTGAAGGACGTGAATGAACTGCCGAGCATGGAGGAGTTCGAGAAGTTGGTGGCGGAGTCGTTTCAGGCCGAGTTGATTCCGGCGGAGGCGGCGTCGCACAAGGCGGCGTCGCAGGATGATTCGACGCACGGGGAAAGCAACGATTCTGTGCAAGATGAGGCTTCCGTGAGGTCTGAGCTTAAATCCAGCGCCTGAAGGCGTTCCTCGTCTCGCGTGTTCTGCGGCGCGGCCAAAGCCGCGCCCTTTCAAATCGCAATCGAAAAGGAAACATGGCCGCTGAACGCCTGCAAAAAATCATCGCCGCAGCCGGTGTCGCCTCCCGGCGCAAAGCCGAAGAACTGATCAGCGCCGGCCACGTGAAGGTGAATGGAACGGTTGTCACGGAATTAGGAAGCAAGGCCGATCCTGAGGTCGATCATATTCGAGTCGAGGGTAAGTTGCTGCAAGGCGCGCAACTGCATGTTTACCTGCTGCTGAACAAACCGAAAGGCTATGTCACCACGGTCAGCGATCCGGAGAATCGACCCACGGTGATGCAACTCATTCGCGGCGTGAAGAAGCGCGTCTATCCTGTGGGTCGGCTCGATTATGCCAGCGAAGGCCTGTTGCTGCTCACCAACGATGGAATGCTGGCCAATAAGCTGATGAAAGCCGCCTCGCAGGTGCCGAAAACCTATGTGGTGAAAGTCGCCGGCGTGCCAAGCGGCGACGCGCTCGAAAAATTACGAGGAGGCGTTTCTATAACCACCGAAAATGGACGCCGCGTGCGCACCGCGCCGGCCGGCATTCGTCTGATCAAAGAAGCGACCAATCCGTGGTATGAGGTGACGCTAATCGAAGGCCGCAATCGCGAGATTCGGCGCATGTTCGAAAAAGTCGGCCATCATGTGGAGAAGATCAAGCGCGTCCGCTATGGACCGCTCACGCTCGACGTTCCGCCCGGGCAATTCCGCGCGCTCACCCAACAAGAGGTCGACCGGTTGCGAACCGCCTGCAACAAACCGATAGCCGGAACCAAGCCTACCGTGGCATGATGCGGCAAGCATGAGCCGCTTTTTCGACATCGTTTCCAAACCGGCGCGCCGGATGGGAAGTGCGAACGCCACGAGCGCGCCCGCGGCATCGCAACTCCGCTCGCGTGTCATCAAGCTCGACTCGAACGAGAATCCCTTTGGACCTTCGCCACGCGTAATCGACGCGATGAAGCGAGCGTTCGCCTCAGCGAATTTGTATCCTGACGATGACAGCCTGCCCCTGTGCCGCAAGCTGGCAATTCATCACAGTTTGCAGCCGGAGCAGGTTCTGGTCACGGCCGGTTCCACGGCATTTCTGAGTCTGCTATGCCAAACGCTGCTCGGAACCGGTCTCAACGCAGTCACCAGTGAGCGTTCGTTTATTGTTTATTCGATGGTGGCGCAATCCGCGGGAGGGCAGCTTATTGAAGCGCCGATGCGGAACGACAACATCGATCTCGAAGCCATTCTCGGCGCGATCGACGCCAACACGCGCATCGTGTTTTTGGCAAACCCCAACAACCCAACCGGGACAATACTTGAAGCGGGAAGTGTAGAAGCCTTCCTGGCGCAGGTTCCCAGTCACGTAGTGGTTGTGCTTGACGAGGCTTATTACGAATTTGCAGCGCACTTCGCCGCATTGCGCAAGATCGAATATTTCGAACTCGATTGAGTATGTCCGCCAAAACGCGAGTCTAGTCGTTCTGAGAACATTTTCAAAAGCGCACGGGCTCGCCGGCTTGCGCGTGGGCTACGGCATGGGCCCTGCCGAATTGCTGGGATACTGCTCGCGTATGCGCAACACATTTTCGGTTTCATCCGCGGCGCAGGCCGCGGCGCTGGTGGCCATCGATGAGCCGGCATACATTCAGCGAGTCATCGAAAACAATGCCGCACAGTCGAAGGTTCTCACGCAGCAATTGTCCGAGATGGGATTCCGCGTGGTGCCCACCTCGGCGAATTTTGTTTACTGCGATGTTGGTGACGATGCCGGGGCGTTTGCGAATCGCTTGCGGCAGAAAGACGTTGCCGTGCGTCCTTTAGCTTCCTGGGGCGCGCCTACGTGCATTCGCGTCACGATTGGCACGCCTGAGCAGAACGACTCGTTCCTGCGGGCGCTAAGATCAACCGCGCAGCATTAATATCCCGCCGGAATCACCGCATCTTCCGGATATCCCGTCATCCCAAACTCGGGCACGTCAAGCCCTTCTTCTTCCACTTCGGGCGCGACCCTCATGCTCTTCACTTTGTTTACGGACCAGAAGAGGGCATAGGTCGCGCCAAAAGCCCACGCCGCGTACAAAGTCGCTCCCATAAGCTGGCAGAGAAACTGTCGCGTATCGCCGTGAAGCAAGCCGGTCACACCTCGACCTGCGCGGCCAAGATACGCCGCGGCTCCCACCCCATTCCATCCAGCGCCGTAGGTGCCGTCGGCAAAGACGCCCACGCTCACCGCGCCGAGCCAGCCGCAGTAGCCATGCACCGAAATCGCGCCACAGGGATCGTCGATCTTCAGCACGCGGTCATTGAAGAGTACGCCGGCGCAAACCAGAACTCCCGCGATCACCCCAATCGCAACTGATGAAGTTGGAGACACGAACGCGCAGGGAGCCGTGATGGCCACTAATCCTGCCAGCATTCCATTGCAGGCCATCGTGATATCGGGTTTGCCGAAGAGGAGATACCACAGCAGCATCGCCGTCGCCGAGCCTGCCACGGCCGCAAGATTCGTATTCACCGCAACCACCGAGATGCGGAGATCGGTTGCGCCGAGGGTCGAACCGGGATTGAATCCCATCCAGCCAAACAGCAGAATGAAAGTTCCCGTGACCACATAAACAATGTTGTGCGCCGGGAAGACGCGAATCTTTCCTCCCGGCCCATACTTACCCAGCCGCGGCCCCAGAATAATCGCCAGCGCCATCGCGCAGAAACCGCCGACGGCATGCACCACGCTCGATCCGGCAAAATCGACATAACCGTGGCCCAGATTCAACGTAGATCCCACTTGCGAAAGCCAGCCTCCGCCCCAGGTCCAGCAACCGGAGATCGGGTAAAGAATCGCGCCGATGAAAAGTTCACAAAGCAGGAAAGCCCAGAACGTGATCCGCTCGCAAACCGCGCCGACAATGATGTAGCCGGCGGTTTCCATAAACACAACTTCGAACAGAGTCAGGCAGTTGCTCGCCGCGTCGTATGCCGGACCAACCAGAAAAAAACCTTTGCCGCCAACGAATCCCCACTGCCCGCTGCCAATCAGAAAATGATTCAGAGTCGGAGTGCCGCCCAAATTGGTGGGCGCTGCATTAATGGCGACGGCGCCGAACTGAAAGGCATATCCAACCGCGTAATAAGCGAGGAAGGCGAAAACATACGCCGCGAAATTCAGCATCATCAAGTGCGCGGCATTTTTCTTTCGCACCAGACCGCAAGTGAGCAGCGCGAAACCAGCCTGCATGAAAAGTACGAGGTAGCCAGTATTTAGAGTCCAGGCAAAGTTGGTGGCGACGCGCACGTGCCCCACGCTATCGGCCAACTTTCCTGCAAGAGGCTCTTTGGCTAACTGAGCCTGGTAGTCATCGAAGGCCTTTTTATTAGCCGCGTAATCGGGCGCCGACTTATCCGTCGGTTCAGGAACCGCAAAAGGATTTCCCGCGGCGTCTACGGCCGAAGTCCTGTCGCCGGTCGAAAGGCCGGAGGGATCGGGCTTCGGTGCATCCTCCGCTACGCAGGGTGCAGCAAGTGGCCCAAACAACGCAACCAGAAAAATGGCGACAGCGGTTCCTAGGAATAGGCACTGGCCCAGGCGCCCGGTGGTTTGTTTTGTCATCTTTGATTGCTCCCAGTTCCGAAGGGGGTGGAATCATTACGCCGATCCAGGAGTATCCGAATGTTGTCGTTGAACGCGGATGTTGCCGCCTCCACGAGTGCGTGGCCACGCCCGGCCCAGGAATTCGCGCCAACCAAAGACAACCGCCAGCGAAAGAGTAAGGTCTTGAATCGATCTTGGCACCATCCGGTTCCAGAGTAACGCAGACGATAAAGGGAGGTTCCGCTTGAGTCCAATTCATATTTCTTATGGGGATTATCAAGCTAGCGAATAACCCTCTCATCCGCCAGCAAGTAATTCTGAACTGCTCAGAAGAGAACTTTGTCCGAATTCCCACACGAAATGAATAATATCCACAGCTTATAGCCCATTCGTGCTACTTGACACCTATAACATTAAGGAACAGAATGCCAATCATTCGGGTTTTATAGGGCGCATTTGGGTTGTTCTGGCCGTTTTACCCGCCCGATCCCGAAACTCCCCCCGGGCTCAATTCATGGTCACAATTTAGCTGTCAGGACGTTCTTTCTCTCGGAGAGAGAGCGTGCGAACCAAACCATGTTGAAACTTCGAGGAGATTTTATGAAGGCGCGCACCTTCCGTCTATTCGTTCCGTTAGCGTTGGCGGTGATCGGCGTTCTCGCCATCCCGTCCCATCTTGCTCCCACTGCGAAAGCCAGCTGTGTATTCAAGAATGGAAAAACCTGCCCACCACCTCCGCCCCCGCCTCCAACTGCCGGCCAATTTGGCGGACCTTTGGCGGGGCTTAATACAACCGACACCAATTTGTTCAACGGCGGCTATGGGACATTTGTAATTAAGTGGGATCCGACTCGTGGTTTGGGTCCGGTATCGACTAAAACCGGATGCTTCGACTGCCATGGCACCGGGGACGACGTATTGACCGGCACCGCCGGAGATACCAGTAATGTCACAGGAACGCGGTTCGGCAAATTCAACAAAGACAACACCTTCAACTATCTCGACGGCGACGGAAGTTCCCCGGAGAACGAAGGCGGGCCGGTCGAGCACGGTATTTCGAACGCCACCTTCGGCACGCTTCCGAATTGCAATCAGATGACGGTCGCCGCTTCTCCAACGGGCGCTACCGAGTCGGGGACAACCGTGACAATCACAACCACGGAGGCTCATCATTTCTCCGTCGGACAAACTGTGCAGGTGCTGAATGTGGGTGCGAGCGGATACAACGGACAGTTCGCTATCCTCGGCACCCCTTCGACTACAACCTTTACCTATACCGCCGCCAAGGGCCTGAAGGCATCGGGTGGAGGCATCGCTCAGAACTTGCCTCACGAGGTCGTGCCATCCGACGCCACCACAGTCAGCAATGTGCGCTCACCCCAGTTGTTTGGCTTAGGATTAGTCGACAATATTTCTGACGACGCGATTTTAGCCAACGCGGGCATCAGCAAACCCTACGGCATCACCGGCGTCGCCAATATGGTAGCGGACGAAACCGGCGCCGTTCGCCCCGGAAGATTTGGCCAGAAGCTGGATGCGGTAACCTTGTTCCAGTTCACCGCCAACGCCGAGTTCAACGAGTTGGGCATCACGACCAACTCCGGACCCTTCGGCATTTCGAGTGAGTTCAATCCTAACGAGCACCTTCCGCAGGGCTTGCCATTTCCCAGCGCCTGCCAACCCGATAACAACTCGCCCCAGGATGTGAGCCAGGTAAACATGATCAAGATTACTCAGTTCGAGGCCCTCCTGGCGCCTATCCCACCGCAGAAATCGAACAGTTCGATTGCCGCGGGTCTTACCGTGTTTAACAACATCGGTTGCAGCGTCTGCCACATCGTCAGTTTCACCACCCAGGGCAGCGTGAAACTGAAGACCACGTCTGGCGGGGAAACGTCGACAATCAACTCGCTCAGCAAGGTCACGTTCAACCCCTACTCGGACTTCCTGCTCCACGATATGGGCTCGGGCGATTCGGGTGGCATTCCTTACCAGCCGCACGGAACCGGCCAGGCCACGCTGACTATGTGGAGAACCGCACCTTTGTGGGGGCTGAATAACGCTCTCGCCAAGTCTGGCGGCTTAATGCATGACAACGGTTCGACGACCATCAAGAAAGCGATTAGCCGGCACGGAGGCGAAGCTACCACCGTGATCGGCAACTACAACGCCCTGGATTCGACGGACTCGTCCAACTTGCTCGCATTCCTCGGCTCGCTGTAAAGTATTGCCGGCTCGGTCGCTCAGGCGCATAGCGCGACAGAGCGATCGCGCCGGCAATTCATCCCTCAAGCAGCGACGGCGGTCGAATGCGCCGCCCCGTACAGGCCTGCGTCACTTCCCAGCAGTGCGCGTGTAATGATTGTTTTTCGTTCGCTTTGAGTTTCGGCTTGCGCCGTTGCGCTTTTCTTTCCTAAAGAAATGTCGCCGAGAGGATCGGAAGGCGCCGTCGCCGCGTAGACAATCGAACGCGCACGCAATTCTTCAAACATCGTGGGAGCGAAAGCGTCCCATGCGCTCGATACCCCTCCGCCGATGACGAACATATCGAGATTCAACACATTGACTGCGCCGGCCAGCATAATGCCAAGATAACGCCCGAATGTGCGAAAGATGCGGAGGGCTTGCTCGTCGCCCTGGACTGCCAAATTGTAGATCGCCTTCGCGCCGAATTCAGCATCGGACGCCGCCGCCTCTGCCAGCGACGGAGCGTGGCCGCTCGCGATCGCTTCGCGCGCCATGCGCATGACTGCGCTGGCCGAGGCATAGCGCTCGGCGCATCCGCGGCTGCCGCAACCGCACGGATGGCCTTCCGGTTCGACGGTTACATGCCCGAACTCGCCCGCCATGCCATTCATGCCGCGCCAGATTTTTCCTCCCAGCAGAATGCCGCCGCCGATTCCAGTGCCCAGCGTGATCACGGCGACATTTGGCACGCCGCGCGCAGCGCCCAACCATTGTTCTCCGAGCGCAGCCATTTTGGCGTCGTTTTCAAGGACCACCCGCGCGCCCAGCCGCCGCTCAATCTCCGCGCGCACCGGATAGTCTTCCCATCCCGGCAAGTTCGCCGACTTGCGCAGCATGCTGGTTTGCATGTCGATGATCCCCGGAATCCCAATGCCGGCCCCGACGAATTTGCCCGAGTCCCTGTATTTATTGGAAAGCCGGAGAATCGCGTCACACATTTCATCGATTACATGATCGCGTCCGAAAGCGAGTTTGGTGCCAAGCGTAATTTTTTCGAGCAGCGCGCCGGATGCGCCAATAGCGGCGATGCGCAGGTTGGTGCCGCCGAGGTCAACGCCTATGGAAAAATCGGGCATGGGTTAGAGAACCAGCGCAAACTAGTCTAGCAGGCACCCGCAACAATAAAGGGTCACGATCTGAGTCAGGGCGTCACTACGATTTTGCCGAACATTTCGCTCTTCTCGAGATATTCGTGGGCGGCGCGGATTTCGCTGAGGGGGAAGACTCGATCGACTACGGGCTTGAGGCGTCCGGCGAAGATGTGGCCAAGGACTTCGTGCAACTCGCCCATGGTCCCCATGTAGGAGCCGAGCAGCGTGAGTTGGCGCGCGAACAGATGGCGGAGGTCGATGCCGACAATGGGGCCGGTGGTGGCTCCGCATGTCACGAGAGTGCCGGCGTTCTTGAGGGACTTGAGGCTTTCGTCCCATGTGGCGGAGCCGACGTGCTCGATTACGATATCCACGCCTTCTTTATTCGTGATCTTGCGGACTTCGTCGGAGATTTTCTGTCGGTAGTGGTCGATGCCGTAATCGGCGCCTAGTTCGCGTCCCCTGGCGAGTTTGGCTTCGCTGCCCGCGGTGGTGATCACTCGGCAGTGGAAAAGTTTGGCGATCTGAATGGCGGCGATGCCGACGCCGGAGCTGGCGCCAAGGACGAGAACGGTTTGGCCGGGGCGAACGGCGGCGCGCCCCACAAGCATGTGCCACGCGGTGACGAATACCAGCGGGACACTGGCAGCTTGAACGAAATCGAGCGAATCGGGTATGGGGATTACGTTCGCGGGAAGGGCGGCGATGAGATCGCAGTCTCCGCCGTCGACAGCGTTACCGAGGACCGTAAATTCGCGGCACTGATTTTGCAGGCCGGCGATGCATTTGGAACACTGTCCGCAGGAGTGAATGGGCGAGAGCAGGACGCGTTGGCCCACTTTGAAGCCGCGCACATATTCGCCAAGCTCGACGATTTCTCCGGCAACGTCGCTGCCGGGAATGTGCGGAAGCTTCACTCCGGGCAGGCCTTTGCGCACCCAAATGTCGAGGTGATTGAGCGAGCACGCCCGGACGCGGATCAGGACGTGATCCTTGCGCAGGGGGGGATCCTCGACATCTTCGTATTTCAAGACTTCGGGGCCACCGAATTGATGGATGCGCACGGCTTTCATGGAGGGTCTCCTGGTGAGTAAGCATACTGGGAGGGATCGGAAATTCTCAATGCGGAATTGCGACCTGGTTTGACTCCCACTGTTAACCCACTGATAATCAAAGCTGGAAAGTTGCTGGGGCCGATGGATATCTACGAACAAATCGTACAGCTTCGGCGCGAGGGGCGCCGGGGGGCAGTCGCGACGATTGTGAACGTACGCGGCTCCATTCCTTCGTTCAAGACGGCCAAGATGCTGGTGCGCGACGATGGATCGATTGTTGGGACCATCGGCGGGGGCTGTGTAGAGGCTGACGTATGGCAGGCGGCCCGCGAGGTAATGGAATCGGAGAAGCCACGAACGCTTACCTTCGACCTGAATCAGGATCCGAAGTATGACACCGGTCTGGTGTGCGGCGGGACACTGGAGGTTTTTGTCGAGCCGGTTTTACCTCCAGCGTTACTTTATATTTTTGGCGCGGGTCACGTCGCTTTCAACCTTTGCCAGGTGGCGTCGAGCGCCGGTTTCGATCTCATTGTTACGGATGATCGGATTTCCTACGCGACAAAAGAGCGGTTTCCAGCGGCACGCGAAGTTCATGCGCTCGACTTCAAAGAAGCAACGCGGAAGTTGGATCCAAATGAGGCTTCTTATATTGTGATTGTGACGCGAGGGCACCGCGACGATATGCGCATCCTGCGCTGGGCGGTGCAAACTCGGGCGAGGTACGTCGGCATGATTGGCTCGAAGCGCAAAGTGATTGAGATCTACAAAAACCTTCAAAAAGAAGGGCTGCCCGCGCATCTGTTTGAGCGCGTGCATGCGCCGATTGGGCTCGACATCGGAGCAGTCACTCCAGAAGAAATTGCCGTGGCGATTACTGCGGAGTTGATCGCAGTTCGACGACAAGCCACGGCCCAGCTGCCGCATATGAGCTGGTTCCATTCCCAACAGACAAAATCAGGGGACGAGGCACATGTGGCTGCGCGAGCCCTGACATTCGATCCAAGGGAAGAATAGAGATTTTTCAGACGAAGTTTCGTGACGCGGCTTCATTCCGGGCCAAGCGAAATGGCGTTTGAATTTGCGATACCTTCCCAGAAATGCCAGAGCGAAATTCCTTTAAGGTCAGGGTCCGCGTCGCTTTGATGGTAACGAGTGCCCGTGAACTGGGCCTTCAGAAGATATCGCTTTTTCGTGCTTGGCTCGAAATCCTCGAGCTGCCCGTCGGTATGCCAAAAGCATTTCGTGAGCTGCACCGGAAGCTTTACGGACGCTCCGGCCGGCAGGGAAACGATGAGGGGAAGAAACTGACCGCCGATTACTCCCGCAGGCTCGGCGGGGTTCGCCCAA
The DNA here is from genome assembly GCA_963755225.1 of uncultured Acidobacteriota bacterium. Classification (GTDB taxonomy): domain Bacteria; phylum Acidobacteriota; class Terriglobia; order Terriglobales; family Acidobacteriaceae; genus Sulfotelmatobacter. Next base: position 10,806 of record CAVWJE010000003.1, read on the forward strand.
TGCTTTTTGCCTTGTGCATCGCTTAGCAGCAAGCGGATGGCTGTGGGATACTGCTTCGCACCCATCGCGAAAACCACGCCCAACTGCAAGATCAGACCTTCCCCGCTCCTATTTTTGATTTCGAGGGTTACGCCGTCTGGCGCAGCCGACTGCGAAAGACACAGTGCAATTCCAGATACAGGCGTGCCGCACGGTTGATGAACCCGGGATGATTGGCCGAGGCAAGGAACCATCGTCGTAAGCAGCAGGGCGATAACGGTGAGTGATTGCGTTCGAGGCGGGTAACGGTTCATAACTTCTTAGACACCGACGCAGAATTTAGTGCTTGAGAAAGTTTGTGATGAGGGAACAAAAAATAACGCGGTCGGCCAAGCGCCCAACTCCCATGACCTACCCAAACCTCCTCAAACCACTGGCTATTTCGGCCGCGCATGGTTGTGCGCATCGGCTGACCGCGCCCTTCAACCGGCATTCAAAAAACCGGAAATTCTTCGTGATCCCTGCTATCTTCGGTTCATGACACGGGCTCCAAGTATTGGCGGCGTGATTCTTGCAGCGGGCGAATCGTCCCGCATGGGTCGGGATAAAGCTTTGCTTCCGTGGCCTCCGCTTGCGGCGGGGCAAGCGCCTTCGAGCGATACATTTCTCTCGGCAGCAATTCGCTCGGTGTTGCAGGCGTCGGATTTCGTGGTAGTGGTTGTCGGGAAAAATGAACCCGCGCTGGCGCCGATTATTTATGCGCAGGGAGCGTCTCTGGTTGCTAATCCCGATCCAGCTCGCGGGCAATTTAGCTCGCTGCAGGTCGGGCTGCGCGAGGTGCTCAACCATGGCCGGGATGCTGCTATGGTTACCCTGGTCGATCGCCCTCCGGTGAGTCCCGCGACTATTCAAATCCTGCATAGAGCCTTCGAACAGGCCGATGAGAATATTTGGGCGGTGGTGCCGGAGTTTTCCGGCAAGCATGGACATCCTTATTTCATTGATCGCGCCATGATGGAAGTGTTTCTGCGCGTGCCGGCCACTTCCGTCGCTCGCGAAATTGAGCACGCGCACCAGGAACACATTAAGTACCTTGCCGTCGAAGATTCCATGGTGGTCTTGAATATAAACACGCCAGAGGAGTACGCGAAGCTGGCGTAAGAGAATTGCTGATTGATGATTGCCGCGTGCCGATTAAAATCACATGCTGCCAGGGTTGAACGTCAATCAGCAATCAAAAATCCGCAATTATCAATTTCTTCTCCCGCGCCGTTGCGCACTGTTGTCCGCACACGTTATCGTCGATAGATGAGCGCTGCCGAGGCAAGAGTTGTTTCTTCCGCCGCCGCCGAATTTATCGATTCGGTGCTGCGTTTGCGGCCGCGGGTGGCGGCGTTCGATTGCGACGGGACACTGTGGGCGGGGGACGCCGGCGAACGTTTTTTCGACTGGGAACTTCGGCAGGGCAATATCGTCCCGGATGGTCTGGATCGGCCCATGCGAGAACGCTACGCCCAGTACAAGCGCGGCGAAGTCGAAGAGAGCGCGATGTGCGGCGAAATGGTGACGATGCATCGTGGCACGACAGAAGCGAACATCATGGATGCGGCAGTGCGGTTCTTCGACGAATTCTTTGCCGCGCAGATTTTCACGGAGATGCGCGAACTGGTGCGCCGGCTCGAAGCGGATGGTTGCGAAATTTGGGCGGTCTCTTCGTCGAACGAATGGGTAATACGCGCGGGGATGAGGCATTTCGGTTTACCCGAGAACCGGGTTCTTGCCGCCACAGTCGAAATGGAAGATGGCGTCATTAGCGATCGTCTGATTCGCGTGCCCTCCGGGTTGGGTAAGCCGCAGGTATTGCGCGAACGTGTTGGCCGCGAGATTGACGTTGCCTTCGGCAATTCCCGCTGGGACACGGAGATGCTGGCGATGGCGAAACATGCTTACGCGGTGAATCCAAATTCGGATATGGAAGCTGTAGCGCGCGAACGGAGCTGGACGATTTACTTTCCGGAAAGCATTCGGGTGCTCCCCCCGGCGAAATGAACCGCCGGAGGCCTGAAGGGACGCCAAAGGGTGAGAAGAACAGATGTATTCCGCTCAGCTACTCGATCATTTTCAGAATCCACGAAACGCCGGAGACGTTCCTGAGGCCGATGCTGTCGCTGAAATTGAAAATCCCGCTTGCGGCGATGTATTGCGGCTGACTTTGAAAGTTGGCGCCGGCCGCATCACGCAGGTGCAGTTCAAAGCCAAAGGATGTGTGGCGGCGATCGCTTGTGGCTCGGCGGCAACGGAGTTGATCGCGGGAAAAACACTGGAAGAGGCGCGACAGTTGCGGCGAGAGGACGTAATCGCGCTGGTTGGCGGCCTTCCGCAAGGCTCGGCGCACGCGGCGCAGTTGGCGATGGACGCGCTTTCCGCGGCTCTGAGCAAGATACAGGACTAGCCCGAGGGTTTAATGACCATCTCGCACTCGCCCCGCCGCATCGCCAGCCTGCAACCCAGCGCGACCGTGATTCTCGCGGCGATTGGCGAACTCGATCGCGTTGTAGCTTGCACAAAGTACTGCGTGGATGTGGTTCCAGAAATTGTTGCGCGGCCTCGCATCATTCTGGCTGACTCATGGACGGCCAATGCGGAACAGATTCTTTCCGCGCAGCCCGATCTCGTTATCGCCTCCGTTCCTTACCAGGAGAAGGCCGTCATCCAGATACTCAAAGCCGGGGTGCGATTCCTGGGGTTTGCGCCTAAAACTCTCGCGGAGGTATACACCGATATTGCAATGATTGCCGGCGTGGTAGGGGCGAGCGAACGGGGCGACGATCTCATTGCCGAAATGCAGCAGCGAATCGCACACGTTCGCGGCCGAAGTGCCGGCGCAGAACGTCCCAGAGTATTCTGCGAAGAATGGGGCAATCCGCTGATTGCATCGCAAATCTGGGTTGCCGAACTGGTCGCGGCCGCTGGGGGCGAGTTCATGGGTGAGCCTGGGAAGCAAATTTCCCCCCAAGAAGTTGCTGTCATGAAACCCGACATCATCGTAGCCGCATGGTGCGGGGCGGGAGATCGCGTGCCGCTCGAAAAAATCGTTGCGGATCGAGGCTGGCAGGGAACTCGCGCGGCCCAATCTTCACGGGTCTACTGCGTTCGCGACGAGTATCTGAACACCCCGGCGCCCACGCTGCTTCGCGGACTTGACGCTTTGGCGTGGGCGATTCATCCGGAACTGTTTCCGCCCGCGAAAGGAATCCGGCAGATTACTCCTGTTCAGGGTTCCTCAGCCGCGAATAGCCCACGCTGAGTTAAGATTCTCTTCATGCCCGTCACCACTCGAATCGAAGAAGTCCGCAACGAAATTGCCGCTCTCGCTGAATCGGCCGCGACGGCCACAGAGCTTATGCAGGGCGTTTGCTCGCTCTTGCACGAGCGCATGCTGAAATACAACTGGGTGGGCTTTTACATGCTCGAGCCCGGGGCGAAGCCGCCGGCGCTTGTCCTGAACGCTTTTGTCGGGGCCATGACGCCGCATACGCGTATTCCGCTCAACCAGGGGATTTGCGGGGCGGCGGCGTCCAGCGGTAAGACTATCGTTGTCGATGATGTGGCGAAAGATCCGCGCTATCTGGCTTGCTCGCTGGAAACGAAATCTGAAATCGTGGTTCCGATTTTCGTGAAGAAGAAAGTGATGGGCGAGCTCGACATCGACAGCCATTTCCCCGCCGCATTCGGCGCGGAAGATCAGCAACTCGTGCAGTACTGCGCCGAAATTGTGGGGAAAAAGCTGGAACAGTCGTGAGAGTGGAAAAAGGCCAGGTGCGAGCGCCGGAGATTGGCCGGGTATGGCTCAATTCCATGCCGCTGAGTTTTCGGCAGTTGCGCGGGCGGGCGGTTCTTGTGGACTTCTGGGATTACACCTGCCTCAACTGCATCCGGACGCTGCCCTACGTGCAGGCCTGGCATGAGCGGTATCGCGAACTCGGGCTGACCGTGATCGGGGTGCATACGCCGGAGTTTACCTTCGCGCAGTATGAGTCGAATGTGGAGCGCGGCATTCGCGATTTTGGACTGACTTATCCGATTGTTGTGGATAGCAATCGCGAAATCTGGAAGGCGTTCGCCAACCGTTACTGGCCGACAAAATATCTGCTCGATAAAGACGGTTATCTTCGTTACGGGCACTTCGGGGAAGGCGGCTATGAGGAGTGCGAACTGACGATTCAGGAATTGCTGCGTGAGATCGACCCAGAGCTGAAGCTTCCGAAAATTATGGAACCGCTACGGGAGGAAGATCATGCGGGAGCGGTGTGTTTTCGCCCTTCGGGAGAGCTGTATCTGGGGCATCGACGCGGGCGAATCGGAAACGAGGGTGGCTTCAAGGAAGATCAGATTGCGGACTACGACTTCGCCGGGAAGCCCGAAGAAACATTTTTCTATGCGAATGGGCGATGGGCTTCGACAACGGAGTATTTCGAGGCTGCGGGAGATGGCCCACACTCTTTGAAATTGAAATATGAGGCGTCGGCTGTGAATTTAGTAATGGCGTCGCCGCGGGGGTTGTCGGCGGAGGTTGGAGTTTTGCAGGATGGCAAGCCTCTGGCGCGAAACGAGGCCACGCAGGATATTCGCTTCCGCCGCTCATCTTCGGTGGATGAAAGCTATATCGTGGTTGATTCCGCGCGGATGTACTCTCTGGTAAGCAATGAAGAATTCGGCGAGCACGAGTTGGAGCTTATTTGCTCCGAGGGAGTCGCCGCATTCGCCTTTACTTTTACGGGTTGTGTGGATCCGGTGGCCAGCGCCCTTCACGCCAACAGCAATGCCACTTTATGAAACGAGTCGTCGCGGCGGTGATAGAAAAAGACGGCAAACTCCTGGTGTGCCAGCGCACGCGGCATCAAACGATGCCGCTGAAGTGGGAGTTTCCCGGAGGAAAGATCGAAGAAGGGGAACAGCCGCGGGATGCGCTGCGGCGAGAACTGGAAGAAGAGCTGGGGATCGACGCGAAGATCGGCGACGAAATCGCGCGTTTGCAGCATATTTATCCGAATGGCTCGGCAGTGGAGTTGAGATTCTTTGTGGTTCGAGAATTTGGTGGCGACCTGGAGAATCGCATCTTTCGTGACTTGCAATGGTCGATGCCGAAAGACTTGCCTTCTTACGATTTCCTGGAAGCGGACGCGTCGCTGGTAAGGGACTTGGCGGCGGGAAGACTTTTATAGTTCGTCTTGAATGGACAATCCCAAAAAAGCTTGAATCACTAAGGACACGAAGTTGCACTAAGGTTGAGCCATTTAGGCTGCGCCGCCTTTCAAGGTCCAGAACCAGGCTAGCGTCAATCCGATCATCATAATCGTCGTCACCCACGCGACGGCGTTAAACAATCGCGTGTTTACGTATTCGCCCATCAGCTCTTTCTTGTTGATCAGAAGCAGCATGAAAATCAGCACAAAGGGAAGCACCACGCCGTTCACCACTTGCGACAGGACCGCGATCTTTACCAGCGGCAGGTTGGGGATGAGAAGCACGGCTGCGCCGGCGACGATAAGCAGCGTATAAAGCCAATAAAAGAACGGAGCCTCGCCGAATTTCTTATCGACGCCAGATTCGAATCCCAGGCCTTCGCAAACGGTATACGCGGTGGAGAGCGGCAGAATCGACGCGGCGAACAGCGAGGCATTGAACAGGCCGACTGCGAAAAGAATGTAGGCGTATTGACCGGCCAGCGGCTTAAGCGCCTGCGCGGCGTCCGCGGCATATTTGATGTCGCGGTATCCGTGTGTAAATAGCGTTGCGGCGCAGGCCACGATGATGAACCACGCTACAACGTCGGTAAAAATACAGCCGGTGATCACATCCCAGCGCGATGCTGCCAGCCCTCGGCGCGTCACTCCTTTTTCGACAACGGAAGCCTGAAGATAGAACTGCATCCAGGGCGCGATGGTGGTGCCGACCACGCCAATCACCATGAATAAGTAAGCCTGCTCTCGAAATGCGGGTAATGACGGCGGCTTGATGGTCGCTCGGAGGGCGTCTTTCCAAACCGGATGGGCCAGCGCTCCGGCAAAAATATAGGTGATATAGAAAAAGGACGCCGCGAGGAAAACCTTTTCCACGCTCTTATACTGGCCCTTCACCACGATCAGCCAGACTATGACCGCGCAAACCGGAACCGTAACGTAGCGGGAAAGTCCAAACAATTCCAGGCTGGTTGCGATGCCGATGAATTCGGTGACCACGTTGCCGAAGTTGATGATGAGAATGCCCAGCATCATCAGAAATGTAATGCGAAAGCCGAACTCTTCGCGGATCAAATCGCTGAGACCCTTGCCCGTGACCGCCCCCATGCGCGCGCTCATTTCCTGCACTACGATCAGGGCCAGAGTGATGGGAATCATCGTCCAGAGCAGAAGGAGTCCGTACTGGGCACCGGCTTGGGAATAGGTCAGGATGCCGCCGGCGTCGTTGTCGACGTTGGCGGTAATGATCCCCGGGCCGACAACCGCGAGGGTAAACAGAATCCGGCCTTTCCATCGTTTCAATAGCTTCATGCGCGCATTTCAAAAACATAGTCCGAGAAACATGGTGCGAGAAACATAGAGAGGAAGATGAATGCCCCACGATCATGCTCGCGGCGTGGGGAGGGAAGCCGGACTAGGATAAATGGATTCGCCGAGTCTGAACAAACAAAAGTGAAAAATGGATTAAATTAGGCGTCGCCAGTGGACCAGTTTGAAGTGGGTCCCTGCCGGAGGCAGCGCCCCAGCGCTTCCGCCAGGCTAAGGAATCTCGAGGGAGGCTCTCTGAAAAATGTCCTATCTGGGATCATGGCGCGCCTCCACGACTGTGGGCAGTTTAAGATGTTTGCAGGCAGATATTCCGAATGACCAAGAACTCCGCTCGCATTCTTTATTTTCTGATCGGTCTTATTGTGGTTCTGCTGGACCGTTGGACCAAACATATTGTTGCGCTGCGCATTCCGCTGTATACGCATATTCAGGTCATCCCCGGTTTGTTTCGTCTCACTCATACGGAGAATACCGGAGCGGCGTTCAGCCTTTTCGCCGATTCGCCGGCGCCCTGGAAAACCGGAATGCTGATTGCGTTTTCCGCAATCGCCCTGGCCGTGGTGACGGTTCTGCTGTGGAGAAATCACCATGCTCACCTCGTGACCGGTATTGGGCTGTCCCTTATTCTGGGAGGAGCGTTGGGAAACCTATGGGACCGGTTGGCGCGCGGGCGCGTAATCGATTTCCTGCTGTTCTACGTGAAGCATTACCAGTGGCCGGTGTTTAATCTGGCGGATAGCGCGATTGTGGTAGGCGCGGGATTGTTGGTATTGGAGATACTATTTAAATCGCAGCCCGACGACGGTTCCGCACACGTCGCAAATCGGTGAGTTCAGCCGCTCAGCCTAGTCATTTGCCGCCCTTAGTCGTTAGCTGGAACGTCTTCGTAATGCCAGAGAGATAGTCCGTGCGCGCCCAGCGCCAGCATCCCGAGAGACGGGCCGGTCTCTTGCGCTGGAGCCGGCGCGTTTGCGGCCCGATCATCATCACTGTTATCGTCGGAAACCGCTCCGGCTTTGATTGCCTTACCGGCGACGGTTTCATAAGCGTAGCCGGTGATTGTGCCCACAGCTTCCCTCCCGGGCCCGCTGGTGACTGTTAGGCGTACCCAACCGTAGTGGATCATGCCATCGATCAGAAATCTCACACCCAGAAAACGTTCGGGATTGTTTCCCAGCCATTTGCCATAGAGGCGCTGAGATAAAGTCTTGCCATTGCTGGTCTCAACGAAAGAGCGCGCGAGAAGCATGACGTCCTTTTCGGCAATGTGGGCGGACGGGCCGACGGGGTCGCCCGCTTTAAGGGCCGACGCGTAGCCCCATCCCTTGTAGGTATGGTTGGAGGTGCCGACCAGAGCCGCTTTGTGCGCCCCCACCGTTCGAACGTTGTCGCGAACGGAGCGGTAGTAGCCGAAGATGTATCGGGAAAAACGCAGATCGGCAACGCCATCATGGTTGAGATCGAGCGCGGTGGGCGGAATCGCGCTGAAAGTGGCGGCGATGGGAATATCGGCTTTCGTGGACACGATTTCGCCCTCGGCTGGCAGCGCCGAAGTGAGCATGCCCAGTCCAGCTATTGCCGCGGTAGAGTATACGACCCAGCGATGGCTGTTGTCGGACTCCGAGGGTTGCACGGCACGCGCGCTCACTTCATCTGCGCTTGCGACCGCGGAATAGGAACTTATGCGGGAGTCGAAATCCGGCGATGGCATCGGGCCGGCGGCATTGGAGGAAAGTGTGCGAAGCATAGGCAGGTTTCCTGTCTGAAATTCGTGCAAACAAGTCACGCATGTCCGCGAAAGTATTACGAGCGCCTTGGTGCAACAATCCTGCTAGGCTAAGTGTCAACTGTCAAGGCTGAAATTATTTGCACAGCGGCTAAGAGTGGGCGCGCATCGGAGTGGCGAGCGCCGCGTGCGCTCTTCAAGAATGCGAGCGATGGACACGCACGATGAAACCTTACGGTGTTCCATACAACTGCTTATACACGCTGGCATTCCTCAAAATCGCCTGCACATACTCGCGTGTCTCCGTGAAGGGGATCGATTCCACGAATTCTTCGGGATCTCGATACTTGCCCTGAGCCAGCCATTCATCCACGCGGTCGGAGCCGGCGTTGTAGGCGGCCAGGGCGTATTCGAATCTTCCGCCAAATTTATCGACCATGCCGCGAAAATAGCGCGTGCCAAGTTCCATATTCACGGCGGGGGTGTAGAGTTGGCTGGCGTTGAAGCGTCTTAGCTTTACTTCTTTGGCGACCAGTTTACCCGTCTTCGGCAGCAACTGCATCAGCCCGACGGCATTGGCGCGGGAAATCGCGTTGGGGTTGAATTCCGATTCCTGCCGAATGAGCGAAGCCACCAGATAAGGATCGAGGCCATTGGCCCCGGCATAGCGGCGGAGATCGCTCCAGTAAGCTTTGGGAAAGAGAGCTTCCCAATATTTACGCGGAAGATCGGGAATATCGAGGGCAAAATAGTTCGGCGCGGAACGCTTCATGCACTCGATTGCCTGGCTGTAGTGGCCGGTTTCCTGGTAGAGTTGCGCGGTTTCGGCGGGCGCCCAGGCGCCGCCGTCCGATGCGGCTGCGGCTTGCAGTTCGCGCACGGCGAAATCGACGAGGCCGCCGTTGCCCAGCAGTTCGGCCTTTTGCACGCGCAACTCATCCTGCGGAGGGTCAGTCTCGGTGACTTTCACGGCGCCGTCGATGGGCGGCACGCGATCAAGAATCGCATATTGCGTAGTCATGTCGCCTGCGGCGGGAAGATGTTTCATCCTCTCGCGGGCTAATTCCGCATAGTAGAAATTGCGATAGCGATCTGAAAGTTTTTGATAGAAGGCCTCAGCCATCAGAGGCTGGTTATCCTCTTCGGCGAGGCGAGCGCGCCAATACAGGGCGGCTGGAGTTTCCGCGCCCGTCGGGTAAACCGCAATTTGTTCTTCGAAGGCTTTCTTCGCTTCGTCGTTGCGGCCCTGGCGCAGAGTCAACCACGCGGCCTTCCAGTGAACGTAGGAAGCTCGCGGACCGTTAGGAAAACGCTGCTGCGCTTCGCGGAAGGTGTCGAGCGCCTGGTCGTATTCGTGATGGACAAGATGCAAATTAGCCGCGGACAAAAGCGCCTGTTCCAGCCATGGGCTCGAAGGAGCGGAGTGGCGCAGATCGTCGACCAGGCGATAGAAAGAGTCGTTTTCGCTGGAGGCGAATGCGACCTGACCCAATAAATAAAGGCGCTGAGCGTTCTCCTCTCCGTTCAGGTTGTCCAGCCCGCCCAGCACCTGTTTGGCGTCACGATTCTTGCCGCTGCGGTGAAGGGCGTCGGCAAGGTCGAGCTGAATCGACGGACGATCGACGTGGCCGATTTCGGCGGCGAGGCTGCGATATTCCTCGGCCGCGTCGGCGTATCGGCGCCGGCTCATGAGGGCGTCGGCGCGAGTTTTTCGCTGGCTGATCGTGGGCTGCGGCGCGATAGGCAGCCTGCCCAATTCCGCGTTGGCGGCATCGGCCTCTGCGCTGGCCGGCATTGTGTAATAAATGTTCGCGAAAGTCTCGGCGGCTTTTGCCCTTTGGCCCGAGGCGGCGTAGGCACGGCCTAGAACGAGTTCAAGGTCGGAACGCACAGGAGCGCGTAGTTGTTCCAGCAATGTTACAGCTTCGGCAGCGTGATCTTCCACCAGGAGCGCGTTCGCATATTGAATGGCAGCGTCGCGCACCAGGAGGGAATCGGGATGAGCCTTGGAAAAGTCGGCGAGGTTGGCCACGGCTTCCGCCGTGTGGCCGGTCTGAAGATAAGAAGTTCCAAGATAGTAGGCGACGTAATCGCCGAGATCACCGGCATGAACCTTGGCGCGATTTAAGGGATCGATGGCTTTGGCAAAGTCGCGATCCAGCACGTGCGCATAACCGACGACCAGCCAGGCCAGCGCTCCCGCGTCTTCTTGTGTGTGCGCACGCGCGTAGGCCTGCACCCCGGCATAGGCTTGCTGAGAGCGGTCCTGCAAAAGCTGCTGCGCCATGGGGCGCAAAGTTGTGGATGCGACAAAGGCCTGCCGCATGCGGCGGATCCGAGGCGATACGGGCCGCCGATGTGCGTTGACAGAACGCCTCTTGGCGGAGCCGGTTGAGGGCTTCGGTGCGTTTGGCTTGTTTGGTCTTTTCGAAGCGGGACGCGCCGGCTTATTGGCGTTGGTTGTGGCCTCGGCCTTGCCGGAATGAGCCGCAGTTTGGCTTGAAGTGGAACTGGACGCAGATTGGTCCCAAGCTTCTGCCGGGGAATGCAGCAGGCTTAAGCCGCAGAGCGCCGCGGCTGCGATTGCGCACAATTTCAAAACCGATCGCGCCACCGTTATTTTTCGCGAAGACACAATACTGCCAGAACCTTGGCCGCAATTAGCGGCGGAAATTCGAACCCATGATGGAAACGTCGTCTTCGGCGAGGCTGCGCAGCAACTCCTGCTGAAAATAATCGACGCTCACCGCCGCCGTTCCGCCGTAGCGCTTCTGAAACGTTCCGCGACTCTTCTCGATATCTTCTTTTAACCTGTCATAGAGATCTTTGTTGCGGCGGCCCTCGGCCACTTTTGCCTGGTTGTAGAGCTTGATTTCATCCACCAGCAAGCGCGCGAAGCGTTGGGCTTTGCGATGGATATCCGCATCCTCGGGCGATATGGCGGCCAGGGGATCGGCCGCTGCGGCGGGTGCGGCTCCAGCGCCGGCGCCGGCGGCCGCGGCATTCGAAGTGTGTGCCGCAGCTTGTTCCACGACCTCAGCTATGGCTTCCATCTCGACCGGAGCACTGGCGGGCACGTGCTTGGGCGCGTGCGACGCGAACGGGTCGGAAAACGAGGAAACAGTTTGCACTGGCGAAGGAGCGTTCTCGTGGCGGGTGTGCCCGCTGCCGTCCTCTTTGGTAACGGCTTGTTTGCGAAGCGACGCAACTTCCAGCCATGCGCTGGTCGCCATCACCAACAATTCCAGGGCGGAGGAATTTAACTTGTTGGTTTCGCCGCCATCCGCGTAAACCAGGGCGGCGACCTTTTCTTTGAGAGCCAAAGGCAGTACCATCACTTGTTCGTTCGCGGGCCGGCCAAAGTGATCGACGAACTGCGCGCCCATCTCGGCGATGTTGCCGTGAGCGGCCACGCGGTTTTGGTAGCTGTGCGCCACCGGGCCGGCATTCAAATCGAGCGCGAAATCCTTAGTCGCTTCGTCGTTGCTGAAACCCCGGGATTGCCATCCCGAGGCGGTTCCCCCTTTAACCACGAACAAGGCGATACGCGAGCAATAGCCGCCACCCGCATCGAGCAGCGCACGCAAGATTTCCTTTTGGTTCGAGCCGGCATGGATATTCGCGACTGCGGAGGCCAAGCCGCCGGCGCTTTCGTCCGAATCGGAGATTGGGGCGTCCGCTGAAGTTGGAAGCAGCGCCAGAACATGTCCTACAATCTGCGATTGCAGTTGCGGAATGTGCGCGTCGAGCGCCTGCTCGACTGCCCGCTCCACTCGTTCGCGCATCTGATTGCGCTGCGCGTCGTTATTGCTGTTGTTGTTCTGATCCGTCATGCCTGAAAAACCTGTGTATCTTCCCGGAACCGTCTCTTCTCGAACCGTTACTGAGACCCGCTGCGCCGCGCCTGAATGCGGGTTCGTTTAAAGCCCAACTCTAACTGCTGATTATATGGCACTTGTGGGAACATCCCAGAGTACGTCGGGACGTGTTCGACCGCGTATGTGCTACGCTTTGACTGTATCGCAAAATTCGTCTGCGACAAAGCCGGATCGTGCCGCAAAATTGTTCATCTTGACACCCAGGGCAGCGCGCGGCCTCCCGGGCGGACCGTCCGTCACAGCGTGTTTTTTGAATTTGACTCCCGGGACCGGGGGACTATTGGACAAGATGATCATGCATAGTCTTAACGGATGGCAATGAACTCGGGTCCGTATGAGCGTTGACTTCCGCCGGCAATCTCTACGGCGCCAAAAAATCCCAGCGGAGCGTTCGGCGCAATCTGCGGAGATGGAACGGTGTTCGAAGTTACGCCCAAATATGACCCGGCAGCGAATCTCCGGTGGTTTGCGGAAGCTATACCAAGGCGCTGCCTTGACTTATCTCTTAATAGGGCAATGATTTTACTTCGGCTACCGGCACGGGTTGCGACCTATAGCTCACGAGTGACGAGAATTATAAACGGGAATCATCTTTTAGTTGACAGCTTAGAGCGCCACCTATAGCCTGCGAGCCACGAGCGCGATTGCTTAGACGGACGCTGTGACTTTCAGTTACGTGTAGGCAGCGCGCTCTGAGGTCTGTGCTTGGGACTCGGACAAATACGATCTCGCAGGTATTTTCTCCGTCTGCTACGTTTTTGGCGAAAGACGTCACGCCGCAGGGCCAACGGGCGTGGTGTTGCCCCATCCGCAACCAGGTCGTCACGTTGTCCATTCAAACGAGAAGTGACAAACATCCTCCCCCAGTGTCCAAAGCAGAACACGCCAGCACCGCGTTTCAGACCAACATTCAACCTCAACTTTAACTTAGGCAATCGAAAACTTAGGCAATTCAAAAAGGAGCACAAATGGCTAGGAAAGGAACCCATATCGAAAGCAAGAAGAAACCTTCAACCAGGAAAAAGCCGGGTACGGGTGGAACTGGCGCATCGGCGGGCGCTGGCGCACTGGTGGCCTGTTGGGAAGACGATCCGGGCGACCCAAAATCGCTTCCGCCACTAACCCCGATCCAGGTTCCCGCGCCGAACCCGGCCGCGAAACCGCTACCCTTCAAGATATCGGCAACGACTCCTTCGCCACAGGTTTATCAGCCGGGAACCCCGGAATTCCTTTACTATGCGAACGCTTGCGCGCTGCGCCGGGCGGCAGATTTTTGGGCTGGAATCCTTCCCAAGGGGACCAATTGGGAGGTAGGTGCGGTTTTGCCTATCGATCTCGATTCGGGGGAAGATTTGAACGCGTTTTACACCCGTGGCGAGGGAGGTTATGCGCCGGGGCTTCATTTCTTCCACGACTCCGTGGCTGGCCGGACTTATTTTTCGGGCGAGAGCCCGGATGTGGCTTGCCATGAGATGGGGCATGCCATACTCGATTCGATCCGTCCGCAATTGTTTGACGCGCAGACGATTGAGGCAGCCGCATTTCACGAGTCGTTTGGCGATATGAGCGGATTGCTCTCCGCGCTGCAAGTGCCGTCGTTCCAGGCTGCGCTGTTGAGCGAAACTGGAGGAAAATTGAACCGCGCTTCGCGCCTGTCGCGGTTGGCGGAACAACTGGGCGGCGCGATCCGGATGATACAACCCGATGCCGTCGATCCGGATTGCCTGCGCAATGCGTTCAACTCGTTCTTCTATCGCGATCCGCAAAGCCTGCCGCCGTCGGCGCCAGCCTCGCAGTTGTCTTCAGAGCCGCATTCTTTCTCCAGGGTATTTACAGCGGCTTTCCTGGAAATACTGGGTGGAATTTACGCGAAGCAAACGGCGAATCCCGCGGGATTGGGGAAGGCGTCGCAAGAGGCGGCTCAGATTTTAGTGGGTGGCATTCTGAACGCGCCGGTGGTTCCGGATTACTTCAGCCAGGTGGCAGCCAACATCGTGCAGTTCGCGGAAGGCTCTCCATACCATGGGAAGTACCGGGATTTGCTGAAGGCGGCGTTTGTCCGGCGCGGCATTTTGTCGTTGCAAGCGGCTACTACCATCAGCCGGATGAAGCCACAGACCCTTCGCATGGCCGCAGTCACGCAGATACGCGAGAAGCAGCCGGCGGCACTGCCAAAGGCAGCGATCACGGCTTCGCAGTATGGTTTGAAGCAGGCGGTTCTTAAGGTGCACATGGCGGCTGAGCCGAAAAAACTATCGGTAACCGGATCGTCCCTGGTGTTGGGAGCGCTCGAGCCCCGCTCTTCGCAGAATGCGGCCGAGTCCTATACCGAGGATCTGTTTCAGCGCGGACATGTGGATGTAGGGCAGTATCTTGACCCGGACAGCGGTTTCCTGCATCCCACTACGTTTAAGACGCACATGATTACGGAAGAGAATGGGGAACTGGTGTTGAAGCGAATCACCTTCGATTGCGGGTTTGACCGCCGCTGAAGGCTGACGTAAAGTTAGGGAAGGGATGAGTAATTATGGGCCAAAAGGCGAACACAACCGGCCACACGAAAGCGCGCAGCGGTAAGACCGGCTCCAAGGCGAAAAGCAAGTCGGAGGTGCGCGCGCCAAAAGTAGCTGATTCCGGACCGGAAGAAAAGCAGTTCGTCAACGGTTTGCTGGTTCGTGGAGAAGCGGCAAAATTGGATTCCAAGGGCAAGTTGCCGTTGCAAGCTACGCATGTGATCGAGAAAGAAAACAAGGATGGCAGTACGGTAGTTCGGCGAGCGCGTTTTAAATTATTCTAAAGATCGATTGTTACGGGGCCGCCTGGGAGCGGCCCTTTTTTGTTGCGGATTATTAAGACTGCGGCACCGTCATGCGAGTACGAATACTATTTTTTGGCATGTTAAAGGAGTTCGCGGGCAGGTCCGAAGAAGAGATCGAACTGCTCGAGGGAGCCCGCGTGCGAGATGTGCTGGAGCACTATTCTTCGAAATCGCAGCGGATTCGGGAGTCGCTGGGTTCGCTGGCGACGGCGGTAAATCAGGAATACGCCTCTCCAGAGACAATCTTGGCGAGGGGGGATGTAGTCGCACTACTGCCGCCTGTGAGCGGCGGTTCGGGGAAAATTTCGATTGTCCGGGAAACGATTGATACGCAGAAGGTAGTTAGAAGCCTCAAGCACGCCGAGGACGGGGCAGCAATCGTGTTCGAAGGAGTGGTGCGGAATCAGACTCGCGGGCGAAAGACGCTCCATCTGGAATACGAGGCTTACGAGGAAATGGCCTTGCGCCAGATGGACAGTCTGGCTGATCAAGCCTTGAGGCAGTTTTCCATTCGCGACGTCGCAGTAGTGCATCGGTTGGGCCGGCTGAAGATTGGCGAAACAAGCGTGCTCATCGTGGTGGTTTCGCCGCATCGAGCCGCCGCTTTCGACGCCTGCCGCTGGTTGATCGATACCCTCAAGCGGACGGTCCCGATCTGGAAGAAAGAATATTTCGAAGACGGCGCAGTGTGGGCCGACGGCGAATCGTTTCCCGCGGAAATTCCTCGGGGAAATCCCTGCGCATCAGGCAGCCCCGCCGTCAGAGACGCATCTAAGTGAGCGGGTTGAGGCGCCGTAGCAGGCTGCTTAAGAAACTTCAGTGGAGGCGTTATTGGGAAGGGCACGGCTTCAGTCGTGCCGTTAAGTCCCTAATTTCAACAGCGCTTTAGCGCCTGTGAGCCGCCGTCGCTGGCCGAATTGGGTTTTTCAGTAGATCGCCGGGGAACTTGCCAGTCCCGCTGTCGGCGGTTTCTATTCGAGCTGTCTTCCGTTTGAGTCGAGGCCAACAAGGCGGCTGTTCCCACGTATACTTCGTTCAACGAATGAGAAGGCTCGCGATTCTAATCTCGCCGATGCTGGTATGCGCCGCAATCGTTGCGCAACAGCCCCAGACTCAGAGCCCGCCCGAGAGCACGCTTAAAGTAGACGTAAAACTAGTAAACGTCTACGTGACGGTGACGGACGCGCGCGGAGCGCCGGTCGCGGGGCTGAAAAAAGAGAATTTCCGGCTTCTGGAAGACGGGCGCGAACAGACGATCTCGGTCTTCGATAAGGAGTCGGCGGTTCCGCTCTCGATTGCGCTGGCCATCGATACCAGCTTGAGCACGCGCCACGATCTTCCGCTGGAACAGGCATCGGCAAAGCGCTTCGCGCGCGCAATTCTCCGGCCGGTGGATGCATTGTCCGTATTTTCGTTCAGCGAAGCGGTATCGCAGACGACATCTTATACGGCCGATTTGAAGCGGATCAACGACGGCATCGATCACATCCGTCTGGGCGCGGCAACGGCGCTCTTCGATGCGGTTTATCTTGCTTCGCGGTCGCTGGATCGGCGCCAGGGCAGAAAGGTGCTGGTGCTGATCACCGACGGTGGAGACACGATCAGTAAAATGGATTACAAAGAGGCGTTGCGCGCGGCCGCGGAAGCTGAAGCTCTCGTGTATAGCATTATCGTCGTGCCCATCGAAAACAGCGCAGGACGCGAAACCGGCGGGGAACATGCGCTGATCCAACTCTCGGAAGATACGGGCGGGAAATATTATTACGCGACCTCCATGTCCCAGCTTGACGAAGCGTTCCGGCAAATCAGCGACGAATTGAGGACGCAATATTTGTTGGCTTACTATCCTTCGCAACGTCTTTCGAACTCGCAATTTCGCCGCATTCAAGTGGGAATCACGGGACCGGCGGATGCGCCGTCTTATCGCGCGCGGAATCGAGCGGGCTATTACACGTCGAAGTCGGACTTCTGAATCCTGTGGGAATGAGAAACCATAAAGCACTAAGGGCACGAAGATTCACGAAGGAAACACATCGAAATTGAAGTGTCGCGAGAAAGTTGGAGGGGAGGTTTGATATCCTCGTGAATCCGTCGAAATAACGATTAGAGATCCGACTGGGTGGATGAAGAAAGGTTCCGTGAAAATTCCGATTTCAAGGCTTATGGTCGGGCAGTTTAGATTTTCGTCCTCTATTATCGCGCGAGTGATTTTATCGGTAACGGTCGCAGTGTGCGTTCTGCAGGCCCTGCCCACTTGGGCGCAGACCGTAGGGACGGGCAACATTGTGGGCATCGTCGCCGATCCGCAAGGCAAACCGCTCGCCGATGCAAAAGTGGAAATCACGAATAAGGCGCGGGCTGCGGCGATTCACCTGACGACCTCGGCGGCAGGATTATATTCGTCGGGACCCATTCAGCCGGGGACTTATCAAGTGCAGATCGCGGTCAAGGGATTCAATGCAATAACACTGACGGTTTTAGTGCGCGTGGGCAATACGGCCACCGGCGATGTGAAGTTTCAGCCGGCAACGGAAAAGCCGCAACCGAATCTCCCGGCGGTTCTTAACCTTGAGCAAGCCACCGTGCAGGGCGTGATCGAAGGCGAGCAAGTTGAAACGCTCCCCATTGACGGAAGAAATTTTATCGACCTGGCGCAGCTTCAGCCGGGCATTCAGGTGCAGGACGGCGGTCTTTTTCCGTCGAAGAACGGCCTGTCAGCGATTTCGATTCAAAACCAGTTCGGCCGCGGGGAAAGCATTTCGCTCGATGGCGTCGATATCGGCGATGAGACGGTGGGGACGACAACGCAGAACGTTCCTTCGGGAGCGATTCGCGAATTTCAAGTTGCCCAGTCATTGCTCGATCTTTCAACGGGACTCACCACGACCGGCGCGGTCAATGTCATTACTCGATCGGGAAGCGATCAGATTCACGGAGAAGCCTTTGGAGTTTACCGTGGCGATCAGGGCGCGGCCCCGCTGCCCGGATCGTCTCTGCCGGGTGCGACGGCTTCTTCGTTTCAGCGCGAGTTGTTCGGAGCGGATGCGGGTGGCGCGATTATTAAGGATAAGGCGTTCTGGTTTGCCGATGCCGAGCGCGCGACGCAAAACCTTACCTCGGGGGTGCCATTTACTTATCCATTTGACGGATTGAATGCCAGTTTGTCCGAGCCATATCGCGAGTTCGACACCGACGAACGAGTGGACTGGAAGATGAGAGGCAGCACGCGAGCCTTCTACCGCTTTAACTTTTTCGAGAACAATGACGTCCGCCCTTACGGTTCGGCCAGTTCGACCCAGCAATTTCGCAATATAAATAACACAGCTACAAATGCCCTGGGATTTGACTTCAACACCGGTTTATATGCGCACAGCCTGCGCTTCGAATATCTCAAATTACGCAGCGAAACCACCGATGCCACGGGAAATCTCGGCGGCGTGGAAAATCCCGTTCCCGGGCTCGGAATTAATATTGGCGCGGCCACGGCGGGAAATTGCATTCTCAGCAACGGTGGAAATTATTGCGGCGGACCGAGCTGGCTGGGGCCACAGCAGACCGTGCAATCGGACAAAGTGGCGAAATACGATGGCAGCCGCCTGATGGGCGCGCACGTGATCCGCTACGGAATCACTTTGAGCCGCATTGATGCGGCGCGTTTGGCAGACTACTCGGCGTTTCCGCAAGTGGGCACGACTGTGGGGGGAGCATCTGCGGACCCGACCTCTTATCCGGCCGATTGGGTGAGTTTGGGGAATGGAATTGGATTCTCGACTGCGAAGTCTGCGTTCGGATTTCCGGGCGGAGGACTAAATCCCGACGACCGAGTGGAACTGTATGTTGGCGATGCATGGAAGGCTAAATCGAAACTGACGCTAACTTACGGTTTGCATTACTTGCACGACAGCGGCCGCACCGATAGCAATTTGAGTTCGGTGCCCTCGTTGAATCAGTGGGGACCTGGGTATGGGGACCGGATTCGCAATCCCAACCTCAACGTCGCGCCGCAGTTCGGATTTGCATGGGATGCGGGCGGCGAGGGAAAGACCGTTATCCGTGGCGGGGCTGGATTGATATATGGGAATACGCTGGCGAATAACGTGTTATTCGATAGTCCCGCACGCCTGAGTAAAGGCAATTTCCTGAACACTCCCCAGGTATGTTCCGGAGGAATCGCTGCGCCATTCCTGTGGCCCACCACTCTTGCGGGAATTTCCTCGATTGCCGGGGGGGCTGCGACGGTGGTAACTACGCCGGTGGGACTCGAAGCGCAGCCGACTTTTTGCGGAGGAACAATTTCGACGGTCGCTCCGCAGATTCTGGCTCTCAGCGGCGCTTACCAGGCCGCGAGCGCGAGCGTAACGGGATCGCAGGCGAATAGCTCATTCGTTGGTACGGCTTTATCGGCATTGAACAGCGGCAGCCATGATCTTCTCTACCCCGATTTCCGCACGCCGCGAGCCTGGCAAATGAATCTCGGATTTCAAAAAGAAATTCGTCCCGGCACAGTTCTGACGATGGATTATCTTCGCAGCGTAGGCGAACATTTTCTGATCGGTCAGGACATCAATCACAGCGGAGCGGCGCGCAGTTTCAATCAAGCCAACGCAGTCGCCGCCCGGGATCGGGCGCAGGCAGCGGCCGGTTGCCCTCTCGGGGTGGGACAGGCGACCTGCATGATTGGGATTTTGGGACAGGCTGGGGCGCAGGCTGCCTACTCGGCTGCGGGTTTGGATTCGAACTCCCAGACGACCGGCGGTGGGCCGTGCTCTTACTGCGCGTTCCCAGGAACGAATGCCGTCACCGGAAACATCGGGGCTGTAGGCGGAGTCGATATGCTGTTTTCCGAGGGACGTTCGCTGTACAGCGGCGCGGAAGTGAAGCTGGTGCAGCGGATCGATCATCCCATGGGAAATGTGAGAGCCGCAGACTTCCGGGCATCGTATACGCTTTCCCGGTTCGTGAGCCAGCAGCAGGATCAAGACACTATCAACATGGCGACCGACAACGACGATCCGACGCGATTCACGGGGCCGACTGCGCTGGACCGCAAACAACAAGTCTCGTTTGGCGGAACTTTCGACCTGCCGTTTTTCACGAAGTTCGCTCTGGTGGGACATTTTTACAGTCCGTTGGCGCAGAACCTGCTGCTTCCGGAACTGACGCATGGGGGCGAGATTTTTGCCTCGGACTGGCTGGGGGCCGGGCTGCCTTCCGACGGCGCGCCTGAGCCGATTCCGGGGACGAAGCTCGGGCAATTCGAGCACGGCACTGACCTGTCGAATCTGCAAAATGTGATCAACAACTACAATCACAGGTTTGGCGGAAACCTCACCCCGGCGGGCCAATGTCTGGTAGCCGATCAAAGCGCAAGTTTTCCGGCGGGGTTTTGTCCCGGGCAAATTTCCCAGACTCAGGTTATGACGGTCGGCGACATGTCGGCCCTCGGGTGGAGCATGCCAATAGTCGGTTCGATGCCTCCGCACGCCACGGGCATTCCGTGGCAGAAATCGATCGACTTGAGAGTGTCGTGGCCTTACAAGATTAGAGAGGGCGTCACCATCGAGCCGAGCGCCAGCGTCTTTAATGTTTTCAATTTTGCCAACGAATTCCTGCCGGGAAATCTTCCCTCCGCTTCGCTGGCCCCATCGAATCCGGCGTGCGTTTCGAACGGAAACTGCGGTGCACTGCCGCTTGCCGCAAACGTAATTGGCGGCGTCAATCCAGGGACGAGCCTTACGCCGTTTCGCGCGGGACTCCAGTCCGGCACTTTCGCGATGGGCGCGCCGCGGCAATTCGAGTTCGGGCTGCGCATCAGTTTTTGACCTAACGTTTTACTGAGGAGGCGCGGGCGGGGCGAGAAGCGGCCCGTGTACAATGCCTGCATGCCTTTTCGCGCGCAAGGAAATCCGAACGCCGCCAAGCGCGGGCGTACGCCGCCGCCTGTAGAAACCTTTGAAGAGGCCGGCTTCCTAAAGGCTTTAGGCGAAAAACAGAAGCCGGTTAGCGTGAAGTTGATGGATGGCCAGACGGTGAGCGGTTGGGTGGAGTATTACGACAAGCATATGATCCGGCTTACGCGAGAAGGCGCTCCGAATCTTTTTATCTTCAAGCACGAGATCATGTATATCGCGGAGGATGGCGGGAAGAAGAGATAGGGCTTCGGGCACCGGGCTTCGGGCACCGGGCTTCGGGCTTCAGCCAGAGCAACCTTGTATCCGTGCATTTGCCCTCAAGCATTCTTGGAAAGCCGAAGCCCGAAAGCCGAAGCCCGAAGCCCGACACTATGTCCTCAAGTCACGAAGCATTCCTTCCCACCATGTCTGTGATCGCTCGCGCGGCGGGCGCTTTGCTGGTGGATTACTTTCATCAGCATCTGAAGATCGAATACAAGGGCGATGCCGACCTCGTAACCGCGGCCGACCGTGCCTCTGAGGTGCTGATCCGCCGACGCATTCAAGAGAGGTGGCCAACCCACGATGTTCTCGGCGAAGAGCAGGGGTTGAACGACCAGGGCAGCGAATATCGCTGGTATGTCGATCCTCTGGATGGAACGACAAACTTCGCGCACGGCTATCCTGTGTTCTGCGTGTCGATCGCTTTGGAGCGCCGGGCTCGGGAAAATTCGTCCCCGGAAAGTTCGGGCAAGCGAATCGCGGCGGTGGTCTACGATCCCACGCGGGATGAACTGTTTTCCGCCGAACCGGGAAAAGGCGCTCATCTAAACGGCGAACCCATTCATGTTTCTAAAACGGCTCTGCTGAAAGATTCGCTGCTGGCCACCGGTTTTCCCAGCCAGAAGCGGCACAAAAATCCCAACATTTATTTCTATCACCAGATCACTCTGCATACGCACGGCGTGCGGCGGGCGGGTTCTGCTGCGCTCGACTTGTGTAATGTCGCCGCGGGACGCTTCGATGGGTTTTGGGAGTTCAACTTGAATCCGTGGGATACGGCGGCGGGCGCGCTAATTGTGGAAGAAGCCGGCGGCAAGGCAACTCGCTTCGATGGATCGGCGTTTGAACTTAATAGCCGCGAGACCCTGGCTTCGAATGGCCTGCTGCATGACGCTTTAATGCGGGAGTTCGGCGACATTTTTGCCGGGCGCGGGCAGGAGGCGCTGCCTGACCCGCGTTTGTACGAGAGATAGATACAAGAGGGTTTACCCTGCGTTCCTCCGCGTCCTCTGTGGTTGAAGACTTTCTTTTTTGTTTCCGCCGGCGCGTGTCTCGAAGGCACGGTCCCCATTCGATCCTGACCTGGCCTGATCGGACGCGCAAGTTAACGGTCAGCATTTGGCCCGATTGAGGCATCTGGCGGCGTTACAATGAATGAGGCGGTTCGGCGGTGTCATAATTTCGATTGCGCTTTTCTTCGCGACCTTTGCGAATCCTTCGCGTCCGTTGCGGTTAAAGGCTTTGCTCCCGAAATTGCGACCGCACCGGCGGCCTTATCCCTTTTCTGTGGGTCAAAACGTGATCAACTCTCTTCTTGAACGCAAAATCGACAAGCGGCCCGACAAAGTCCGGCTGCATGGACGAATTCTTTTTCTCACCGAAGAGCCCGAACTGATCAAGCGGCAACTGGCGGGCGAAGATTTGCCATGGGATACGAAAAATCCGGCGAATAATCCCAAGCTGCGCGACGATATTTCGACCGACGAAATCACCCCGGCGCATTACTGTTTTTATTTCGATGAGACGCTGGGCGAGATTCCCTATCTCGGATTAAAGTGCGGCGACGTTACGCCGATCGGCCGCGGCGACGTGAGGCGCGGCGGGTTTGTATGCGCGGTGAGCGGGAAGCGGCGAGGAAAAGGATCGAGCCGCGAGCAATCGCCCTACGCGGAGATGTGCGCCGGGATACAAGTTGTAATTGCGGAAAATATCGAGCGCATCTATAAGCAGAATTGCCAGAACCTTGGCGTGCTGACCTCGACCGATTTTTCACTGATCGATAAGATTCGCGGCGGGGAAGAGATTCCGCTTGCTGAATTCACCGCCGGTGAAGATGAGATTACGCGGCAGGTGATTGAATATGGTGGGCTGTTTCCTTTCAATGTAGCCCGGATGCAAAAGAAGGTCTTCCTGCCGCCGATCAAAAACGCGGCCGAGGGCGGCCGCGCCACACGGCCGATGACGCTGGCGGAGAAGATCTTTGCCCGGCACATGAAGAATGAGAAGGGCGAAGTTGGCGTAGCCGCAGTGAAGCCAGGCGATACAGGCTTCGCGCAGGCCGATCTGCGCTTCAGTCATGAATACGTCACTCCGATGGCGGCGATCTTCTTCGAGCGCTATGTTGGCAAAGACGCGAAAGTGAATGACGCTTCGAGCATCATTTTCTTCCGCGACCATCTCACCTTTCTCGATGAGGTAATTTCCGAGGAAAAGAAAAAGCTGGGCCTGCTTGATCTCGCGACGCAACTGAAACTGAAGCAACAGGATTTCGCCGCCAAGCAGGGGATCAAACTGCATGGCGAGTTGAAAGACCGGAAGGGCTCGGAAGGTATTTGCCACTCGATCGTTTTGGAAAGTTATGCGCTGCCGGGGCAGTTAAATATTGGTTCCGATTCGCACACGCCGCATGTCGGCGCAATCGGTTGCGTGGCTTTCGGTATCGGCACGACTGATGTTTTCAATGGCTGGATTACGAAAGACGTTCGCGTAAAAGTTCCGGAGTCGGTGCGCATCGTGATCCGCGGCAAGAAGCATGAGAACGTTACGGCGAAGGATTTTATCCTGAAAATTCTGAGCCTCGACTACGTTCGCAGCGGCAAAGCGCTCGCTAAGGTAATGGAGTACGCGGGCGAAGCCATCGAAGAACTCAGCGTCGACGAGCGCGCAACCATGACCAATATGGCGGCTGAGATTGGCGGATTCACTGGTATTGTCGCGCCCGATAAGAAGGCTGTTGATTTCCTCGTCGAGCGGCGCGGCATGGATCGCAAGAAGGCCGAGGCGATGATCGAAGGCTTATACAGCGATCCCGGCGCGCAGTACGCGCATGTGATCGAACTCGATGCGGCCGATATTACGCCAATGGTGGCGACTCCGGGCGATCCGGGCAACGGAAAATACGTGCGCGAACTAAACACGCCGGTTCCGGTTGAGATCGCTTACGGCGGCACTTGCACGGCGGGTAAGAATGAAGACATGGATATGTACGCCGCCGTTCTCTCCGATGCGCTCAAACAAGGCAAGCGTGTGGCCGGGTCGGTGGAGTTCTACATTCAGTTCGGATCGCAGGAAACCCGCGAATACTGCATCCGTAAAGGCTATCTCGATGTTTTCGAAAAAGCCGGCGCGCACGTGATCGAGCCGGCCTGCGGAGCTTGTATTAATGCCGGGCCGGGAGTTTCCAAGCGTCCCGATCAGGTGGTGATCAGCGCGCAGAACCGAAATTTCCCAGGGCGCAGCGGTCCGGGGCAGATGTATTTGGCTTCGCCGTATACGGTCGCGGCCAGCGCGGTCGCGGGATACATTGTGGAGTATGAACCTAGCGAGAAGAGGGAATTGGTGGGAGCTTAGGGAAGCCCCAACATGGCTTCTGCATTTTCGCGTGCTTCAAGTCTTGTAATATTCGGCATCCCGCTACTGCTCGTTCTTAGCGCGGCATGCCGACCCCCAAACCAGAACATGCTTGTGGTCAATGTTCAGGGCGATATATTCCTGCCAAAGTTGCGGGCTTCCAGGTGGAATGTCGGCCAAGCTGAACTCTGCGAAATCGCCAGCCGCGGATCGATCCCGCCCGACGCACGCGGCGATCTGCTTCTCTGCGGCGAAGCAACTCGGCTGGCATGGTCGCAGACTTGGTTGCGAAGCGACATAAAGACGCAAATCTACGGCGACGCGCAAACTCGGATGGTTCGATTCCACGGGATCGGACACGATGGCGGTAGGGGAAGAAGTCCGCTTTGGACGTGCAGCCGAAGCGAAATCGGTATTGATTGCGAATGAGCTGACATCTCGGGGTTGTTTTGCGTGAGCTGCCGCAAAAGGTGGTTTGTAATTCCGGTGCTGAACGAGGAGCCTACTATGAGCCGGTCCCGACTCGGTTTCGTTCTTCTAATGAGCGCGGTTATCACTGCCGCGTTATGTTACACATCTCATGCGCGCCTTTCCGCGGCTCCCGCCTCGGAACATATTAACGAGCAAGCTCTAAAATCCTTCGCCGCGATTCATCCCATCGACGCGCATGTGCACGTATTTAAGACGGATCCGGCATTCCAGGCAATGCTTGAGCGGCTGAACCTGAAACTGCTCAACATCCTGGTCGTAGATGACACTTTGCCTTACCGCAAGCAATTGCGGCCGCAGATTAACGGTGCTCTTGCGCTGGTTCGATCCAGCCGCGGCCACATTGCTCTGTGCACCACATTCGATCCCTACAAGTTCGATAGTCCCTCATTCCCGGCGGATGCGATCAAGCAGATCGATCAGAATTTCGCCGAGGGCGCGGTCGCGGTCAAGATCTGGAAAAACATCGGAATGGAAATTAAAGATCGCACCGGCAAATATATTATGGCCGACGATGACAGGATCCAGCCGGTTTACCGTGACATCGCCGAGCACGGCAAGACTCTAATGGCGCATCAGGCAGAGCCGAATGTGGCATGGGGACCTCCCGATCAGGCCGATCCATCGTGGTCTTATTATCGGGAAAATCCGCAATGGTATGTCGGCGATAAGCCGGGATTCCCCTCCAAGCAAAGCATATTGGCGGCGCGCGACCGCGTGCTTGAGAAAAATCCAAAGCTGCGGGTGGTGGGAGTTCACCTGGGCAGTATGGAAAGAAGCCTTGACGACATTGCCCGGCATCTCGACCGCTATCCGAATTTCGCGATCGACACCGCGGGCAGGATGGAATATTTGATGGGGATGCCTCGCGAGCAGCTTCGGGACTTCCTGATCAAGTATCAAGACCGTGTTCTCTACGGCACCGATCTCGACGTGCTAGCCAGCGCGAAAACATCGGAGACATTAAAGGAATGGCAGTCGACGTACGCTCGTGACTGGGAATTTTTCGCAACCGGCGATCGCATGACGATAGAAAATAAAGAAGTGCGAGGTCTTAATCTGCCGCAATCCGTGCTCGAAAAGATATTCAGGGAGAACGCCAGGCGGTGGCTTCCCGGTTTATAGTTGAGGCGATCCGGTTAAAACCAAAGTCCTCGGCCACTCCTTCCTCTGCACTCCTCGCAAGTGGTTGATTTCAGGCGGAGTGGCTGAAATCAGCCAATGCCAAAGCTGCAACTTTTTTGGGCATTTCGCGTTCAAATAGATAGGCGATTCGGATCGAAAGAGATCCAGAAAAGCGGCAAGTCCTAAAGCGTTGTGAGGGAAGCAGCGGACTTGGGATAAGGGGGAATGGGTTATGCGTTACTTAAAATATTTGGCTTTGGTCGGGGTTCTGATGCTGCCGCTGGTTCTCGTGCCATCTTCGCAAGCGCAGGTGGGCGTAGGGGTTGGGATTGGGTACGGCGCTCCTGTCGGTTGCGCTTATGGCTACTACAACTACTATCCCTACGCGTGCGCGCCTTACGGCTATTACGGGCCTGACTGGTTCGCAGGCGGAATCTTCATCGGCGCCGGCCCTTGGTATCACGGATATTGGGGACGCGGCGGATGGGGCCCGGGCTATTACGGACGCGGCGGCTACTACGGCGGGCGCGGGTTTGTTGGCGGCCGCGGCTACGCTGGCGGCGGCTATGCGCGGGGTGCGGTTGGCGGCTTCCACGGCGGAGTAGGCGGAGGAGCCCACGGCAGCGCATTTCGTGGTGGCGGAGGCGGCTTCCACGGCGGAGGCGGCTTCCACGGTGGAGGCGGGTTCCATGGCGGAGGTGGACACCGCTAAGTTGGAGTTGATCCATTCTCTCCGATAGGGAAGGTAAAGCAAGGGCCGGTGGCGAGTGCCGCCGGCCCTTTACTTCTCTGCACCGCAAATGTGCAATACGCCGGGTCGCAGTTCTTATGCGACGCGGAAAGCGCGGTTGACCGGGTTGGTGACTCGTTGGATAATGAAGCGAGTGCCCCCTCGTTCAACGGCTAGGACACCTGCCTCTGGAGCAGGCTATCGGGGTTCGAATCCCTGGGGGGCAGCCAGATTATCGTCCGCTCGTTTTCGCTCGCTTAAGTTGCGGTGCAACTCCTGTTATGCAGTTCCGCTTCTGACCAAGACTCAGTTCCCTACGAATCGAGCATAGAGACTTCGCGCCAGGCCCTTATCCGTGGTCCCTTTAATGATCGCGCGGCCGTCGGGGAACAGGGTCATCTCGTAAGGCTCGTGCCAGAATTTCAAAACGAATTCGTTGTGGCGTACCGCGCCGTGCGCCTGAAGCCGCCGTTGCATTTCCGAAAAATCAATCGGCCGGGCGCGTTCGTGAATTTGTACCGAGTTTCTTCCGCACATGGTGATATGCGGCCGGCCTTCCCCCGCCAGGTGAATAAAATTGCGTTGTCCACATGCGCGGCAGTCCGGCTTGGCACGCCCGGCGCCGATCTCGGCGTGATCGTTACTCCACACATCGAAAGACCATAAGGTTTGGCGCAAATGCTTCAAGGCCGGGCCGCCGATCAACAGTTTGATCGCCTCGGTGGCCGCGACTGACGCGACTACATGAACGGCCGTGTTCAGTATTCCCGAGGTCTCACATGTCTCGACCATGCCGGCGGGCGGATCGGGGAAAATGCATGCCAGGCACGCGGTCTTTCCCGGTTGCACGTTCAGCGTCACGCCATAACTGCCCACCGCTGCGCTATAAATCCATGGCAGAGAGCGGCTCACCGCGTAGTCGTTAATCAAGTAACGAGTCTCGAAGTTGTCCGTACCGTCGAGGATTACCTGGATACCATCGAGTAAAAGATGAATGTTGATGGGAGTTAAATCTTCGACTCGTGCCTCGACGATAGTTTCCGAATTGAATGTCGCAATTTTTCGGGACGCCGCAATCGCCTTCGGCACGGACTCGATGGCGTCGGATTCGTCGAAGAGCGATTGGCGTTGCAGATTGCTGGGTTCGACGTAATCGCGATCGATAATCCGCAATTTTCCCACACCAGCTCGAGCCAGCAATGATGCCAGCGCCGATCCCGTCGCTCCACAGCCAACAATCGCAGCCCGGGCCGCAGCCAGCCGCGCCTGGCCTTCCGCTCCGATACCCCGAAACAGAATCTGCCGCGAGTATCGCTCGTCGAATTTGTTCTTTTCCACGAACTTGCCTTCCCTCATGCCCTGCCTCAAGGAGATCACCAGCTTTCCGCCGCAAAACCTTTATTATAGGTCTCGGCCCTGCCCAGTCGACGGTGCGGACAACACGAGCTTTTCGACGCTTCATCTAAGGTAGAAGAAGGCCGTAGAACACGGCCAAGGATCCTGTTTGCTGAGACGGTGCGCGTCATTTCTAGTCTTGATAGTCGTTTGGCTCGGTCCAGCAGGCCGTGCCGTTGCATCCGGCGTCATTGCTTCGAGCTCCGCCAAAGAGCCGCAGGCGGCAGAATCCTCCACGCTGGCTACCATGTCCACTTACGCTGGACGCACCGTGCAATCGATTGAACTGCCGGGAACGCCCGATCCGCAACACTTGCTTCAGATGATTCCGCAGAAAGCCGGAGCGCCGCTTGATCGCGATGAAGTACGCGAAAGTATCCGGATACTGTTTTCGACCGGGCGGTTTGCCGATATTCAAGCTGAAGTCGATCCTTTCGGCGAGGGTGTGCGCCTGACTTTCACCACGTCACTGAATTTCTTTGTCGGCGCAGTCGATGTGGAGGGCGCTCTTGGCCATCCTACCTACAATCAGATCGTCAACGCCTCCAAGTTCCAGCTCGGCGAGCTTTATACCCGCGACAAGCTCAACCGGGCGCTGGAGAATCTCCGGCTGCTTATGCAGGAGAATGGATATTATCGCGCGCGCGTAACGGCGGAGAGCACCTCTGACAGCGTTACCCAGCAGGTGAATATCCTCTTTCACATCACAGCCGGAGAACCGGCTCACATCGGGGAGATAAAAGTAACCGGCCATTCTTCCTTTTCGCCGGCGCAGGTGGAAGACATCTCTAACATGCATTCGGGGGAGCGTCTTACGGCCGCACGCATCACCAGTTCTCTGCAACGCCTGCGCAAGAAATTTCAGAAGCAGCAGCGTGTTCTGGCTCAGGTTTCCATTGCCGATCAGAAATATAACGCACAGTCGAATTCGGTCGAATTCACCTATCTGCTCGAGCCCGGTCCCGTAGTGGTGGTTTATGCGCAGGGATTTCACATTGCGCGGGGCACGATGAGAAGAGAAATTCCAATCTACGAGGAAAATGCCTTAGATGAAGACCTGTTGAACGAGGGCAGAACCAATCTTCTCGATTATCTCGGGAGCCGCGGTTATCTCGACGCAACGATTACGCTTCAGCAACAAACCGGGCCGGGCACGATTCGCGTCATCTACGACATCGATCCGGGCCGCTGCATAAGTTCGACTTAATCACCATAGCCGGCAACAGGTATTTCTCGAGAAGAATGCTGCGGGCGCGCCTTCAGATTCAGCCCGCCAGTTTATTCTTCCGCGGACGGTTCAGCGGAGTACTTCTCAAGAGCGACGTCGCGGTTCTTCAGGGAATGTACCTCGCCAATGGATTCATGCAGGCGAAGATCGATACCAAAGTAGACGACAATTATCACGGAGTCCAAAATCACATCGCGGTTCACATTCAGGTCGAAGAAGGCCCGCAAACTCTGGTGGGCGCCTTTAATATCTCCGGCAACCAAAAAATGGATGCGAAAAACTTCCCCGAACTGAATACCAAGCAAGGCCAGCCCTACTCGGAACAAAATTTGTCCAATGACCGCGAGGCTATTCTCAATTACTACTTCAATCACGGATTTTCCAATGCCACGCTGGATATCACGACAAAAGCCGCGGCTGATCGCGCGAATTGCGAAGATGTTACCTTCACGATTCACGAAGGCGAGCAATTCTTCGTCAACCGGGTCATGGTTGCCGGCCTGGAGCACACCCGGAATTACGTTCTGCAACGCGAGGTGCAGGTAATTGCCGGCCAACCGCTCAGTCAGCAAGAAATGTTAAACACGCAGAGCAAGCTCTACGATCTCGGCATCTTCAACCAGGTGGATACGGCCGTGCAAAATCCCGAAGGCACGGATCCGCAAAAGAATGTTCTGATTCAAGTTCAGGAAGCGAAGCGTTACACATTCACCTACGGAGCTGGACTGGAATTCGAGACCGGCTTGCCCGCCGGAACCAACGCGCCCGCAGGCTCGACCGGCGTGAGTCCTCGCGTCGGATTCGACATCACCCGGCTGAACGTGGGCGGCCGCGACCAGACTTTGACCTTCCAATCCCATGTGGGCCGTTTGCAGCAGCGCGGCTTGATCAGCTATGAGATCCCAAAATTATTCGATCGCGAACAATTCACTGTCTTCTATACGCTCTTTTATGACAATAGTCTCGACGTTTCGACGTTCACTTCGCAACGTCTGGAAGGCAAGATCGATCTCCGACAGCAAATCGGCAAGCAGCAAGTGAATCACTCCACATCCATGACGTACCGACTGGATTACCGGCGGGTGAAGGCGAGTGACTTTGCCTCGAACTTCTCGCCCACGGAGTTCAGTCTGTTGTCGCTGCCGGCTCGCGTTGGCGGTCCCGGCTTTACATTCATTCGCGACAAGCGCGACAACCCGCTCGAAAGCACGCAAGGCCAGTACTTCACGCTCGACGGTTTCGCCGCCTCCAGTTACCTTGGGTCCGACGCCGATTTTGCGCGGACTCTTGCCCAGGATTCGACTTACTACGCGTTCGGGCCTGCCCGCCACAGGTTCGTCTTCGCCCGTTCTACTACCCTCGGATTGGAACAAGTTTATCGGGGAACCCGGGTGCTGCCACCCGGATCCTGCCCCTTGAACAATTTGCAAACCTCCTGCCAGGAGAACATTTCCATCATTCCGCTGCCGGAGGTCTTCTTTGCCGGCGGAGGCAACTCACACCGCGGATTCGGGTTAAATCAGGCAGGACCCCGCGACCCGGATTCCGGTTTTCCGGTTGGAGGCACCGCCTTATTCGTCAATAGCGAAGAGTTGCGGTTTCCTCCCGTGAGTTTGCCGTACTTGGGCGAGGGCTTTGGTTTCGCCATCTTCCACGACATGGGTAATGTTTTCACGGCGAGCCACGATATGATTAAAGGTATGCTCCGCTGGCACCAGCCGAATCCATCGCAGTGTCTACAGTTCAACTCTACGAGTGCCCCGGCTCAGTATGATGGCTGCATCACGCAGTTCGACAATTCCGGCTACGATTATGCTTCGAATGCCGTCGGCCTGGGGCTGCGCTATAAGACACCGATTGGGCCATTGCGCTTTGACTTCGGCTACAATCTCAATCCAACGGCTTATGTGGAGGGCTATACGCCGAGTACCATCTCGACGCCGACGCCGCCGTTTCTGCCGCAGCGCCTTCGCCCATTTAATGTGTTTTTCAGCATAGGTCAGCCCTTTTGAAGATTGCAAAATCATATCCTTGGGGAACGATAAGCCTGACGGCATTTATGTTGCTGTTGTCCTCGTTTTGTCTCTTTCCCCTTCATATTTTCGCCGAAGTCGTGGATCGCATCGTGGCCACGGTCAACGGCCATATTATTTTGCAGTCCGACTGGGACGAGGCATTGTGCTATGAAGCTTTGCTGAGCAATCGCACTTTGGCGCAATTTGGCCCGGATGACCGTCGCGCGGTGCTGGACCGCCTTATCGATCAAGAACTTCTGCGCGAGCAGATGAAGTCGGCGGATTTTACTCACGCCACCGACGCGGAAGTCGAAGATCAGGTCGCGGCGGCGCGAAAGCTCTATCCGGACGCCACTTCTCCCGACGCGTGGCAGGCCCTCCTCACGCAATATCATCTGACGGAGAAGGATATTTTCGATCACGTGCGGCAGCAAATCGATGTTATGCGCCTGGTCGACGCCCGTCTGCGGCCGGCGGTGCAAATCGATTCCAAGTCGATTGAGGCGTATTATCGCGATCAGTTCGTCCCGAAACTTAAGCAGAATGGCGCCTCCGATGTGCCGTTGGCGGATGTTTCCGCCAAAATTCGCGAACTGCTTACCCAGCAGAAGGTAAGCGAGTTGCTTGTTTCATGGCTGCAAACCTTGCGTTCCGAAGGTGAGGTGCGCGTTCCCGGCGTTCAATCGAAAGGCAGCGACGGGGGCGTGGAGTCCCGGTGAGCGAAACTTCCACCAAAACCGGGAGAAGCCGCTGGTGGAAGTATCTGCTTATTCCCGCGGGAGTATTTTGTCTAGCCGCTCTGGCATTGTCCTTGTACGTAAACACGAGCGCTTTTCAGTCGCTGGTGCGGCGCAAGTTGGTCGCGGAAGTGGAACGCATTACCGGCGGGCGCGCGGAAATTGGCAGCTTTCACACCACGCCTTTTCGCCTTCAGGCCGATTTTCGCAATATCACAGTGCACGGCCGCGAGTCTGCCACAGACGTTCCCCTGGCCCATGTCGATCGCATCGTCGCCCGTTTGAAAATCATCTCTCTTTTGCGTTCGGAATTTGCCTTCGACGAGTTGATCCTGGAGCAGCCCGTAGTCCACGTCGTTTTCTATCCGGACGGCAGCTCCAATATTCCGCCGCGAAAATCGTCGGTTCCTGGCACTCAGAGCCCGGTGGAGAAGCTCTTTGCTCTTTCCATCGATCACCTGGAACTGCGCCATGGCCAGGTGTTGTGGGATGACCGCGTCATTCCATTGAATTTTGCCGCCCGCGATACGTCGCTCAATATGGATTATTCGTTCCTGCGCAGCCGCTACGACGGGCGCCTTCTGGTTGGTTTTGTAGATACCAAAATATCCGAGTACCGCCCTTTTGCCTGGATGACGGCGATTGAATTCAGCCTGGGGTCGAACTCCGCGGTTGTGCCCTCGCTTAAATGGAACTCGGGCCATTCTCATTTTTCAGCGACGGGCGAAGTTACAGATTTCCGCCATCCTCATCTTCAAGCCTCCTACGACGCGCAATTTGATCTGAATGAAGCGGCCTATATTGCGCGCCGCCACGACCTTCGCAACGGCGTGCTCCAACTCAAGGGACACGGCGAATTGGATCTCGACCGGTTCTCCAGCGACGGACTGTTGACCCTACGCGATCTTGCGTGGCAAGGCCACAATATCGCCTTCGCAAAAGCCGCTTTAATTTCCGGCTATTCGGTCACGGAGCGAGCGGTGAAATTGTCCAAGCTCCAGGGAAAACTCTTCGGCGGGAGTTTCACGGGCGATGCCGAAATCGCGGACTGGCTCGCCCCAGCGGGGCATCTCTCGCCCGCGGCGAAAAAGCAATTCGAAACCGCCGTTATTTCGGCCGCGCGGCCATTGAATAGGTATGGGCAAAAGAGCGCGCGGGGGAACCCCGAGGCGATCCAAAGCGCACTGATTACGCTTCGGCTGCGGGACATATCCGCAGAGGACCTGGCTGCGGCGCTTAGTTCCCGCGCTCATCCCTTTTCCGCATTTCACCCCGCCGGATTGGCATCCGGCACACTGGAAGCACGCTGGAAGGGAACTCCGCGCGACGCCGAAACGCAATTTGCTCTCGATCTTGCCCCTCCGGTCCGCCCGGTACCTCCGCAGTTGCCGATCACCGCGCATGCGGCCGGAACTTATTACCTGGCCACTCAAACGTTCGATCTTCCGCAATTCTCCCTGTCGACGCCGACGAGTCATGTGCAGGCTTCGGGGAAGCTGTCCTCCGAATCGTCGCTGCGCTTATCTGTTTCTACTTCCAGTCTCGCTGATTGGCTGCCCTTGATTGCGGCTGTCCGCGGCCCCGCGCTGTTTCCCGTGGTTCTGAACGGAAGCGCTACTTTCAGCGGCAACCTGAGCGGGCCGATCGAATTACCGCAACTAAGAGGCGCGCTGCGAGTCGAGGATTTCGAAATCAACCTGCCTGCCACCTCCAATACGGCGGAAACGCGAACCCAATGGGATTCTCTCGCCGCATCGCTTCAGCTTTCGTTTGACGCCATATCTTTGCGCAACGCAACTTTGCGCCGCGACGAAACCTCGGCCGAATTCGACGGTTCAGCTACGCTCGATCACGGTCATTTCACCGGCAACAGCGCGTTCACTCTTCGGGCCCACATTCTGAACGGCGCATTTTCTGAACTGCAAGCTTTTCTTGGATACAACTATCCTATTTCCGGCACGACGGAGATTACCGGCCAGGCGGGAGGCACTTTTGAAAGTTCCCACGGCGAAGGACAACTCCATCTCACTGACGGGACGGCCTACGGCAAGGGAATTAAGCAGTTCGATTCCAGATTCCGCTTTGGACAGGGCCAGATCGCCTTCGACAATTTCCACCTCTATCACGACGATGCTGTCATCACGGGAAACGCAGCCTACCGCCCCGCCGTGAAGGCGTTCCAGTTCGATATAGCCGGTAATAATTTCGACCTCGGGGAATTTCCGCAAATGCATTCCAAACAGCTTTCAGTAGACGGGCGGGCCGACTTCGTACTCAAGGGCTCCGGCACTCCCGATGCGCCCTCCATCGATGCCGACGTTCACGTCCGAAACCTTGCTCTAGATCATGAAGCTATGGGCGATTTCGATTTACAGGCGATCACTCATGGAGACGAATTGCAGGTAAGAGGCAATTCTCATTTCCAAAGCGGCGCCGTGCATCTGAGTGGGAATGTTTTACTGCGTGATGGGTATCCCGCAGATTTAACTTTTCAGATGGACCAGTTCGACCTTGACGCGCTTTGGCGTTCTTACTTTCCTGGTCAACTGAACCCGCGTGCCGCCGTCGCCGGAACCGTCGATTTGAAGGGACCACTTCGTTATCCGGACGATTGGACCCTGCAAGGCAACCTGAGCGCGCTTTCCGTCGAGGTGGACAAGGTCAAGATTCACAACCAGGATCCGGTCCGTTTTTCTGTGACGAATCAATCGTTGAGCATTGGGCAACTGCATCTTCTGGGCGAAGGAACCGATCTCATTGCGCAAGGCTCGGTGCAACTCTCGGGCGCGCTTGCGCTCGCGATAGCCGCGAGTGGCCGGGTTGACCTGAAACTCCTCTCGACCTTCGACCCCGCCTTTACCGCATCTGGAATTGCTTCGGTCGACTTGACGATAGCGGGTACGTTGCGCGATCCGCTGCCACAGGGCCGCTTTCGGCTGACCGAGGGTTCCCTGGCCTACGCCGGCCTTCCCAGCGGACTGAGCGGCCTCAACGGCTCGCTTCTCTTTACGCGCGATCATGCACACATAGAAACTCTCAACGCGCGAACAGGTGGGGGCACGCTCGATTTAAAGGGCGACGCAACCTTGATAAAGCGGCAGCTTAATTTCAATCTTACCGCCACCGGCAGAGATGTGCGTTTGCGATACCCGCCCGGCGTGAGCTCCACGGCCGATGCGGAACTGCGTTGGGTAGGCACCCGCTCGGCTTCGACCCTGTCGGGCGACATCAGCGTAAACAAAATCGCAGTGACCCCCGGCTTCGATTTCAGCGCTTATCTTGATCGCAGCCGTCAGTATTCGGCCGTCAATACTACCGGTTCGCCGTTGAATAATGTGAAGCTTGACGTGCATGTTGTGACCGCTCCGGAACTACAGATGCGCACCGCGATCGCGCGCCTTTCCGGTGACGCCGATCTACGCATTCGCGGCTCGCTCGGCCGCCCAGCCGTTCTTGGCCGCGCCGATATTCTGGAAGGCCAGGCCACCTTTCACGGGGAGCGGTATACGCTGGAGCGCGGCGATATCACATTCGCCAATCCCGTTGCCATCGAGCCTCAATTGAATCTTCAGGCTTCGACCCACGTGAGGAATTACGATCTGAATATCACCGTGACAGGCACGCCGGACCGCGGACTGAACATCAATTACCGCTCGGAACCGCCATTGCCGAAGTCCGATATCATCGCTCTATTGGCACTGGGGCGCACCAGCGGGGAATCGGCGCAACTCCAGGAGCAGTCCGGGCAGAGCGCGTTTTCCGATCAAGCCACCGCTGTTATCTTGAGTCAGGCTCTGAACACGACTGTGAGCAGCCGGTTGCAGCGCCTCTTCGGTGCCAGCAACATTAAAATCGATCCTCAGGGGCTGGCCACTGAAACCAATCCGATCAGCACCGGCCCTCAGATCACCATCGAGCAGGAGTTCGCGAATAACGTCTCGCTGACTTATTCGACCAACGTTTCGCAGAGTTCGCAGCAGATTATTCAGGGAGAGTACTACTTCAACCGCAATATTTCCGCCGTCGGCACGCGCGATCAAAATGGCGTGGTCAGCTTCGACCTGCAAGTTCGCCGCCGCAAGAAATAATCTCAAAAGGCTGCCAGTGTTTCGGCAACAAACGTTGCAGGCTTCTCGTCAGATATCCGAAGCCGAGGGACGGAAGCCGAGAACTTTGATGTTAAACCCAACCGCCGCCCGCCAGTTGATGGTCGATTCTCAACTGCGTGACCGCGGAATTTCCGATTCACGAGTTCTCGATGCCATGTCGCGCGTGCAGCGGCACGAATTTGTGTCTGAGGCTTACAGGGCGCAGGCTTACGAGGATCATCCTCTTCCCATCGGTAACGGCCAAACAATTTCCCAACCTTACATCGTCGCACGAATGCTCGAATCATTAAACATTTCCCCGGGCGACAAAGTGCTCGAGGTTGGCACGGGTTCCGGCTATGTGACCGCGCTACTGGCTGAGTTGGGAGCGCAAGCCTACTCGATCGAGCGGCATGAGGCACTGGCAGAGAATGCGCGGAGAGCTCTGGCTGCGCTTGGCTACGGCAACGCGCAAGTCGCTATCGGAGACGGGAATTTTGGCCTTCCGAAACATGCTCCATTCGATGCAATACTGGTTTCGGCAGCGGCTTCCGACCTGCCTCCCGCTTTGGTGGCGCAACTCCGAGACCCAGGACGAATGATTATTCCTGTGGGTCCGGCAGACTCGCAGCAACTTCAATTCGTTTGCAAAGTGAACGGCCACACCCTGATTTCGCGCCACGAACTGGTGCGCTTTGTTCCGTTAGTCGCAGGTTACGAATGAAAGTTGGCTGGAAAGCTACTGCCCGACTAATTTAATTGCGGGCAACCGGCAACGAAGGCAGAACCCGCGAGTTTTGCGAATCCGGATTGTGCACGAGTGCCTGCGCCGACTGCTGAGCATACTGCAAGATCGAGTCCGGAAATATACCCAGGAAGATTGTCGCCACGAGACATGCGAACAATGCCAGCCGCAGCGAGACCGGAGCCGCAGTGACCGGAGCCGCCTTACGCGGTTCGCGCATATACATCATCACGATGATGCGCAGGTAATAATAAGCGCCGACGCCGCTGTTCAGCACGCCAATCACAGTAAGCCAGATGAGGTTGGCTTTCACCGCCGCGCTGAACACATAGAATTTGGCAAAGAACCCTCCGGTCATCGGGATGCCAATGAGCGAGAGCAGGAAGATGGTGAGCGTGGCCGCAAGCAGCGGCGAAGTTCGGCCCAGGCCTTCATAGTCTTCCAGCGTTACATAGCGCTCGCCGGCGTTGGCGAAATGGCTAACCACGGCGAATGCGCCCAGGTTCATGGCCGCGTAAGCTGCCGTGTAGAACATAGCTGCGGACGTTCCCATCTGCGGAGCGGCTGCGAACGCAACCAGTAAATATCCCGCGTGCGCGATTGAGGAATAAGCCAGCAGCCGCTTCACATTGTCCTGCAAAAACGCGCCGATATTTCCCAACGTCATCGAGAGCGCAGCGGAAAGCCAAATAACCCAGAAAATCGCGTGGACATCGATCACAAAAACCACGCGCAGCAGCACGGCGAACGCCGCGGCCTTGGGCGCTGTCGACATGAATCCGACAACCGGCGCAGGCGCGCCTTCGTAAACGTCGGGAGTCCAGATATGAAACGGAGCGGCAGCAACTTTGAAGCCCAGGCCGACGAACATGAATGCCACGGCGACAAAAGCGAGCACAGGAATCGGTCCCGCGCGCAATGCCTGGCTGATTAAATCGATATTGGTGGATCCCGTCGCGCCAAACATCAACGCCACGCCGTACAAAAAGAAAGCCGTCGCGAACGAACCGAGAAGAAAATACTTCAGCGAGGATTCCGCGCTGGAAGCGCTATTCCGGCGAAATCCAGCCAGCACGTAAGAAGAAATGGAAGAAATTTCGAGCGCGATAAAGATCAGAACAAGTTCGACCGCCGACGACATCAGCGCGACGCCGACCGTGGCGAAAAGAATCAAGGCGTAATACTCGCCGGCACGGATGCGCTGCACCGCCATGTATTCGTACGACGTGAGAATCACGACCGCAGCAATCGCGATTGCGAGTACATGGAAGAAGACGCTAAAGCCGTCGACTTGAACCATGTTCCAGAAAGCCAGGCCCGGAGACTGCGCCATGAACCAGATCGAGCCGAGCGCAATCACGGAGCCGAGAAGGGCAATAAGCCCGAGCAGCTTTTGACTCTTCTTTTCGTCAAGCAACGGCTCGAGAGCCATTACGATCATGCCGAAGAGCGAGAGCACGATCTCGGGCAGGATTCGGACGTAGTCGGCGCTTTGGGGAAGCGTCGGCGAAAATGCCGGCAGAAAAGTTGCGATCACCGTCCCACCACCCGGCTCGCCACTTGCGCGAATGGAGTCAGAGCGGCACGCACTGCGGGATCGATCGCTCCCAACCACAGAATCGGAGCCACCCCCATCACCAGCGCCGCAACAGCGCAGGGCCAGACCGACCACTTCTCGAATGTCGAAAGATCAGGCAAAGAGTTATTCACCGGATGCGTGACTTTCCCGTAGAACACGCGT
Source organism: uncultured Acidobacteriota bacterium (assembly GCA_963755225.1). GTDB lineage: Bacteria > Acidobacteriota > Terriglobia > Terriglobales > Acidobacteriaceae > Sulfotelmatobacter. Next base: position 49,596 of record CAVWJE010000003.1, read on the forward strand.
TGATACATCCAGAGCAGATAAACCGCGCTCCAGATGATCCCGGTGGCACCCAAGATTCCGTAAACAGCCTTGTCCTGGAATGCGCCGTTCAAGACCAGGAATTCGCCAATGAAGCCGTTCAGCAGAGGCAGGCCCGCCGATGCCAGCGCGATTACCAGGAAGGATGCTGCATATATCGGCATAGGCGAAGCCAGGCCGCCGAACTCGCTGATCTCATAAGTATGGCGGCGTTCATGCAAAATTCCCGTCAGCATGAATAATCCGCCGGTCGAAATTCCGTGCGCCAGCATGACGAACATGGCGCCATTCAACCCCGCCTGAGTGAAGCTGAAGATTCCCAGCACAACAAATCCAAGATGGCTGACCGATGAATAGGCGATCAGCTTCTTCATGTTTGGCTGCACCATGGCGACCAGCGCGCCGTAGATGATGCCGATCAGCGCCAGGATCATGATCCACCACGCGTTGTGCCTTGCCTGCTCGGGGAACAAGCCGAGATTGAAGCGTAGCATCCCGTAGGTTCCCATCTTCAGCAGAACCCCAGCCAGCAGCACCGAACCAGCCGTTGGCGCTTCAACGTGAGCGTCCGGCAACCACGTGTGAAATGGGAACAGCGGAACCTTTACCGCGAATGCGAGGAAGAATCCGAGGAAAAGCCATTGTGCCGCGGCGGGAAACTTCGGGACGGAACCGCTCGCGATCTGATCGCGAATCGTCACAAAATCAAAGCTGCCGGTATGCGCGTAAAGCCAAAGAATCGCCGCCAGCATAAAGACCGAAGCGATCATCGTATACATGAAAAACTTTACCGCGGCATAGACTTTGCGCTCGTGTCCGAAAATGCCAATGAGCAGCGCCATGGGAATCAGCGTGGCTTCCCAGAAGAAATAAAAGAGGAACAAATCGAGCGACGTGAAAACGCCAATCAGCGCAGTCTCGAGAATCAAGAGCAGGATGAAGAATTCCTTCACTCGCTCGTGAATCGAATTCCACGAAATCAGAACGCACAACGGCGTAAGAAACGTGGTCAGCACGATCAGCCACAGCGAGATGCCATCCACTCCCATGTGGTAGTGGATATTCGGAGTGGACACCCATTGCCGGTCGATCTGATATTGAAAATCAGTTTGCGCGCGATGAAAGTGAACCGGCAGGTGCAGGGACATCGCGAACGTTAGAAGCGAAATCACCAGCGCGAACACGCGAATGTCGCGGTCGCGCCGCGGAAAGAACATCAGCAAAAATCCGCCCGCCAGCGGCGTGAACGTAATCAGCGTGAGAATGATGGAGCTTAGATTGTCGGTGCTCATCTTGCAGTCACCCACATCCAGATCATAAAAGCGATTACCACGGCGGATCCGGCGGCGATCCAACCGGCATAAGATCGAAGGTTGCCAGACTGCATGTGGCGAACTTCATCCGAAACCTGGCGCGCGCCGTCCCCCGCGTCGTTTACCGCCGCGTCGATTATCTTTTCGTCCACTCCGTGCCACAAGATTCGGGTCGAGCCCGCAATCAGAGGTTTCACAAACAGCGCGCCGTAAAGCTCGTCAATGTAATATTTGTGCGCCACGCTCTGGCATAGGCCTCCAAGCGAATCGGCGATCTTCTGCGGCAGGTCGATTCGCTTGTAATAGAGGAGCCATGCGAGGCCAAATCCCGTAAACGCCGCTAGCACTGAAATTCCGGTGAACATCAATTCCGTCGAAGCATCGGGTTTCGGCTCAGGTCCTTCAGTTTCCTGTTCGGGCGCACCCTTTTCGCCTATCGCCGTATTCTGCGCATTCGCGGGAGCGCTGCCGTGGAATACGGGCCCGAGAAATTTATCGAATCGATTGTTGCCGCCAAGCGACCCCGGCACGCCGACGTATCCGCCAAACACAGCGAGCAACGCCAAAATTACCAGCGGAATCACCATCACTCGTGGGCTTTCGTGAATGCCTCCGTGACCGTGCGCGCCGTGGGCATCGTGCGCGGAGTGCGAGCCATGTGCGGAAGCATTCTCATGCGACGCTTCCTCTTTTCCGCGATACTCGCCAAAAAAAGTCATGAACCAGAGGCGGAACATATAAAACGAAGTGAGCAGCGCCGTTACGAGGCCGACCAGCCAATACGCCCAACTTGCCTGATAGGCGCGCCAGAGGATTTCGTCCTTGCTGAAGAATCCTGCCAGCCCGGGAATTCCGGCGATCGCCAAAGTTCCTGCGGTCATGGTCCAGAATGTCCACGGAATCTTGGTGCGGAGTCCGCCCATTTGGCGCATATCCTGCTCGCCGCCAACAGCATGAATCACCGACCCGGCCGCGAGGAACAGCAAGCCCTTGAAAAACGCGTGCGTCATCAAATGAAAGATTCCGGCGGAAAAGGCCCCCACCCCGCAGGCCATAAACATATAGCCAAGCTGCGAAACGGTCGAGTAGGCGAGAACTTTCTTAATGTCGGTTTGCGCGATGCCGATGGTCGCCGCGAAGAATGCGGTCAGCGTTCCAATGATCGCGACCACGGTCAGCGCGATCGGCGCGCGCTCAAAGATCACATGCGAACGCGAGACCATATACACGCCGGCCGTCACCATGGTGGCCGCATGAATTAAAGCCGAGACGGGAGTGGGACCCTCCATGGCATCGGGTAGCCACACATACAAAGGAATCTGCGCCGACTTGCCGCACGCGCCCACCATCAGGAGGATGCCGATGGTGGTGAGCAATCCTCCCGCAGGCTCGGCGTGTAAAGGCAACACGCTGGCGAAAACCTGCTCGAAATTCAACGAGCCGAAATGTTTGATCAGCAAAAATAACGCGACTAGGAATCCGAAGTCGCCGATGCGGTTTACGATGAAGGCTTTCTTGCCCGCCGAAGCCGCGGAATCTTTCGTGAACCAGAACCCAATCAGCAAATACGATGCCAGCCCCACGCCCTCCCAGCCAATGAACATCAGCAGATAATTACTGGCCAGAACCAGCGTCAGCATGAAAAACATGAACAGGTTGAGATAGCTGAAGAACCTGTAGTAGCTGGGATCCTCCCACATGTAGCCGACGGAATAGACATGGATGAGAAATCCCACGCCGGTGACCACCAGCAACATCACGAGCGAAAGTTGATCGAGATAGAAAGCAAAGTCGGCGCTAAAGCTGCCGGAGCGGATCCAGTGCGCCAGGAATTCGTGGTAGGGAAGGGTTAGCGACGAGAAACGCAACGCAACCCATAACGCCATGGCGAAAGCCGCGCCGCTAAAAAACAAAGCGATGGCAGTAACAGCCTGACGCGAGGATTTTTTGCCGAAGAATCCATTGATCGCAGCGCCCGCCAGCGGCAGAACCGGGATCAGCCATAAATTGAGCATTGGGTTCATAGCTTAAGCAGGTTCACCTGATCCACGTTCAGAGTCTCGCGCGTGCGGTATACGGCGATAATTATGGCGAGCCCGACGGCCGCTTCCGCCGCAGCCACCACCATCACAAAGAAGACGAAAATCTGCCCGGCCAGCGCGTGCCAGTGCGCGGCGAATGCCACAAACGAAAGATTCACGCCGTTCAACATCAGTTCAATCGACATGAAAATGGTGATGATGTTGCGCTTGATGAGGAATCCGAGCACGCCGCAACCAAACAGAAATCCGCTGAGCATCAGGTAATAAGAAAGCGGCACCATCATTGCACCTTTCCCGACGCGGATTCCGGCTTACTGGCGAGAACCACGGCGCCCATGATGGCGATCAGAATCAGAACGGACGTGACTTCGAACGGCAAAAGAAAATCGTGGAAAAGAAGTTGAGCAATATCGGTGGGGGGGCCGGGCAACGCGCCAATCGCCACGGCTTCGGTTCCAGAGTGACGCAACACCACCCAGGCCATGAGCACACTGGCGATCAGCATTCCCGGTACGCCAAACAGGAGCGCGACGCGGCTGCCCTTTGTCTCTTCTTCTTCGCCCGCGTTCAGCAACATGATGACGAAGACAAATAAAACCATGATTGCGCCGGCGTAAACGATTACCTGCACGGCGGCGACGAATTCCGCGCCCAGCAATAAATATTCTCCGGCCAGGGCAGCCATCACCGCGATCAACGACAACGCGCTGTTGATCGGATGCCGTTGCGCCAGCAGGTTGACCGCCCCGCCCACGCAGACCGCTCCGAACGCCAGAAATAGGATGAGGTGAAAATTCATAACAGTTCTCAGTTCCCGGTTCTCAGTTCTCAGAACAAAGCCCTTGCGGGCTACCTCTCAGCAGACCGCATGGGTCTTTAACTGAGAACAGAGAACCGGTAACTGAGAACTTGCTTTTTATCACCATGCCACGGCAATCGCCGTCGCCACCAGGTTCGCAATCGCCAGCGGCAGCAGAAACTTCCAGCCGAAGGCCATTAATTGGTCGTAACGAAAGCGGGGCAGCGTGCCGCGCACCCAGATATAAAGAAATAAGAAGCAAAAAACTCTTGCCGCAAACCAGAACAGCGGCAGCAACGCCTGGACCAGCGGCGGCCCGAACAACGGCCCGTGCCATCCGCCGAAAAACAAGAGCGTGGCCACGCACGCCACCGTAATCATATTGGCGTATTCCGCCATAAAAAACATGGCGAATTTCATGGAACTGTATTCCGTGTGATATCCCGCAACGAGTTCGGTTTCAGCTTCCGGTAAATCGAACGGGATGCGGTTGGTTTCCGCATACGCGGCCATCAGATAAATAAAGAAGCCGATGAATTGACCGTGAAAAATATTCCAGCGCGGAATCACGTAGAGAAATCGGCCGCCCTGCGCGGTAACAATATCGCGCAAGCTGAAACTTCCCGATTGGATCAAAACGCCGACCAGAGAAAGCCCCAGCGCGATTTCGTAGCTCACCATCTGCGCGCTGGCGCGCAAGCCGCCAAGCAGGGAATATTTATTGTTCGACGACCATCCAGCTAGCGCGACCCCATATACCCCCATCGACGTGACGCCAAGAATCAGCAGCAGGCCGATGTTAACGTCCGTGATTTGCATCGGAATGCTGTAGCCGAAAATCTCGATGGAGTTGCCGAACGGTATTACGGAAATCGAAGTCAGCGCGAAAATTACGGCCATCAGCGGCGCCGCCAGGAATAACGGCTTATACACATGAGGCGGCGTGAGATCTTCTTTAAATAGAAATTTCAATCCATCGGCGGCCGGTTGCAGCAAGCCAAACGGGCCGACTCGCGTGGGCCCCCAGCGATTCTGCATGTGGCCGACAACTTTGCGCTCCAGCCAAACTGTGTAGGCGACCGCGGTGAGCAGCACGAATAGAATAATCGCCGACTTGATCACCGACACGAGAACGAAGATGGGAAGTGGCAAAGTCATCTGCTGGATCGAGCAATTGGGTAATTTAGTAAGTTCGTAATGAAAAAATGCCTCTCGTCGTAATTCTTCGCAATCTTCCTATGGACTGGGTGTTCGTTTTCAAATTCCCAATTACAAAATAACCCAAATTACCAAATTGTTTTTCTCAGTCCGCCGAAACCTCCGCGGGTTTGACTTCGTGAGCTTCGGCTACCGAGTTCAATGCGCGCGAATAACGCCCCAGGGTTCCTGAAGAAAAAAGGCTGTCATTGGCCGGAGAAATCGCTTCGAGGCGATGCTCAGGTCCCGGCCCGGCATTCGTGAGCAACGTAGGCTGGCTATTGCCCGCCAGCAGATTCATTCGGGAAACGTCATAGCCGGGAACGAGCCGCTGAATTTCGTCGAGAATCGCCATCGGATCGAACGGACTCATCTTCGGCTCGAGCCCGTGCGCCTCAAGCCACACCGCGTGACGGTCGGCCTCGCCCGATTGCGCGCCGCGGGACTGCCCCATATCGGCGCGGGTTCCGCCACCACCGAAAGGCACAAGCTTGCGCACATCGAATCCCATTGCATCCGCGATGCGCACGATCATTTCGAAATCGGATTTCGTCCCCGTTACTTCACCCGCTTTCTTTACGAGTTGCAGGTCGCCGCAAGTGTTGGTGAAAGTCCCGGATTTTTCATAGGCGTTGGCAGCCGGCAACACTACGTCGGCAACCACCGCTGTTTCGGTCAAAAACATATCCTGCACAACAACGAAGCTGTTCGAGAACGCGAATGGATCGATCTGCATACGGCCAATGGGATTTGAGCCGACGACGTATAGCGCTTTCAACTTGCCAGCTTTCCCGGCATCGGCCATGCCGGTTAAATCGAGTCCCGCGCCTTGCGGAATTTCGCCCCACTCTTCATGAAACTGGCTGTTACCGAAAATAGGATGATATCCGGGAAGCAGATCGGGATATAGGCCCATATCGGCAGCGCCGCGCGAGTTTGCGTAGTCAGCCAGACATACAAACTTGGCGTCCGCGATGACGGATCCAAATTTGACGAGATTGGCGAGGGCTGCGCCTATGATTTCCGATCCAAAAATAATAATCGGATTTTTCTCGGCGCGCAGTTTGTCGCGCAATGCCGTCCATGCGTCGGCTTTGATCGAGGAGTCGGCCGGCTTGGCGCTTTCCGCTCCCGCGAGAAATGCAGCAACCTGTCCTTCCGATCCCGCAGCGACTTGAACAAACTCCGTCGCCTGCCGCTGCAATTTAATCGGAGCCGAGTTGATGACATATAGCCGCGCGCGATGCAGCCGAACATTGTTGCGAATTTGCCAGGCTAATAAAGGATGCTGCTCGGTGGGGTCGTTGCCAATCAGCAGAATTGCCGGCGCGGTGAACACATCCGCCATGCTCGCGGTGGCATCGGCCTTCTCGCGAAGCGCAGACACGAAAGCGGGGAAGTCGGCCGTGCGGTGATGATCCACATTGTTGGTTTTCAACACCACGCGCGCGAACTTCGACAGCAGATAATTTTCCTCGTTGGTGGTGCGATTCGACCCGATTACGCCAATTGCGCCGCCGCCCTCTCGATCGCGGGCTTCGGCGAACTTGGTTCCGATCAAATCGAACGCCTCTTCCCACGATGCCGGAGTCAGCTTGCCGTTTTTGCGAATCAGCGGTTGCTTCAGGCGATCTTCGTGATTGGCAAAATCGAAGGCATAGCGGCCCTTGATGCAAAGGAAGTCGCCGTTCGTCCCGCTCTTGTCGCGATTATCTCCGCGGACAATTTCCATGCCAGTATCGGCGCGGCGCACGCCCAGCGTGGTCTTGCAACCGTCGCCGCAATGGGTGCAGATTGTGCCCACATGCTTCATCTCCCACGGCCGTGTCTTGTAGCGATATGCGCCGGAGGTGAGCGCGCCCACGGGGCAAATGTCGATGCACATGCCGCATTCTTCGCATTCGAGGTGATCTTCTTTATTCGGAGCGATGATCGAACTGACGCCGCGGTTCTGCACGCCCAACGCCCAAACGTCCATGCCCTCACCGCACACGCGCACGCAGCGGTAGCAAAGAATGCAGCGCGGCCGATCGAAGAAGACCACTGGCGACCACTGCTGCTCGTCCTTGTGGTTCTTTGCCTCCATGAATTTCGACTCGGCGGCGCCGTAGGTGAATGTCATGTCCTGCAATTCGCACTCGCCGCCGGCATCGCACACCGGGCAATCCAAAGGATGATTTCCCAGGAGAAGTTCGAGCATCCCTTTGCGTGCCTGTTTGATCTCGTCGCTTTCGCTGGTGACGACCATGCCCTCGCCAATCACCGTGGTGCACGCGGTTTGCAGCTTCGGCATCTTCTCGATCTTCACCAGGCACATGCGGCAAGCGCCCTGCAAAGAAAGGTTGGGGTAATAACAAAATGAGGGAATTTCGATGCCCACGGTCTTGCAGGCCTCGATGAGCAGAGTGCCCGCCGGCGCCGTGACCTTCTTGCCGTCAACTGTGAAATTTATGTCAGCCATATTTGTAGCGCCGGCGTCCCGCCGACTGTGGAAAGCATCTCACCCTCGCAGCCTTAATTACGAACCATTCGGACATTTACCCGCGCTTCGGGCCGGCGAGACGCCGGCGCTACGCCAGCACCGGCAGCTCTTCCACCGCGCCTTCCTTTTCATACGGACACGGCCTGCCTTCCAAATGATCTTCAAACTCCTTGCGGAACTTTTTCACGAAGGCGATCGTCGGCATCGCCGCGGCATCGCCCAGCGGACAGAAGGTTCGCCCCAGCATGTTCTCCGACAGGTACTGCATGTTATCGATGTCTTTCATAATGCCGCCACCGCGGTGAAAGCGCGTCAATGTCTTCTCCAGCCAGTCGGTGCCTTCGCGGCAGGGGATGCACCAGCCGCAGCTTTCGTGCTTGTAAAATTTCATGGTGCGAAGCGCGAACTTCACGATGCATTGCGCATCGTCAATTACGACCACGCCGCCCGATCCCAGCATCGAACCGGCCTTCGCTACGGAATCGAAGTCCATATTGATGTCGACCTCGTCGGCTGTAAGGCATGGCGTGGAAGACCCACCCGGAACAACCGCCTTCAATTTGCGTCCGTTTGGAATGCCGCCACCCACTTCGTAAATCATCTTCTTCAGGTTGTAGCCCATGGGCAACTCGTAAACGCCGGGGCGAGCCACGTTGCCGCTGAGGCAGAACAGCCGCGTGCCGCCATTTTTCGGCGGCCCCAGTCCTGCGTACCATTCCGCGCCCCCGAGCATGATGTGCGGCACGCTCGCCAAAGTCTCGGCATTGTTGATAACTGTGGGGCCGCCCCACAGGCCGACCACGGCGGGAAACGGAGGCCGAATCCGCGGAATGCCGCGCTTGCCCTCGAGCGATTCCATCAAGGCCGATTCTTCGCCCACTTCATATGCGCCCGCACCGCCGTGCCAATAAATCTCGAAATCGCGCCCGCTGCCGAAAATGTTCTTGCCGAGGAAGCCCTTCGCGTAGGCATCGCGAATCGCCTTCTGCATGATGATCGAAAGATACCGGTATTCGCCGCGAATGTAGATGTATCCGCTCTGCGCTCCGACGGCCAGCCCGGCGATCATGACTCCTTCGATCACCGCATGCGGATCGTGCTCGAAAATCAGCCGGTCTTTGCAGGTACCGGGTTCGCTCTCATCGCCGTTGCACAGCACGTACTTCGGCTTGGCCGATTGCTTGGGCACGAAGGACCACTTCATCCCGGTAGAAAATCCCGCGCCGCCGCGCCCGCGCAGACCGGAATTCTTGACTTCGTTGATGACGGCGTCCGGCGTCATGGCGAGCGCCTTCTGCACGGCCTTGTAGCCGTCGAGTTCGAGGTAACGGTCGATATCGGTCGCACCCATGCCGAAGCGCCGGGTGACGACCTTTACCTCATCGGGATGGGAAACAAGAGAAGCCATTCGGTTTGCGATTCAGTAAATTGTTTAATTTAGTAATTGAGTAATTGAGTAATTTGAAATCCCAAACGCTTCGGAGTTTTTCAATTACTCAATTACAAAATTTCCCAATTACCAAATCTGTTTTTCATCGGCTCCTGTACCGTTCTATGACCTCGTCCATCTTCTCCGCCGTCAGATTTTCGTGAAAGTCGTAGTTCACCTGCGCCGCGGGAGCCCAGCTGCACGCGCCAATGCACTCTACCTCTTCCAGAGAAAATAATCCGTCGGGAGTAGTTCCATGATTGCCAACGCCCAACTTCTTCGCGCAGTGCCGCAAAATTTCTTCGCCACCGCGAACCAGGCAACTGATGTTGGTGCAAACCTGAACGTTGAATTTGCCGCGCGGCTTCGTGGTTAGCATCGAGTAATAGCTGATCACGTTGCGGACCTCCAATTCGGTCAAATCCAGCCGCCCAGCCAGCTCCTTAATCACTTCGTCGGAGAGAAAACCGATCTCATCCTGCGCGTAGAGCAGCGTCGGAACCAATGCTGAACGCTTCGTCGGATAATGAGGAACCATCTCCGCGAAACGGGTTTCGAATTCCTCGGAAAACTTCATGCTTGGGTTTTCTATCGCCCCTCCTGGGCTTGGTGTGTCTTTTCCGCATTTACCCAGCGCTGAAGCGCTGGGCTATTATCGGTCGCCCCTACGGGGCGAAAATCAAAGTCGAGGCCGACCGCCCAACGACTGACGGCCAATGACTCAATTTACAAATTACCGATTACCAAATACAAATTTCTACCTATCGATTTCTCCCAGCACAATATCGATACTTCCAATCGCCGCCACCACATCCGCGATCAGTCCGCCCTCGCACATTTTGGGCAGAGTTTGCAGATTCGCCAGGCATGCCGCGCGCATGTGGACTCGATATGGCTTCGCCGTACCGTCGCTCACGATGTAATAGCCCATCTCGCCGCGCGGCGATTCCACCGCCTGATACACCTCGCCGGCCGGCACCGCAAAACCTTCGGTAATAATTTTGAAGTGGTAGATGAGCGATTCCATCTGCGTCTTCATTTTTTCTCGGTCGGGAAGCACAATTCCCGGGGCATCAGCCTTAATCGGGCCTTCCGGCATGCCATCGAGTGCCTGCCTCACAATCTCATTCGACTCGCGCAACTCGCGCACCCGGCACATGTAGCGCGAGAAAACGTCACCTTCCTGTGCTACCGGCACCTTGAACTTGAACTTTTCGTAACTCGAATACGGCATATCGCGACGAAGATCGAAATCCACGCCGCTGCCGCGCAAAGTCGGCCCTGACGCGCCTAAAGCAATCGCGTCCTCGGCAGTCATCGTCGCGACCCCTTGCGTGCGCATCATCCAAATCGGATTTCCGGTCAACAGATTTTCGTATTCATCCACATGCCCGGGGAAGCCATCGACGAATTTGCGCACGCGGTCGAAGAAGCCCAGCGGCGGCTCGAGCGCAAGCCCTCCAATCCGAAAATAGGAGGTCATCATGCGCTGCCCGCTGATCATCTCAAAGAGCTTTAAGACTTCCTCGCGCTCGCGGAAGCAATAGAGGAAGACGGTCATCGCGCCAAGATCGAGCGCGTGCGTTCCCAGCCACACTAGATGTGAGTTGATGCGGGTCAGTTCGTTCATCAACACACGCATCCATTGCGCCTTTGGTGGAATCTCCAACCCCAGCAGTTTCTCCACTGCGAGCGCGTAGCAGAGATTATTGGTCAGGGGGCAGAGATAATCGATGCGGTCGGTCAGCGGCACCACCTGCTGATAAAACTTCGCCTCGCAAGTTTTCTCGATCCCCGTGTGAAGGAAGCCGATATCCGGCATGATCCGCACCACGGTCTCGCCATCGATTTCGAGCAACACGCGCAGCACACCGTGCGTCGAGGGGTGCTGCGGGCCCATGTTCAGGATCATCGTCCGATCCTGGCCGGGTTCGAGTACGAGGGTGGGTGCGAGGTGGGCCATCTTTATTTATCCAAGCCGGATTTGCCGGAGCTGGATTTATCCGAGCTAGCGGTAGCCCTCCACAGGATAGTCTTTGCGCAAAGGGTAGCCTTCCCAATCTTCCGGCATCAAGAGCCGCCGGAGATAAGGATGGCCGGTAAAGCGAATCCCAAACAGGTCGAATACTTCGCGTTCAAAATAGTTCGCCCCGGGCCAGAGAGAAGTCAAGGATTCGACCGCCGGACTGGCGCTCTCCAGCCGAACTTTCAGGCGCACACGCTCTTTTTTCGGAATCGAGAGCAGGTGATAGATCACTTCAAAACGAGGCTCGGCCGGATACCAATCCACGCAGGTAATATCGGAAAGATAGTTGAAGGCGCACTCGCTATCGTCGCGCAAAATCGCGCAAGCCTCGCGAATATTACTGCGATCGACGTATATGGTCATTTCGTCGCGGTCGAATTTCGCTCCGGCCACGGAAGCCGCATTCCACGCCAGCAGCCGCGCCACCGCGGGATGGCCTTTCAGTTGTTCGAGATCGTGAATTGCGGGAGCCAGGGGCATTACAATTCTCCCCGCCGATCCCGGACTGGGCCCCATTCCAGAACGCCCTTGTGCCACACGTAGAAAAAGCCTACGAGAACGATGCCGATGTAGACGAACATCTCCCAAAGTCCAAAGTGTCCGAGCTTGCGCAGAATTACCGCCCAGGGATAAAGAAAAACGGCTTCAACATCGAATAGGATAAACAGCATGGCCACCAGGTAGAATTTCACCGAAAAGCGTCCGCGAGCGTCGCCTACCGGAGCCATGCCAGACTCATACGGAGACATCTTGGCCCGAGTCGGCTTGCGCTGGCCGATCAGCCACGAAAGGGTCAAAATTGCAGTCGCAATGCCGCCCGCCAGCAGGATATGAATCAGGAATGGCAAGTAGCGGGCAAAATAATTGTCGGGCATAGGACGGGCTTATATATAATTCGCGCGGAGTTGTTCGTTAAACATTTTAGATTAGGGGCTGATGCGAAGAGTGTCAAGGGAAGGCGGCGGATTTCCGAGTCTGGATGGAAACACAAAACGAATTTAGTAATTGCGTAATTTGGTAATTTTGTAATTGAAAAGCAAGAAGGGTCAGCCGCTGGTGCGGTCAGCGTGGGAGCATGACGTTTCAATTACCCAATTACCAAATTACAAAATTACTCAATCTCCTATGATTTTCGGCTTTAACACCGACGTAAAGCACGGCGACACCATTTATCACGTGCAGAGCGAGGCGCGCGAAAGCGAGCAATTGCTCCAGACCCAGGTCTTCGTCCGTGGCCGGTGCATCGGCAAGCGCGCGATTTCCTATGCTCAGTCGGCGATGCAGCCCGGATTCGGCGATCCGCAGAAAGAGCAGCAGCTCCGCGATCAGCATCGCATGGTGCTCGAAGCCATCCGGGAAGGGAAGCTGGAGGCCGTTCTCGACCGCGCCGAGCCCGATTCACTGGCCGCGATCAAGCAACTAGATGTCCAATGGGAAAACGCCGCCTCCGTGCATGCCAATCGAAATCTAACGATGCAGTTGCGCGTTACCGAGGATGGGGCCGCCGTCCCTGGGGCGCGCCTCACTTTTCGCTTTTCTCGTCCGGACGTCACCCCGTTTTATACCCAGGCGGTGACGGATTCCGCGGGCGGCGCCGCGATCACCGTCGAGGTGGAAGAAAACGCCTTGCCGGAGGCCTCCATTATGGTGCAGGCCAATCACGAAGGCCGCACCGTGACCCGCAAATTCGCCCTGCGTCGAACGAATTAGACTCAGCGGATTAGACTCAAAAAGCGGGATGTCCGGTGTTCGGCGTCTTAAATCATTCCACGCAGATGCATTGGGCCAGCACCCCCCTCGCATAAGTTCCGCTTGAGAAATACGGTACCCCGCTCGTTACTCGCCGCGCCGCGTCCGGTACTACAATAATCACATCATGAGTTCCCAGGCTTTTGCCGACGTGCCCACCGCGATTGAGGAGATTCGCGCCGGGCGCATGATTGTCGTAGTTGACGACGAGGACCGCGAGAACGAAGGCGACATCACGCTTGCCGCCGAGAAGGTCACGCCCGAAGCCATCAACTTTATGGCAAAGCATGGACGCGGGCTGGTCTGCCTCACCATGACCGAGGAGCGGCTCGACCATCTGCGGCTCGGCCCCATGAGCGC
>CAVWJE010000004.1:0-399049 GCA_963755225.1 uncultured Acidobacteriota bacterium
GTAACGATGGTAGTGGTCACGTTGTTCGCGGTTTCGATTGGCGAGATCATTCAGTCTCCCCGCTACTACGAATACATTTCCCGTCTGGCGCCTCCGGGCCAGCAGGGCACTTACATGGGCTTCGCATTTATGCCCATCGGAATCGGCTCCCTTATCGGGGGATGGTTCGGCGGCCTTCTGATTCATCACTTCGGCGAAGTAATGCACCGTCCGCAGTTTATCTGGTGGTCTGTTACCGGCGTCGGGGTGGCGACGGCAGCGCTACTCCTGGCATATGACAAATATCTGCGAGTGCAGACTTCTTCAGTTCAGTGATTTGCGGTATGGCCACAACTTTAAGGACGCAGTCTGGGAGCAAGAAATCGAGGGGAACTCCTGGCGCAGTAGCCGCGCAAGTTCGCCGCGCCCTTAAAGCCGGTGGCTCCGCCGAACATGCCAAAGCGTACGGTGGTTCTTCAAAGACGAGATCAAATCTCACGGATGGTATACGGCAGAGTTGCGCCGCGCCGCCCGCCGCTTTCGCCGGGAACTAAGAAAAGAATGCGGCCTCGGAATTCTAAGTCGAGGTTCCCGATCATCTCTTCTCAGGTTCCGTGCTGGAAGAAAAAAGTTGCAGCGGTACTCTTACTGGAAAAGCTCGACTCTGAATTTGGCGACCGGGAGTTCAGCCTCTTCGAATCCTGGCTCGACCGAATCAGTAGCTGGGCCGATCACGATGCGCTCGGTCACTATCTAATCTCCCCCATGGTGGCCGCGAATCCATCGCGCGCAACAAGAGTTTTTGGCTGGGCGAAATCGCCAAACCGCTGGCGCCGCCGCGCCGCTTGCGTAGCCTTGATTCGGGCAACACGCGCAAAATTCTTGTTCCGGAAATTACTAAGCTTTCCGATTTTATTCTCGGCGATGGAGACGACATGGTACAGAAAGGTTTGGGCTGGCTGCGGCGCGAAACGGCAAAATACAACGCGATACAAGCCGTACCGTACCTGATGAAAATCCGCGGACGCGCCCCACGCTTGGTATTGCGGACAGCTTGCGAAACGGTGCCGCCGGCGATCAAGAGGCGACTCCTTGCTCCCGTTCGCTAAACTTCGCCCCTTCGAGGCTTTCACTTCGCAGTTTTTGCGGTTAAATGCGTTGTCGATTTCCCGGATCAGAAATAACTCAGCCACGCATCGTTCCTGCGCTGCTTCAAACCCGCAAACCAGCGGCACAGCGGATAAAGCGTAAGTACAACGACCGCCCAGAGAGATAGACGATCGGCAAAGAGTATCCCCATCCTGGCGGTGGAGTTATGGGGAACCGGCGTGGCGTCGGCGACTCAAACATCCAGTGCACCTGGCCGTAGCGCGCATAGCATATCCCAACCGCGAGCAGATGTATGAGCGGGATGTGCAGCAGATAATAAAACATCGGCACTTTGCCGACGATCAACGCAGGCCGCAGCCATCGCGGCGTTCCGGCATCGACCGCCCACAAGAAAAGCAGCGCTGGGCCGAGCGTCATCAGCAGAAATAACAGCGACGGCGGATACTTGTTGGTATTCAGAAATGAGAGCACAGTAAAGGCCGCGGATTTCTGCGTGCTCCAGGGCAGCGGGTCGCCATAGAGATTGATGGCGCGCAAAATGACAAAGGCGGCGGTCAATCCAATGCCCAGCGGCAAAAGAAGCGCCTTGCGACGCTCCGATGGCCAACTATAGATTTGTCCCAGGCTGTATCCTGACCGCTGTAACTCCACCCACGGAATAAGCGCATAGGAAACGAAAATGATACGCCCCGGATCGTTCAAGATGAAGTTGGGCGAGTGCAGAATCGGCCAAAGCGGGTTGGAAGAATCTACGGAGTCGAGCAAATTGTGGTCCGCAATCATCACAACGCCAAACGCCGCCACGATCGAAACTGGCAGGTAAACCAGCACTGAGAGCACAATCATCGCCCAACCCAGTGCCCATAAAACAATGAGCAGGACCAGGTGGTAGTCGAAGTTAAACTGCCAGCCTAAACAGCGCACCACCACCAACTCCAGAAAGATCAGCCAGAGCCCGCGAGTAAACAGGAACCGTGACAGCTCGCTTTTGCTTTTCTTGCGCAACGAAAGATATGCGCCCGTGCCGGTAAGCAGGAAGAAAACGGGGGCGCAGAAATGCGTGATCCAGCGGGTGAAGAATAGCGGGATCGTCGTGGTCGCCGGGTCGGTGGGGTTCAAGCCGGAATTGCCGAAGAAGTCCCGCGTATGGTCCAGCGCCATCAGAATCATGATGACGCCCCGAACCACATCGATCGACTCAATGCGGACGCGTTTCGTCACCCCGGACTTAACCGCAGGCTCGGCAGCGGCGGCCATATAGCGAGATAGTCTAACAAGTCGGAGGCGGCAACAGATGCGATTTTGACGCGCACTTCTCAAAGCTCCGATTCGCCCAATTCGCCGCCATTGTTTACAATAGACGTTTGCCCATGGACCTGTCCGCCATTCAGTCTGCGCTGCGCGAACGCAACATCGACGCGTGGCTCTTTTACGATCATCATCATCGCGATCCCATTGCCTACAGAGTTCTCGGCTTGCCCGCAGGGTTGATGGTCACGCGGCGGTGGTTTTATCTCATCCCGGCGCAGGGCGATCCTGTAAAGCTGGTTCACAAAATTGAGGCGGGACATCTCGATTCCCTTCCCGGCAGCAAGCACCAGTATTCGGGATGGCAGGAGCTATTCGACAGCCTGAAAGTCGATCCTGGCGGCTTATCGCGATATCGCGATGCAGTATTCGCCGAATAACATCGTCTTCACGATTTCGCTGGTCGATGGCGGCACAATCGAGTTGTTGCGCGGCTTGGGAAAGAATGTAGTCAGCTCGGCCGATCTGGTCGCGCAGTTTGAAGCGACGTGGAGCGAAGAGCAAATCAAGACGCATTTTGCCGCGCGCGACGCGATTGATTCCATTATCGCGGCGGCGTTCCAGGAAATCGGACGGCGGGTTCGCAACGGCGGCGCGAAAGAGCACGAAATCCAGCAATGGTTCATGGAAGCATTTCGCCGCGAGAATTTGCTGACCGATGATCCGCCAATCGTCGCAGTGAACGCCAACGCCGGAAATCCGCACTACGAGCCGCGCGCGGATCATCCGGTTCCGATTCGTGAAGGCGATTTTGTTCTGCTCGACGTGTGGGGGAAAAAGGACGTTCCCGCAGCGGTGTATTACGACATCACTTGGATGGGCTTTGTGGGAAAAACGCCCTCGGATCGCATGCGCGAGATTTTTGAGGTTGTGCGCGATGCGCGCGATGCCGGCGTAAAGGTCGTGACCGATGCCATTGCCGCCGGCCGCCCCATCGCTGGATGGGAGGTCGATCGCGCCACTCGCGGCCACATAAAGCAAAAGGGTTTCGGCGATTATTTCATTCATCGCACCGGACATTCCATCGGCACCGATGTTCATTCCAACGGCGCCAACATGGACGATCTGGAAATCCACGACGAGCGCCAGATTCTTCCCAACTCTTGTTTCTCCATCGAACCCGGAATTTACTTGCCGGAGTTCGGCGTGCGCAGCGAGGTCAACGTGCTGGTTCGGCCGAAATCGGCGGAAGTTACCGGCAAGATTCAACGCGAGATCGTAATCATCTGATGGCAAATTCAACGGCAGCAAAAACCAAGCGGCGGAACGCAAACCGCGAGCATGATGGTGGTACTCGCGCCTGCGATTGGATGGCTGATTCCAGGCGCCGGCCACATCATTCAAAAACGCTGGATTCGCGGGGCGCTGCTGTTGGTTTCGATTGCCGGCCTGTTCCTGCTCGGCCTAATGATGCAAGGTCACATCTACAAAGCCAACGGCGGCGATATCCTCGATATTCTCGGTTTCGTCGGCGATCTCGGCGCCGGCGGACTCTATATCGTGACCCTTGCCATGAACGGCGGCCAAGGCGCCGTCGCCTTCGCCATCGCAGACTATGGAACGAAGTTCATGATCGTCGCCGGATTGCTGAATTTTATTGCGGTAGCCGACGCGTATCATATTGCGATTGGAAAGAAACGATGACGCAACCTCCTCAAGGTTGTCATTCCGAACGCGCGCAGCGCGCGGGTGAGGAGCCAGCTTTTCATGCCAGCCGCAACGAAGCGTGTGGCCAGCCGAGGAATTTATGACCATTCAGCTCAGCCATTTCAGCGCGGCCTTTGTATTTGCCTTATTCGCCTCGATCGTCTTCGGCATCACCCATCGCGACACCACGCGTGATATGGTGCGCTACGGTCTTTATTGCTTCGCGATGTTCCTCGGTGGAGTCTTCATAGCGGGCTGGGCGATGTGGCTGGTGCGAAGATAGCTGCGGGACGCTCTGCCAGGGGCGGTTTTTTGCTGAAGGCTGACAGCTTTTTTCTCATCCTTCCCATACGAACGCGTCGAACACTCGCTTCGAATCAAAATTCAATCGGCGATAAAGAGCGACGGCACCCGCATTGGCCTGCGTGACGGTCAGCGAGAGCATTGTGAAACCTCGCTTGCGTAGATTCACCGAGGCCGAAGCCAGCAGCGCCTCGCCGATGCCATGACCCCGATATTCGGGAAGGACACAAACCTGTGTCACGTGACCAACATCGCCTCGCACGCGCGAGCATAGAATCAAGCCAATCAGGTTCTTGGCTTTGCGATCCACTGCGGAGAAAGACGATTCGATATCGAACAATCCGCATCCCGGAAACCGCACAATATTGTTCAGAAAGCGCAACGATCCGGCCAGCGTGTGATATTGATCGTTGATCTGCGCATCGACGTGGCCGCGATAAGCCGCGGTAATCACCGCCGCAGCAGGCTGATAATCGGCTTCCGTCCAGCGGCGGATTTCGATCTCAGGATGCGCAGGCGGAACCTTCTGGCCGCTCTTCGCCAGTTCGAGCACCATGAACAGCCGCGGATGGCGCTGGAATCCCTGATCGAGGAACGGCCGCGCCACGCCGCCCGACTCGTGTGCCAGCAACTGCGCTTCCACGCGATGAATTCCCGGCGATTGTTGCAAGGTCTCTATTACGTGAGTCAACAGCTTGATTTCCACCTCTCGCGCGTCGGAAAGGCGGCTGCCGTTTGCCACAAATAAATCGCCGACGACGCCCTTGCTGCCTTCATATACGAAAAAACTGTAACCGAAAATGCGTCCGCGTTCGATGGCCGCATATCCCGGCAGGATCTTCGAATCGACGTAGCGCAGTATCATCTCCGCCGAGCCGCTGTAATCCCATGAAAGAAGAGTCGCCCACACCCGCGTTTCATCGTCGAGCAGGGGACGTAAATCTATGGAAGAAAAATGCCTAAGGTCGAGAATCTCCACGAGGCTCCTGCGAGCCGGCCAAAATATGCTTTGGCGGTTCGCGGTGGCAGAATTTCGAGTTTAGTTGGTTCGCGGACGCGAGGCAAACGGCTGGAACAAGAGCCGCCAACATTTATGTCGCGGAGTGCCAATCTAGCGGAGATTCGCGCCTGCCGCCGCAATCCAATAGTAATCCATATGCTGCGCCGTATAATTTCCCAGGTAAGAGACGCGACGCCCAGCTACTAATTCGGCTATCGTCGATTGAGAGCCCTCCGGCGCTACGAGTAAGTGCTCCTGCGACGGAACACTACCCCAATCGTAATTAAAGGTCTCTTGATTGCGGTAAAACGTGAGGCCGTATTCGAGCTCACGGGGAACATGATAGACAGCCAGCAGTTGTTTCTGAGTTTCGATGCCGGCAATTTCCTGGGCCAACGGGCGAGCCGAGAGCGCCCGATCGAGGGGGACCGACCCGAGTTTCAAAACGGCGGCGACGGTAAGCACAACCGGGATTAGCGTGACAAACCGCAGCATGCGCAGACCGTTCGGGCGAATCAGAGTCAGCGCTATGCCGGCGCAAAGTATGAATGCCACGGCCAGCGCAACCAGCATGGGCCGTCCCGGCGGCACACGGCGGTCGGTGACTAAGTAAGCGATCAGCAATGCGGGGATAATTGGCATAGCGGCGGTTAACGCGTGCAACGCAACTAACCAGACTGGCGCGCGCTCCGATTTCCCGGATTCAAGATGCCGTCGCAGATATTCGACCAACAGCAGCGCCCCCGCCGGAGCCGCAGGAAGAATGTAACCGGGCAGCTTTGATTTGGAGATCGAGAAAAATATCACCGGCACAATGAGCCAGCAAGCGGCGAAGACGCCAAAATGGTTCTCGAAATCTTCCGTGGCTGCCGGAACCCGCTTTCGATTTTTCCAAAGCGCGCTCAAAGGTTGGGCAAAACCTGCAATCGCGAAAACCGTCCACGGAACCAGCGCCAGCGCTGCCACCGGAACGTAATACCAAAAAGGCTGCGTGTGATGATAGATGTTTTCCGCGAACCGTCCGAGGTTATGCTCGACGATGAATTGGCGGAAGAATTCTGGGTTTCGAACCTGCACGGCGACATACCAGGGCAGCGCGATCGCGCCGAACAATATAATTCCCGGCCACCAGAGCATTTTCAAGATCAAACGCAGTTCTCGCGCCCAACTCGCATAGAGGACGATTATTAAGCCTGCCAGGAACGGCGCGACTGGACCTTTCGCCAACATCCCCAGTGCCATGAAACCATAAAATCCCAACAAATAAATTCGCTTGCCCCTCTCTCGCCATGCCCACCAGCTCAACATGCCTGCCGTGAATGCCGCGGCCAAAGCCATATCCACCGATGCCGCCCGCGCGTAGCCGATTATTCCGGTGGAGGATGCGGCGATGAGTGCGCCATCGAGTTCGAATCCCGGACGAAAGCGGCGCAAAAAAAAGTAGACTGCCAGCACAAGAAGCGTTGCATCAAGCGCCGAAGGCAGCCGCGCCGCCCAATCGCTTACGCCAAAGATCGAATAGGCCAGCATTGCTTGCCAATAGTAGAGCGGGGGTTTTTCCAGCCAGGGACGCCCGTTGAGTACCGGTGTGATCAAGTCGTGGCGTTGGAGCATTTCGCGCGCCACCTGCGCGTAGCGGGGTTCGTCGGCTCCAATCAATCCGAACTGGTTAAGGCCGTAGAAAAACAGAAATGCGCAGAAGCCCGCCAGCAGCAAAGCATCAGTGCGCGTGCGGTTTGTCATGGAATTGGAGTCTTGTACGCGGAGCAGGTGCCACGGAAATATTGGTGATTGATGATTGCTGATTGTTGATTAAAAAACTAAAGAGTTAGGAGCTTTTCAATCAGCAATCAAAAATCATCAATCAACAATTTCCCCAATCGTAACTCTACTGCACGGCCGGCCCGCGCCGCAGCATTTCGAGAACCTGCCGCACCGCATCGGCGAGCGGACCATCCACCGAGCAGCCGCTGGCGCATTCGTGGCCGCCGCCGCCAAAACCTTCCGCCACGCGTGCCACGTCCAATCTAGCTTTACTGCGCAAACTCACGCGAAAGCGTCCATCGGAAAGTTCGCGGAAAAAAGCCGCCACTTCAACCTCACCGATCGAGAGCACATAATTCACCAGCCCTTCACAATCCTCTTCTTTCGCCTCGCAGCGATCCATCTGCTCGAGCGTCACCCATGTCCAGCCGATGTGGCCTTCGGTATTTAGGTTGCGCAGCGCTTCGCCGAGCAGCCTCATTTTGGCAACCGAGTGCGCAAAATAAATGCTGCGCGCGCAGTGGGATGGGTCGCGCCGGCCAGCACCAACTCGCGCGCCAGCGCGAATGTATGCTCGTTGGTCCCTTCGAACATAAACGACCCGGTATCGGTCATCAGCGCGGTGTAGAGACAGGTCGCAATCTCAGGTGAGAATGGCGTACCGGCCTCGCGCGCCAGGCGGAAGACCATTTCGCCGGTCGCGACCGCGTTCGGATCGATCCAGTTCACGTGAGCGAATGGCCGGCCGCTCACGTGATGATCGATGCTGATCAGAAAGCGGTTTTCTAATCCTTGCAGCCGGGTGCGGTGAATGCTGTCGCATTCGAGGATGATTGCGGCATCATAGTTGCCGGCGATGCGGTCGGCTTGCAGCACCTGATCGGCGAAAGGCAGCGAACGATAGATTCGCGGCACGCCATCGTGCAGTACAACGTCGGCTTGCTTGCCCATGGCGCGCAAGACCTGGCAGCAGGCGAGCGCCGATCCAATGGCGTCGCCATCGGGCCGGGCGTGCGAAGTCAGCACGAAGCGGTTGCGCTGCTCGATTTGGTGTAGAACGTCGCGCAACATCGCTATGCCTTTGTTACGCCTTTTTTTCCGCCGCCCTTGCCTTCGGCTTCATTCTTTTTTTCGCTCGCGCCAACAATTCTTCCACCCGCGCTTTTTCTCTCTCCGAACGGTCGAGACGAAAATACAATTCCGGCGCGCGCCGCAGCCGCAAACGCTCGACCAGTTCGTGGCGAATATATTCTTTCGCGGCGATCAGGCCTTCGAGGCTGCGATCCGCCTCCTGGTCGTCGCCATCGACATCCACCAAAACCTGCGCGGAGCGGCCATCGTTCGCCACGTGTACGGCCGTCACGCCCACCAGGCCGATGCGAGGATCGGCCAGTTCTCCTTCGACCAGAGTTTCAATCTCCTCGCGCAGGGCCTCGCCCATCCGTCCGCGATGATATTTGACCGCGCGCTTCTCCAACTTTCACCTCGAAGTAAAACGCATGAGAATATCAGAAAACGGGCTGCGCGTGTTGGCCTGGAAGTGCCATTGTCGCGCATTTTTGAGGACGAGGAGTAAGTACAGAGGTAACAAGGGGATAGGACGTAGGAGGGCGCCGCTCCCCTGAATGCGAGACGCCAACGAGCGCTAACGCCCGTTAACGGGAGCTATCTGGAAGTCTCCAAACCTTCGGCGTAAGTTGAATGTTTTGTATATCGTTTCCATCGTCGTCCGTGCTGCGTCGATGGCCACAGGAATCGGCTATTTCATCCCAAGTAGCCTGCGGTTGCTGGGGCTACACTCCGAAGTGAACGAGGGACTGCCGCAATCGGATAAGTTCGAGCCGCTGTTTTGGTCGCTTGGCAAGCGGATGCAACTCCGTCGCCTCCAAGGGGGTTTGTTACCGCAGAGCCCTCGACCCAGTAAGGCTATCCGACTCGGCATCATTGGGGCCTGTCTATTTTTCTCAGGCGTCGCAATTTTGCTGTTCGGGTTGAGAGGTGTTTACAAGCCTGAGCTGGCGTAACATCGCCATTTCACGAATTAACCTTGTTTTGAAAGTTTTTCCAGCCTGAAACCTTGCACCACCGGGACACACCAATTCAACGGGCACAAAGTAGCGATTGATCTAACACGATGACGCTAATGCCCAATTCAATTGTGGTCGGTAGGTAATCCCCGTTTGGAGATCTTGCCAACGGGCTTGCTGTGATCCGGCGCATATCCAACGCATTCAACATGGATCCCACCGGTCCACAGAGGGCTGTGGTAAAGGCCAAGGTCAGTGGTCGTAACATCGCGATTGCACTCATGACCAACAGTCAAAACGTGTAAATGCTGTTTGCAACGAATGAGTTTGAATGGTTTGTGTTTTGATGAGATGATTCCAGCAATGTTTGAGAGTCTCCAACCGCAACGAGAGGAGGCCGCATTGAACTGGAGCAGATGGGTTCGGCAGCTACACCGCTGGCTGTCCACTGTTTTTACGCTGGTGGTTATCTTCAACGGCGTGGCCGTGCTTAAACACAGGTACACTAACTGGATGGGCCTGTTGGCGGTGGTCGCGCTCGCCTTGATGTTTTTCACGGGTGTTTATTTGTTCGTGCTACCGTACGTCACGACGTGGCGGAGCGGGCGACGCGCCGATTGAACCGGCAGGCGACCCCTCAATCCCCTGCTATCAAGCGTCGATCACGGTGCGGTTCTGTACAAGGCTGTCCCGTGCTGAGTTCACACTTCTCGCCCGACCCCGCGCCACAAGTCGACAACGGACAGCCTGTACCCTTTTGAGGGTAAGCTTTTCGGCTTTCATAATTGCTGATAATGCGGCAAATCGCAGAGGAAAAATGGTCAATTTGCTCGGGAACCTCGGGTAATGGGCGTAACATCGCCGTTACACTCATGTCCTTAGCAAGTTGACAAGCCTTGGCTCGTGATCTATATTTCGGCCCGGTTTGTTTGATCGCCGCAGTAAAGCAGCCGTCCTGCAAGCTATTTATCATCTGTTGCGAAAAGCAACGACTTAAAGTGGAGGTTCGCCTGAGGCGGAACCTTGGGCGATGAACAGGGGATTAAATCTTCTATGGCACAACTTCTACCGGGGCCCAAATCGTAATGGATAGGTGTACGAGCTAGCGAAACATTGAGGCTACCAATGAAAACTAAACTCCTGTTCTGCTTCATGCTCATATCGCTCTTAGCTGATGCTCAGACTTACACGTACAGCGTGCTCTACAGCTTCAAAAGCAACGGGACGGGCCCTACCGAACCCTCTGCGGCGTTAATTGTGGACTCCGCCGACAATCTCTACGGCACTTCTTTTTACGGTGGCAAATTTAATCTCGGAACGGTATTCAAGGTGACTAAGGCTGGCACGTTGATTGTTTTGCATAGTTTCCAAGGAGGTTCAAGCGACGGAGAGAACCCTCAGGCTAGTCTTAGCCGAGACTCCGCCGGGAATCTTTACGGAACGACATCCTACGGCGGCAATGATGGTGCTGGCATTGTGTTTAAGCTTTCGTCTTCCAATCAGGAAACAATACTTTTCAGCGGCTTCGATGGGTTTGGAGTAAACGGTGGGTTGCCCAATAGTATCGTTCGAGATTCCGCAGGTAACATCTACGGCACCGCTGAGATCGGCGGCTCTACCTTGGTGGGATCGCATTCAAGCTCGACACCAACGATAACTTTACGATACTGCACAACTTTTGTTCAGGGGGCCAGTACTGCCCCGACGGCGAGATTCCCGTGAGCTTGATCACGACAGGAGGAAACTTTTACGGTCCGACTTACGAAGGCGGCGACCTTGGCCATGGAACCCTGTATGAGGTAACGCCGGAGGGCGTCGTAACAGTTCTGCACAGTTTCGGTGGCACCGGAGACGAGCAGGAACCGGCAAGTTCCCTCCGACAGGATGCCAAAGGCAATCTCTACGGCGTTACGGTCCATGGCGGAAACAATGATCCCACCGGCCTCGGCAACGGGGGCACCCTGTTTACGCAGCCCGAGGCGGGCGGTCCGGAAACGGTAATCTACAACTTCGGTTCATTGCCTAACTGCGCAGATGGGTGTTATCCCCTCGGCCCAATAGCGAGAGACAAGGCGGGTAATATCTATGGCATCGCTCTCACTGGCGCTGACAGTACCTTCCCAGAAGCAGTGGGAGGTCAACGCGGCGGGGAAAGAAACCATTCTGCACACCTTTGGCAAGACCGTATACGTTTACGCAGGTTTAATCATCGATTCCGACGGCAATCTCTACGGCGTCACCGACTCCGGGGGCCCAGCGAATCTGGGAGGAGTGTACAAGCTCACGCTCGAAAAATGAACGTGAGAGACACCATGGCATGCCTTAGTGGTCGCTGGGATCGCTCGTCTAGAGGCGAGCGAAGGGCATGGCCTGAACAGGTCGTTGGCGTAACATCGCCGTTATACTCATTGACTACTCGCCAGTGCGGGATTGACGCTTAAAGAAACTCCACAAAAGAATCCGCAACATCTGCGCCGTGGTTGTTGGCGATACGCGTGGCGGCGCGCTCGACATTCTTCATCAAGCCATCGAGATAGTCGCGGGAATCGGAAATTGCGGCAACGCCAATGGTGGCACGATTCCATATTGGACTGGATTCGAGTTCCGCGACGGAGACGTTGAAGCTGGCGCGTACCCGGTCCTTCAGGCTGCGGACGACCTGGCGTTTATCCTTGAGGGATTGCGCGGCTTCGATGTGGACTTCGAGGGTGAGGAAGGCGATCAAGGAGCAGTTTCCAGTGTCCGGTTTCTCAGTTTCCAGTATCGCTGCGAAAGAGCAGGAAACTGGAAACCAGAAACTGGAAACTCGCTTTACGCAATTACTTCCGCTGCAATCCGTTCCGTGGCAAACGCCTCGATCGTGTCGCCGACCTTGATGTCTCCATAATTCGATATGGAGATGCCGCACTCCATGCCGTTGGTCACTTCTTTGGCGTCGTCCTTGAAGCGGCGCAGCGATCCGACTTTGCCTTTGAAGACCTGGACGTTGTCGCGCAGCAGGCGCACTTCGGAGTCGCGCTTGATCTGGCCGTCGCTGACGCGGCATCCGGCGACAGTTCCAACTTTCGGGATGCGGAAAACGTTGAGCACTTCGGCGCGGCCCTGGTAATGCTCCTTGAAGGTCGGCTCGAGCAATCCGCTCATGGCGCGCTTGATCTCGTCCTGCAATTCGTAAATGATCGAGTGCAGCCGGATATCGACTTTTTCCTGCTCGGCGATTTCCTGCGCTTTGCGCTCCGGCCGCACGTTGAAACCGATGATGATCGCATTCGACGCGGAGGCCAACAATACGTCGGTCTCGGTAATCGCGCCCACGCCAGAACGCAGCAGTTTCAACCGAACCTTGTCGTTCGAGAGCTTGGTGAGCAGGTCGGTGATCACTTCCACCGAGCCGTGCACGTCGCCCTTCAGAATTACGTTGAGTTCTTTCGTTCCAGCGGCCTTGATCTGCTCCGCCAGGCCTTCGAGCGATACGCGGGAACTCTTGGCCAGCGCCGCTTCGCGCGCTTTCTGTTCGCGATATTCGGAGATGCCGCGGGCCTTGTCGCGATCCGCGACAACTACAAATTGATCTCCAGCTTGCGGCAGCGCTTCCATGCCTAGAATTTCAACCGGCGTAGAAGGCGGAGCGGTTTGCAGCGCCGCGCCACGGTCGTCAAACATGGCGCGAACTTTTCCGTAGACGTTTCCGACCACAAAATTGTCGCCCGCGTTCAGCGTGCCGTTCTGGACAAGCACGGTAGCTACCGGGCCGCGGCCGCGATCCAGTTTCGCTTCCAGCACAACGCCGGTTGCGGCGCGTTCCGGCGTAGCCTTCAACTCGCCGATATCGGCCACCAGGCAAATCATTTCCATCAGCAGATTTAGGTTGGTTTTTTGCTTTGCGGAAACGTCCACGAAAACGGTCTTGCCTCCCCACTCTTCGGGGACTAATCCTCGATCGGCAAGTTGTTTCTTTACGCGATCCGGCAAAGCGTCCGGCTTGTCGATTTTATTGACCGCGACAATGATGGGAACCTCGGCGGCGTGGGCGTGATCGATGGCCTCAACCGTTTGCGGCATCACGCCATCATCGGCCGCGACAACCAATACAACAATGTCAGTGGCTTTCGCGCCGCGAGAACGCATACGAGTAAACGCTTCGTGACCGGGCGTATCCAGAAACACGATCTCGCGCCCCAATGCTGGCGATTCCTTGTCCGTAATTTTGACCTTGTAAGCGCCGATGTGTTGCGTGATGCCCCCGGCTTCGCCGCCCGCGACATTGGTAATACGAATCGAATCGAGCAGCGTGGTCTTGCCGTGATCGACATGGCCCATGATCGTGACCACGGGCGGACGCACGCCGGTCTCTGGAGCGGATTCGACTCCAGCCGCCGCCGCGTCAATCTCTTTCGCGGTCTGCTCTTCGAACGTAATCACGTTCGTATCGGCGCCGAAGAAGCGTGCCATTTCGCTGGCCAGTTCCGCGTCGAGCGTCTGATTAATCGTGGCAAAAACTCCGCGCACGAGCAGGCGCGAGATCAGATCCTTGGCGCGAATGTCGAGCTTCTCGGCCAGATCTTTGACGCTGATACCTTCCGTGATCGTGATGCTGCGAGTTATCGGCTGCGGCTCGTTCGACACCACCATGCGCGGCGGCGGCGTATAGCCCTTCATCGGTCCTTCTTTTACGCCGCGTGGAACGTAGCGCTGGCCGGGCCGTCGTGCAGGCCCGCCGGGACGGCTGCCGGGACGCGTGGTGCCAGGAGGGGGCAACGCCGGTCCAACACCGAGCGGACGCGCTCCCGCCGGGGCAGAACGCGTGGGATGCATCGGGCGACGCTCACCGGGACGAAGCATGGGCCGAGGCGGACCTCCGCCGGGCGCTGCGGCAGGCGGACGTCGCTGGAAAATCGGCTGGCCCGGAACCGGACGTCCCGGCGTAGGACGCACACCGCCGATTGGAACTCCCGGCTGAACCGGGGGCGGCGTTGGACGAATCGGCGCCTTATAAACCGGGCGCGGCCCGGTTTGCGGAACGATCATCCGCGGCGCGGGCGGTTGCGGAGGCGATGGACGCGGCGCAACTGGCGCTATATTTGGAGCGTTTGCCGAAACAACCGGCGGCGCGGGCGCGGAGGGCGGCGGAGGCACAACCAGGCGCGCGGGCGGCGCACTCACCGGCGACGCTGCAACTGGCGGCGCTGTCGCCGCAGACGAAGCTGGCGGCACGATGGTCGGCCGCGGAGCAACTACAGGAGGCGCGAACGCGGCAGCAACAGGCGCTGCCGGCGGCGGCACTACGAGCTTAGCTGCCGGAGGCGCGACTGTGGTTGGCCGGCTGACAGCGGCCGGAGGCGCAGCTACAATTTTCTCGGCCGGTGGCGCAACCAACACCGGCGGCGCTGGACGCGGCGCTGCCGGAGACGCCACTGGTGAGGACGCCTCGCGCTTCTGCGTAATCGCCCTCAGTACGTCTCCCGGACGCGAAATATTCGACAGGTCAATTTTGGTTTTAATTTCGTCGTCGCCGCGAGGCCCGCGTGAATTGGATTTGCTGGCGGAAGAAGAACCCTCCGCCGAAGAGCGGATATACAATCGTACCTTTTCCGCTTCGTGCTCTTCCAGAGAACTGGAATGCGTCTTTTTCTCCGTCACTCCGACCACCGGAAGCGTGTCGAGAATCGCCTTACTCTTCACTTCCAGCTCTCGGGCAAGATCGTTGATTCGAACCTTACTCATCCGGCCTTTCGTTTACTCCGCGTTGTAGTTAGGTCTTCATTAGGACCTCACGGAGTCACTTTTTCCACTTGCACGCCATCGAACTTATCCGAGCGTGTCATGATTATTCTGTCGTTTCGGAAGCGGATTCCGTTTCCGAGGCTGAATGCTTCTCAAGATCGGCGGGCGGCTCGTTACTCTGCTCCCCCGCGTTCGGTTCCGGGGCGAGCATCTCCGCTTCGTCGGTGCCTTCATCGGTCACTGCAACTTCGTCGCTCGCTGCCGCATCTTCCGCGGCAAATGGGACTTTGGTGATAGTTTCGACACCTTCAAGCGACTCAGCCGCACTCGCGTCGCCATCCGGGATTATCTCGCCTTCGACCGCGCCTTCAACCGCCGCACCCGATTCCAGGCTGGCAAAGTAATTATTCACCGCCAGGCTGATTTTTTCCACCGTCTTTGGGCCGATGCCTTCGATCGCCTCCAACTGCTCTGGCGTCATATCGGCCAGGGCTTCTACCGTGCTCACGCCGGCGGCGTTCAGCTTCTCGACCAGACCGTCACCGAGGCCGGGCACGCTTTCCAGCGGAGTAGAAGTCTGCGGCACCATTGCCGACATCTGCTGCTCCACTTCCTGCCGCTTTTCTTCCTCGCTCTTGATGTCGATCTTCCAGCCGAGCAGCTTCGCCGCCAGCCGCACGTTCTGCCCCTTCTTGCCAATGGCAAGCGAGAGCTGGCTGTCGTCGACGACAACTTCGAGATGCTTTCCGCCGGAATCAACCACCGTGACCTTGCTTACCTTAGCCGGCTGCAAAGCCTTCTCGGCGAACGTGACCGCATCTTCGTGATATTCGATGATGTCGATCTTTTCGCCGTGCAGTTCCCGAATGATCGACTGCACTCGCATCCCCTTCATGCCCACGCACGCGCCCACCGCGTCCACGTCTTTGTCCTTGGACATCACGGCAATTTTTGTGCGCTCACCCGCCTCGCGCGCAATCGCGCGGATCACAACCGTACCGTCGTAAATTTCCGGAACTTCCGTCTGGAATAAATGCTGCACCAGGTCGGGAACGGCGCGCGACACAACCACGCCCGGCCCCTTGGAAGCTTTCTCGACACGAGCAATCACCACACGTACGCGCTCGCCGATCGCAAACGACTCGAGGCGCGACTGCTCTTTGCGTGGCATGCGCGCTTCCGCTTTGCCGATGTCGAAGATCACATCCGGACCTTCCACGCGCTTCACCGTCGCGTTTACCACTTCGCCCACGCGCCCGATGTATTCGTTGTAAACCGTGTCGCGCTCGGCCTCGCGCACCTTCTGAAAGATGACCTGCTTCGCCAGTTGCGCCGCAATGCGCCCTAAAATTCCTTCGGTAACCTTCGGCGTCCGCAGTTCTCCGCCAACCTCAAGATTCGGGTTGACCTTGCGCGCGTCCTCCAGCGTAATCTGCATCAGCGGGTCTTCCACTTGCTCCGGAGTCTCCACCACGGTCTTCACCGCGTATGCATTGATCTTGCCGGTTTCTTTGTCCAATTCGGCGCGCAGATTTTCCTGCGTCTTATAGTATTTCCGCGTCGCCATCACGATGGCATCTTCCACCGCAGTCACTACAATCTGCGGATCAATGCCTTTTTCGCGGCTCAACGCGTCAATCGTGTTGTAAAGCTCACTCGCCATATCTCATTCTTCCGTTACAACTCCTGCCGTCGTTTCCGGGCTTCGGGCTTCAGGCTTCGGCAAATCCATTTTCCTTCCACTCTCAGCCGCGAGCCTCGACCTCTTGCCTTCCCGAAGGCCGAAGCCCGCCTTTAGATTTCCGGCACCAAATTCGCCCTCTCCACGTTGGCGAAATCGATGCCGATCCTCTGTCCTTGCTCCGCGCCTGCCGCGCCCATCATCTTCATCTTGCGGCGCGACTTGTGGCTGGCCACGCTCACATCCAGTGTCAGCCGCCCGTCCAGAAAACTTTCCAGCCGCCCTTCGAAGTGCCGGGTATTGTTCACCGGATTCCTCGTCATAACTTTCATCCGGCTGCCAGTAAAACGCTCGAAGTCGGCGGCCTTAGTCAACTTACGGTCCAGCCCCGGCGACGAAACTTCCAGCGTGTAAGTACCGGCTACCGCATCTTCAACATCCAGAATCGTGCCAAACTCGCGACTGAAGTTAGCGCAATCTCCGTGCGTGACTCCGGCCAGCGGATCCCCGGTCGCGGCCCCCGGCTTATCCAAAAACACGCGCAACATCCGGGCTTTGCCGCTTCCGCGAACTTCTACTTCGACCACTTCCAGCCCGCTGGAGGCCGCTACCCGTTCCGCGATCTCCCGTATGCGATCCAACTCAAGTGCCATGCATCCAATAACTTGCCGGTAAGTCAGTCCGGCAGATGCGTCGGCAACGAAAAAGTGGGCTTGCGCCCACTGGTGTGCTTCGCCAAATGCCGGTACTACACAACAGTTCTCAGTTTTCTAATATACGCTGGATCGGGGATAAAAGACAAACGCCGAGGTGGTATCCCTAATTTTCGATTGGCCTTTCTTCGTGATCTTTGCGCGTCCTTGCGCCCGAAATTAGAACACTACAAACGCGGAACGGGTCAACCCAAATGGAAATATCATGGAAGACAAGAAAGAGTTAGTTGTCGATTCATTCGGAATAGGGCCGCTTCGAAAAAGGCGCGGGGCTAGCTCTTGACTGTCCATCGAGCGAAGCTTCAAGGTTTACGGCCCTTGGGTTCCACCGGACATAGCGATTGCTACAATCACAACTCCCTGTCTGAACTATGCGATTCATCAGCCCACTTCTGAAGCGCTCACTCTATCCCGTCGCGCACTACATTGGGTGGTTCGACCACACTATGCCACCCGCCGGTTACGCAGTCGTCAGTTATCACGGCGTCGTTCCTTCCGACCACTCGACTCTCGACCCTTTCCTCGATGGAAATCTAGTGCATCCGGAGGTCTTTAGAAAGCAAATCCGATTCTTGAAAGATCATTATCGCGTCATTCACCCGAATGAGTTCCGGGCGCGCATCGAGCAATCGAAGCCACTGCCGCCACGAGCCGTTCTTCTCACCTGCGACGATGGCCTCCTCAATACGTTGACCGACATGCTTCCAATATTGCTAAGTGAGAATGTCCCGTGCCTCTTTTTTGTAACTGGAGCTTCGTGCACGGACGAGCCGGCGATGCTCTGGTACGAAGATCTCTATCACTTAATGCGGATTGAGGCGCTGACCGAATCGGAATTAAAATTTCTCCCCGAGGAAGAATCCCGGCCTGCAAGAAACTCGCCGTCAACTTTCTCCGGCCTCTGGTGGAATACTGTTAAGCGCGCCTCTCGACTTACCGAACACATTCGTGCCGATTGGATAAGGGGCTTGCGCCGTTATCGCGGATTAACGCAGATTCTTCGTTCCGCATCGTCATCCGAAAAGTCTTCGTCCGAAAAGCGATTCCGTCTGTTAAACATCGACGAACTGCGCCGTCTATCCGCCGCCGGAATGACCATCGGCGCGCACACGATGTCCCATCCCGTCTTGTCACTGTGCAGTGACGATGAGGTACGCCGGGAGATTCAAGGAAGCAAGGCCGTGATCGAGCGGGCGATTGGGCGCGCCGTTTGGGCCTTCGCCTATCCCTTTGGCAACCCTGCCACCATGGGCCAACGCGAAATTCGCCTCGCTCGCGAAGCCGGATTCTCCTGCGCTTTTCTTAACGTGGAACATTGGGCCGGCGAAGCTCCGGATTCCCTTGCCATCCCTCGATGTCACGTGACGGTAGAAACAACCCTTCCCGAGTTTGCCGCTCATCTTAGCGGCCTTCATAGGCGACTTCAACGGGCTTTAGGAGGCTGATCATAAACCAGCAAAGGAAGCGCCGCAGGTTCTCTTCGTGGCGCTCCATGCCTTTCATGCTTTTACGAATTTTAGTCTGCCTAAGCGGTTGCGTCTTACGGCGAAATACGGCATTCTGTAACACCAGTCTGCAATTTCCTCTGTCCGAAAGCCTGAACACGCCGTGCGCGTAACCGTTCTTAAAGAAATCCCGGAGGATCCCGACCTATCTGAAGCATGGAATACTTTGGTGCTGGCCATGGATCATCCTGAAGTCTTCTTCACTTATCAGTGGGCCTTGGCCGCCAGTCGGGGGTTTCAGAAACATCTCTCGCCTTTGCTTTTCCTGATGTACGAATCGGACCAACTGGTGGGAGTGGCGGCGTTGGCCGTCGACCCAGGATCTCCGCGTGCGGCGTTTTTTCTTACATCGAGCACGGCCGACTATTGCGACGTCATCAGCGCTCCCGCCAATCGCCGTGCCGTGATCGTTGCCCTTCTCGGCGAAATCCGCAAACTTGGTCTGTGCGACCTGGTGCTGGCCAACGTTCCCGCGACTTCGGCTACGCTCCGGGAATTGCCCGGCGTAGCCGGTCACCACCGTTTCTATGTCACTTCCCGAACCGCTTACAACTGCGGCGTAGTTCAACTTGAAGGCGAAGAGCAGCGCGAAAGCCTTCTACAAACATTGGCCGGCAAGAGCCGCGAGAAGCGCGCGCTAAAAAGGCTGACCGGTCTCGGCTCGGTCAGGGTGATTCACCTGACCGAACCGGAGCAGATCGGGACCAGCCTCGAGTCGATCGTTTCGGCGCAGATTTCGCGCTTTCTAGCCAGTGACCGGGTCAGCCCGCTGGTTGGCCCCGAACGCCGCACCTTCCTGCGCACTCTCAGCGATCTGCTGTCTCACTCCGGATGGTTGAAGATCAGCCAGTTGGAAATCGATGGCCGCCCCGTCGCCTGGAATTACGGCTTCCGCTTCGGCGGAAGCTGGTTCTGGTATCTGCCCACTTTTCAGATGGAATACGAGCACGTCTCTCCGGGTTCTTGCCTGCTCCGTCTGCTGGTGGAAGAGGGCGCGCGCGACGCATCGCTGCAATGGCTCGATCTTGGCCTGGGCGACGAGCCTTACAAAAACCGTTTCGCCAATAACATGCGGCAGACGCGATATGTTCGCCTGTCACGCGGCTTTCCCAGGCACGTGGTCAGCGTCGCTCGCGAGACTCTAAGCAAGAGCGCCGCGCACTTCCCGGAATTCGGCGACAAACTTCGCGCCGCGCGATCGTTTTGCCAGTCGACAGCAAGCCGCGTCCGCGAAGCGGGTCTGGCTGCTACAACGCGTCAAGCCATGCGAAAAGCGGTGAGATCCATTTCATCGCGGGACGAGGTGCTGCTTTTCGAATTTCCAGCAGATTGCGGCTCTGAACTTCAAGGCGCGACGCCCCAGCTATCGCCGCTAACCTGGGAGCTTCTGGTGGAAGCTTCGATTCTCAACTCGAGCGACGCCGAGACGCTACGTTACTTGATGCGATGCGCCAAGCGGTTAAAACGTGCGGACGCATCGGGCTTCGTTCTTCAAGATGACGACGGACGTCCGCTTCATTTCCTCTGGATCGCAGACTACGAGGGCTTCCGCTTGGGCGAGATCGATCACATTCTCGCATCGCCTTCCCCCGGAGCCGCCATGATCTTCGATTGCTGGACGCCGCTAGCGAATCGGGGACACGGCCACTACACGGCGGCGATTGGTATAGCAGCAGCAGCCCTGCAACGCGAGGGAAGGCCCGCTTGGATATTCAGCGGCGCAACCAACCGCTCATCCTTGAGGGGCATTCTCCATGCCGGCTTTGTTTACCGGTTTTCGCTGTTGCAGCGCAGCAAACTCGGCCGCTCAACCACCACTCGACGTGACACTACAAGCGCTATCTCAGTCGCGCCGGAAAGCCGCGGCCAACCTCATGCAATTCCAGAAAGCCGGACGAATGTCGCCTGAAACCGTCGCCTGAAACCGCTGTGCAGGGAAGGCCAACGACAATATCTTAGGCAAGCACGAACCCACTAACTGAAACCCCGCAAGTCGCATTTGCCTCCACCCCGTGGCCTCTCTAGAATAAAGATTCATCCTGCGGCTGGTAGAATTCCAAGAACCTTATGATTCATTTCCCGGTACCCGAAGCTCTTACATTTGACGACGTTCTACTTCTGCCTGCCCGCTCCGATGTAATTCCCGCCACCGCCGCCACCCATACTCAACTCACCCGCGAGATCGGCCTGAATATTCCGATCGTCAGCGCCGCCATGGATACCGTCACCGAATCGCACATGGCAATCGCGCTGGCACAGCAAGGCGGAATTGGCATTGTTCACCGCAATTTGAGCATCGAGCACCAGGCGAACGAAGTCGATAAAGTGAAGCGCTCCGAAAGCGGCATGATTGTCGACCCCGTAACCATGTCGCCCAACGACAAAGTCAGTGACGCGCTGGACATCATGCGCAAATACAAAATTTCTGGCGTACCTATCACCGAGCAGGGCCGGCTGGTGGGCATTCTCACTAATCGCGATCTGCGCTTTGAAACCCGTTTCGATATTCCCATCGATCGGGTGATGACCAAGAAAAATCTGATCACAGTCCCCGTCGGCACCACGCTCGAGGATGCCGAAGAAATTCTTCACGAGCATCGCGTCGAAAAACTGCTCGTCGTCGACGACAAATACAACCTCAAGGGATTGATCACCGTAAAAGATATTCAGAAGAAACTGAAATATCCCAACGCCGCCAAGGATTCTCATGGCCGCCTGCGCGTCGGCGCGGCCATTGGAGCCACCGGAGATTTTCTCGAACGCGCGCAGGAACTGGCCGCCGCAAAAGTCGACGTCCTCGCCATTGACAGCGCCCACGGCCACTCCACGAAAGTTCTGGATGCGGTAAAGCTGGTGAAGTCGAAACTGCCCGAGATGCAATTGCTGGCCGGCAACGTCGCAACCTTCGACGGCGCATGTGAACTGGCCCGCGCCGGAGCCGATGGAATTAAAGTTGGCATCGGCCCCGGCTCGATTTGCACTACGCGCGTAGTCACAGGCGCAGGCGTGCCGCAGATCACGGCGATTGCCGAAGCCTACCGCGCGGCGAAAGATGCCGGCATCCCCATCATCGCCGATGGCGGCATCAAATATTCCGGCGACATCACCAAAGCTCTGGCTGCCGGGGCGAGCGCGGTAATGATCGGATCGCTCTTCGCCGGTACCGATGAAAGTCCCGGCGATCTGATTCTTTATCAAGGCCGTTCCTTCAAGTCGTATCGCGGCATGGGATCGATCGGCGCGATGGCGCAAGGGTCGAGCGAGCGTTACTTCCAGAGCACCGAAGGCGATTCCTCGTCCGCGGTTTCTTCGAACGATGGCGAATCCAACCGGCTCGGCAAACTCGTTCCCGAAGGCATCGAAGGCCGCGTTCCCTATCGCGGCTCGGTCGCCATGATCGTGCATCAGATGGTGGGCGGATTGCGGTCCGGCATGGGCTACTGCGGCTGCGCCACCATCGCCGAGTTGTTGCAAAAAACTCGTTTTGTCCGTATCAGCGGCGCCGGACTTCGCGAAAGCCACGTTCACGACGTAATGATCACCCGCGAGGCTCCAAATTATGGCGTCGAATAATCAGTCTGGAACGGCGATGGCCGCGATTACAAAAACCGAGGGTGCCCCGCTTCTCGCTTCTTTTGCGAGAAGTGGGAGACATTGCCATCTGAGCGTGCCTCACTTTGCGATCTGTCTGAACTCGCTCTCCGGCGGCCGTGATCTCGCTTGACTTCCGACCGCCACAGCCTCCTGATGGCCTGGATCGCCGCGATTCTATGGCTAATCGTCATCGCCATCGAATCCACCGCGCTGCTCTCGGCCCGCAACACCAGCCGAATTCTTTTTCCCATCCTGCATTTTCTTTTCAACCTCGATTGGGATCGTTTTCAACCCTGGCATTTCTACATTCGCAAGACCGGCCACGTGATCGGCTATGGCACTCTAAGCCTGCTGCTGTTCCGCGCCTGGCGCGCCACTCTGCCGGCGATGACAATGGCGAAATGGACGCCACGATGGTCAACCCTCGCTCTCTTGGGAACCGTGCTGGTTGCCAGCCTCGACGAATGGCACCAAAGCTTCATTCCCTCGCGCACCGGGCGCTGGCAGGATGTGGTCCTCGACACCTGCGCCGGCATCGCCGCGCAAATCTTGATTTTTCTCTGGTGGAAGCGAGCCGAGAAGAACAGACCTTTCAGCCACGTCACCGCGGATTAAAATTTATGCGTGGACGCGTTTTGCGGAGCCCCTCGTCAACCGCGTCCCTTGCAACAATCCCGCAGCCGCCAGCGCCAGCGCCGCCGAGAAATAAAAGGGAATCGCTGCGCCGTAATGCTTCCATAATTGCCCCGTAATTAGGCTCGCGGCCAGCGTCGCCACGCTGGTCACGAAAAAATAAATTCCCAACGCGCGTCCGCGCACGTTTTCCCCCACGGTTTCGACTACTAACGCCTTCAGCACCGGCTGTGTGAGCGCGTAGTAAAGACCGTACACTGCCATGGCAATCCAGATCGCTAAAACCGACGGCGCGCGACCGAATGCAAAATAAACTCCCGCAAAAATCACATAGCCCAGGGAGGCTATCAGCCGCCGCGATACGCGATCGCTCAAGTGCCCCGCCGGCCACGAGGCCAGCGTGTATGTAATATTGAAGACCAGGCCCAACAACGGAGCGAGCGCCACACGGATGCCCACATTCTGCGCCCGCAGCACTAGAAACATATCACTCGAGTTGCCGAGAGAAAAAAGAGTCACCGCAATGAGAACCAGGTAAAAGCTGGAGGGAAGCCTCACGCCAGCAACTTTCGACGCTGGCCGAATACCCTTCTTATCCGAGGCGTCCGATTTTCCGTCATCACTCCCCGTCGAATATGCCCGCGCCTTTTTGACTTCACGGATTCCCATCCACGCTACCGCTACGCACAATGCTCCTGGAACCGCGGCCGCCCAGAAGACGCTTCGAATTCCATAGCGCGAGAGCATCGCCAATGCGATCAGGGGTCCGGCGATTGCACCGGCGGAATCCATCGACTGGATTAATCCATAGGCTGACCCTAGCCGGTTCTTCGGAATCGACTCCGCGACCATAACGTCGCGCGGGGCGGAGCGAAAACCTTTCGATATTCGGTCGCAAAAGCGAATCAGTAAAATCTGCGGCCACGCTGTGACTAAAGCAAGTAACGGCTTAACGGCATTGGCGATGAAATATCCGGCAACGACCACCGGCTTCCGGCGCGGGATGCGGTCGGCAAGATATCCAGAAAAAAGTTGAGCAAAGGATGCGACACTTTCCGCGATGCCCTCGATCAATCCCAACTGCGCCGGTCCCGCTCCCAGTGTCGCGAGAAATGCCGGCAGCACCCAGTACGCCATTTCGGTGGCTGCGTCGTTCAGGAACGATGTGATTCCGAAGGCGTAGATATTGCGAGATGCGGAAGGCTCACGCTCGGCAGTCGGGGGCATCAGGAAGTTTTACCACGAAGACACGGAGGCACAGAGAAAGAGGCGAACGACCGAAGTCCGATGTCCGATGTCCGAAGTCCGATGTCCGCCTCAATACATCGCGTCGTACTTCGTCACCACCCACTGCCCGTCTTTGTGCTCGGTGGTGACGGTGAAGAGTTCCTTGTAGGTTCCGGGTTGGCCGCCACCGTAATTGCGTTTGCCGTGGTAGTGAAGGATGGTAAGCGGCGGCGCGCTCTCCCACTCCGCCAGTTCCCAGGAAAGCAGCGGATGTTGTCTCTCCGAGTCGCATATGAAGTGCGCGTACTTCTTGCGGTAATCGTGCTCCCACTCGGTAAGCAGTTGGTCGCAGTGGCCGTCGCGCAATTGGCGAAGAAAGAGGTTGGCACTGTGCTCGATGGTGCGGTCGCGCAACGGATTCATGCGGATGCTTACAGGAAGACCCGTCAGCGGATCGTGATCTTCCGACCGCGCCAGCACCGGCCCTTGATTGCCCAGCCACCAGATGTAGCCGAGAAATCCAAACACCAGCAGCGCGCCTGCGCTCACGGCGATGGCGATTTGTGTGCTGGTAAAGCTTGTGCGTGCGGAGCCCATCCTGAAAGTAAGTTTACGGATAAGGCAAATTACCGCAAGATTACCGGCGGTATGCGCGGAAGGACATGTACGGGCGGGAATTCGGTTGCTGGAAAGCAGGTTCCTCCTCGGGCTTCCGCCCTCGTCGGAATGACAAAAAATCTTTAGCAAGTATCAGCAGAAACCTTTACTGCAAACCCTCCACCAAATACAAATCCGATAGCAGCCGTCTGTAACCGTAAACATACGAACTGCCATCTGGCGTGGGCAAAACCGGACCGACGAATTCTACTCCGGCGGGATCTGGCGGCATAAGCTGTTTCCAGAGCGTGCGATTACCGCTGGCAATTTCCAAACGATAGACTCTCGCGGGCAATTCGCCACCCTTGTATATGTATAAAAAGCGGCCATCCGCGCTCCAGACCACAGGCACTTCGCCGGGAAGCAATCCCTTGATGGGCCGGGGATCTCCAGCCGGGATGGGAAAGAAATAAGGCTTCGCATCCGGGCCCATTGCGGCAACCGCAGTGCCGTCGGGCGAAAGGGCATACGCCGAGCCGTCCGTTCCTTCCGGACTAACCGCTTCGAACTTGTCGGAATCGATATCCTGCACGTAAAGCCGCAAGCCGTGATTGGGCTCAATGCCGGCAATCAAAATCCGCTTGCCATCGGGAAACCAGCGCGCCGCATTGTGAATGATGTCATGCCCTTTCAAGGTGCGCGGCTCGCCGGGACCGGTCGGAAGCAGGAACAGATCGGTTTGCTTGTCGCCGCGGCAGGCGAGCGCCCAGTTGCCATCGGGCGAGAGCGCAAGAGACTGCCCGTCGCCCAGGCGCACCGCCGCCGATCCGTCGGTCTTGCGAAGATAGACCGCGTAGGTCGGGCCGCCGGCTTCACCCTCTTCTCGGAAGAGCAACGTTTGGCCATCGTTTGAGAGCGTGACTGGATAAGACCAGTCGAGCCAGGTGAAATCACGCTCGATCGTATCCTGGGCGCGATGAACAATCAGCCCGCGCCGCCAACTGTCGCGCGCCAGCAGAACCCTGCCATCGGGCATTACATCCTGAAGAGTAAGATCGGCGGGAACGCGCGCTACCAGCCGCTCCTTGCCGGAAAGCGGCACGGCAAACACCGAACGATCGATGCCAATCAAGGTCGCGGTAACCCATACCTCATCGCCTTTTGGCGACCAGGCCAGGCCGACCGCTCCGCCGCCATAGCTCTGGCTCAAGGCCTGTTTCTTGCCGTTCATGTCGACGACGGCGACGCCTCCAATCGAATCCCCCTGGATCGGATGATCGATAAAAGCAATCATGTCGCCCTTGCGCGATATGCGCGGATGGCTGATCCAGCCGCCGGTTTCGTATAACACCTTGCCCGGCGGATATTCGAGGCGATTGCGTCCGTTGAAGTCGCGCACAACGGCCAACTGCGAGCCATCAGGCGACCAGTCAGCCCATTGGATGTTTTCCAAAACCTCTCGCGGCGCTCCACCGCCAAGCGCCATGCGCGCCAGCGTGCCGCTGTAAACCTGCGATTTGGTTTGCCGGCTGCGCAGCAAAACCGCCATCTCTCCCGTGGACGAGATCGCCAAAATCTCGGCGCCTGGAACTCCTACGGGGCGGGATTCCGGCGTGCCGAATCGCGTGCTGAAGATTTCAACCGGACCTCCCTCCCAGGCCGCGCTATAGACGACCGTCTGGCCGTCGGGAGCGAATCGCGCCATGCGAATCGTGCCGCGGCGGTAGGTCAGCAAATGATATGCGGGAGATACGACGGCCGCAGCATGATGCAGCAGAGGAAATGCGATGACGGCTAACGCCGCAACCAGCGCGGCCCCCAGGTACAGGCTTGCGCGCGGGCGGGATTCAGGAACGGTTTTTATTCCTGAAGAGCTTATTCTCGATGAACTTATTCCCGATGAACCGATTCCCAGTGCGTCAGCGTGCGACGCCGCGGCGATTGCCGACCCGCCGGGAGTTTCAGCCGCAACCGTCGAGGAAATTCTCGAAGAATCGTGCTCGCGTTTCATCCGCTTGAGATCGGCGCGCACTTCGGCGGCGCTCTGATAGCGCAGTTCGAGATCTTTTTCCAGCAGCTTGCCGATGATTCGCTCAAGCTCGGAAGGAATATCGGGATTGATGCGAACCGCCGGGGCGGGCGCGCGGTTCAGAATCGCCTCGGTGACTACGCCGGGCGTTTCGCCGCGAAATGGCATGAGGCCCGTCGCCATCTCATAAAGAACAATGCCGAAGGAAAAAAGATCGGTGCGGCCATCGAGGTCTTTTCCGCGCACCTGCTCGGGAGACATGTAGGCAACGGTGCCCAGCGCCGTGCCGGGGCTGGTGAGGTCAAGGCGCGCCACGTCGGCCAGCGTTTGCGAATCTCCGCTAACCGAGTTCGCCCGGACTCCCATCTTCGCCAAACCGAAATCCAGAATCTTGGCGTGGCCGCGCTTGGAAACGAATATGTTCGCGGGCTTGATGTCGCGGTGAACGATTCCCTTGCTGTGAGCCGCATCCAGCGCGTCGGCAACTTCGATGCCGATTCCGAGAAGAGGCTCCAGTTCAATGGGGCGCGGGCCGATCAGGTGCTTCAGCGTGGAACCATCCAGAAATTCCATCGCGATGAAGGACTGGCCTTCATCCTTGCCGATCTCGTAGATCGTGCAGATGTTGGGATGGTTCAGAGCGGAAGCGGCGCGGGCCTCGCGGCGGAAGCGCTCGAGCGCCGGCTCGTCGTGCGCCATGTCATCGGGCAGGAACTTCAACGCCACAAAGCGGCCAAGTTCGGTGTCTTCGGCCTTGAAGACCACCCCCATGCCGCCGCCGCCCAGTTTTTCTACAATCCGGTAGTGCGAGATCGTCCGCCCGATCATTCGTGCGGGAATCTTACGTGGGGCGGAAGGAGCAAGTCAATGGAGGGCCGGCGCGGCAAAAAGGCACGGCTTTCGCCGTGCCCATGGTTAATCTTTCTGTAAGTTTTATAGCAGCGCTGAAGCTCGTCCTAAGCAAAGTCGAAGGAATCTGCCTCACCTAGCAGCTACTTCTTGTCTTCGGATTCTTCCTTCACCGGCTCGACGCCGCCGTCGTGCTGGGCCTGCGCCTCGGCGTCTTCCATTGCCTTCTTGGTTTCGGCCATTTTCTTGGCGCGGGCTTCGGCGCGCTTCTCGCGTTTTTCGTCGAGAACCTTCTCGCTGCCGAGCAGTTCGAGGAAAGCTTTGTCGGCGCCGTCACCCTTGTTCCATCCAGTGCGAATGATGCGGGTGTAGCCGCCGCTGCGGTCGCCGAAGCGCGGTCCGACCGTGTCAAACAGCTTGACGACCGCCTCGTCGGTCATCAGGTATGAACCGGCAAGACGCCGCGCGGCGAGATCGCCGCGCTTGCCCAGCGTGATCATCTTTTCGACGATGGGTTTTGCAGCCTTCGCCTTGGGAACGGTGGTTTCGATGCGTTCTTCAACGATCACGGACGTGACCAGGTTGCGCAGAAGCGAGCGCCGGTGCGAGGTGTTACGGCCGAGTTTGTAGCCAGCTACTTTGTGACGCATGGTGAAACCCTCAGGGGCTAAAGCCCTCTTTTATTTCTTGGCTCGGACGGCACGGCTAAAGCCGCGCCCTGATGCGAACCTTTGTCTTAAGCACGGATGAAACCGCGCCACTCAAAGCTCGAAAACTGCATCGCTTGCGGCTGCGTTATCGCCGCCGCAAGCAAATGCACAGGTCCTTCGCTTCGCTCAGGATGACAATCCCGAAAAGGCTATATCCAGAAGCCGGACGCCCGCAGCCGGAAGCCAGCTTCCTACAACTGATCGTCCGGGCCGTAAGCCGAAGCCGGAAGAACCAGATTCGAAGTTGGGCCAGGCACCGCGTTGCCGTGCTCGTCGATCTTCATGCCCAGGCTCAGACCCATCGAGGAAAGAATCTCCTTGATTTCGTTGAGCGACTTGCGGCCGAAGTTCTTGGTCTTGAGCATTTCAGATTCGGTTTTCTGTACCAGCTCGCCGATCGTCTGAATATTTGCGTTCTTCAGGCAGTTGTAGCTGCGCACCGAAAGCTCGAGTTCTTCGACGGAACGGTTCAGGTTCTCGTTGTGAATTTCGGGCTTGCGGTCATCCGAAGAGGATGTGCCGGTTTCGATTTCTTCCTCGAAATTGATGAAGATGTTCATGTGGTCCTTCATCAATTTCGCGGAGAGGCCGATGGCATCCGCCGGAGTAATGGACCCGTTGGTCCAAACTTCAAGCGTCAGCTTGTCGTAGTCGGTAATCTGGCCAAGACGCGCGGCCTCGACGGTGTAATTGCACTTGCGCACCGGCGAGTGGACCGAGTCAATTGGAATGAATCCGATGCCGAGATCCTCGTCGAAATTCTTGTCGGCCGAGACGTAGCCGCGGCCGCGCTTCAGCCGCATTTCCATATCGAGCTTGCCGCCTTCGCTCACAGTCGCAATGTAAACGTCTTTGTCGAGAACTTCGACGTCGCCATCGGCCTCAATCATGCCGCTGGTGACCACTCCGGGCTGATCGGCGCGCAGATAGATCGCCTTCGGTGCGTCGCCGGCAAGCTTGAACGGAATTTGTTTCAGGTTGAGGATGATGTCGGTCGCGTCTTCCACCACGCCGGGGATCGACTGGAATTCGTGCAGCACGCCTTCCATCTTCACCGCGGTAACGGCCGCGCCTTCGATGGAACTCAGCAGCACGCGCCGCAGCGCGTTGCCGACGGTGGTGCCAAAACCGCGCTCAAATGGCTGCGCCCAGAAAATTCCGTATTTATCGGTGAGGGTGGAAGTGTCGACTGCGAGACGTTTGGGTTTCTGAAAACCTCTCCAAAGCATTTGTTTCTCCTTCGGCCGTTTGGCTCAATCCCAGTTCGCTGAGTGGTCCAACTCAGGTCAATACCGGAAAAGGCTGATCTGGCTCGAAAAAAAAGGACCGAAACATTGAGTAATTGGGAAATTTAGGAATTGGGTAATTTCAAACCCAACCCACTTCGTTTCCTCATTTCAATTACTCAATTACTAAATTTCCCAATTACTCAATTGCTACCTTACTGTCCTACTTACTATAAAGTTCCACGATCAACTGCTCGTTCACCGGCAGTTGAATGTCTTCGCGCTTGGGCAGTGAAAGCACCCGCCCTGTGTAGGCATCGCGATTCACTTCCAGCCAGTTCGGCTGGGTACCGTGGCTGGCGAATTCCTTCGCCATTTCCAGGATCACGAGCTTCTTGCTGTTCTCGCGGATGGCAATTTCCTCGCCCGCGCTCACCTGATACGAAGGGATGTTCACCCGGCGGCCATTGACCGCAACGTGCCCGTGCCGAACCAACTGCCGCGCCTGGCGCCGCGACTGCGCGAAGCCGAGGCGGAAGACCACGTTATCGAGACGCCGCTCGAGTTGTTGCAACAGCAGTTCGCCGGTAACGCCGCGCGTGCGCGCAGCCTTCTCGAAATAATTGCGGAACTGGCCTTCGAGCGTGAAATAAATTCGCTTGGCCTTCTGCTTCTCGCGCAACTGGAGGCCGTAGCCAACAATCTTGGCCTTGCGGTCTTTCCCATGTTGTCCGGGAGCGAAGTTGCGCTTCTCGATGGGGCACTTATCGCTGAAACACTTCGAGCCTTTGAGGA
This sequence comes from uncultured Acidobacteriota bacterium, assembly GCA_963755225.1. Lineage (GTDB taxonomy): Bacteria > Acidobacteriota > Terriglobia > Terriglobales > Acidobacteriaceae > Sulfotelmatobacter. The sequence continues at coordinate 30,422 of CAVWJE010000004.1, forward strand.
ACAGCTTCATCCCCTCGCGGCGGCATAAACGGCAGACTGGATCGGTATAACGGGCCAAGTTGTTCTCCTTTTAGATGACCGGTTTACGGGTTTGGCTTCACCCTTCGTCCCGGTGCAGTTCTCAGTTCTCGGTTCCCAGTTCTCAGAAAAACCCAAGCTCACGAGTTCTTCTGTTTGCTGAGAACTGGAGACTGGGAACTGAGACAGCCGTCGCATCTCAGACGCGCCGACGTTTTGGCGGCCTGCATCCATTATGCGGGATCGGCGTGACGTCGCGGATCGAACGCACTTCAATGCCGGACGAGGCCAAAGCGCGGACCGCCGATTCGCGGCCCGATCCCGGACCGCTGACCCGCACGTCTACGCTGCGAACCCCGTGATCGCGCGCCATATTGGCCGCATTCGAGGCAGCCTGCTGCGCGGCAAAGGGCGTGCCTTTGCGCGATCCGCGAAAGCCCAGCGACCCTGAACTCTTCCACGACAGAACGTTGCCGTTCATGTCGGTGATGGTCACGATCGTGTTATTGAAGGACGCCTGCACGAAGCAAAGTCCGTGCGGAACGTGCTTACGCTCCTTCTTTTTGAACGTCTTCTTCTTGCCTTTTTTATCGGGTGCGGCTGCGCCGCCCGCTGCTGCTGGTTTTGCCATTTTCCAGTTCTCAGTTCTCGGTTCTCAGTTCCAGAAAAACCCGGTCCACAACAGAGAACTGGGAACTGAGAACTGGGAACTGCTTTTAGGTTTTCGCCGTCGCCTTCTTCTTCTGTCGCGACCGTTCCCTTGCGCGGACCTTTGCGGGTGCGAGCGTTGGTGTGCGTTCTCTGTCCGCGCACCGGCAGGTTGCGGCGATGACGGAACCCGCGGTAGGAGCCGATTTCGATGAGCCGCTTGATGTTCATCGAAACCTCCTTGCGCAGATCGCCTTCCACCATCCCCTGCTGTTCGATCACGGTGCGGATGCGGTTGACTTCTTCTTCGTTGAGGTCCTGGACCTTCTTCATCGGGTCCACTTTGGCCTCGTCGAGAATGCCGCCCGCGCGCGGATGCCCGATGCCGTAGATATAGGTCAGCGCAATATTGATGCGCTTCTGGCGCGGTAAATCGATGCCTGCGATGCGTGCCATGTATTTCTAACCTCTCTCAGCTTTTGCCCTTAGCTGTCGGCTCTTAGCTAAAAGCCAGGAGCTAACGGCTAAGGGCGGTTTTACCCCTGGCGCTGTTTGTGTTTCGTGTTGACGCAGATCACCCGCACCACACCCTTGCGGTGGATGACCTTGCACTTGTCACAGATTTTCTTTACCGACGCTCGTACTTTCATAAACCAATCCTGTCTTTCCGCCTGTGAGATCCTGCGCAAAGAACGCTCAGGATGACGCCAACGGGCTCCCGCTTCGCTCACGCCCGTTTAACGGCGTCATTTATAGCGGTAAACAATTCTGCCGCGATTCAGGTCGTAGGGCGAAAGCTCGACCGCAACTTTATCGCCGGGTAGAATGCGAATGAAATTCTTGCGCATCTTGCCGGAGACATGCGCCAGCACCTGATGCTTGTTCTCCAGTTCCACCTTGAACATGGCGTTGGGCAGTGGTTCCAGGACCACCGCCATCACTTCAATCGCGTCTTCTTTACTCATTCGCTCCTTGAAACTTTAGCTGAGAGATCCCTCGCAAAAGACGCTCGGGATTTCGGCGCGCGGCTCGGACGCCGCGCAAACGCCTCAACTTCAATCGCGTCTTCTTTACTCATTTATGATCAGTTCTCAGTTCTCGGTTCCCAGTTCTCAGTCAAAAGCACTCGGTTCGCAACTGAGAACTGGGAACCGAGAACTGAGAACTGCCTTTCTATTTCGTCAAAATTACCGGCCCATCTTTCGTTACGGCCACGCAATGCTCGAAATGCGCGCTGAAGCTGCCGTCGGCGGTAACAGCGGTCCACTTATCGCCGAGCACTCGCGTCTCCGGCTTGCCGTAGTTCACCATCGGCTCGATCGCGATCACCATGCCTTCGCGCAATTTTGCGCCGTGACCGCGCGCGCCGAAGTTCGGCACCTGCGGCTCTTCGTGCAACTTCGTCCCAATGCCGTGCCCCACAAATTCGCGGACCACGCTGAAGCCTGCGGCTTCCACATGTTCCTGCACCGCCGCGCCGACATCGCCCACCGAATTCCCGATGCGCGCCTGCTCGATGCCGCGATAGAGCGATTCTTCCGTCACGCTCAGGAGCTTGCGCAATTCCGGTTTCACCGTATCGCTCACCGGCACCGTAATCGCCGCGTCGCCGTAGTAGCCATCCAGCACCACGCCGCAATCGATGGAAACAATGTCGCCGTCTTTCAGCGTCCGCTTTTCCGACGGAATGCCATGCACGATTTCCTCGTTCACCGACGTGCACAGAACGCAGGGATAATCGTAATAACCCTTAAATGCCGGCTTGGCTCCGAGTTCGCCAATCTTCTTTTCCGCCGCGCGCTCCAGATCCATCGTGGTAACGCCCGGCGCCACCAGGGTGCGCACGTAATCGAGCACCTGACGCACGATGCGGCCACTCTGCCGCATCCGCTCAATCTCCGCAGCCGATTTGCAAACAATCGCCATTTTTTGAGAACGTTTCGTGCTTCTGGTTTCCTGTTTCCAGTTTCTAGTTTCCAGAGAAAATGCTTATAGCCGCGAACTGAAACTGGAAACTTTTACGCCAGCACCTAGACATGATGATCTTCGATAATCCTGAAAATCTCTTCCGTCACCCGGTTCATCGGCCGGTCGCCGTTGATCGAAATTAATCGCCCTGTCCGCTGGTAGTAATCCGCCACCGGCGCGGTCTGCTCCTGATAAGCGTTCAAACGCGGCTGAATCACTTCCAGCCTGTCGTCATTGCGGGTTATCAGACTGTGCCCATCCACGTCACAAACTTCATCCACGCGGGGCTGCTGAGAGTGGACGTTATAGATCCGCCCACAGGTGGGACAAGAACGGCGTCCAGTAATTCGGAGCAACAGTTGATTATAATCCACGTCCAGCCGGATCACAATTGGCCAGAACCGCGTGGAGTGCGAATTATCAAAGAGCTTGTCGTCCAGCAGGGCATCCAGCCAGCCCGCCTGAGCCGCCGTCCGGGGAAAACCATCGAGAATGTAACCGCGTTTGCAGTCCGGCTGTTTCAACCTTCGCCGGACCATCTCGCAAACCAGGTCGTCGGAAACCAACTCTCCCCGCGCCATCACCGCCTTGGCGGCCTCGCCCAGTTCCGTGCCATCGGCCACGTTACATCGCAGAATATCTCCGGTGGAAACCTGCGGGATCTCGTAACGCTCCATGATGCGTTTTGACTGCGTACCCTTGCCGGCTCCCGGCGGCCCAAGCAATACCACGGGACCCACGACGCGTGAGGTTTCCTGCACCATCAGTTGGCCAAAAGCCTCCCGATCTCAATGTTCCCGGTCGGCCTTCATAAGCCAATCCAGTTCCAGCAAGTTGCAGCAACCCCGGAAAAACAATTTTGCAATTGGGTAATTGAGTAATTTCGTAATTGAAAAACGAAATCAACCAGGTTTGTAAATTACCAAATTACTAAATTACCCAATTTCAAAATCTTTCAGGACCAGTTCCGCCGCCCCCGAATGCGCCCGCTGCGCGGCGTAAATCCATCGTAGTGGCGCATGATCAACTGCGCCTCGATCTGCGTTACGGTATCCATGGCAACGCCAACTACGATCAGCAACGATGTTCCGCCAAAATAAAAATTCACTCCCAACCCGTTGGTTACCCAGACCGGAAGCCGCTCAAACATCGTCCCCCCCAGCCAGAAGGGCAAATGGTTCAAATGAATTCCGGCGATCATCCACTCGGGAATGAAAGAGATGACGATGAGATACAAGGCGCCGACTAAAGTGATGCGGGTCAGAACTTCGTTGATATAGTCGGCCGTGCGCTTGCCCGGACGTATGCCGGGAATGAATCCGCCGTACTTGCGCATGTTGTCAGCAACTTCGCTGGGATTGAAAACGATTGACACGTAGAAGTACGCGAAGAAAATAATGCCGATCGCGTACAGCAACGTGTAAAGCGGTTCGCCCCAGCCCAGCATGCGAAACAGATCTCCGAAGTACCGGCTGTTCCTGACGCCATAACCGATGGTCTGCGGCAAAGTCAGAATCGAAGACGCGAAAATTACCGGCATCACGCCGCCGGCGTTCACGCGCAACGGCAAGTGCGTGGATTGGCCGCCCATAACCTTGCGGCCCACAACGCGCTTGGCGTATTGCACCGGAATGCGGCGTTCGCAGCGTTCCACGTAAACGATGAACGCCACCACCACGATAATGAATACAACCAAGCCAGCCATTAAAACCGGCGTGACCGCGCCCCAGGTTCCGTTCTTCGCTTTTTCGAGCAGGTCCTGGACGCCACGCGGCAGGCCTACGACAATGCCCGCAAAAATCAGCAGCGACATGCCGTTGCCGATGCCGCGGTCGGTAATCTGTTCACCCAGCCACATCACAAAGCAGCTGCCCGTGGTCAAGGTCAGCATCGTCATCAGGATAAATTGCACGCCGGGGTGCAGCACGAAGTCTCCGGCTTTCTCCAGGCCGATGGCGATGCCAAACGATTGAATGGCGCTGAGCATGATGGTGATATAGCGGGTCCACTCGGTTATCTTCTTGCGCCCCAGTTCGCCCTCTTTTTGCAGTTTTGCCAGCGGCTCATATACCACGGTTAAAAGCTGCAAAATAATCGATGCCGTTATGTACGGCATGATCCCCAGGGCGAAGATGGTGAGGCGGCGCAGATTGCCGCCCGAGAAAAGATCCACAAATCCCAGCAGCGATCCCGCGTTCTGATTGAAATACTGCTCCAGCTTCAAAAAGTTGACGCCCGGCGTCGGGAGATGGCCGCCCAGCCGGTAAATCGCGAGCATGGCCAGCGTGAACAGGACCCGCTTGCGCAGGTCCGGAATACGGAAGATGTTAGCCAGCTTTTCAAACATTACTGCCCCGCCTTCGCAACCAAAACCTCAAACTTGCCGCCCGCCTGTGTGATTTTTTCCTGCGCCGATTTCGAGAATTTGTGAGCGTGAACCGTGAGGGCAATCTTGAGTTCGCCGTCGCCCAGAATCTTTACCGGATGTTTCGCCTTGATCACTCCCGCCTTGCGCAGCACCTCGGGCGTAATCGGATCGGCGTGCAGATCGGCGCCCAGCGCCGCCAGCCTCTCCAGGCTGACGATATTAAATTCTTTGCGGAAAATATTGGTGAAGCCGCGCTTGGGCATGCGGCGATGTAGCGGCATCTGGCCGCCTTCAAAACCGCGAATCAGGCGCATACCGGTGCGCGAACGCTGGCCTTTATGTCCGCGCGTGGAGGTCTTGCCCATGCCGGAGCCCATGCCGCGCCCCACTCGCTTGCGCTTTTCCGATGCCTTCTTCGGTGCGTGAATATTGGATAAGTTCATAAGTAAGCTCTTAGCTCTTAGCTTTCAGCTCTTAGCTTTCAGCCGGACCGTTTTAAGCTGAGGGCTGATAGCTGAGAGCTGATAGCTCTACTTCAAAATCTCCACGAGATGCGGCACCTTGGCCACCATGCCGCGAATCGCCGGGTTGTCTGGACGCTCGATCACCTGGTTCAGGCGCGTAAAGCCCAGTCCTTTAATTACCAGCTTCTGCTTCACCGGGGAGCAAATGGCGGAAACTACCCACTTCAGGTGGATCTTTCCCGCTACAGCCTTCGGTTTCTTCGTCGTCATCGCTCAATCCTCAATCTCGCCGTGAGCCCTTGGCCTGGCGCCCAGTGTCGCTTTTTAGAGTTCCTGCACTGCCTTGCCGCGCATCGCCGCCACGCTCTCGCGGCTTTTCAAATGGCGCAGCGCGTCGAAGGTCGCCTTGATCACGTTGTGCGGGTTCGTCGTCCCAATCGACTTGGTCAGCACGTTCTGAATGCCGACCGAGGTCATCACCGCGCGTACCGCGCCGCCCGCGATTACTCCGGTGCCTTCCGGCGCCGGCTTGAGCAGAACTTTGCCGGAACCGTAACGGCCGAGAATCAGGTGAGGAATCGAAGTCTGCGTCAGATTCACCTTGATCAGATTCTTCTTCGCCGATTCGATGGCTTTGCGAATCGCCTGCGGAACTTCCTTGGCCTTGCCCGCGCCATGTCCAACCACCGCCGCCGACGGATCGCCCACCACCACCAGCGCCGCGAACGAAAGGTTCTTGCCGCCCTTCACCACTTTAGTGACGCGGTTGATGGCAACCACCTGGTCTTTCAACTGGTACGAATTCGCATCGAGCTTCTTAATTACACTTGGCATTATTAAACCTAGCTTCTAGCTCCTAGCTGCTAGCTCCTAGCTAACCTCATCTGCAAGGTTTAGCTAGAAGCTAGAAGCTAGAAGCTGCTTTTCAAAACTGCAATCCCGCTTCCCTTGCCGCATCGGCCAGCGCCTTTACGCGCCCGTGATAAATGTAGCCGCCGCGGTCGAACACCACTTTGCTGACGCCCTTGGCCTTGGCGCGCTCGGCGATGGTTTTGCCCAGGTTCTTCGCGGCCGCCACGTTCCCGCCGGTTCGGCGGTCTTCCTTTTTGCCCTCGGCCGTGCTCGCGGAAACCACCGTTTGGCCGTGCAGATCGTCGATCACCTGCACATAGATGTGATTCAGCGAGCGGTAAACGTTCAGCCGCGGACGCTCCGCCGTGCCCTGCATCTTCTTGCGGATGCGGTCGTGAATGTGCCCGCGCTTCTGGTTCTTCGATTTCTTCGTAAACATGAAATCCGTCCTTGGTCCTGAGTCGTTGGCCGTTAGCCAAAGACCCCGCTGCATCCATCGTCGCCAGGCCTAAGTCCGAGGTCTGAAGTCCGATGTCCGTTGTTACTTCGCTCCGGTCTTGCCGACCTTCTTCTTCAACCTTTCGCCGGCGTACCGCACCCCCTTATTCTTGTAAGGGTCCGGCGGACGCAACGACCGCATCTCGGCCGCAACCTGTCCCACCTGCTGCCGGTCGATTCCGGTGAGCGAAACCTTCGTCTGCTTGGGATCGACAGCCGCTTCGACGCCGGTCGGCAAAGGATATTCGATGGGGTGCGAATAGCCCAGGCTGAACACCACCATCCCCTTGCCCTTCATCTCGGCGCGATAACCGATACCGACGATTTCCAGGTCGCGCGTCCAGCCCCTGGTCACGCCTTCGACGGCATTGTTCACCAAAGCGCGAGCCAGTCCATGCACGGCGGCCTGCGAATCGTTCTCGCGAATGGCGACGAGATTCCCGTCTTTTTGCTCGACCTTGATGCCGGCGGGAAGAGCGGTATCCAGCTTGCCCTTCGGCCCCTGCACAAAAACGATGTTGCCTTCCATTTTGATCGTGACCCCCTTGGGGATCGGGATCGGCTTTTTTCCAATTCGTGACATAAGAGCTTCTAGCTTCTAGCTCCTGGCTTCTAGCCAGGTGCTTCATCAGATTGATTTACTTTCCAATTCTTTGATATCGCAGCGTGATTAGCTAGCAGCTAGAAGCTGCTTACCAAATCTCGCACAACAACTCGCCGCCTACGCCCTCTTTGCGCGCCTGGCGTCCCGTCATCACCCCGCGGGGCGTAGTCAGGATGTTGATTCCCATTCCGCCCAGCACTCGCGGAATCTCGCTGCGCCGCACATACACACGGCAGCCGGGGCGCGACACGCGCTCCGCTTTTGAAATCGCCGCCTCGTTGTGCGCGCCATATTTCAAATAAATGCGGATGACCTTGTGACCTTCCTCTTCCGTGGCCTTGAAGTTCGAGATGTAGCCTTCTTCCTTCAGAATGCGGGCGATCTCCACCTTCAGCCGCGAAGCCGGAACGTCCACCTTCTGGTGCCGCGCCTGTAGCGCGTTGCGCACCCTGGTCAGCATATCCGCCACTGGATCGGTCAATCTCATCGTTTGCTTCTCCTCTCGCCACCCGTTCGCTCCGCCCGGCGGAGAACCTGCGGTGGCTTCCTACTACTTACCGATGACGTTCATTCTCCAGCTCGTCATCTTCTAACCTGTCGTCCCTCAACTTTGTCATCCTGAGCGTAGCCGCTTTTCAGGCGTAGCGAAGGATCTCCCGCTCCAAGAACTCGGCGCGAAAGCCTTCTACCACGAAGACTTCGACACTCCCGGAATCTCCCCGCGCAACGCCAGCCCGCGGAAGCATAAGCGGCACAGCCCAAACTTGCGCAGATAAGCCCGCGGCCGCCCGCAAATCTTGCAGCGGTTGTGCCGGCGCGACGAGAACTTCGGCGTCTTTTCCTTTTTCTCGCGCGCCACTTCAAACTTCTTTTCGATTTTCGCGTCCTTCACTCGTTTGGCTGTAGTCATGAAATCCTTAAAGAACCTTTCGAATCCTGAAGCAAAAAATCATCAAACCTTACTGCGCGCGGAACGGCATGCCGAGATGCTTCAACAGCGTGCGCGCCTGATTGTCGTTCGCCGCCGTGGTCACGATGGTCACGTTCATTCCCTTGAGCTTGTCGACCTTCTCGTAGGAAATCTCGGGAAAAATCAACTGATCGTGCAGCCCGAGCGTGAAGTTTCCGCGCCCGTCGAACGACTTGGTCGAGACTCCCTTGAAGTCGCGCACCCGCGGCAGAACGATGGTGACCAGGCGGTCGAAAAATTCGTACATGCGGTCGCCGCGCAAAGTCACCATGGTGCCGATGGCCTGGCCCTCGCGCACCTTAAATGCCGCAATCGATTTCTTCGCCTTGGTCACGATCGGCTTCTGGCCGGTAATCTGGCCGAGTTCATTCACCGCCGGATCGAGAATCTTCGAGTTCTGCGTGGCCTCGCCCATGCCCATGTTCACTACGATCTTGTTGAGCTTGGGCACGGCCATCGCATTCGCCAGCTCCAGTTCTTTGAGCAACGCCGGACCCACTTCCTTCTCGAACCTGGTCCGCAGCCGCGGACGCTCCTTGGCGCTGTGATGCGCCTGCGCCGGAGCCTTCTGCTCCTGCGCCGCGTCCTTCGATGCCTTCTTCTCTTTATCTTTTGCCATTGTTTCTTTTCAACTTCCTCCCACGGTTTCGGAGTGGTTACCGGTTCGTGAGACCCTTAATTTTCGAACGCTCCGAGATCCTTCGCAAAGAACGCTCAGGATGACGCCAGCGGGCTCCCGCTTCGCTCACGCCCGCTAAACGGCGTCATTTGTCCAGCGTCGTTCCGCACTTCCTGCAAACCCGAACTTTTCTATCGCCGCGCACTTCGTGCCCGATGCGCACCGGCCCGCAGCTCGGGCAAACCAGTTGCACGTTCGAAATCGCGATCCGACTCTCCTGTTCGGCGATGCCGCCCGCAATGTTGCGCTGCGGGTTGGGACGCACATGCTTCTTCACGACCATAACGTGCTCGACCAGCAGCTTGGCGTCGTTCGGAAACACGCGCAGCACGCGCCCTTCCTTGCCCTTGTCGCGGCCGGTAATGACCTTGACGTTATCGTTGCGGCGGATATCCACCCGCCTGCGTTCGGTGCTGATTGTTCTCATCTCAACCCCATTTAGTAATTGGGTAATTTAGTAATTGTGTAATTGAAAAGCCAAACCCACCGCGTTTCCAATTCCTCGATTACTAAATTTCCCAATTCCTCAATTTCTCCAGCCTGCCTAGATCACTTCCGGCGCCAATGACACGATCTTCAAAAACTTCTTCTCGCGCAGCTCGCGCGCCACCGGGCCGAATACGCGCGTCCCCACCGGTTCGCCCGCGTCGTTGATCAGCACCGCGGCATTCTGATCGAAGCGGATGTAGGTTCCGTCGCGCCGGCGATGCTCCTTGCGCGTGCGCACGATGACCGCCTTCACCACTTTGCCCTTCTGCACCTGCCCGTCGGGAGAGGCTTCCTTTACCGCCGCGGTGATTATGTCGCCGAGGCCGGCGTTCAGCCCGGTCGAACCGCCAAGCGGCAGAATCATTTGCAGCTTGCGGGCGCCGGAATTGTCGGCGACCTCCAGCATGCTTCTCATCATCACGGCCATGGCTTCTATCTCCCGTTCAACTTGTCATCCCGTTCGCGACTTGTCATCCTGAGCGCAGCCGTTCTTCAGGCGCAGCGAAGGATCTCGGACTCCCCAGACCACGCGTCCCGAAGGCGCCGCGCGCACTTACTTCGTATCCCGATCCAGCACTACTTCCGGCACCAGCGCCGTCTTACGCACAATGTCTTTCAGCTTCCATCGCTTCAACTTCGAGAGCGGACGAGTCTCCTCGATCCGCACCACGTCGCCCACGTGCGCTTCATTCTTTTCGTCGTGCGCGTAAAATTTCTTGTTGCGCGCCACCACGCGGCCGTAGAAAGGATGGGCCTTCTTGCGCGTGACCTTCACGACAATCGTTTTCTGCATGCGGTTGGCGACCACTTCGCCCACCACTTCCTTGCGCCGTCCCTGCGTCTGCTCGCTTCGCGGCGTAGCCTTACCGGTTGCGGTTTCCGCCATCAGCGTTTCTCCGTTGCGGCGGCGCGCGTGCGCTCGCCCAAAATTGTTTTGACGCGCGCAATGTCTTTGCGCAGCCCGCGAATCTTCTTCAGGCTCTCGGTCTGGCCCATGTTCAGCTGAAACTTCAGCTTGAACAACTGGTCGGCCAGATCCTGTCCCTGATGCTGGAGTTCGGCCTCGGTTAGGTTTCGTATCTTGTCAGATTTCATAAAATCCTCAATGAGCCTTCATTCCCAGGCCGAAGCCCGGCGGCGGAAGCCCGAAGCCCGCCTTTAATGCGCCGTCTCCCGCTTGACCAAAGTCGTACGCAGCGGCAGTTTGTGCGAGGCCAAACGCATCGCTTCCGTCGCATCCGCCAGCGCGACTCCTTCCATCTCAAACAAAATCTTTCCCGGACGAACCACCGCAACCCAGTGATCGGGAGCGCCCTTGCCTTTTCCCATACGGGTTTCGGCGGGCTTCTTGGTGACCGGCTTGTCGGGAAACACGCGAATCCAAATTTTTCCGCCGCGCTTGACGAAGCGAGTCATGGCCACGCGGCTGGCCTCGATCTGCCGGTCGGTGATCCATCCCGGCTCGAGCACCTTCAATCCGAAATCTCCGAACGCCAGCGTGCTGCCGCGCCAGGCTTTGCCGGTCATGCGCCCACGCTGCTGCTTGCGGTACTTAACTTTCTTTGGCATCAACATAAGTCAGCTCTCAGCTTTCAGCCCTTAGCTCTCAGCCAAACCAGTGCAGCTTTTACTCATAGCTGAAGGCTGGCGGCTGACAGCTTTCTAGAACGCGCCCACTCCGGTCGTCTGCTCGCGCTTCTTGGTCGGCAGAATCTCGCCCTTGTAAACCCAGCACTTCACGCCAATCACGCCGTATGTGGTCCTCGCTTCGGAGAATCCATACTCGATATCGGCGCGCAAAGTATGCAGCGGCAAGCGCCCCTGCAAATACCATTCCGAGCGCGCGATTTCGTTTCCATTCAACCGTCCGCTCACCCGGACTTTAATGCCCTTGCATCCAAAGCGCAGCGCCGAATCGACCGCCTTGCGCATCGCCCGGCGGAAGCCCACGCGCTTTTCCAGTTGCAGCGCGATCGCCTCCGAGACCAGTTGCGCATCGAGTTCCGGCTTGTGCACTTCCTGGATGTCGACGAAGACTTCGCGCGACGTGCGCTTCTGCAAATCGCCCTTCAGCTTGTCGATCTCCGCGCCCTTGCGCCCGATGATAATTCCGGGACGCGCCGTCTTGATAATAATGCGCAGCTTGTTGCCCGGCCGCTCCACTTCAATCGAGCTGACGCCCGCCGACTTCAGCTTGTCCTTCAACTCGTTCTTCAGCTTGATGTCTTCGAGCAGCAGCTTGTCGTAGTCGCGCTCCACAAACCAGCGCGACTTCCACGGCTTGGTGTAGCCGAGGCGAAACCCATAAGGATGGACTTTTTGTCCCATTGCTTCTCCTAAACCCCTTCCAGCACTTCCAAAACTAAACTCTTGTCATTCCGAACCCGAGCAAAGCGCGGGTGAGGAACCTTACGCCAGCCGGCAACCGGCAATGCAGCGGCAAAGACACCCACCACAGTTTCCGCGACACCCTTCGCGAAGGACGCTCAGAATGACGGCAATCGTCACTTCGCAGCCGCCTTCTTTTTCTTGCCCGATCCCGCCGCCTTTTTCTTCGCCACCACCGGAGCCCGCCTCTTCGCCGGAGCCGCAGCGCCGGCCGCAGGCCGCGCCTCGGAACCGCGAGCCGCTCCATTCCCGCGCTCCGCCAGCACCAGCTCGATATGCGAAATGCGCCGCTGATAGCGGAACGCCCGCCCCTGCGGCGCCGGACGGATGCGCTTCATGCGCGGCCCGTCGTTGGCGATGGCGCTCTTCACGTACAGGTTATCCAACTCGACGTCCAGATTTTTTTCCGCGCTCAAAAAATTCGCGTTGTCCAGCGCCGACTGCAACAGCTTGCCCACGTGCGCCGCCACCCGCTTCTTGGTGAACAGCAGCGTGTTGCGCGCCTCTTCGACGCGCCGGCCCTTGATCAACTCCAGCACCAGGCGCGCCTTCTGCGGCGACACTCGCAAGTAACGCATTTCCGCTCGAAATTCCATAGTGTGTCTCTGTTCTAACCCTGTTTTCGCTTGCTCCAGCTGAAAGCTGATGGCTGACAGCTGAAAGCTCCTGGCTTTCTACGCTTTCGGCGCCGCGGACGCCGCCGGAGCGCTCGCTCCCGGCCCGCCCGGAATGCCCGCCGGCTTCGCCGCCACTTCGGTCGCCGCCCGCATGGAGTGGCCCTTGAAATTGCGCGTGAAGCTGAACTCGCCAAGCTTGTGCCCCACCATGTTCTCGGTCAAATACACGGGAATGAACTTTTTGCCGTTATGCACCGCGATGGTATGCCCCACCATCTCCGGCACCACGGTGGACCGCCGCGACCAGGTGCGCAACACTTTCTTTTCGTTACGCGAATTCATGCCCTCGACCCGCGACATCAGGAAGCCATCGACAAACGCGCCTTTTTTTGTTGAACGTGCCATAAAAATCAGCTCTCAGCTTTCAGCCATCGGCCCTCAGCCAACAGCTTCCATTTCCATCAACCTTTGTCATTCCGAACACGCGCAAAGCGCGGGTGAGGAACCCTACGTCAGCCGCAACCCGGCAATGCGGCTGCAAAGATACCCACAGCAGCCTCCGTCGCAACGGCGGATCCTTCGCAAAGAACGCTCAGAGCCTGCCTGAGCAACCGAGCCAACGGCGAGGACGTCGAACGGCCCGCTAAACGCCGTCACTTCTTCCCTCTGCGGTTCACGATAAACTTATCCGTGCGCTTATTGTTCCGCGTCTTGTAGCCGCGCGTCGGCTGGCCCCACGGGGTCACCGGATGTCTTCCGCCAGAAGTCTTGCCCTCGCCGCCGCCATGCGGATGGTCGACTGGATTCATCGAAACGCCGCGGTTATGCGGACGCTTTCCCAGCCATCGCGAGCGCCCCGCTTTTCCGATCGTGATATTTTCGTGATCGAGATTTCCCACCTGGCCAATCGTCGCCATGCAGTCCTGCGAAATCTTGCGCGTCTCGCCCGAAGGCAATTTCACCAGCGCATACTCTGCTTCTTTCGCGACCAACTGCGCCGCTCCGCCGGCCGAGCGCACCATCTGTCCGCCCTTGCCCGGCTTCAGCTCAAGGTTATGAATCTGCGTGCCGGGAGGAATATTGCGCAGGGGCAGCGCGTTGCCGACCAGAATATCCGCCTCGGGACCGCTTACGACTTTCTGCCCCACCTTCAGACCTTCGGGCTGAAGGATGTAACGCTTTTCGCCGTCGGCATACGCCAGCAGGGCAATGCGCGGCGAACGGTTCGGATCGTATTCGATGCTTACCACAGTCGCCGGAATCCCGGTCTTGTCGCGCTTGAAATCGACAATGCGCAGCTTGCGCTTGTGGCCGCCGCCGATGAACCGCATGGTCATGTCGCCGGAGTTGCGGCGGCCGCCGGTGCGATTCTTTTTCTCAAGCAGCGGCTTGTGCGGATGCCGCGTCGTAATGTCGTCGTTGACGATGGTCGTGCGGTAGCGCAACGTCTGCGTTGTCGGTCGGTATGTCTTGATTGCCATAAATCAGCCTTTAGCTCGTAGCCGTTAGCTTTTAACTCAAACCCTAATCTCTTGTCATTCCGAACACGCGCACAGCGCGGGTGAGGAACCTGCTTCAAAGCCGCGATCTCCGGCGGTGAAGCCAATTTACAGATTCTGCGCGTACTCCGGCATCTTCTCGCCCGCCCGCAGCCGCACATACGCCTTTTTCCAGTCCGCACGGTAGCCGGCAAACTTTCCCCGCCGCCGCTCTTTTCCGGGATACATCGCGGTCCGAACGGAAAGAACCTTCACTTTAAAAATCGTCTGCACCGCGTGCTTCACTTCCGTCTTGGTCGCGCCCGGCACCACCTGGAATACCAGCGTGTTCTGGTTTTCCTTGATTGCCAGGCCTTTTTCCGTGATTACCGGACGGCGAATAATCTGATATGCGGATTTCACTATGCCACCTCCGCCGCTTTTTCATGCCGCACGCGCTTGCGCGGAGACGCAGAAGCTTTTTTCGCGCCCCTGCCTTCGCCTTCTTCTTCCGCTTCCTTGCGCTGCCGCTTCGGCAAACTGTCTTTCAGCGTCACTTGCAACTTTTCAATCGCGGGATGCGAAAAAATCACGCGGTCATATTTCAGCAAATGGTAGGGATGAACTTCGTTTCCCGGAATCAGTTCGAGTCCCTTAATATTCCGCGAACTCAGCTCCAGGTTGCGGTTGCCGGAGTTCGGCGCATCCACAATCAGAACCGTTTTATCGACCTTCAACGTGTCGAGCGCGGCCCGGAACGCTTTGGCCTTCGAATCTTTCAACTCGAATGTGTTGACTACGATCAACTTGCCGTCGGCAAATTTCGAAGCCAGCGCCGAGCGCAGCGCGCCCAGCAGCTTTTTGCGCGGAAAGGAATAGTCATACGACCGCGGCACCGGACCATGCACCGTGCCGCCATGCCGCCACAGCGGCGAGCGGATCGAGCCAATACGCGCACGCCCCGTTCCCTTCTGCTTCCACAGCTTTTTGCCCGAGCCGGAAACCTGCCAGCGGGCCTTGGTGGCGTGCGTACCCTTGTGCTGTCCGGCGCGGTAATGCTTCACCGCCTCCCACAGCAGGTCTTCGTTGACCGCGCCGAAAATTTCGTCGGCGAGATCGAAGGTGCCAACCTTCTTTCCGCCCAAATCGTGAATATCTATAGTTGCCATATTGCTCTCTGTAGCGCCGGCGTCCCGCCGGCACTGCTTATGCCTTTTATGCCTTCTTCGCCGCTCGCTTCGCCGCCTTTAACGGATCGACCGTCGCCGAACCCGCAAATCCCCGGCGCTCTCGTGGCGGTTTCTTCGCCTTGGTAATCAAGATGTAGCCGCCCTGCGGCCCCGGCACGCTGCCTTCGACCACCAGCAGGTTCTCGTCTTTATCGACGCCCAAAACCCGCAGATTGCGCTGCGTCACGCGCGAGTGGCCCATGTGTCCCGACATGCGCATGCCCTTGAATACGCGCGATGGAAACGCAGACGAGCCGATTGAACCCGTAATTTGAAACATCGATCCGTGCGACTTCGGGCCGCCGCCAAAATGATGCCGCTTCACCACGCCCTGAAAACCTTTGCCTTTGCTGACGCCGACGATGTCGACAAACTTTTCGCCTTCAAAAATTTCGACCAGCACCCGGTCGCCCACCTTCACCGCGCCGTCTCCATCGCCATCGGACTCGAGCGGCACTTCGCGCATGAACTTCACCGGGGGAAGATTGTTCTTCGCGAGATGTCCCTGCGCCGGCTTGGTCAGCTTCGACTGCTTCACGAATTCCACCAGGCCAATCTGCGCCGCTTCGTAGCCGTCTTTGATCGCCAGCTTGTGCTGCGTCACCACGCAAGGACCGGCTTGCAGCACCGTGACCGGGCGCACATCGCCTTTCGAGTCGAACAGCTGCGTCATGCCGACCTTCTTGCCCAGAATGCCTGTAACTCGTATCGCCATATTTGTCTTCTCTCTTCAACCCAGCATGGCATTCACCAGCGGCTGAGGCTCGTCAGCGAAAGCTGAGAGCTGAAGGCTGACAGCTTATTTATGCTCTTTCCCGAACGCCTTGATCTCCACATCCACGCCCGCCGGCAGGTCGAGCTTCATCAGCGCGTCCACTGTCTGCGCCGTCGGATCCAGAATGTCGAGCAGCCGCTTATGCGTGCGGATCTCGAATTGCTCCCGCGACTTCTTATCCACGTGCGGCGAACGCAGCACGCAGTACTTGTTCTTCATCGTGGGCAGTGGAATCGGACCCGCCAGCCGCGCCCCAGTGCGCTTCGCCGTCTCCACAATCTCGCTGGTCGACTGATCCAGAATGCGATAGTCGTAAGCTTTCAGCCGTATCCGAATTTTCTCGTTTCCAATCACAGTTTCATCTCTCTAACCCCTCCCGGCGGTCTCCGGAAGGAAAGAACCGGCGGCAGGATGCAAGCCGCGTTGTTTGCTCTTGTGGCGCCGGGTCTTTGACCCGGCGGACGGGTCGAAGACCCGTCCCCACAAACCCAACTACTGCACAATCTCGCTGATCGTTCCGGCGCCTACAGTATGCCCGCCTTCGCGGATGGCGAAGCGCAAGCCTTTTTCCATCGCCACCGGCGTAATCAGTTCGATCACCAGGCTCACGTTGTCGCCCGGCATCACCATCTCGGTGCCGGCCGGCAACTCCGCAACTCCGGTCACGTCAGTCGTGCGCAGGTAAAATTGCGGACGATATCCCTTAAAGAACGGCGTGTGCCTTCCACCTTCTTCTTTGGTCAGAATGTAGACTTCCGCCTTGAACTTGGTGTGCGGCGTGATCGAGCCGCCCTTGGCCAGCACCATGCCGCGCTCGACGTCTTCTTTCGCGATGCCGCGCAGCAAGAGTCCAGCGTTGTCGCCCGCCAGTCCTTCGTCGAGCTGCTTTTTGAACATTTCGACGCCGGTGACGACAGTCTTGCGGGTGTCGCGGAAGCCGACGATTTCCACTTCTTCTCCGACCTTTACTTTGCCGCGCTCGATTCGTCCGGTCACCACCGTGCCGCGGCCCTGAATCGAGAAGATGTCTTCAATCGGCATCAGGAACGGCTTGTCGAGTTCGCGCGCCGGCTGCGGCACGGCCTTATCCACCGCCGCCATCAACTCGTCGATCTGCGCTTCCGCCTTGGCGTCCCCGTTCAGCGCGTTCAGCGCCGAAACCCGCACCACCGGAACATCGTCGCCGGGGAACTTATAGGCCTTCAGCAACTCGCGCACTTCGAGCTCGACGAGTTCGAGCAACTCGGGATCGTCGACCGCGTCCACCTTATTCAGCGCGACCACGAGATAGGGCACGCCCACCTGGCGCGCCAGGAGCACGTGCTCGCGCGTCTGCGGCATCGGACCGTCGGTCGCCGCGACCACCAGAATGCCGCCATCCATCTGCGCCGCGCCGGTGATCATGTTCTTGATGTAGTCGGCGTGGCCCGGGCAGTCGACGTGCGCGTAGTGGCGGTTCGCCGTCTCATACTCGACGTGCGCCGTCGCGATGGTGATGCCGCGCGCTTTCTCTTCCGGAGCGTTGTCGATCGAATCGAACGACCGGAACGTGTTCTTCGGATTGTGTTTCGACAAAACTTTTGTGATGGCCGCCGTCAGCGTGGTCTTGCCATGATCGATGTGACCGATCGTCCCAACGTTGCAGTGCGGCTTGTTGCGATCAAATTTCTCTTTCGCCATTTCCTCTTGCTCCAGTAAAAACAGTTCTATTGCTCCGCCGATCTCTTGCTCACGATGTATTCGGCTGTATCGCCGCTTATTTCGAGCTGAGGAGATTGGATTGGATCCCAAAAGCTGGGGCCACCTATCTTCAGCCGCTGACCGACAAAGTCCCGAACTACCCGCTTAACCGCCTCAGAATCAAATCCACGCTCCTTCAGAATGCGGCTCG
This sequence comes from uncultured Acidobacteriota bacterium, assembly GCA_963755225.1. GTDB lineage: Bacteria > Acidobacteriota > Terriglobia > Terriglobales > Acidobacteriaceae > Sulfotelmatobacter. The sequence continues at coordinate 48,358 of CAVWJE010000004.1, forward strand.
CCAGAGTAGTCACTTCCACCCAAATTGGCTTCACGCCTTCGCCCGATCTAAGGGTAACCGGGTACAACTCCCCGAACCACGGAGCGCCTGTCTCGAAGTTACGGGCTTGGACAGGATCGCGGACTTCGTCTACCTCCCAATGAGCACGTACCACTGCACTCACGGCCGGATTCTCGGCCTTCACTTCCTCCGCGATCCGACCAAACTCGGGAAGCTTAGTACTATCTCGCGCGACGATCTCGACAAACAGATCCCCTTCCAAGTCCAGGAAGTGCGATTCGCCCGCCGAGAAAAAGGGCAGCAATCCAGCTTCGCGAATCTTGGCTTCGAATTTCGATTCCACGTCTACGGCTTCCATTCCTAACTTCTCTCTCTAGAACGCCGTTCAATTTCTTGAACGTTGCGGTCAAAAACCCTTAAACCTTCATTCACTTCGTCCCGCGCTCCCCGCCTAAATAACTCTAGATCTCCGCCATACTCCAAATCGACGAACCCGGGGTTGTAGTCCGCCAGTGACCTCAACCGCCTCAGCTTCTTGACCCGCGCCCCAAGCTCCGGATCGATCTCTCCAAGCTTCTCGGCGACATTCTGATGGGTTACTCCACCCAGCAAGACATCCGCAGCATGAAAAATCGAGTAATATGACCTCGACAATGCACTCCTCAGAGCCGCCTCGCTCGATCCATCCGCCAGTTCCCGCAAGCCCTTTGCCAGAGCCAGACGCGAACTGTCGGCAAATCCCATGACTTCCTATTTCGTCGTCCCTTGCACCTTGGCGATGATTTCCTCCGAGACCGATCTCGGAGCCTCCTCATAACGCGCGAAGTGCATCGAGTATTCGGCGCGGCCCTGGGTACTCGAACGCATGTGGGTCGCGTAGCCAAACATCTCCGCCAGAGGGACGATAGCCTTGATCACCTGCGAACCGGCGCGGTGCTCCATGCCTTCGATGCGTCCGCGGCGCGAACTCAGGTCGCCCATGATCACGCCCGCATAATCTTCCGGCGTCACCACTTCCACCTGCATCACCGGTTCGAGCAGCACCGGCGAAGCTTTGCGCGCGGCCTCTTTGAACGCCATCGATCCGGCGATCTTGAACGCCATTTCGTTCGAATCGACGTCGTGATAGCTGCCGTCGTAAAGCGTCGCTTTCACATCGACCATGGGATAGCCCGCGAGAATGCCGCCTTCAAGCGCCTCGCGGATGCCCTGATCGATCGGCTTGATGAATTCTTTCGGCACCGATCCGCCCGTAATGTCGTTGACAAACTCGTAGCCTAAGCCTGGCGGTTGCGGATCCAGCTTGATCTTGGCGTGGCCGTACTGGCCCTTGCCGCCGGTCTGGCGAATGTATTTGCCTTCCGCTTCCGAATGCTTGCGGATGGTCTCGCGATACGCCACCTGCGGCTTGCCGACGTTCGCTTCAACTTTATACTCGCGCATCATGCGGTCCACGATGATTTCAAGATGCAACTCGCCCATGCCGCTGATGATGGTCTGTCCGCTGTCGGGATCGGTGTGAACCTTGAAGGTGGGATCTTCCTGCGCCAGTTTGCCCAGCGCCATGCCCATCTTTTCCTGGTCGGCTTTGGTCTTCGGCTCAACCGCAACCGAAATTACGGGAACAGCAAACGTAATGTTTTCAAGCGCGATGGGGTGATCTTCGCTGCAAATCGTGTCGCCGGTGGAGACGTTCTTCAGTCCGACCGCCGCGCAAATATCGCCGGCAAGAATCTCGCTGATTTCTTCGCGCTTGTTGGCGTGCATCTTGAGCAGACGCCCTATACGCTCGCCCCGGGTCGTGCGGACATTCAGCACGGAGTCGCCAGTCTTCAACTGACCGGAATACACACGAATAAAGGTAAGTTGGCCGACAAACGGATCGGCCATGATCTTGAACGCCAGCGCCGAGAAAGGCGCTTTATCTTCAGTTTTGCGGAAAATCTGCTCGCCATTGTCGGGATTGGTTCCGTGGGTTTCGGGAACATCGAGCGGCGAAGGCAGGTAATCGACCACCGCGTCGAGCAGCGGTTGCACGCCCTTATTCTTAAACGACGTGCCCACGACCACCGGAAATACTTTCAAGTCGATTGTCGACTTGCGAAGCGACTTTTTCAGTTCGGCGGCGGAAATCTCCTCGCCTTCCAGAAACTTGTGCAGAATGTCGTCGTCGTTCTCCGCAACCGTTTCGACCAGTTGCGCGTGGAACGCTTCTGCTTTCTTTTTCAGATTCTCGGGAATCTCTTCAATCTCGTATTCCGCGCCCATGGTTTCGTCTTTCCACACAATCGCCTTCATGGCGATCAGGTCGACGACGCCAACGAACTTTGCTTCCTGCCCAATGGGAATCTGAATCGCGACCGGTTTCGCGCTTAACCGCTTGCGGATGGTGTCGATGGCATGCTCAAAATCCGCGCCCATCTTGTCGATCTTATTAATGAAGCAAATGCGCGGCACGCCATACTTATCGGCCTGGCGCCAGACTTTTTCCGACTGCGGCTGCACCCCGTGCACCGCGTCGAATACGGCAACAGCGCCGTCTAGAACTCGTAAAGACCGCTCGACTTCCGCGGTAAAATCCACGTGGCCGGGCGTATCGATGATATTGATGCGTATATCGCGCCAGGTGCAGGTCGTCGCGGCGGACGTAATCGTGATGCCGCGCTCCTGCTCCTGCTCCATCCAGTCCATGGTCGCAGTGCCTTCGTGCACCTCTCCGATGCGGTGCGTCTTTCCCGTATAAAACAGGATGCGCTCCGTCGTAGTGGTCTTACCGGCATCGATGTGGGCCATGATGCCGATGTTCCTGCAACGTTCTAATGGGACTGTTCTAGGCACGACTGTCTAACTCTTTCTGGGCTCCAAAACTTTTCAATTGCTGATTGATGATTTGTCGATTGCTGATTGAAAACCGGATAAGTCAACAATCAGAAATCAGAAATCAAAAAATCCTGCAGGCGAAACTACCGCTTTGTCGCTCTTACCACCGATAGTGCGCGAACGCCTTATTGGCTTCCGCCATTCGATGCACATCTTCTTTCTTCTTGATGGCCGCGCCTTTACCGTTGGCGGCGTCCAACAGCTCGTTGCTCAACTTGTCCACCATGCCCCGCTCGGCGCGTCCGCGCGCATAAGTCAGCAGCCAGCGGATCGCCAGAGAAGTGCGCCGATCGGCATTCACTTCCACCGGAACCTGATAGTTCGCGCCGCCCACGCGCCGCGTCTTCACTTCGAGCAACGGCTTCGCATTCTCCACGGCCTTGGTGAAGAGCTTCAGCGCTTCGTCGCCGCCCTTTTCCTGAACTTTGGTCAGGGCTTCATAAAAAATGCCCTCGGCGGTCGAGCGCTTGCCCTGCCACATCATCGAGTTGATGAATTTCGTCACCAGATTCGAGCCGTAAACGGCATCGGCTGGCACGGTCCGCTTGGATGTATGTCCTTTACGAGGCATTTAAGCTTTTCGCTCCTGTATCGCCGCCGTCCTCGGCGGCCCCACTGCCGGCGAGACGCCGGCGCTACCTTTAACCCTTAACCCTTCTTCGCTCTCTTCGCGCCGTATTTCGATCGTCCCTGCTGGCGGCCGGCTACGCCCACCGCATCCAGCGTGCCGCGAATCACGTGATAGCGCACGCCGGGCAGATCTTTCACGCGGCCGCCGCGGATCAGCACAATCGAGTGCTCCTGCAAATTGTGGCCGACACCGGGAATGTAAGTGGTCACTTCAATTCCGTTCGTCAAACGGACGCGTGCTACTTTGCGCAGCGCAGAATTCGGCTTCTTCGGCGTCTGCGTATATACGCGCGTGCAAACTCCACGCTTCTGCGGACACCCTTGCAGCGCCGGACTCGCCGTCTTATATCGTGGCCGCTTCCGGCCCTTCGCCACCAACTGATTAAATGTAGGCACTCTTGCCGCTCCTTAGCCGCGCGAATCCATTGCCAGACAGCATTCACCCGAACACAGCACTCGCCCCGGCGACGAAAGCGCACAACGCATTAGCTTCCCGGGCGTAATTAATCGCACGCTCTGGGCTGGCAAGCCATTCGGCCCGCCATGCTTCTCGCCGCACACGATTCGCGGAGAGAGATTCCTGGGTACCAACTTGATTTCTGCCGCCGACGGTGGCACCCGGCCTAATTTCGGGAGTGCTCCGTATCGTCAGCTCTGTCCTGCATATCCCTTGCAAACCGCTTCGCGATTTGCTTCATACGCGAGTACGGCTCTCGTGATAGGGCAAAGGCAGCGCAGGGACGTTTCAGCGAGGAAAATTTCCGGAACCTTGCTTCGACTACTTGATTCTACATCACCGGAAACGAATTTCTCAACAGCTCTGCCGCAAGCCTTCGCAAAACTCTGCGAAATACTCACGGCACACAGCAAGCCTGGATGAACTCGCGGAACCAAACAACTATAGCAACTCACTCGAAACATCGTCAACCCATCTTTTCGCATCCCAAAAAGAATTGCGGGCTGTTACAAGAAAGTAGGCCGCCGATCGACGCTGAAAGGATTCTGGGATGACCTTCCGTCCTCGCGGGGTAGTGTCCTAATTTCGGGAGTAAGAGCTTTTGACTGCTATGAACGCGAAGGACTCGCAAAGGTCACGAAGAAAAAGACCAATCGAAATTAGGACACCGCATTCGCGAGGCCGGCTTGCTCAATCTGTCTCCAGCCTCTACACTACGAGTTTTCCACTTCATCAAGCGGCTCGCCCGCCGGCTATGAACGGCGGAGCGAGGAGAGGGTGCATGGGAAGGTTGCGTCTCCATCGGTTCGTCTGCGTCGCCGTTGCGACCTTTTTCTTGTCTTTACTGCCGGCCTGCGGCGGCCACAAGCCCGCCGGAGCTTCGCCATTCCCCGCGAAAATCACTTTGAGCCCCGGCACGAGTTATTCCATGCAGGTGGGCGCCGCAATACAACTCTTCGCGTCGGCGCAGAACTCTTCGAACGCGGCCATTTCACCCACCTTTACATATATGTCCGACGCGCCCGCGGTCGTCGACGTCGCTCCCAACGGAGTTGCCTGCGCCGGAACCTGGACCGCCGGCTATACCAGTTGCAGTCCAGGCCAGACTGGCACGGCCAACGTGACCGCCTCCGCCCTCGGAGGAACCAGCGCGCCCACTACGATCTTCGTCCATCAGCCAATCGACGAGATTCAAGTCAGCATCGTCACGCCGGTAACCTCTCCGCCTCCGGCGTGTCCTAATCAACAGGCATTGCCCGCAACGTGCAATCTTAAATTCAACAGCGCCGCCGCGCAGTATTGCCTCTCGCAAAATCAAGCGCAGACTTTGCAAGCCACCGCCTACAGTCAGGGCACCGACATCACTTCCCAAGTGGGTCCCTTCACCTGGACCGGAGTTAGCTCCGACGTGGTAAAGACAACCCCGATCGTGACCGTTACGAATTACAATTTTCCAACGAACGAGGTCACTGTTGCTCCAAACACGCCCGGCCAGACTCAATTGGTCGCTTCGGCCTCGGGCGTTTCGAGCCAGCCCTACAATGTGGAAACTTGCCCGATACAATGTATCGACCTGCAACTGGGCGCGAGCGGCGAGTACACGGGGGTGACCAGCTTCGCAGTCGGGAAAGGCACGTCGGAGACAATCACGGCTACGGCAGTCGACGTCCAGGGCTGCGTCGTTCCCAAGCCGCCTCTTACCTGGATTTCAACTGGGCCCGCGGCAATCTCCGCAGGCGGCAGCGCAGGGTGCGCCGCCGGTTCCACGTGCGCCCTCACCACCACCCAGCCCGGAAGCGCCTCCATCACCGCTTCATGTTCGCCGCCAAACTGTAATATCGGATACCCGTTCAATCCAGCGGGATTTCCCGCCGGCTCTCCCTATATTCCGGAACCGGTCTATCCCGCCACGGCGATTTCAGGATTAGTGACCGGCGCCACAAGCGCAACGAACGTCCTTTCGAGCAGCAAGGACTGCTTCAGCGACCAATTGTGCGATGTCGCCATCTACAATGTCGCCACTTCTAACAACCTTCCGGGTAGCGCCTTTGAACTGCCCGCCCCGCCAAATTCACTTTTATTTGATCCCGCCGGCGATAAAGCTTTTATGGGCAGCGAATTCGGCGGCTTCGTCATTAACCCGGCAAATTTCGGCGGCTCCAGCAATCCTTACTCATCCTTAGCCGCGCCCGGCACTCCCTTGGGTTTGGTAACCGGACAAGTACTAGCCGTCTCGGAGAATGGCGGCAACGCAATTTATTCCGACACTCTCTCTACGCCGAACCAGGTCTACGTCGTGAGCAGCACTTCGCCCACAGTCGCGCTAAATATCAATAACGCCACGGCCGCGAGATTTTCTCCCGATGGATTGAAAGTCTTCATTGTGGGGGATGGCGGCAACAGCCTTTATATCTATTCCACGCTGCAAGCTCTGCAACCTAAGATTTCTCTGCCCACGCCTGCCACTTCGATTGTTTTCAACTCCACCGGAACCTTCGCGCTGCTCTCGGGCGGAAGCTCCGCCGGTACTCTCGCGGCCTACAATACCTGCGACAACTCTCCGGTAACCTACAACAGCCTGCCCTTGTCGGCCGGAACCATTACCACGGCCCCGTTATTTCTAAAGATGGTTCCGTCCGGAAACGTTCCTCTCGGCAGCACCTTCGGAAGCGTCACCATCCCGTTGAATCTCGAACCCGCCGGCCTCGACTTTTTCTTCGGCGTGGATTCTACCGGCATAGACATCATCGCCACCAACTCGTCCGTACTGCCGCTCCCGCTGCCCGCTACGCTCTCCATCGCGAACCCTTGTCCGCAAGTCGTCACTCTCGCTCAGACCCTGCCGATAACCAGCCCGCCCACATTCTTTGCGCCGGTGCATATCGATATTGGGCACGGCACATTCCAGCCCATCAACTTTTTTCTCTCGCCTGACGCCGCGCAGGCCTACATCATTACCAGCGACTTCGGGGTTCTGATCTACAACTTCAATACCAACTCCGTTTCCGCGATTCCACTTCTCAACAATGCGACTCCACTCGCCGCGGACATGACTGTGGATGGTACCCTGCTCTACGTCGCTGGCTCCGACGGCATGCTGCACGTGCTAAGCACAGCTACCGATTCGGAGTACGAAAATCCGGTGGTCTTCCCTCCACTGGTCAACTCCTACAACAACTTCTGCTATACCGGTTCCGCCTGTGCGCTGGATCTGGTTGCGGTGAAGCCGTAGGACACGGAGATGTCGAAGCCCAAGGGTTCCAAAGGGACTTGACTTGGCCGAAGGGAGTTGATCGCGCAAAAATAGATCGGCTTTATCCCAGGCAGATTTGCTTTACGCGATTAAGATTTTGGGCGGCCGCAGCGCCTTTAGCGATGCGACAAGCCATCGCGGAGAAGAGAAAGGGACGGGCTTCGGCCCGAAGGATGTATAAGTCTTACGCCGGCTTCGCCAAATCCTTCGCCACGCTATCCAGAACCCCATTCACAAACTGAACCGACTCCGGACTGGAAAACTTTCGCGCAATCTCCAGCGCCTCGTTGATCACGACCGCCCGCGGCGTCTCAGGATAGCCGAGAAACTCCGCCACGCCGGCGCGCAGCAAATTGCGATCCACTGCCGCCATGCGCTCCATGCGCCAATGCTCCGCGTGCTGTTCGATCAGCTGGTCGATCTCCCCACCGCGGTCGGTGGCCACGCGAAATAAATCGTCGGCAAATCCGCGCACTTCCGAGGTAGTGCCTGCATGCTCCGCCCAAAATGTGAGCAGCACCTGATCCACCGTCTGCTTCCCCATGTCCGCCTGAAATAACATTTGCAGACACATCTCGCGAGATTTCCGCCGCGTACCCATAAGGACAGTTGCCCGCTTCCAGTCGCCAGTTCTCAGTTCGATTGTCAGTTTAGTTTACAGGAGGGACTTAGTTCCGCTTAGCCTTCGCGGATTCGATCTTCTTAGATTTATTAAATTTGTCATTCCGAGCACCCACTTTGTCATTCCGAGCACTCACTTTGTCATTCCTCGCGAAGCGAGGAACCTTGGTTTTGCCAACGACCACCGACCGACGACCAACGACCGCCGCACTAAGCGACGCCATCTCCACCGCCGCCAGTGCCGCCTCAAACCCTTTGTTCCCCATCTTCAGCCCGGCGCGATCAATTGCCTGCTCCAAATTCTCGCAGGTCAGCACGCCGAAAGCGTGCGGCACACCCGTCTCCTGCGCCGATTGCCCAATTCCCCGCGTCACTTCGTTGACGATCACGTCATAGTGCGCCGTATCGCCGCGTAGCAGGCAACCGAGACAGATGACGGCATCGTACTTGCCAGTCTCTGCCAGCTTGCGCGCCGCCAGCGGAATCTCGAACGCCCCCGGCACGCGCACCAGGTCGACATCATTTCTCTTTGCGCCGGAACGCTCTAACCCATCGATCGCGCTAAGCAGCAATCTCTCGGTGATGAAAGCGTTAAACCGCGAGACGACGATCGCGAAGCGCCTGCCCGCGGCGCTCAACGATCCTTCGAGCGCAAGCTGTTTGCTCTCGGGAACACGCTCCATTTTCAATTTTATTTTTTTGTCCGTAATTGTCGGGTCTCTGACTGAGCTTTCCACCAAACCGTGTCATCTTAAGCAGCGCCGTTTGCGCGAAGGACCTATGCCTTGTTTCTTGCCGCTTAAGAAGTGCGTAGGTGCTTCGGCGGCAAACCCCGCCGCCTCAGATTACAAGAAACATTTCTCCGTGACTCAGTGCCTCCGTGGTGGATTCACTTTTTCGATCCGCGCAGATCCGTGAAGCCGTGTCGAAAATTACTTCCCCTTAAACGCCGCCGCCCGCTTCTCCAGGAACGCCGTCGTCCCTTCTTTCTTATCTTCAGTCGCGCAGGCCACGCCGAACAATACAGCCTCAAGATAAAGACCCTCGCTCAAAGTCATCTCCATTCCTTTGTTGACGGCCTCCATCGAGTACTGCACCGCCAGCGGAGCGTTGGCGATAATCTTCGCCGCGATCGCTTCCGCCCGCGGAATCAACTCGGCTGCCGCAGTGACTTCATTCACCAGCCCGATGCGATGAGCATCTTGCGCGGAAATCATCTCGCCCGCCAGCACCATCTGCATGGCAATGCCTTTTCCCACGAGTCGCGGCAGCCGCTGCGTTCCGCCATAGCCTGGAATAATCCCAAGCTTTACCTCGGGCTGACCGAGCTTCGCATTCTCGCTTGCGAGCCGCATGGTGCAAGCCATCGCAATCTCGCATCCGCCGCCGAGACAGAATCCATTGATGCAGGCGATCACCGGCTTGCCCAGATTCTCAATCAAGTTCAGAACATTCTGTCCTCGATGCGTATACTCCTTGCCCGAAACCGCGTCATGCCTGGCCAGTTCGGCAATGTCCGCGCCCGCAATGAAGGCCTTCTCGCCCGCGCCGGTAAAGATGACGACGCGGACCACCGCATCATTCTTGATGTCATGAAACGCCGCCCGCAACTCTTCCATGGTCGCCATGTTCAACGCGTTCAAAACCTTTGGCCGGTTCACGGTGACGTAAGCAATCGAGTTTTTCTTTTCCAAAAAAATGTTTTCGAAGTTCATAAGGTTAAAATCGCATTTCACGAAGCTTAATTGCTATAATTGTATAGCAGAGGCCACCCATGCTAGCCATCCGCCTGCCCGAGAAAATCGAAAAGCGCCTCGCCCGTCTGGCCAAGCGTACTGGCCGCACCAAAACGTACTATGCGCGCGAAGCCATACTTAAACATCTCGAGGACATGGAAGATGTTTATCTGGCCGAAAGGCGAATGGAGGCGATTGAGTCCGGTCGGGTAAAAACTATCCCGCTCGAAGAAATCATGCGTCAACATGGCCTGGCAGATTGAGTTCGATCCCGGCGCCCGCCGCGAACTCGAAAAGCTCGATAAATCAATTTCGGACCGCATCCTCCAATTCTTTGCGAGAGCGAGTCGCTGCGCTGGACAACCCCCGCACTATCGGCGAACGCCTTCATGGGCCATTGAGGCAATACTGGAAGTACCGGATCGGAGACTACCGTCTGATATGTTCCATCAAAGATGACCGACTCGTCGTCATCGTCGTTCGCGTAGGCCATCGGCGCCATATCTATAAACACTGAGTCATTTTCAGTCCGCGTTCCGCAGTGCAAATCCGCTACTGCTTCCCCTTCGCCACCGCCGCCACTTCATCCTTGCTCAGGTCGCAACTGATACACTTCTGCGTCCACAGCCGGTGCCCAAACACCTTCCCGCATCGTGGACACCTCCACTCCGTCAGCCACCACCCGCCAGCCAGGTATACCCCGACCCAGACCAGCATGATCGCGAAATCCGCACCCTCTCCCAGTTTCAACTTTCCGATCATGAAGCCTAAGAAGATAAAGCTGAGAAAGAGCACGACCACCAGATTCCGCCGCGCCACATAGCTGTGCCACGCCCGCCGGTATCGTTCGACGTCTCCCGGGCCGCCTTCGCCCGGCGCTTTATCGGTTTTTCTACGTTTAAACATAAGAGATCTATGGAGAAATTGAGTGGCGGACGCCTCGGCCGCCCGGGCCGAACTCCGGGCGACGGCGTCCGGGGCTCCGCACCCGCCGACTCTACAGTCTATTCGTCTTCGGGCTATTCGGGTCCGAATAATCGTAGAACCCTTTACCACTCTTGCGACCGTACCATCCCGCCATGACAAGCCGCTTCAGCAGCGGAGGCGACGCAAAGCGCCGCTCTTTGAACTCGTCATACATCACGTGCGTGATGTAATAGGTGGTATCGAGGCCGACAAAATCGAGCAAAGTAAACGGCCCCATGGGATATCCGCATCCCAGCTTCATCGCGTTATCGATATCTTCAATCGACCCAACTCCCTCTTCATACGCGCGAATCGCATCGAGCAAATAAGGCACCAGCAGCCGGTTTACGATGAATCCCGTCTTGTCGGAAGTCCGCACCGGAACTTTGCCCAGCTTTTTTCCGAACTCGTAAGCTGTTTGGTAAACGTCGTCGGCGGTGGCGATCGTACGCACCACCTCCACCAACTTCATCAGCGGCACCGGATTAAAAAAATGCAGCCCAATAAACCGCTCCGGGCGCTTCACGGAAGTCAAAAGCTCGGTCACGGAAATCGAAGAAGTATTCGAAGCGAAGATCGCGTCTTTTTTTACGAGCCCATCAAGGGAGGCATACATCTTCTTCTTCTCTTCCACGTTCTCGATGATGGCCTCAATCACAATGTCGCAATCAGCCAGGTCGGATTTGTTTGTCGTCCCCTTAAGTCGCGCGCGAATCGCATCTTTCTGCGCGGCAGTGATCCCACCTTTTTCAACCGGTCGTTCGGCAAACTTCGCCAGAGATTTCTCAATCCCCGCAAAACCCTTATCAAGAAACTTCTGCCCAACTTCGAGCACAGTCACATCGAACCCAGCTGCCGCGCATACCTGCGCGATGCCCGAACCCATCAGCCCACAACCGAGTACACCAACTTTTTTGATTTCCATCGCTCCTCGTTCAAGTTCGAAAAATATTTGTCCGCCCACAACGGGCGTTACAAAAGAAGATCATACTGGCACATCGTTGGTCCCGTTTCCGCGGCAGCTAGGAACAGTTCCATATTTATGGCACATATGGGACAATAACCTTCATGAAGCCGGAGACGGTTCGCACCACAGTCGATATTCCCGCACCGCTCTACCGCAGGCTCAAGGCGCAAGCGACCGCAAACGGACGCTCGGTGCGCGAATTGGTTCTCGCCGGCGTTCAGAGTGTACTGCTTCAGGCGCGGCGGCCGCGCCCACAACAAGTGCAATTCCCGCTGATCGTCTCCTCCGGCCCGAAAGTCGATCTCACCAGCGAAAAAATTTATGAACACGTTGAATTTCCTTGATTCGAACGTGTGGCTAGCCTTGATTTGGAGCCGTCACGTGCACTCCGAAAGGGCTCGCTCCTGGTTTGCAGCTGCCGCGGAGGAACAATTCTTCTTCTGCCGTTTCACTCAACTCACCGTCCTCCGCTTGCTCACCACCGAATCGATCATGGCAAAAGAAACCAGGACGATGCCCGAAGCGTGGACCTTGTGGGACCGCTTGTGGGCCGACCCACGCATCGCCTTTCTGCCCGAGCCCGACCATCTCGAAAAGGAATTTCGTTCGCGTTTCGAAGATTTCCAGCCGCTCCCCCAAGCTCTGGGCCGACGCCTATCTTCTCGCCTTCGCAGCCGCCTCCGGCTTGAAGTTCGTCACCTTTGACCGGGCTATTCATACGCGAGGTGACGACGTGCTTGTCTTATAGACCGGGAAGCGATTGCGATTGCTCTCAAAGGCCGTGGCGCAGACTTGTGCGATGCCCGAACCCCTTAGTCCACACCCCAAAACGCCAATCTTCTTAATTTCCATCGCTAACTTCCCTTGCCGCGGATTTTGCATGATTAAGATCGTTTGATGATTGACATGTGCCATCGCCGTCCTCCCCGACCTAAGGTTTGGACGCAATCGGCTTCCAGATAGCGATCTGGCCGCCACCTTGGGCGACGAGCTTCAGCCCGCGCTCATCGGCGAACGTCCAGCCTTCATATCCACTTGAGTCGTTGAACACATCAACTCTTATGTCGCCGGCAAAATCTATCCGCAAATCAGCCGTCGTCTCGTCAATGCTTGCCTCTTCTACCACCTTGCCATTGAGCAGTCGGAGGACTTCGGCTATGACATTAACAGGCTCTGGCAGTCCAAACTTCTGCCCGTGATCCGAACTGCCGAGCAGAACCGAGCCATTGCCCACCACCCTCCAGGGACAGTAAATATTGAGATCGGCCGCATGAAAATTAAAATTCAGATCCCAAGCGTCCTCTGAGAATTGGTCCATCGCGGTCACCACCAATCCCGTGAGAGATTCTAAGATCATCCCACTTGCATTCAGCTTCTGAGACTCGGCCATAGGAGACTTTTCGTGTCCATAGTTGCAAAGACTAGTTCATACTCTCCACAATCATCGCAATCCCCTGCCCGCCGCCAATGCAAGCCGTAGCCAGCCCATATTTCTTCTTCCGCCGCCGCAACTCATACAGCAAAGTAATCACCAGCCGCGTCCCGGTCGCGCCCAGCGGATGCCCCAACGCAATCGCTCCGCCATTCACATTCACTTTCTCGCGATCGAGTCCCAACTCTTTTTCTACCGCCAGATACTGCGCCGCAAACGCCTCATTCACTTCGATCAGATCAATGTAGTCCAAAGACAGCCCAGCCTTCTGCAGCGCAATCTTCGTCGCCGGCACCGGACCGCGCCCCATCAACTTCGGCTCGACTCCCGCAATCCCCCAGCTCACAATCCGTCCCAGCGGCTCGATACTCCGCTTGCGCGCTTCCTCCAGCGACATCAAGACTACCGCGGCGCCACCGTCAACAATCCCGCTCGCGTTGCCCGCAGTCACCGTGCCGCTCTTGCCGAAGGCAGCTTTCAACTTCGCCAGCCCTTCCATCGTGGTCTGCGGACGCCTGTGATCATCTTCCGTCAGCGATTCTCCCGTGGGCTCACCCTTCGAATTCCGCAAAGCCACCGGCACTAACTCTTCCTGAATGCGTCCTTCTTTATAAGCTGCATCAGCCTTCTGCTGGGAGCGCAGCGCAAACTCATCCTGCGCCTGTCGCGTGATGCCCTGCTGCTCGCCGTACAACTCGGCCGTGTTCGCCATATAGAGCCCGCAATAACTGTCGAGCAACGCCACCATCAGCGAATCTTCCAGCTTGCCGCCCGGTGCCAGCGTAAATCCATCGCGCCCGCGAATCACAAATGGAGCCTGCGACATTGCCTCCATCCCGCCCGCGAGCACGATCTTCGCCTCGTCGGTCTGAATCATCTGCGCCGCGCTCACAATCGACTGCATCCCCGACCCGCACAGCCGGTTCACTGTCAGCGCCGGAGTCTCGATCGGCAGTCCCGCCCGCAAACCCACATGCCGCGCCCCATACAGCGCGTCGCCCGACGTTTGCTGCGCGTTGCCAAACACCGCATGATCGAATTCTTTCGCGTCGATCCTCGCCCGCTCTATCGCGCCTTTAGCTGCAACCGCGCCCAACTCCTGCGCCGAAAAATCTTTCAGCTTCCCGCAATAGCGCCCAAAGGGCGTGCGCGCTCCGCTCACAATCGCAATATCACCCGGCTTTAACATTGATTTCCTTACGGACCGCGCTCTCAGAGCGGATCAAAAGTGACGTTCAAACTGGTTAGTGTAGCAGCGAGTGGGAAGATTTGACCACAGACAAGAATCCACCACGGAGACACAGAGTCACGGAGAAAACCAATCCAAAGCAACCTAAACCCTCGCGAAACGACGCTTTCTCTTCGCCGCAATCTCCGCGAACAAAGAACTGTTTCATGCTGGAAGTTTCTCTAGGGGATTTTGTTAAATACCGTTTTTCTCCGTGACTCCGTATCTCCGTTGTGGATTTTGGGTTATGCCACTGCTCCGGCCACCAGCGCCGCGCCCAGCGCCACAACCTTCCCCGGCCCCTGCGCCACCGAGCTTCCCAGCGCAAACTCGGCGCGGTTGATCACTTCCGTCACAATGTCGACCGGATCGTAGCTCTCCTTCACCACCGCCTCGGCCAGCCCCGCGGAAAATTCCATCGCCAGACCGCTCTCCGCGCCGTCTTTCACCGGCAGGGCAACTCCTGCGATCACCTTGCGCAATTTATCGACGGCCATCATTCCTTCTTTTTCCGGTGTGTCGCCAAGAATGACCGCAATCGTAGTCGTGTCGTAACGGAAGGCAAGGTCGTTCGTGCGGATGTTCGCCGCCAACTGCTGTCCAATTTTCTCCATCACGTTTTCAATGGCGGCCTCGCCATATTCTTTGAGCAACACGGCGCTGCGGCCAAACTGCAACAGCAGCACGGAGAACGCCGCCGAATTCTGCACCGCGCGTTTGCTCTCCGCCAGCAGCAAATCCAGATAAGAACCGCGCTTCAGCAATCCCGATTTCTCTTCCGTCACCGAAAGGTTTTTGACCAGCCGCCGCAGTCCGGCATTGTTGAGCGCGATCACCATTTGATCGGCCAATGTCTTCAGTACCACAGTATCGGTTTGCGGCCAGGCGCGCGCCTTGTTGTGCAGAAGCGCCAGCACTCCAACGGAATCGTCGCCATTGCTCAACGGAAACGCCAACACCGAAGTCGCGCCAAGCTCGGCCACCGCCTTGCGCACTCCCTGCAACTCCTCGGCTTTCTGCGCGTCCACAATCATCACCGGATCGCTGGAATTCGCGCCCGCATCCTGCAAGGCGCTCATCATCTCTTTGATCGCCGTCGTGTTCCCCTCTTTCACGCCTTTGCCACAGAACTCCTCGACCGCGGTGGGCGCCGAACCCGGGCGTGCGCATGAGAGCGACACAGCGCGAGACTTCCCAGTGGCCGCCAATCTCCTTGACCGCCGTTGTCAGCACGGAGCGCGCCGTGGTCTGGTGATAGAGCTTGCGCGTGATCTCAGCCACGCGAGTTACATTGCGCATCTCGGCCGCGGGATCGGCCGCGGCGACCGCCGCCACTCCCGCCGATGCCATGGCCGCCGCCGTCAGCGCCGGCGGCGCAACCGATGCCGCCGCGCGAGCCGCGGACCCCGCATAGCTCGGCGTTACGCCCGCCGAAAGATAAAGCCGCTGCAAATCTTCGTTGCGCTCTTCTTCGCGGGGAAAAAGTTCCTGTATCCTTTGTAGCCGTTCAACGGCTTTGCCGCGCATGCCATACTGCACCAGGATTTCCGCCTGCAACATCAGATCTTGCAGCGTCGACGCTCCCAGCGTCGCCTCCTGCTCGGTCACCGTCTGCGTCGCGCTCGGGCCGGTCGAACTGAAGCGCGCCGCAATCGCCTTGAACTTGTTCTCGTCGATCTTGCCCTTCAACATCTCCAGGCGCTTCGCATGTCCCGATTCGTAGGGATCCACTTCCGCCGCCCGATCCAAACATTCCGCCGCTTTCGCGAAATTCCCAGTCCCGCAATACACGTCAAAAAGCTTCAGCAAAGTTTGGCAATAGTCGCCTTCGCGGTTCGCCGCGTTGAAAAGCTCGCCGAGAAACTCCAGCATCGCCGGAGAAGACTGCCGCGCCGCGGTAACCTCCTGCATCGCCGTTAGAAATTGCCGCCGCTCGCCGCGCTTCGCCTGAAACTGTCCCAGCTTCCGCGCCAGCCCCACCGCCGCATCAGTTTGCTCCGAGTCCATCAATTGGCCAATCAACATCGCGACTTGCTGGAAGCGCGTGGGATGCTGCTCAAACCGCTCCCACACCAGCGGCTCCGCTTCAGCGTAACGGCCCGCGGCCAGCAGCGCCTCGCCATAAGTCTCGCGTAATTCCGGCGACGTTTTTCCGGAGTTTACCTGCGGCTCAAGAATAAAAATTGCCGCGCCCACCTGCCCCTGGGCCAGCAACCCTTTGCCGTAAGCCAGCGTAATCTCATCGTCGGAAGAATCTTCCTGATAGGCGCGCTCCCACCATTGAGCCGGGTCGGCGCCGCCTGCCATCGCCATCTTCGCCACATGCTTAAAAGCTTCCGCCGCCGCTTTGGTTTCGCCCAGTTCCGAGCAAAGCTCCGCGACCCGCAGAAAATTAGCCTGCGTCGCCTCCAGCGCCACCATCCGCCCCAAAACATCCAAGGAACCTTTTTTGTTTCCCAGCTTCGCGAGGTCGGCCAGCGCAGATTCGTAGGTTCCGATCGCCAGCTTCTTGTTCGACCCCTCGAGCAACTGACCGAAGCGGAATTTCTGCTCCCAGGTTGGACTGCCATGCCGCGCAAGTTTCTTATAGGTAAGGCTTGCGCGTGTCGCGTCTCCGGTATTGACCTGCCGCTCAAATAATTCGCCCAACAGCAGGACCGCATCCCGAGTCCGGTTCTGCGATAAACACAAATCGGCCGCGAGCTGCCGTACGGTATCGTTTTCCGCATCATCGCGCAGCGCGACCAGATATTCTTCCAGCGCCTCGGCGGCTTTGCCCTTTTGCAGGAGTTTTTCCGCGCGCTCAACACGCCGGGCTAACTCGGCTCGGTCGGCGCGCTTTGTGATTTCAGGCATGGATCGGTCTGGGCAGAGTAGTGCTCCCCTCGATTCTAGGAGCCGGTCCTACCCCCAGCAATCGGTAAGGACCAGCCGAAGATTACGAAAGTCACGCCAGCTTTACCCTGTGTCCCCCCGTGTCCTCTGTATTGAAGATCCTGCGCGCCGTCGCCCCAAATGTAGGCGAACGTACCCATCCATTTGTTATCGTGCCCTATGCCTCAATCCATCAGCTCGGAGACCCAATCCGCGCAAGCCCACGAACAAGGTCTCCACCACCAACTTACTGCCGGCCAAATGACCATGGTCGCCGTCGGCGGCTCCATCGGCACTGGACTTCTCCTCGGCTCCGCCGCCGCACTCGAAGTCGCCGGCCCCGGCGTCATTCTGAGCTATATCATCGCCGCCTTCATCGCCTACACCGTGGCGATGGCCCTGGGCGAACTTGCCAGCTCCCACCCCGCAGCGGGATCGTTCGGCCTTTACGGGGAACTTTATCTCAACCAATATCTGGGATTTCTTTGCCGCGCCGCCTATTGGGCCGCGATCGCCTTTTCGATTGGAGCCGAACTGGTCGCCTCCGCCGCATATATGAGCTACTGGCTCCCTTCCGTACGCGGCGAAATCTGGGTTGTCGTATTCTCGGCCCTGCTTCTCGCGGTCAATCTTCGCAGCGTGAATTCCTTTGGACGTTTCGAGTTTTGGTTCTCGATGATCAAGTTCGCGACCATCGTGGCCTTCATCCTGGCCGGCGCATCTCTCCTATTCGGCGGGCGCGTAGCCCCGCAATTTACCGCGCATGGCGGATTCCTTCCCAAAGGCCCAATCGCTCCGTTGCTCGCCGTATTCTGGGCAATCTACGCTTTCGGCGGCATCGAAATGCTCGCCGTCACTACCGGCGAGTCGCGCTCCTCGAAAGATATTCCCCGCGCCACGCGCCTCACATTTTTTCTGCTTGCCGGAGTCTACCTCGGCGCAATCACCGTTCTTGTGGGCGTGATGCCGTGGAATCACACCGGCATCGCCGAGAGCCCATTCGTAAGCGTGCTCCGCCTCGCGCACATCCCCGCCGCCGCATATTTCATGAACTTCGTCGTACTCACCGCGGCTTTGTCCGGAGCCAACGCGAAACTCTACGTCGCCTCCCGCCTGCTTTTTTCCATGGGACGCACCGGATGGGCGCCCGCGCGTCTCGGCAATCTGAATGCGTCAGGCTCGCCGCGCCTCGCGCTAATCGTCTCGTCCTATGGCATCGTCACAGCGCTTATCATCGAAAATTGGGCGCCCAAACAAGCCTTCCTATACATCATGGGGGCCGCCTTCTCTGGCCTGATTCTCTCCTGGGCAGTCTCACTCGCGGCTCATGTGAGCTTCCGCCGCAGGCTCACCGCCCAAGAACTTGCAGACTTGCCAATTCGCTCTCCGCTCGGCGTTTGGGGGTCGATTTTCGGCTTCGTTCTCGTCTCTGCCACGATTCTTCATACGCTTTTCGCAACTCGCATTAACGCGATCGGCGGCCTGGTTTTCTTCGCGGCACTCACCACGGCCTATCTTGTCCTAAGACGTCACCACCAAGTCCCTATGTAGGAACAGCCCCCGGTTGTCCAGCCGAGCGCAGCTCTATGGTTCCCACGCAGACGCATTACTCCGCTTCATTACCAATGTAAGCCGCACCTGCCCTTTTCCGCTGTGCTTGCAACCCGGCCACAGTTAGCCTTAATACTGGACTGTTCCCCAAAAATCCTGGGCGGATGAACCATTGATGCTCTCAACCCTACTTCTGCGCGCCACCGACGGCCGCCCCATCGCCTACTGCATCTTCGGCTTCTGCGCGGGCATTTATCTATTCGTTAAAGGCTTTCGCCTCTTACAGCGCCGACACCTGATCCTGAACACGCCAGTTTCGAAAATTCGCAGCGCATCGATGGGACTGGTCGAACTCAGCGGCCTCGCCGTTGGGCCTTACACCATGGTCGCGCCCATCACCGCGCGTCCTTGCTACTTCTACCGGACGATTGTCTGGGAGTGGAAACGCGCAGGCCGCAGCAGCAAATGGGTAAAAGTGGCTGCCGATTGCAGGCACGTCCCGTTCTTTCTCGATGACAACACCGGCAAAGTGATGGTCGATCCGCGGGGCGCCGATCTCGATTTGCACCGCGACTTCCAGGAGGAATTCTGCGACTCCTTGTTCACCATGAAGGAAGAAGCGCCAGCGAATGTGCGCGATTTCCTCGCCCGCCACGGCATAACGACACGCAACAAAATTAAAGTTGAAGAGTTCTGCGTCAAGCCAAAAAACGCCCTCTTCCTGCTCGGCACCCTGGACGACAATCCCGGAATAGAACTCACTCCTGAACCGATTTTCGATGACGAATTCACCACGCTCGCCGGCAAAGCGCTTTTATTCGTTTCCAATGAAACGCAATTGGGACGTAAGGCGCTATCGTTCGCGGCGGAAGCCGGCAGTGGACTTTCTCTAACCGGCGGCCTCCAGCATGATCCCGCCTTCGATCCGATCTACAACCAGGCCCTGGCGACGGCATCGAACCGGGCGATCCGCCTCTCACCAGATCGGGCTAAAACCAAAGCCTCCGACATGACGCAGCAAGAGATTGCGAACGCGCTGCTCAAAGCGGGCATCTCGAATCCCGCGGCGTGGTCGGCTGCCGGAGTTACACCCGGGCAGGCTTCCGGAACGGATTCCTTCCACACAACCGTCGCGAACTTCGGCAGCGTTCCGCAATCTGTAACGCAACCCGCGCCGTCACCGGATACATTCGATCCAAATCCAGCCGTTGTATTGATGAAAGGAAAAAATAATCCGACGTTCCTCATTTCATGGCGCAGCCAGCGTGAGGTTGCGCAATCCCTCGGCTGGAAGTGCACTCTCATGATCTGGGGTGGCCCCGCGCTTTCCCTCCTCTGCGTCTACTTCTTGCAATACCTCACGCACTGGTTCTAATTCCCTGTCCTCCAGTCTGTCTTGCTGGAGTTTGTTGTCGGTGTGCCAAGGGGATGGCGCCCCAATTTCGATTGTGCTTTTCTTAGCGACCTTCGCGAGTCCTTCGCGATCTTTGCGGTCAAAAGCTTTACCCTCGAAACTGGGACATTACGGCTGAGGCTCTGCCTGCGACCGCTCTAGCAGGCTGCTGAAAAACTCATTTCGGCTACCTAAAGCGAACCTCGGGCGCTGAAGCGCGGCTAGTTTTAAAGGACTTAACGGCACGACTGAACGTCGTGCCCTTCCCAAAACCAGCCCGACCGAAGTTTTTCAGCAGCCTGCTAGTACAATATCTCCGTGACCTCCGCCGTTCGCATCGGAATCCTCGGGGACTTCAACCCTGAATTCCCTTCCCATCACGCCACCAGCAATTCTTTGCAGCACGCCGCCCGGAAACTAGACATCTCGGTCGAGTCGCAGTGGGTGCCTACGCCATCGCTCACCGCCGCCGATGCCGAAAAAATCCTCGAAACCTACGACGCTCTATTGGCTTCGCCCGGAAGCCCATACAAGAGTTTCGACGGCATGCTTCGCGGAATCGAATTCGCGCGCCGCTGCAACTGGCCCTTTCTCGGCACCTGCGGAGGTTTTCAGTACGCTCTCATCGAGTTCGCCCGCAACGTCCTCGGCATTGCCGATGCCGACAGCGCCGAAAACAATTCCGCTTCGAAAAATATCGTGATTTATCCCGTGGCTTGCGCTGTGCCCAACCGCAACGGCGGCGCGCCCAAACTGTCTGGCGCAGTGCCTGAGATTCGCCTGCGCCCCGGCTCCTACCTGCAATCGTTCTACGGCAAAGACAAAGAAGTGGTCACCGAAGAATTCTTCTGCAACTTCGAAGTCAATCCAGAATACGAATGGTGCGCCATGGAGGCCGGGTTCCCCATCGTCGCCCGCGGCCCGCAAGGCGAAGTGCGCGCTTTCGAATCTCCCGCCCACCGCTTCTTCATCGCTACATTATTTCAGCCGCAACTCTCGTCTACTGAAAGCAACCCACACCCGCTGATCCTGGCCTTCGTGAAAGCGGCCGCCGATTGGAGCAAGAAAAAACAAGACGACAGCGTCCTGGAATAAGCGATACTCATGTAGGGACAGCCGCTCCCGGCTGTCCGGTCGAGCGAAGCTCGACGATCTCACCACCACAACGCATCACTCGCACTCTCCATCTGTGCAACTTCTAATTCCCTCCGTAGCCTTATCCCTAAAGTCCTCCACGCCGTTGCCGATGGCGTCACTATGATCAATCCAGTTAGTGGGTCACAAGCCAGCCTCGCCACCGAAGCCGTTAAACCGGCGGCCCCCAATCCTCAGCAGACGCAGCAGGCGCCGCGGCAAAGCAATCCGCAGCCTTCTGACACCGTCACGCTGAAGAGCACAGGTAACGCCGATCAAAACGGTGACAGCAAATAACATTATCAATCCCATTCCCCCAAGCAGAGTTGCAGCACGGGAAGATGGAGGCAGCGGGCGAGTACCGCACGCCTCCATCGTTTCTTATTTCTTATTTCTATAAATTTCGTTGGGGATCTGGAAGCTAAGCGCGAACGCAGCTACGCTGTCAACAGTTCAAACGCCGGATAACTTCCCGTCAGGGAAACGAACGACGCCACCGGCGACCCCGCGACCATGGGAAAGTACCGTTGCACCTCACTCTTGAAGTCATCCAGATAAGCCTTCAGAATTTCGGGTTTTTCCGCATCCGTGAGAGGGCGAAGACGGAATTCCCGCGAGCTGCTTCCTTTTTTCAAAGTAACCGTTCCGCCAGCTTCCGCGTTGCGCACCCACTGAGTGCGTCCGCGCGGAGCCACCAGATAGCGCTTGCCGTTCTTTACCAGAAGATTGATCGGAGTGGAGTAAAGCTTGCCGCTCTTGCGCCCGCGCACTTGCAGAAGATAATTGTAAGAAAAACCGATGCCGATTCCAATCAGGAATCCAAACGTGCGATTAAAAATCTTCTCGACGGCAGTCGGCTCGCGAAAAACTGGAACGATGGCGTTCATGCCGGCAATTGTATTCCCACCAGCACGACTTATCGTTGAGAAGACTCTTCGTGGACCTTGTCCTTAGGCGTTAAAGAATTTCGCCGCCCGCAGCGTAATCCTAAATCGCTTTCACAAACTTGAGTGACGCCGAATTCATGCAATAGCGCAATCCAGTGGGCCGCGGACCATCGTCGAACACATGCCCGAGATGCGCATCGCATTCCCGGCACGCCACGGCAATCCGCTGCATGCCGAGCGTACTATCGTTAATTTCGCGCACATTTTCTTTCGCAATCGGCTCCCAAAAGCTCGGCCATCCCGTGCCCGAGTCGAACTTCGTCTCCGAGCTGAACAGAGCGTTGTCGCAGCAGATGCAGCGGAAAATTCCCTTGTCGTGCAGGTTCCAATACTTTCCTGTGTAGGCTATCTCCGTATCCGCGTGACGAGTGATCTGAAAGACGCCCTCCGGAAGCTGCTTGCGCCACTCTTCGTCGGTCTTGATCACTTTTGCAATCTTCACCTTGTCGAGCCGCTTGCCATCATCGGAGAACTGGACAATCGTCACTTCCCCTGGTTCCGACTTCGCCTGCGCCACGATGACGCCCGGCTTCCGCCATCGCCACAAGACAGCTCCGCCAAGCGCCGCCCCAGCCGTCGCCAGGAAGAGCCGTCGCGAAACATTTTTCTCGTTCTTGTCGTTCTCGTCATCGAACTCGAACATATAACCTCCAAGTTCAGTTCTCGGTTCTCCAGTTCTCAGAAGAAGCCTTCGCAGAAAAGCCGAGGGACTGTCTGGCACGGGCAGAAAAATCCCCGGAACCGGAAGGTTTTTCTGGGAACTGAGAACCGAGAAGTGCTACTTGCTATACATTTCCGGAAATTCCTTCTTCAGATTCGCCACCTTCGGCGCATCGTTAAACATGATGTAAGGATCGTGCGGATGAATCTCCGCATAATTCTGGTGGTAGGCCTCGGCCATATAAAACTTCTCCAACGGAACCACCTGCGTCGCAATTGGCCGGGAAAAAACCTTCGCCTGATTCAGTTGCGCAATGTAGGACTCGGCAATCCGCTTCTGATCCTCATTCGCGTAAAAAATCACCGACCGGTATTGCGTGCCGTCATCCGGGCCCTGCCGGTTTACCTCCGTGGGATCGAGCGCCACCGAAAAGAAAACCCTCAGCAACTCCCCATACGTGACCTTCGACGGATCGTAAACCACCTCCACCGACTCCGCGTGTCCGGTTCGCCCGCTGCTCACTTCCTCATAGTCCGGATTCTTCACCGTTCCGCCCGCGTATCCCGATGCCGCGCTGCGCACGCCCTTCACATGGCTAAACACGGCCTGAATACCCCAGAAGCATCCGCCCGCCACGACTGCGGTCTGCTTTCCCGATGCGGCTGCCTTCGCCTCGTCGACCACCGGAACCGGTACCGCCGCATCGTTTCCCGCGCGGCACGCCACCGCCCCCGCCAAGACAGTCAATACGATTGCCATCATCCGCAAAGATGCTTTCGACATAATCCTCCCAATCGACGCCTCACCCATTAGAGTTACGAGTCGAGCAGAAGTTTCGGATGTCTCTCAAGTATTGAATTGGAAGGAATTGCGCCGGGTTGTCCGGGCTTACAAAAAAAGCAGGCTCGCTGGCGAAACCGCAGCCCTGGAGCCTGCCCATTTCTTACATTTCGGTAGTGGCTCAGCTTGAATAACATCGCATTTTGTCATTCCGAACCGGCGCTGTTTGCCGGTGAGGAATCTGCTGTGGCCGGGCCAAAGCAGATTCCTCGCGCAATAAAACTGCGCTTCGGAATGACGACTTTTGAAACTGAGCCACTGCCTACACTTCACTAAGCCGTCTTTCTAACCCTGACTTGCCTGAGCCTTCGGCCTGCCCGGTTTCTTGCCTTCGGAGCTTTCCAGGTTCTCAACGCCCTGCTCCAGTTCAGGCTGTTCAACGATTTGCCAATCGCCTCCGGAGTTCCACGGACCGGTTGCATCCGTCTCTCCCTCGTCGCCCTCTCCGGTGGAGTCGTTGAAGTATTGGTCGACTAATCCCGGCGTGGGTTCAATCCTGCCGATGGTGAAGCGGTCTTTACCCAAACTCTCGAGCGCCGCGGTGAACGCCTTCATGTGAGTGATCTCGCGGGTCATTAAGAATTGCAGCGCGTCAATCGATCCCGGATCGTCGCAGAAATTGATCAGCCGCTCGTAAACTATCTTGGCACGCGCCTCGGCCGCAATATTGCTGCGCAAATCAACATCCAGCTCACCGGTGATCTTCAAATAATCCGCCGTCCACGCATCGCCCACGGAGTTAAACAAACTCACGCCTCCCCCGCCCGCAATCGCAATCAACGGATCGACCTCCGCCGCGTCACGATCTTTCTTCAGAGGCTTCAAGTGCATCCGCGCCAGTGTTCCCACCACTTCGAGATGGCTCAATTCTTCCGTGCCAATGTCCATGAGCAGATCCTTGCGCTCCGGATCCTCGCAGTTCAGCCCTTGAATGGAATACTGCATCGCAGCCGCCAGTTCGCCATTCGCTCCGCCAAACTGCTCCAGCAGCATGTTGCCGAACCTTGGGTCGGGTTCGCCTACGTTTACGGTGTACATCAACTTCTTTAAATGATGGTACATAGTTTCTCCTGCTTCGGTAATTGGGATGAAAGCGTTCTCACTCCATGTGTTTCACCTTGCAGGATTGAGCGACCACTAAGAATACGGTCACAGGTGTATTTTAGAATCGATACACCCGAGGAGATGGAAAAGCGCCGACGACTGCCTTCGAAGCGTCCAATGTCCAGCGGGGTAAGCTTTCTCAACGAATTTCACAGTGCATCCGGAAACACACCAAAAAACCTTGACTCCGTTCTTCTTCAGGACTACCGTGATCGAAAGGTCCTAACACCCGATACCTAAGTTTCAGCCGCATTGCCTTCCGCGGTGAGACACATTTGCTCCGCGAGGGCATAGGAGGTTCATTTATGACTCACAAAGCCGGAACCCCATTCGAGAGCATCGAAAGCGCCCACGAGTTCGTCGCCCTGCTGGTCGACACCGTGCGCGAAGCCAAACACGATATCGAAGCTGACGTCCAACGCGAATCCGCCTCCGAATTCCCCCGGCGCCTCGATGCTCTCCGCACCACCCTCTACAGCATGGAGAAGCTCGAACTCCACATGAACCAGAGCCGCCGCATCCTTAACGACCTTCGTTCGCTGCGGCGATTGCTCTTCGACGAGCGCGGTATGAAGCCTAAACCGAATGCAAACGTAATCGCCGAGAGGAAAACAGAAACAGCGGTCAGACTCCAGCCACGCTGAGCAGGCTGCAACCTATCGAAAGCGAAAGTCCTTCGGATTTTCTGCGTCTCCAATCTATACCGGCGTCCTGTCAGGATATTGCCTAGATCGTCGCGCTCCGCCAAGATCGCGCTCGATATAATGCCCGCATGTACACGCCTCAGGCCGGAATCTTCGCTCTCGGAACGTCCTCTCATGCATACCTGGAGTTTGACCTTCTCGACGCGAAGAAATGCAAGGAGTTCGCCTCTACAATCTCCGCGATCCGTGAGCCGCGGACCACCACGGGAGGAGTGAACTTCGTCATCGGCTTTCGGCCCGAGCTCTGGCGCGATATCGTTCCGGACGACGCTCCTCCGGGCGTCGGAGGGCTTTAACCAAGAGATCCGGGGCACAGAAGGATTCGTGATGCCGGCCACGCAGCACGACGCGCTGGTATGGCTGTCCGGCAGTGCGTATGACGTTATCTTCGATATGGCCCGCTCGGTCATCCATGACCTCGCAGGCCAGGCCTCGCTAGGGGAAGAAACTTCGAGTTGGCCTTACCGGCACGATCGCGATCTTACCGGCTTCATCGATGGCTCGGAGAATCCGACGCTGCTCGACGCTCCCGCCGCGGCACTCTTGCCCGAAGGAGTTCCCGGCGCCGCCGGCTCAGTCCTGTTGCTTCAAAAGTGGAAGCACAAGGCAGCCGAGTGGGAAGCTCTGCCGGTCGATCAGCAGGAGCGCATCATGGGACGCACCAAGCTCGACAGCATCGAACTCGAGAACAAGCCATCGGACTCGCATGTCGCTCGCACCGATCAGGACGAGTTTGGGAACATCTTTCGTCGCAACATGCCCTACGGAAACGTCGACGACCATGGCACCGTGTTCGTTGGATTCAGCGCAGACCAGAAGCGGCTTTCCAGAATGCTCGATAGCATGGCGGGCCTGGTCACCGGCACGCGCGATGCGCTCACACGTTATACCCAGCCGCTGACCGGCTCCTATTATTTCGTGCCTTCCGTCGAGAGCCTGCGGGAGCTTGCGATAAGGGATTACGAGCCAGGTCGCCCGACTTCGTGCACTCTAACTCAGTTTCCTTGCCCTTCTTAAGAACCGGGAAGGGCACGACTTCAGTCGTGCCGCAAGCCGGGAAAAATGCCGGCTTCAGCCGCTGAGGCAATCATGTTGGACACCAAATCTGGGTGCCCCATTTCTCGCGTCTTTTGCGAGAAGTGGGCGATCCCGTGTGGTGAGGAATGCGATAAGCCACCGGCAAGATTTGTGGCGGCAATTACAGAGCAGGCAACTCCGTGGAATCCCACGTTTCGCAAAAGCGCGAAACATGGGGCGCCCGGCATCGTACGCGCCTTATCGCAACATTCCTCTTGACATTCGCCTTCCATTCGCCAACAATATCGCCATGGCGATCACACGCAGGCAGCGCGAAGTGTATGACTTCATCTCCCGCTTTGTGGCGGAGCATGGATACTCTCCGTCGTTTGAAGAGATTGGCAATGGGCTTGACCTGAACTCGCTGGCCACGGTGCACAAGCACATCACTAACCTCGAGAAGAAGGGACTGCTCACCCGCGACTACAATCGCAGCCGCTCCATCGACCTGCTGCCGCCCAAGGGACGCCTCAAGCAGGCCATGAGCGTGAACACCGGCCTGGTGCTGCCGCTGCTGGGGCGCATCGCCGCCGGCATGCCCATCGAGGCCGTGCAGAGCAATGAGACGATCTCACTCGCCGACTTTGTTCGTTCGAAAGAAGTGTTCGTGCTCGAAGTCCGTGGCGATTCCATGCAGGATGAGGCCATTCTCGACGGCGACTACGTGCTGGTCGAGAAGCTGAAGACGGCGCATAACGGCGACATCGTGGTCGCGCTGGTTAACAAAGATGATGCCACGCTGAAGCGCTTTTACCGCGAAGGCGACAACATTCGCCTGCAGCCCTCGAATGCGACTATGAAGCCGATCATCGTACCGGCGGCATCGGTAGAGGTGCAGGGGCGGGTGATTGGGGTGCTGCGGAAGTATTAAGAACAGTGGTCAGTGTGAGTGGTCAGTGGTCGGTGGTCAGTCAGCAATGATCGGTTCTCGGTTGTCGGCCCAATGCAATGCAACATCACGTGCATGTTCGATTGATTGTAGCGCTCGTTCTGTGGGTTGCAGGTTATGGGCACGCACAGAGCCAACCGGCGGCGCGGGGTGTGCCTGTTAAGGAGAAGGTTGTGACGATTCATGCAAGTGGAACGTTTGATGTGAAGCTGGCACCGCAAACAACCGAGAGGCGACGCGGGCCTGGGTAGAACGTCGATCGACAAGCAGTTTCACGGCGATCTGGAGGGAACCAGCAAGGGATGCAGATGCTCTCCGCCATGGGCCAGCGTGAAGGGCTCCGCGGGTTACGTCGCGATGGAGCGATTCACTGGAACCCTGAAAGGCCCTACGGGCAGCTTCGTCCTGCAGCACAGCGGTACGATGACGCGGGGCACACCGCAACTGAGCGTTACGGTTGTACCGGATTCCGGCACCGGCCAACTCGAAGGCATTGCCGGGACGCTGACCATCAAGGTCGCCGACGGGAAGCACTCGTACGACTTCGAGTACACGCTGCCGGAGTGAGAGAGACTCCTAGCCAATTCCAAACTCCGCCGAAGGCTGACGCGAAAGCAAAACGCACGCGACTGAATGACAGTCCGCGTGCGTTTGAAATTTTAGCTAGAAGCTAGCAGCGAGAAGCTGCCTTAGCTAATGTGCCGGTCGAGGGCCTGCGCGATGGTGTCCTTGGGCTTGTAGCCGACGATTTGCTCGACGACCTGCCCGCCCTTAAAGACCAGCAGCGTGGGGATGCCGGTGACTTTGTAGCGCATGGGTGTGGCGCTGTTGGAGTCCACGTCCATCTTGCCGATCTTGATTTTGCCCTGATAGTCCTTCGCCAGCTCTTCGACGATGGGAGCGATCGCGCGGCAGGGGCCGCACCACGTCGCCCAGAAGTCCACCAGCACCGGCTTATCCGATTTCAAAACATCCTGGTCGAAGTTCGCATCGGTGACTTCGACAATTCCATTACCTGCCATGTTTGTTTCTCCTCGTTGTAACGTCGCGTTGTCGGCCGACGCTCCCATGTCTTGGAAACAACGAGCAGTCGTTGCCGGGACCCGGACGATCTAAATCATTACGATCTTATCGATTACGACGCTGATGATTACGATGCCAGTAAATACGAATCCATGAAATGCTTCCCCTGACCTGGGGACCGTTCTCTTATCGTATCACTGCCATTTGATGCGCGGGCGGGGCCAAAGGTCGCAGAGGCTAGAAGGGTGCGGTACCGCACAGACTGGGATGGAAACGGACCGGCTAGAAGATAAACTTCACTGCCGCCTGCATCAGCCGGGGCGGGGCGGCACTGACCACTTGCCCGAACGACGAACTATTGATGTTGCCATTCACGGATGCTGGCCCATAAAACTGCGCGTGGTTGAAGACGTTGAATCCCTCGAAGCGAAATTGCAGCGACTTGGACTCGGTCGAGCGCACGCTCTTCAGCAGCGCCATGTCGTAGTTGTCGATCCGGGCCCGTAGAAAAAACGGCGACTGGCATTGCCCGGCTGTGCCGAGGGGCTGGAGACGCTGAACAAGCGAAGGGCTGTATTGAAATACGATTGTCCGTTGCGCGGATTGTGATTCAGATTGAGCGATCCCGGAGTGTATTGCGGTTCGTCCACGCCATAGTTGTTGATGCCGTTGGGCTCGGCCCCGAGCAGAGAATTGTCGCCGTAGTTGAGCAGCGTGACGGGAAAGCCGCTGCTGAAATGGGTGATGCCGGAAATCGTCCAGCCTTTTGTCCAACGATTGGAAACGCCGGAACAGGCGCTCGAAGGGAAGCTCGTAGGCATAGCTGACCACGAAGTTCTGCGTCACATCGAATGCGGATAACGCGCGGCTGAGCGCGGGATCGATCGGATTGACTTCTTCGCCGACGTTCGAAGACTGATCGATGGATTTGCTGTAGGTGTAGCTGGCAAACAATTGCAAGCCCTTGCTGGTGTGACGAAGACTGAGTTCCAGGGCGTTGTAGTTGGAGTTGCCGATCGTGGATTGATTGGTGTTGCTGCCAAAGTTCGGGCCCAGAGGTCCGCGGGTTCCATTCACGGTTTGGCCGGAAGCGGTGGTAAAGACGTTGCTTTCGCCAAAAGGTCCGCAGGTGGCCGAACCTGGCGCGACCTCAGTGGTCTGGCTCAAGCTGAGGCACAGCGCCGGATCGCCGGGATTCGATTCCACCAGCACCAGCAGGCGATGCGACTGATTGCCTACATAGCTGGCGCTGAGCACGCGTGTTGTTTCCGATCTGGCGCTCGATCGAGAACATGTATTGCTCGGTGTAAGGGATGCGATTGCTGACGGGATACGCGGGGATGCCGCTGATGGGCACATATTGCGACCAATCAACAGTTCGGATCGGGATGACTGCTGGAGGAGTTCAACGGCGCAAACGTACGGGAAAATATTGCCCGAGATCCTGCCCATTGGAAGCAGTCACGAACGGATTCGAGAACAGCGGAGGTGCGGGACTGCTGTAGGTGGTTCCATAAGGAGCATTCGCCGCGAGAACTCCAATGGTGAGCGCCTCGATGGACGTGTAATACATTCCGAAACCGGCGCGAAGGCTGGTTTTGCCCGGACCGCCGAGAAGCTTCCCGAGAAAGGTGTCGGCGATAGCATCAGGCGAATAAGCGATGCCGATGCGCGGCGAAAATTCGTCGCCTGGAGGCGCCAGGGTGCGCCGACACTCCGGGGTCGGTGGGATACAAAATTCCCGCGGGCGCGCCCGGAAAGACCACCGACTGCTTGCCCGGTTCGGTGGTCGAAATCTGATTGTACTTTTCATACCAGGGCTCGATGCGGTCCCAGCGCAAGCCGTAGTTCAGAGTGAGGTTCGGATTTCAGGCGCCAACTGTCCTGCGCGAAGACGCCCGACATATTTATTGCGTCCATAAAATGGATTGAGCTGGCTTTGGTTGTACTGACTGGGAATGCCCAGCAGGAAGTCGGCGAAATCGAGCGCCCGTCTCGCTTCCGGTGAACAAGAAGTTGCCGTTGAACTGCGCAATCGGATTCACGTTGACCTGGTCGTAATGAAATTCGCCGCCAAACTTCATGGTGTGGCGTCCTACGACTTTCGAGAAATTGTCGAGCAACTGAAACGTATTGTTCGCCTGCTTCAGTTCGTTGGTGTTGGTGCCGATCGAAAAATTGTTGAAGACGAGATTCTCCACTCCTTCGTCTTTGAGGGGCCAGCGCCACGATGCTCGGGTGTTCCCGCAGAGGTGACGAAACCCTGCGATAGCCAGGCTTACTCCGAGTCCGCCTTGCGGTTTGCCGAGATCGTTGAACGCCCGCATGATAACTGAAATGAATCTCGTTCACCGAAGTCGTGCTCAATGTCTTCGTATCGCCCAGGCTGAAAAGTTGCGCGCGGCCGAGATAGAGCGCGTTGAAGCCCGGCACGCTGGCTCCGCCCTGCGCAACCGGATAAGGATTGTTCAGGGAGTAGTCGTCGAGAAAGTAATAACCGGAAACCAATCCCCAACTGGTATTGGCGTCGAGGCGCAACGCCCCTTTGTCATCGCGTAGCGCTTGGTTTTAGGCAGACGTAGCAAACTCGCCGTCCGAAGCGTTCGGCGCCGGAATATATTGCAGCAGGCGCTGCGCGGGCACAGCCCATGCGGTGACTGGAATTTGCAATGTCGGGAGAACGCAACCACCAGTGCTGCCCGCAGAATAGTTCGTCGTGGTGCAGCCGGGGAAATAATAGGGCTCTCCGGCGAAAACCGAATAGCCGAGATTCGTGAGAGAGCGTGCTCGCCCATGCCGGACCGCTTACTGTGGTAGGCGTCACAACCGCTTGCCCATTCACGATCTGGGTGGTGTAAAACGAACTGGCCAGATCGGCCAGATCGCCGCTCCGGTCCGCGGCCGAAGGCACTGGAATCAGCCCCGTATCCAGTCCCTGGCGCTGGCGCGTGCCCTGATAATCGGCGAAGAAAAAGATCTTGTTATGCCTGACCGGTCCGCCGAAAGTCCCGCCAAACTGGTTTTGAATGAACGTCCCGCGCGTCGGAGAAAAATAATTGCGCGCGTCTAGATCGGTATTTCGCAAGAAACTCGAACAAGTCTCCGTGGAATTCGTTGCTGCCGGACTTGGTAATGACATTGATTTGGCCGCCGCTGAATTCGCCATACTCCGCGTCAAAATTGCTGGTGAGAATGCGGAATTCGGCGATGGAATCGAGATTCGGAATGATCGCCGTTCCCATGTTCACGTCTTCCTCGGAGTCGCTTCCGT
Source organism: uncultured Acidobacteriota bacterium (assembly GCA_963755225.1). GTDB lineage: Bacteria > Acidobacteriota > Terriglobia > Terriglobales > Acidobacteriaceae > Sulfotelmatobacter. The sequence goes on from CAVWJE010000004.1 coordinate 79,996, forward strand.
TTACGATGAAGGCATTGGCAAACTCGCGCTGGCCATTGATCGAAATCGTCCCAGGATTCAAATCGCCGGAAGGCGAAAGAGCGCTGGCACCCACATCCTGCACCGTGCTCGATGTGATGGAACTCGCGGGGGCTACTCCGGCCTGTAGCGACAAAAGATCGGTGTAGCTGCGGCCGTTCAGCGGTACGGCGCTCATCTGTGCGCTATTGATCACCTCGCCCATCTGGCTGCTCGTCGTTTCCAGATGAACCGCGCTGTCGCTAACCGTGACCGCTTCGGTGCGCTCGCCAACCTGTAGCGCCACATCCAGGGTGAGGGCGCTGCTGGTGTCGAGTACGATGCCAGTGCGGCGGTAAGGCTTAAAGCCTGGTTGATTAACTTCCAGGACATATCCTCCGACCGGCAGCACCGGAAACGTGTAGACGCCACGATCGTCGGCGACAGTGGACTGCCGCGCCCCGGTGCTGGGATTGACCAGCGTCACGGAGGCTTTGGCAACGGCCGCGCCCGATTGATCTTTGATGGTGCCCGAAATACTCCCGCCCACGCCCGCCCGAGCCGCCGCCAGCAGGCAGAGCGGCAACACCAGCGCTGGCAAGAAAAACTGAAAGAAATGACACATGGCGCGGTGCGGTCCGAGGGGTCGCGCCCTTCCGACAACAGAGCGATAAAACTTTTCATGACGACAAGAATTTCCCACTTGCAACCGGGTCGCATCTGAGATTAGGATGGTTCCTGTCATTGAGGTCTTCTTCGCCATCAAAAGCTTTACTACTTGCAACCGAGTCGCATCTGCAAGAGCGCAAGAAGATATTGACCCATCGCGCGGAGCGCCGTCAAGGCGGGGCGCGATTATTCGTCGCAGCCGCTTTGCGACTAGTTGCAACACCTTTCCAGTTGCAACACGTGAGGAGTCGATTGCCATGCCACTGCCGAAGACTGAAATGCCGGGCCGGTTGCAGGCCCATTTCGCCGATCGCGGCATCCGCATGACCCAACAACGCCGTGCCATTTTGCGCGTGATGGAGACGGCCACCAAGCATCTGGATGCGGCGCAACTCCTACGCAAGGCGCAGAAGCTCGACGCCAGCGTCGATCGCAGCACCGTTTATCGAACGTTGCAACTGCTTAAGCGCCAGGGACTCATCGACGAACTCGATCTCATGCACATCCACGGCGAAGGGCACTACTACGAGCGCAAGCTAAACCGCGACCACATTCATATGGCGTGCCTGCGCTGCGGCAAAATCATGGAATTCGTCAGCGATATCTTCGAAAATCTGAAGGGTCAAGTCGAGAAAGACTGCCGCTTCCGCATCGTGGTGTCGCGCCTGGAAATCGGCGGCTACTGCGCCGGATGTCGCGGGGCGAACTAACAGTCCGCCGGCTGTCGGTGAATCGATGGAGATCCGTCTGCTCTCGGAAGATGACGCGCGCGCTTACTCCGCTCTGCGCCTGGAGGCGCTCGAAACTGAGCCGGCAGCCTTTGGCTCGTCCGCCGAAGAGCATCGCACTCTACCGATCGACGCCATTGCGAAGCGAATATCCTACGAGCCGGCCAACAAATTCGTCGTAGGTGCCTTTGCCGCCGGACAAATGGTTGGTACTGCGGGATTTTTTCGCGGCATGAATCTGAAAGAGCGCCACAAAGGACATATCTGGGGCGTATATGTCACTCACGAGGCTCGCGCCCGTGGAACCGGCCGCAACATCCTGCGTATCCTACTGGATCACGCCAGCAATATTGATGGCATTGAGCAGATCATGCTTTCGGTAGCCACCAATCAAACTGCTGCGATCAATTTATACCGGCAATTTGGCTTTGAATCCTATGGTTGTGAGCGCAGAGCGCTAAAAATTGGCGATCGCTATCTCGATGAAGAGCATATGGTGTTATTCCTGGACCCACGCAGAACGAAGCCGCACGACATTGGAGGCAATACGCTAGCCCGAACGTAGACAGCGGTCCAATTAAAAAGCGCCTCGGACTTTTCAGTCCAAGACGCCTCGGCAGCCCTCCCCCAGAACTGCCAAACCACGAAATGGATACTAGATAACGACCCGATTCGTGTAAACGTCACTTTAGTAATGGAGGTTTTCCCGGCTGGGAAAGAGACTGAGAAACGAACCAGCTATTGCTGCTTCCCCCACGTTGCGCCGCCATCGCTCGTGCTCCACCGTTCGCTTGTGGAAGTGCTCACCAAGCCATGTTGCGGATCGGAGAACTCAATAAGAACCACTTCGCCAGTTAGCGTTGCGTCCGATGTAAGAGGCTGTACCTGCACCCAATGCGTCCCGGAATCGACCGAATGGTAGAGCGCAGCACCCGACCCGCCCGCCCAAACCTCAGGTCCAACCGCAGCCACGGCGCGGAACACAACATTCGTCCCCGCCTGCTTCTGGCCAGCCTTAACCTCATTCCCGGCTGCGACGTTTCCGTCGACGACTTGCGCCTGGAAACCTGCCGAGGGCGCCAACGTCATATTCACACTCTCCCAGGTTTTCCCAGCGTCAAAGGATCGCTGCAAAACTCCGGCGGCGCTAATGCTCCAACGAGGTAAGGCGTGCAGCATCAGAGACGGCGAATTTTGCAGCCCGAATGCGGATGGCGCAAACCCCGGAGCAGAAGCGGAACCAGTTCCAGCAGGCGAAACCGGTTCTTTCGCCCGGGCAACAACATCAGCGTTCATGGACGGCATTCGGGCCGAAAGCTCGGTCGTCTGACCGTTGTTTCTTTCCGTGGTCGCAACCTGCTCGGTCGCCGATTGTGCGTCAACCGCCTCCGAAGTACCAGCCACGCCTCGCTTAGCTGCGCCTCGCTTAACCACGCCGTTCTTATGCCTACTTACGTCAGAAGATGACAATCCGTCCGCCGATTTTTCTTGCGACGCTGCGGACGGAAGGATCGTTCTCACTTGCGGGGACGAAAGAGCCGGGATTGCGGTTTCATTGGAAGCCGGAAGGCCCTGGCCGACCGCAGGCATTTCGTTTTCCGGCGAAAGCTTCGAAACCATCTCTGTCCCGGTGTTCTGCTGCCGATGTTGATATTCCAGCACCCCAACTGACGCAACCAGCAGCATTCCAGCCGCCGCCAGTCCCCAGCGCAGCCGGGGCCAACTCAACCAGCCGCTTCGCGAGGGAGCCGCAACTATTGGCGCGGATTCCGTTGCCGGCAGCGCCAGCATGACCGCTTCGCGGCAATCGCCACATCGTGTGAGGTGTTCAACCACCTCATCAAGCTCGCAGTTCGTAAGCGTCCGCTCGCTGAAAGCGGTGAGAATATCCGCGTCAGGATGCCATTCCGCAGCAGTGCCCGCCTCGCGCTGCAAGCGCTTCAACACGATTTTAGGAACATTTTCCATTCGCGCTTCCACATATCTACCCGGGTTTTGGATGCCGCAGCGTTCCGGCGTCGCGGTAAAGCTGCCCGGTATCTGCAACCGGGGCTGAGGTCTACTATCCCTTGCCCTTCACCTTTTCCCGAACGGATAACTCGCCTTTCCCTGAGAACGGCCCGCCGGGCGATTCTTGCGTCAAACTGCGCCGAATATCCACCCGCAAATCCCGCACGTCCCCCTCCAAAGCCTCTTCAGCCTGCCGGCGGTGCATCCCCTGCTGCATCATTCCCGCCAGGATTTTCTTGCGCAATCCCTTGGCCAGCTTGTCCACCTTGCGGCTGATCGTCGACTCATGCACCCCCAACATACGCGCTATATCCGCCAGCGTCCGGCCGTCGAGATAATACGCCGCCATCACCAGGCGGTCTTCGCCGGGCAACGCGGCCAGCGCCGCGTCGGTAGCCGATTCAAGCCGCGGCTCCGAGGAAGGAGCAGGCTCCGGCTCGGCTGCCGCGAATTGCCCGCCGTCTTCGTTTTCTTCGTCCAGGCTCACTAAACGCTTCGTCCGCCGATAGCGATTAACAAACTCCTGCGCCAACACCGTCCGCAGCCAGCCCTCAAGCGACCCCCGTCCGGTAAAGGAGGCCAGCTTGCACACCCGCTCTCCGCCGCGCAAGGTCGTTCCATACAGCTCGGCATACAAACTGTCGGCTAGATCGCGCGCCGCGGAATCTTCCCGCGCGATGCGCAACGCCGATTGGTAAAGCTTCTCCCGGTACCGGGTAAGAAAAATCTCCCAGGCCGCGTCGCTTCCGGCCGCGCATGCCCGCGCCAGCGCAAGCTCTTCGACCCGCAGCGTAAGCAGGAACGCACGAGCTTCGTCCTGATTCGCTTCGCTCGGCAGGTATTTCGCAGCCACATCGCAAAGGACTGCCGCGAAAGACTCGCGCTCCAGCCCCATCTTTTCGCAGCCCGATTTCGCATGCAGCTCCGCTCCTAAATCGGCAACAGCCGACTGCACCGCGGCGGAAACCGTTTTCGAGCTTCGCATAGCTTAAAGAATCCGCATGGCTAAAGAGAGGGTAAGGCAGGCACTGTGTTGGATGCTACCAATTCAGATGCTACCAATTCATGAGGCGTCTGCAAGGTTAATTTTGTCCGCGATTGAGACTAGTGGATGTAATTCGCGTAAGAGTAAGGAAGTAATTCTGCGGAACTTGTTGCCGGGGCGATGCATATTGGGAGCGATTGATAAAAAGGCTTAGGCCCCGGTGGTGCCCCAATTTCGATTGGCCTTTCTTCGCGACCTTTGCGAGTCCTTCGCGTCCTTTGCGGTCAAAAGCTTTGCTCCGAAATTAGGACACTACCTTAGGCCCCGCTCACACCAGGCCCCGCTCATTGCTCCCGATACCAATTCTTCCAGGCAGTGGAATCATTTCCCAACCGCTGCCCCGTAATGTCGCCCAGCGCCTGAAAGGCCCAAGATCGCGTCTGGCCATCCAGCGCAGGGTCGTCCGAATACTGAATCAAGCGGGGCACCGCCGCCATGCGCTGATCGTGATTCAACATGCCCGATTCCGCCAGGCTGCAAGCCGCGCGTTCCCTCACCAGGGCCGAAGGATCGTCATGCATCGCTTCCAGGAGCGGCTCGATCGTGGAGGTTGTCCCCACCAGAGCCAGACCCTCGATCGCCCAGCGCCGCGCCTCCTCGTTGCGATAAGAGAGGTTGCCCGGTTCCTTGAGGTGCGCAGTCAGTGTCTGAACCACGCGCTCCGTCTCGACTCCGCGATTGCCCAACAATCCCAAAGCCCACAGCGCCCAGATCTGTTGCGCGTGGTCGCCTGAATCAGCCTGCCGCACCAACTTGTTGACCGTTCCTGCATTCTTGCTCAACCCGTAGGCCGCCAGTTGCACTTCAATCGCGGATGCGCGCACGCCCTGATCGCTCGAATTCAGCGCAACCGTCGTGAGGTCGCTAAGCTGCGAATTCCATCTGATCTTTCCCCGCCATTTTTCCGCGCGCTCCTGAATCTGTTCGCTGGCCCCATCGTTGCGGCTCACCGCGCGGGCCAGCAACAATTCCGCCTGTTTTTGCGGCCTCTGACGCTCGATCTCTGGATCGGAAAATTCTTTGGCCGGCGCGCCCGCCTCTTCTTGCACCACGAACATGCCGGAGATTTTTTCCCACGCCGACGAACCAGCGCCGCCAGAGAACAGCAACGCACAGCCCGCGCCCGCTGCCACTGCGGCGATTTGGTACCACCGCGCCTTGCGAACTCGACTTTCGCAACCGCGATCGCCGCTAGCGGAAACGTAGGAGGATTTCTTCAGGTCCGATCCCGGCCCAAGCGTTCCATAACCCTCTGCAACAGGCGAATTCCCACCGCCGCTGTTGCCTTCCGCATTCGATTGAGACACATCCATGCCTACAAGTTTAGGGAAGCTTTCGGGATAGGGTAAAGTTACTTCTGGGTCTGGGCCAAGATTGCAACGCAACACGGCGGCTACCCACCGCTCAAAACTGGCATCGGAGTAGAACCATGGCCCAGTTCGACTACACGAGCTATGGAGAAACCCATGTTCATTCGAGGCATGTTCATTCGAGGCATGTTCATTCGAGGCATGTTCATTCGAGGCATGTTTATTCAGCGCACGTTTATTCAGCGGATGTTCACTATGAGAAAGACTGTCCCGCTCTGCCTGTTCTCGGTTACCCTTTTCTTTTCGCTCACGGCCCTGACTGCGGCCGCTCCCGTATACAAAGTCGCGAAAACCTACAAAGTTGGCGGCGATGGCGGCTGGGATTATTTGACCGCCGACTCCTCCGCGCGCCGTCTTTATATTTCACGCGCCACTCATGTCATTGTGCTCGATCTCGATTCCGGCAAAACCGTTGGCGATATTCCCGACACGTCCGGAGTCCACGGGGTCGCGCTGGCCCCTGAACTTGGCCGCGGCTTCACCAGTAACGGCCGCGACGGCACCGTCACCATCTTCGATCTCAAAACCCTTACCCCCAGCGGTAAAGTAAAAGTGGGCGAGGGTCCGGACGCCATCCTTTACGATGCCGCCAGCAAACGCGTCTTTACCTTCAATGCCCGCAGCCACGACGCCACCGCCATCGACGCCGCCAACGGCAAAGTCGTGGGCACCGTCCGGCTCGATGGCAAGCCCGAATTCGCTGTTTCAGACGGCAAAGGCGAGGTCTTCGTCAACATCGAGAACAAGGGCGAATTGACCGCATTTGACGCGGCCAGCCTGCAAGTGAAAGCGAGCTGGCCCGTGGCGCCCTGCGAGTCTCCCTCAGCCTTGGCCATGGACAAGAACACCCGGCGCTTATTCGTCGGTTGCGATAACAAAATGATGGCGGTCATCAATGCGGATAACGGCACGGTGCTCACTACTCTGCCCATTGGGGACGGCGTGGACGCCGCCGCCTTCGACGAAGAAACCGGCTTCGCCTTCGCGTCTTGCGGCGAAGGAGTTGTAACTGTAATCCGCGAAGACTCGCCCGACAAGTTTAGCGTAGCCGAAACTGTACCTACACAGAAAGGCGCGCGCACTCTCGCCCTCGATTCAAAAACGCACGAGATTTTTCTGGTCACGGCGAAGTTCGGTCCCACGCCGCCGGCTACCCCCGAGAATCCTCACCCTCACAACATTCTTCCCGATTCGTTCGTGGTTCTGGTTCTCGACAAATGATCCGGCTCTTCGAGTCGCGCCGCGGTGCTCTTGCTTCAACGTTAATCTGCATCCTGACGCTAAGCGGCGTCATGCCGCGATGCGCCGCCTACTCGGTGCTGACGCACGAAGAAGTTGTGGACCTGGCGTGGAAGGACAATATCCTGCCCTTGCTCAGGAAGCGTTTCCCAAACGCGAGTGACGACGATCTGAAACAAGCCCATGCTTTTGCCTACGGCGGTTCCGTTATGCAGGATATGGGCTACTATCCCTTCGGCAACAAATATTTCAGCGACCTCACTCATTACGTCCGCAGCGGCGATTTCATCGTCAACATGGTGAAAGAAGCCTCTGACCTAGATGAATACGCCTTCGCTCTCGGCGCCCTCGCTCATTACTCGGCGGATAATTGCGGGCATCCCGCGGTGAATCAGGCCGTGGCCATCGAGTTTCCCAAGCTGCGCGAAAAATATGGCGACGTAGTGACCTACGAAGAAAATCCAAAAGACCACATTCGCACCGAGTTCGGCTTCGACGTAACCCAGGTTGCGAAGAACCGCTATACCTCCGACCGCTATCACGATTTCATCGGCTTCGAAATTTCAAAACCGATCCTGGAGCGCGCCTTTCAAGCCACCTATGGACTTCCGTTGAGCGATGTAATTTCCAACGAGGACCTCGCCATCGGAACCTTTCGCCGCGCCATCAGCGAAGTCATTCCAGAGATGACCCGGGTGGCGCTGATCGCGCGCCGCAAAGAGATCGTTGCCGACACTCCGAACTTTAACGCCCGCCAGTTCCGTTATTACTTGTCGCGCACAAATTATCAGAAAGAGTGGGGCAAAGGTTACCGACGCCCCGGCTTTGGCACGCGCGTCCTGGCATTTTTCCTCCGATTGGTTCCCAAAATCGGTCCCTTTAAGGCGCTCGATTTTAAAATCCCCACTCAAAAAACCGAGGACCTTTACGTCGCCAGCGTGGACCATACCATGCAGAATTACGATACGCTGCTCCACGAAACCGCCGAGGGAACATTAGAACTCACCAACACCGATTTCGACACAGGCCACGACACCCGCGCCGGCGAATATGCCCTCACCGATAAAACCTACGCCAAATTGCTCGACCAGTTGGCGAAGAATAACTTCGGCCACATCGCCCCGCAACTTCGCGCTAACATCCTGGCCTTCTATTCCAATCCAACCGCTCCCATCGCGACCAGGAAGAACGCCGCAGGCTGGCAAAAAACCGAATCCGAACTGGAAAAACTCCGCGCTCAGCCGGTAACGCCGGAATCAGTCTCCGTCCACTAACGCCGCCTACAACATATCCCGAAAACGAACGACCGTTCGGTTGTCACGATGCCACTCCGCCGTGTATCATCGCAAACTCCAACCAACCCGCAAAAATGGCCTTTCGCGGCTGTCGAGGATTTCAAGAATGACGGTTGTTGACGACAAGTTTTTCCATGCGCGCCTCACCAAGCGGGAAGAGTTTGCCCCCGACCTTTGGATGATCCGCATCCAGCCCGGCGGCGACTTCAAGTTCGCTCCCGGCCAATACGCCACGCTCGGCGTCGAGCACGATGGCCGCCGCACCGAGCGCCCTTACTCGATCGTTTCCGCTCCATTCGAAAACGAAATCGAATTCTTCTTCGAACTCGTCCCCGAGGGCGCGCTCACCCCGCGCCTGTTTAAGCTCCAGGCCGGCGACGAAGTCCTGATGCGCAAAGTTCCCAAAGGCAAATTCACCCTCGACACAGAAAGCGGCCGCAAGCATCACCTGCTGGTTTCGACAGTCACCGGCGTGGCTCCGTTCGTCAGCTTTGTCCGCCAGATGTCAAAGGACTGGAAAGAAGGACGCTTCGATGGCAGCCACCAACTCTATCTGCTCAACGGCGCCAGCCGTCCCTGGGAATTCGGCTATAAGGAAGAATTGATTCGCTTCGCCGCAGAGTTGCCCTGGTTCAAATATATTCCGACGGTGAGCCGCCCGTGGGATCATGCCGATTGGCCCGGCGAAATCGGCCGCGCCGACGACGTCCTTCGCAAATACGCCGATAACTGGGAACTTGACGCCACCAATACGACCGCATACCTGTGCGGCCATCCCGACATGATTGCCAACAGCAAAGCCATTCTGAAACGGCGCGGATTCGTCGACCGCACTGCAATCAAGGAAGAAATCTACTGGATTCCTTCGAAGTAGTTTTGAAAGCCGTGGCTTCATAGGCTTAGAAAACTTTGTTACCGATGCCGAAAGCGGCTCGCAGGCTCTCGATGGCGGTAGTTTGCCTTTCTATTGTCGTCTAACTGTGCAGGATATTGCATAGCTTTTCGTCGCAGAAATATTCAAAGGGCTCACCAAAGTGCACTAGAATAGCCGAGCGTATGGCGCGCGATACTGCTGCGGCGCCGGCGCAACCTCGGGAGGTTCTGTGCACGTTCTGGTGACCGCCGATACGTTATCGGGCGACTGGATATACACTCGCGAACTCGTCACCGGCCTGGTGACGCGAGGAACGCGGGTCACGCTTGTCACCTTCGGCGAGATTCCCCTGCCCGACCAAACTGCGTGGATGGATCTTCTCCACGGCCTCGAATACCGGCCCACCGCTTTTCGCCTCCAGTGGATGGACGAAGCGCCGCACGATCTGCACGAATCCTCCGAATTCCTCGCCAGCGTGGTCCGCGAAAAACGTCCAGATATCCTCCATCTGCACCAGTTCTGCCACGCCGACCTTCCGGTGAATGTAGCTCGCGTGGTGATGGCCCACGGCGATCTCATTACGTGGACTCAAGCCGTACAAGGCTGCACGCCGCGCCCCACCCGCTGGCTCAAGTGGTATCGCGAAACCACGATTCGCGGGATACTCTCGGCTGATGCCGTGGTCTCGCCCTCGGCGTGCATGCTCGACAATCTGATCTCCAACTACGCCCGGCCGCGCCGCGCCAGCATCATTTATCCCGGGCGCAATCCCATCTTCTTCAATCCGTACGTCAGCAAAGACGATTCCGTGCTCTCGGTCGGGCGGCTGGTGGATGCCGGGAAGCAAGTGTTCCTCCTCACCCAACACGCGCAGCCGTTTCCAGTTTGCATCGTGGGGACGGAACAAACGGTGCCGCTGCCGCGAATCCCCATCCGTGCCGACGTAAAAGTATCCACTGAGTGCGGTTGCGTGGCCATTCGTGGCCCACAAACCGAGTCTCAGTTGCGCGCGCTCTACAGCCGCGCCGCTATTTATGCGGCGACTGCGCGGTACGAACCGCTGGGGATAGCCACGCTCGATGCCGCATTCTCGCGTTGCGCCATTGTCGCGAACGATATCCCCACCTTCCGCGAAGTCTGGGGTGATGCCGCGCTATATTTCCGTACCAACGACGGCGGCAGCCTGGCCGCAATCCTGCGCCAGCTCGAGGCTGACCGCGCCCTTCGCCACGCCTACGCCGATCGCGCATACACTCGCGCCCGCCAGCGCTTCACCACCAAACGCATGATCGACGATTACCTCGAACTCTACCGCAGCCTGATCGCGCCAAAATCCCTGGCCGCCTGATTGCGCTCGTGTAGAGCGGACACTCCTGTCCGCTGCCTTTGATTTTGCCTTTGACTTCGGTTTTGACCTTGCCTTTGCCTTCGCCCTTGCCTTTGCCGTGATCTTGAGTTTGATTTTTCCATCAACCCTGCTTCACCCAAGGCGCATCCAACGCAGTCCACCCTTTTTCGAATTGATCGCGTAGCAGAGGTGCTCATGCCCCAGAGTCCCAGCGGAACCATCCCCATGCGAAAGTTCGGCCGCCACGACGTGCAGATTTCCGCGCTCGGGTTCGGAGGCCATCATCTCGGCGAAGCGCCCGACGTCAAAACTGCCGTCGAGATCGTCCATCAAGCGGTCGATGGCGGCATAACTTTTTTCGATAACTGCTGGGAATACCGAAGAGGCAAAACCGAAGTCTGGATGGGCGCCGGCCTCAAAGGCCTCCGCGACAAAGTTTTTCTGATGACGAAAACTTGCCCGCATGGCCGCGACGCCAGCCTCGCCCTGCAAATGCTCGAAGAATCTTTACGCCGCCTGCAAACCGATCATCTCGATCTCTGGCAGTGCCACGGCATGGCCTTCGACAACGATGCCGAGCTTTTCATTCGTCCCAACGGCGCGGCCGAGGCGCTGGCGAAGGCCAAGAAAGACGGCAAGGTTCGCTTCGTTGGATTCACCGGCCACCAGAATCCCAAAGTTCATCTAGCCATGCTCAACACCGGCTTTCCCTTTGACGCTGTGCAAATGCCGCTCAACGCCTTCGACTCGAACTTCCGAAGCTTCGAGCGCCAGGTTCTGCCCGAACTCAACAAGCGGGGCATCGCCGCCCTTGGCATGAAACCGCTGAACGGTCACGGTGACGCCATCAGGCACGGCATAATTACCGCCGAAGAAGCTCTGCGCTATGCCATGAGCCTGCCCGTCGCCACCACCATCACAGGCATGGACAGTCTCGATGTACTTCACCAGAATCTGAAAATCGCGCAGAGCTTTACGCCGATGTCCGAGCAAGAAATGAACGATTTGCGAGAGCGCGTGAAGCCGGATGCGGCCGATGGCCGTTTCGAGCTGTATAAACTGTCGTTGAAATTCGACAACCCCGAATCCCGCATCGCGCATGGCTTCCCGCTCGATACGCAGCAATCCGAAGTTAAGGACATGTTTGGAGTCGAAATGAACACCGGTCACCCGTGGCCGGAAAAAGAATTCTAGGAATTACGCTTTGTTCGGAATTGCACACGGCTAAGGAAACCGAAGAGCGCCGAAGCCGGCACGGATGGGAAGGGCACGAGTTTCACTCGTGCCGTAAATCGCGGAACACGGAAGCGGCTTCCAGCCGCTGAAGTTCGCTTCCGATAGGGCGTTCGCAGGAGACAAGATGAGTTCGAAGCTGGAATGGAATCGTCGCAGTTTCATGAAAGGCGCGGCCGTCCTGGGCACGGTGCCGCTCATCCGGGGAGGAAGCATGGCGCAGCCAACTCAAGATCAAGATAAAAACCAATCGCAACAAGTTCCCTCCGGCACTGTTCCGAAAAAGCCGCTGGGCAAAACTGGCGTTCAAGTTTCCGCCATGGGGCTCGGCGGGTATCATCTCGGCTCCGCCGAAACCGATCAGGCGGCGATGGAAATTGTGGCCAAGGCACTCGATCACGGCGTGACTTTCTTCGACAATGCGTGGGAATACCACGACGGCCTCAGCGAAGAACGCCTCGGCAAAGCGCTAAGAGGCAAGCGCGACCAGGCATTCGTGATGACAAAAGTCTGCACTCACGGCCGCGACAAGAAAGTCGCCATGCGCATGCTGGAGGAATCCCTGCGTCGCCTGCAAACCGATCATCTCGACCTCTGGCAGATTCACGAAGTGGTCTACGACAACGATCCCGATCTAATCTTCGCTCCGAACGCCGCAGCAGAAGCGCTGCTGGAGGCCAAGCAGCAAGGCAAAGTCCGGTTTATCGGATTCACCGGCCACAAGGATCCCGACATTCACCTGAAAATGTTGTCTCACGATTTTCCGTTCGATACGGTGCAAATGCCGCTGAATTGCTGCGACGCAACTTTCCGCAGCTTCGAAACTCACGTGCTTCCGCAGGCGCAACGTCGCGGCATCGCCGCCCTGGGAATGAAGAGTCTCGGAGGCAGCGGCGAACTCGTGCGCCATGGCGCAGTCACTCCCGAGCAAGGCCTTCGCTATGCGATGAGCCTGCCGGTTGCGACAACCATCAGTGGGTGCGACACCATGCAGGTGCTCGATCAGAATCTGAAAGTCGCGGTAAATTTCGAACCGCTCCCCGCAACGGCGATGCAAGCCCTGCGCGACCAGTGCCGCGTCCTGGCCGCCGACGGCCGCCTTGAGCTATTCAAGATGACGACAAAATACGACGGCAAAATAGGGCGTGAGCAACACCATTTTCCAAGCACGCAGGAGTTGCCGTTGTAAGCTGCCTCCTTTCGCCCCGCCGATTTTGTCATTCCGGGGATTTTGTCATTCCGAGCGGAGCCGGAGCGATAGCGACGGCGCAGTCGAGGAACCTGCCGTTTGCTTTTGCCACTGAACCTCCCGCTCGAACCGGGCGCGCAAACCCCGCCGCCCGCGACACCCACCCTTGCCTGATGATATCTTTTAGCCTTACTAGAAACCCACAAGGTTGGAGGAATCAAACTATGGCTCAAGTGAAAATCACGGTCCGCCCCAATGGCCCGTTTCGCGTAGAAGCTCCCGAAGGATCGGTCGAACTGGTCGATGTCAACGGAACCCCTTATGACCTTACCGGCAAACCCGCCTTTTCTCTCTGCCGCTGCGGCGGTTCGGTTAACAAGCCCTTTTGCGACGGCACTCACAGCAAAATCGGCTTCCAGGGCGCAGAACTGGCAGTGAAGAAGGCCGAAGGCCAGCAATAACTGCTGAGGCCGGAAGCCCGACGCCCGAAGCCAATTCATGAACGACCGAACTGATCGCGAACTCGGAATGCACCGCCGCATCACGCGCCGCGACTTCCTTAACGGCGTCGCAGTCGCGGCGGGGGCTGCGATGATGCCGTGGCATTTGTTCGCCGAGTCGGCCGGCGGTTCGCAGGGCGCTCCCGGCTACTACCCGCCTGCTCTAACCGGCCTGCGCGGCAGTCATCCCGGTTCGTTCGAAACGGCGCATTCGCTGCGTGATGGTGTTTTCTGGGAGTCCGCCGGCAAGCCGCAAGATACCGGGGAAACCTATGACCTTGTCGTCGTAGGGGGCGGAACCAGCGGGCTCTCCGGCTGCGCACTTCTATCGCAAGGCCGCGGGCGCGAGCGTTCGCATCCTCATTCTCGAGAACCACGACGACTTCGGGGGCCACGCCAAGCGGAACGAATTCAAAGTTGGCAATCGAACCCTGCTCGGCTACGGCGGCACGTATTCCATCGAGAGCGCGGAGCCCTACAGCCCAGTCGCAAAGAGCCTGATCGAAGAATTGGGAATCGACGTTGGAAGCTTTCCGAAATATCTCGACCGCAATCTCTACGGTTCCAATGGACGAGTCCCGAAGATTTTCTTCGACAAGGAAACCTTCGGCCAGGGCAATGACAAATTGATCGACGATCCCTATCCGTTTCCCGGCGGCGAAACTTATGATCTGGCGATTGCAGCGCCCGACGCTCTTGAGCACTTTATCGCCGACGCGCCAATCGCCGAACAAGCTCGCAAGGACGTTTCGCGCTTATGCCTGGAAAAAAAAGACTACCTGCCCGGTCTAACTGTACAAGAAAAAGAAGCGCGCCTCGCGCGCATTGGCTATGCCCGGTTTCTGACTGAACTCGTCGGCGTGCATCCAGACGTAATTCGCCTTTATCAAACCAGTTCTCAACCTTTGTTCGGCGTCGGCATCGAAGCGATCTCCGCCCTGGACGCGTCCGAGTCGGGCTACCCTGGCTTCAGCGGCATGGGCCTCGGAACGGAAGCGCTCGACAATGAGCGGAAATATTTCTTCCACTTTCCCGACGGCAACGCCAGCATCGCGCGCTTGCTGGTTCGCAAACTGATTCCGCAAGCCATCCCCGGCATTTCGGCGACCGATATAGTTACCGCGAAAGCCAACTACGCGAAGCTCGATGAAAAGAAATCGCCCGTGCGCATTCGCTTGAACAGCACGGCGGTTCGCGTGAAGCACATTGGCTCGACAAACCCCGGCGATCCGGCGCGGGGAACGGAAGTAGAAATCGCTTATGCCCGCGGCGGCAAAGTTTATACCGTTCGCGCGAAGCACGCGATTCTGGCCTGCTGGAACCAGATGATTCCATTCCTCTGCGAAGAATTGCCGGACGCCCAGAAAGAAGCGCTCGCCTTCGCGACGAAAGTGCCCCTGCTATATACGAACGTGCTGTTGCGCAACTGGACTTCATTCCAGAATCTCGGAGCCAATTCCATTTACGCCCCCGGTGGCTACCATACTTATATCAACCTGGATCTTCCCGTCAGCATTGGCGAATATCGTTGCCCGCATTCGCCGCAAGAGCCAATCGTAATTCACATGAGCAAGTCTCCCTGCAAGGCCGGGCTGCCGGCGCGCGATCAACACATCTCCGGACGCATGGAACTCTACACGACTACGTTTGAAACCATGGAGCGCAAGATCCGCCAACAGCTCTCTCGAACGCTTGGCCCCGGCGGCTTTGATCCCGCACGCGACATTTTGGCCATCACGGTAAACCGCTGGCCGCACGGATACGCCTACGAATACAGCAGCCTCTGGGATAAATTCGTACTAGACGGTGGCGAAACGCCCTGCGAAAAAGCGCGCAAGCCGTTCGGCCGAATCGCGATCGCCAACTCTGACGCGGGGGCGCGCGCTTATACCGATGAAGCGATCAATCAAGCCTGGCGCGCGGTGAGCGAATTAAAGGGCTAGGTAGTTCGTATCGGGGCGTTCAAACGACTCTTCGCGTAACCGGCGCAGCGTCATTGAGATTGGTCGATCTCTCAAAACCCACCCGCCCAAACCGCAGCGGAAATCCATAATGTCTGGCCACTTGCATCGCGCCTCCCGCCAGCATAGCCGCGCAGAGAAGCAAAATTGCCGCCCGCCCTGGAGCCTTCTCCCGCAAGGGCGCAATAAGCGCGATCAATGCTCCGACGATTAAGCCCGTAAGCAGCCCGCCAATGTGCGCGGCATTATCGATGCCGGGCATCGCCGCGCCGAACACGAGGTTATAAAACACAAAAACTCCCAGGCTGCGCAGCGTGCCCGATAGAGCCGCCCGAGGCACCGAGAACTCTCCCAGCTTAAAGGCCGCCAGTAGCGCCCCCGCTAAGCCGAAGATCGCGCCGGACGCTCCTACGCTCGGCGTGCCAGGATGCCACGCTACGCTCGTCAAACTAGCGCCCACGCCGCAAATAAGATAAATTGCCGCGTAAGTCCAGCGGCCGTAAAGCGACTCGGCCAGCGCACCCAGATACCACAAGCACCACATATTGAAGCCGATGTGGATGATTCCGCCGTGAACGAAGACGTTAGTCAGCAGCCGCCACCATTCGCCCGACAGCGTCAGCGGTCCAAAATTGCCGCCCCACACTACAAGCTCATTCAGAGGAAAATCCATGAAGGTGGAGGAAGACAGTGCCATGCCGAGAAACACGGCTGCGTTGATGCCGAAAATAATTTGCGTCAGACTGATCGACGATTCGCTGCGGCGCACCCACGGCGTGCGCATAACCGGTTGAGGCGCGTCATTGACCAGCTCGCCGCGCTGGGCTGCCTCATGCTGTACGCACCACTGACAGATCTTTCTGCCAAAGGTAAAGCCCGGAAGCTGCCGCCCACATCGAATGCAGTTTGCCATGAATGTTTAAAGATTATCAGCAGATTGCGGGCAAGGCGAGGAAATGGGTTCGTAGGTAGTGGGTGCATTTGGTTCGCGTGTTGGGCCGGTTAAGCGGGAGATCCCTTCGCCGCGCCTGAAAAACGGCTCCGCTCAGGATGACAATCGATGTGTAAATAACCAAACTGCGACAATACCGGTTCGTAAGCGAATGCACCGCTAAAGGTACGAAGTTTCACGATGGACTTCGTGTGACTTCGTCTACTTAGTGGTCAGAAAAACGCTTACAGGCTTCGCGTCAACGAGGCGAACTCATCGGGCGGCAGCCCGATAAACGCGTTTGCGGCCGCGGTTTTCAACGCACCATAACTGGCCAGTCCGTCGATCTCGCCCGCTGTGCGCAGGTGCGCGAGAATCTGCGCCGAAGTCACCATTTCAGAACGCAACAACAGCCATAAGCGCAGCTTGATCCCGGCCAGCAAAGAATAAAGCCGCACTTCCACAGCCTTCTCCTGCACTGCGGAAGCCAGGCCGGCGCGCCGCGGATCGCCGCTATTTTTTTCCGCGTCGGCAAACTGAACCAGCACCGCCGCATTGTGCGCCATGCGCCGCGTCACCTCGAGATACAAGCGCATGCGCTTGCGCTGAGCCTCGCGAAACTGCGGTGGGCCCATCTTCCAGCGAAACTCGAACTCCTTCGCCGGATCCAGCAGCGACTCCGCCAGCGTTATATCGACTGGATAGAGGAAAGGAATTACGTCATCGGCGTTCACGTCGCGATTGGGAAATCGCGACCAGGCGCAGCGCAGCATGTAAATGCAGGCCAGAGCGCCCCACGCAACAATCAGCCAGGTGAAAATAATTGAGAACATAACCTAGCGCATCCTCCGTATCGCGTCCTTGTATTGTTTTAAATCACCGGGGGAAGGGGCCGATAGTTCCGGACTGGGCGTTTCCGCCTTCTGCGGCGCGCTGAAAAACCAAATCCAGATCAACACGGCTAGAGAGTATGCCACAAGTGAGGTCACGCTCCACAGGAATTTGAATCTTGTTCCAAAATCCGAAAATTGTGTCGTTGTAACAAGCATTACTGTCGCATAAACTCCGAACCCCGTTGCAACGCCAAATGGGTATTGACGCCAGCGAAGCCCTAAGATCGGGACTAAAGTCACAAGGCTCGCAAAGACGGTTACCTGTACAAAGCGTACTGCGGTTTCGGCGAGGACAATGTAGGAAAGAGCACCGTGCAGAGCGGGCGGAACGTCATGCGAACGGACTATGCTCATGCAGAAGCCAAAGACCAGAACTATCGGAAAGACAAGCCTAGCCCACCAAGCGCGAGTCACATTTCCAAAAACCATGCGAAGAACTTCGTACATCACAAGCATTCCAAGAACATCGTAGCCCGCCTCGGTAATCCAATACGTACCCGGATAAACGCGCGGATTGAGGAGGATCGAAAGTCGCGCCATAAGCCGCGCTACGCCGGCAACCACCCCAAAGGAAACGTAGGCAAAAAACCAAGGGCAGCTTCTGTAGGCCCGCCCACGGACCAGCACCCAGAGCAATATCGATAAAAGACCTAGCGGGACGTACCGTGAAAGCAGGCTCATAAGACCGGGAGCAGATTATCGCATCTGCCCCCGGTTCTGAAAGAAATTCGCTTACGCCCGGGTTACTGCCTGATGGAAGGCATGCCTGCCGGGGGAAAGTCCGGCCCGTCGGCCAAAAGCACCGTAGCTCTGGTCTTCGGGGCTCTTGGCGGAAAGTCCGGCCCGTCTCCAAAAGCTACTGCAACAAACGACATGATCAACAGCGCCACTGCGAGGACCCGTTTCATGGTGTTTCTCCTTATCGATGGGGGATGCCCCAGGGAAACAGTGTAGTCGGGAACGCAAGTAAGAGGGGATTTTTGGCACGACCGACGCTTTTCGTGTCATGAAACAGCAGGTTCGATGGTTCGAGGTCCGAGGCCTGTTACCTTGGGAGGCATCCAGAAAAACCATATCCAAATCAATACCGAAACCGAGTATGTCGCAGTTGAGATCACGCCCCAAGTTGCGGTGAATCGGGTTCCCGAGTCCGCAAGCCTTGTCGTATTCACCAGCATCACCGTCGCATATAGCCCAAACCCCAACGCCACGCCGAACGAATACCTATGCCAGCGCAGTCCGATAAGTGGAACCAGGCTTGCCAGCCCGGCGAATATGAATACTTGCACGAACCGGACGGCCATCTCGCCGATTAGAACCCCGAACATCCTAATTTCTGCCTGAGGCGGCGCGGCATGAGTTCGAACCAAGCTTAGTTCGACGCTTGCGAGAAGAAGAAGAGGAAAGACCACTCGCGCCCACCAGGCACAAGGAAGTGCTTTAAGCGCGGTCCGCAAGACTTCGTACATCGCGAGCATACCTAGAACGCAGAAGATACCCTCGGTGATCCAATAGGTGTCGAAATATGGATGTGGATGGTTACGTGTAACGAAGCGCGCTACGCACGCGGCCACGCCGAAGGCCGCATACATGAAGAAACACGGCGACACCAGATAAGCGCGCCGGCTCACTAATACATAAAGCAACAGCGCCAACAGCCATAGCGGGATATACAACAGAAACAGACTCATACAGCCGAAAGCAGCATAACTCACTAATAGACGGCAGAAAAGCGGTTAATGAATCGTCTTGGTCTTCCTCGACATGTAATCCATCAGCAGATACTGCCCGAGCGTGTAAGGCGTGGTGAAGTAGGCCTTGCCGCGGCACATTTCCGTCACCTTCTGGACGAACTGCACCAATCCGTAATCGGATGCCAGCATAAAAGTATTAATCAGCACTCCCGCCCGCTTGCATTTCGAAACTTCTTCCAGCGTTTGGCTCACCACCAGAGGATCAAGGCCGAAAGCATTCTTATAGATGCGCCCGTCTTCGAGCGTCAACGCCGAGGGCTTGCCGTCGGTAATCATCACGATCTGCTTCATGTCTTTTCGCTGCCGCTGCAAAATCCGCTGCGCCATGCGCAGGCCCTCGCGCGTATTGGTGTAATAAGGGCCAACCTTCACCCGGGCCAGTTGCGACAGCGGCACCTCTTCCGCCGAATCGTGAAACAGCACCAGCGAAAGCGAGTCGCCGGGATACTGCGTCCGAATCAAATGCGACAGCGCCATCGCAACTTTTTTCGCGGGCGTAAACCGGTCCTCACCATAAAGGATCATCGAGTGCGAGCAATCGAGCATGAGCACTGTCGCGCACGAAGACTGGTACTCGCACTGATGGACCTGCAAGTCGGAGTATTCGATATTCAGCGGCAGGCTAAGCCCCTCGCGCTGAATCGCATTCGAAAGCGTCGCGGTGATGTCGAGATTTAACGTGTCCCCAAACTCGTATGTTCGCGACGCGCCGCTGGCCTCGATGCCGGTGGCGAGATCGCGCGTATCGTGGCGTCCAAAGCTCGATTTGCCGAGCGAGCCCAGCAGATTGCGCAAAGATTTGAAGCCGAGAAAATCCAGGCTCTTGTCTGTGATTTCGAATTTCGCCTGCCGCTGATTTTCGCCGAGTTGCCCGCCGGCGCCCGAAGGCCGCGACGGGTCCGGCGGCGAGTCGATTGAAATATAGTCTTCCTGCTGCATGCGCTCGACCAGTTTCTCGATCAACTCGTCCATCTGCCCATTCATCGCCATTTCGAGCATACGCTCGCGCATTTGCTCGTCGAATTGATCGCCATCCAGCAGAGCTTGTTCGATTGCACGCTTCAGATCGTCGAGTGTGCGTTCACCCTCCGGCATTTCATACCACATGTCGCTTTGAAAGCCGCTGTTCAGCAGGTAGTCGGAGAGTGCGCCGAGCAGGTCTTCCAGGCTCATCTCGCCTGCTGGATCGGGGATGTATTTGGAATAGCGGATGCGTTTCATGAAGCGGCTTCCGGCTTCCGGCCTCAGGCTTCCGGCTCCTCGGAAAAAACCGGAAGCCGGACGCCGAAAGGCGGACGCCTAATTAAACTGTCTTCTCTGCCTATACGGCGGTTCTTCTTTATCGAAGCTTTTCTCGCGCACCGGCTCGGGCTTCTTCTCGCCGGCCTTGAACACACGCTCTTCATTGCGTCCGATGCGCTTGTGGGCGTGCAGTCCCTCGAGAATGAATTCCGCCGCTGAAACCTGCCGCTCGGGGCTCTCCTTCTGAGAAATGCCGAGTGGGCCGAGTTTATCGACTAGCCCCTGAATCTCTTTCAGATTTTCCAGAGCTTCGGTGGCGGCGACGGAATCCGACAACTGAATTTCGCCGCCCAGATCGAACCACTGTACGATCTGCTGCACATTCGCGCCGGTGAAGTATTCGTCGTAGGTTTTCGCGATGGCCGCGCGAATCAATTCGCGGCCAACATAGTCGGCGCCTTTCATCTCGCCTTCATACTCGAGTTCGAGCTTGCCGGTAATCGCGGGCAGCGCCGCATACACATCGCTGATGCGCGGCACTACAAGCTTTTCGTCGTTGCGCAACGCCCGCCGCTCGGCGTTCGAAATCACATTCTCCATCGCCGAAATTGGCAGCCGCTGGCTCACTCCCGAGCGCTTGTCGATCTTCTTATCCTCGCGCGCCGCGAATGCGATGCGCTCGATCACCTGCTGGATATAAGTGGGCAAATACAGAGCATGCCCGTTTCGCTGGGTCCAGGCTTCCTGCGCGGTAATTGCAATTCCTTCATCCACGGTCGCGGGATAATGCGTTCGAATCTCGGAACCGATACGGTCTTTCAGCGGCGTGATAATTTTTCCCCGCGCCGTATAGTCCTCCGGGTTCGCGCTGAACACAATCGCAACGTCGAGCGGGAGGCGGATGGGATAGCCCTTAATCTGCACGTCGCCTTCCTGCATGATGTTGAATAATCCCACCTGAATTTTTCCCGCGAGGTCGGGCAGCTCGTTGATCGCGAAGATGCCGCGATTGGCGCGGGGAAGCAGTCCGTAGTGAACCGTAAATTCGCTGGCCAGTTCGTGTCCGCCGCGTGCTGCCTTGATAGGATCGATATCGCCGATCAGATCCGCGATCGTTACGTCAGGGGTGGCCAGCTTTTCCACGTATCGCCCCTCGGGTGCGAGATAAGCGATGGGCGTGGCATCGCCGAGCCGGGCAATTTCTTCGCGGCAGCGGCGGCAAATCGGAGCGTAAGGGTCGTCGCGAATCTCGCATCCCTCAACATAGGGCATGTGCGGATCGAGCAGCGTGGTTAAGGCGCGCAGAATACGGCTTTTCGCCTGTCCGCGCAGTCCGAGCAAAATAAAATTGTGCCGCGAAAGCAGCGCATTTACGATTTGCGGAACAACCGTGTCGTCGTAACCGACAATCCCAGGAAAAATTCCGCCGTCGTCCTGGCGGCGCAGGCGCGCAATAAGATTGTCCCGGAGTTCATCTTTCACGTGGCGGTCGCGCAAACGCTCTTCGGAAAAGGGACTACGGCGCAGTTCGCCGAGCGTGCGAGGAAGACTCATTGAAAACTCCCGTGGAAGAAATGCTTGCTAGATTATACGCGGACTCAGGGCTTCGGGCTCCCGGCAATCTGGCTTCGGGCTGCCAGGCTCCGGGCTTCGGGCTTCGGGCTTCGGGCTTCCGGCTTCAGCAACCGGGATCCGAATTTCAGTCTACGGAACCAGATGAGGGTGGCTAATTCGTTGCGAGTTTGAATTCGTAATTCAGTCGCAACGCTAGCGATTCGCCGAAGCCCGATAGCCGAGGCCGGAAGCCCGCTTTTCAGCGCACGTGCCCGTTCCCGCCAGCCTTCTGCCGTGCGTTCGCCGCCCGCCGAAGGTTTGGAATAATCGTTTCAAAATATTGAATAAGCAAAGAAAGCCGCTCCGGTTCGGATCGCAGCCCCAGCAAGCTCTGTTTCAAATCCAGATCGAGGGGCACCGACCCGGCGAGAAAAAAAGACGGAGCGGAAGCATCCGCCGCAGAGAGATCCTGCCGGGCTCCGGCAATCGCCAGCAGTTCGGCGTGTAGTTCGATGGCGCGCGCCGCATCCCCGCCCGGCGCCGAGCCGGGTTCATCGTCGATCATGAAGACTTCCGCTTGCAGAAAAGAGCGCTCCTGATTCAGGCGAACTACCTCGAAGCGGCGACGCCCCTCGGCCACCAGATCGAGCCTGCCGTCTTCATATTCTTTCACTACGGTCACGATCTCGGCCGTGCATCCAACCTCGGCTATGCCCTGTTCAAGCGCACGAATCACACCGAACTCCACATGCTGGGCAAGACATTCGCCGATCATTTCCTTATAGCGCGGTTCGAAAATATGCAAGGGCAAGGGCGTGCCTGGAAATAAGACAACGTCGAGCGGAAACAGAGGGATCAGTGCAGCCAAACGTTCTCCTGGTGTGAGCCTGCGGATGTGCGAACTGAGCGGACTTTGCCGATTACCAAACTGACGTCTCTTAACCGATTCTAACCCAGCGATTGTAGCGAAAAACTTGACTTCGTTATTGACAGGAGATAAAAGCGCGCTATGGAACTTTCCGGAAAAGTGGTGGTGGTCACAGGCGCTTCGATGGGCATCGGCGAAGCGATAGCGAAAGATTTTTGCCGAACAAGGCGCCCGCGTGGTCCTACTCTCCCGCGATACGGGACGAGTCGAAGCCGCCCGGGCCCGCATTGGCCGCGGCGAGCAAACTATGGCGATTGCCTGCGATGTGCGCCATCGCGAAGAAATCGACCAGGCCATCGGACTGGCCCTGCATCATTTCAGCGAATTGACGTTTGGGTGAACAACGCCGGCCATGGCCTGCTCGATTCCGTAGCGAAAATGGATATGGCCGCCTGCCGGGAAATGTTCGAAACGAATCTCTTCGGAGCGGTGATGGCAATGCAGGCGGTGATTCCGGTGATGCGCGATCAGGGCGGCGGCGCCATCATCAATGTGTCGAGCGTTGCCGGGCACATTCCTCTGCCGTTTCATACCTCCTACAGCGCCACCAAGTTCGCGCTGAATGCAATGGGCAAGGGCGCGGGCGTCGAACTGAAAAAAGATGGGATTCACGTTCTCACCGTTTGTCCGGGATATGTGCGAACTGCCTTCAGCAAGAATGTGGTTTTAGGAAACGAACAGCGAAAGGTTCGTCCGGATTCGGTGAGGGGCATCACCGCCGAACGGGTTGCCCGCGCCACAATGCGAGGATATTTGAAGCAGAAGAGGGAGGTCATCGTTCCGTGGACGATGCACATTCCGGTGAAAATTTATCAGCTGTTTCCGGGACTGGTGGAGCGGGTGATGGAACGAATGGCGAAATAATTTGTTATTGCGTCAGCCCAGTTCCGCCAGCATCGCTTCCATCTCGCCCTGCGCATGAAGATTTCCCGTACGCCGCGCCGATGCAATACCATCCGCCAGCATGGTTTTGGCGTCGGCGATTCGGTCGGAGCGCGCCAGGGCTTGCGCGGCCATGAAGTAGCCGGGCGTGTAATCCGGGCTGGCCTTCAGCAGGATTGAAAACTCTGCCAGCGCCCGCTCCAAGTCGCCCTGATTGGAATATTCCATCGCCAAACCGTAACGGGCAAATGTGTCGTTGGGGTTCTGCGTCAAGACTTCGTTGAGTGCGGCAATTCGATCCATATCGAGGAAGGTTACTATATCAGGTGAAGATTATTACAAATTGCATTCCCGCCAGACAACGCTCATGTAGCGACAGCCGCCCCCGGCTGTCGATTGAGCGCAGCTCGATGGGTTCTCAAGTTGTCAGAAAATACACCGCTTGGAGCCGCTTCGAAGAGTAGAAGAGTAGTGGTGCATTTTGGCTCAAGTGTTCGGTCGCTTGAGCGGGAGATCCTGCTCTCTACCGAATAGTTGGCATCTCTCTATCAAGATCAGTAGAATGGCCAGTCCTTAAAATTTTTTATTGAGACGAGGCTTCGCCCTTGGCCTGTCCTTTTTTTCTGCCGACAGAAAGACTAATTGACGGCGCATGGCTTCACGTAGAGCGCCTTCCGCTGGGCTGCGGCTGGAGCGGCCATTGCACCGCGCCCGGACATGCCGGCTCGGTTCCTTCGCCCCAGGAATTACAGGAATTCTGCAATCTAGGTTACGCCGAAAGCTGCACCCGTCTGCCGCAGGATCGCCCGTGGGATTCCGTGCGTTTCGCGGCGAAGATTGTCGACACGAACGGCGCCGCGCATTCTGCTTCGCTACGTCTGCGAGCGCAGTCACCGTCCCGCGGAAGACGGCACCTTGGAGTTCGATGCCACGGCCGGGCGATGGGACTGCCCGCATCGCGACCCTTGCGTGCAGCGCATGGCCGAATGCTTTCTGGAATCGTTTGTGGAGAAAAAGAAGCGGCGGGAAATCGAGCGTGCGGCCAGCTAAAACGGAAACAGCATCGCCGCCTTTCTGGTTTTCGCCGGGATTTTTCGTCATATTCGCGCAGAACGAAAGAAGATAAGAGGACTATGAGCGACGAAATTTTAAGCGACGAGTTTCTCATGCCCCGGCCGGTGCGGGATTCGCAGTCGGAGATGATCGAACTGGTTCTGCCCAACGATGCCAACCCGCTCGCCGCGTTGCTCGGAGGGCGATTGATGCACTGGATCGATCTCGCCGCCGCCTTAGCCTGCCATCGCCACTCGCATAGCCATGCGGTCACAGCATCGGTCGACCATATTGATTTTCTTGTTCCGGTGCGGGTCGGCGATATGGTAATTCTCCGCTCCTCGGTGAACCGGGTTTTCAATACCTCGATGGAAGTGGGCGTAAAAGTTTTCGTCGAGAATTACATCGAAGATACTTCGCAGCACGTCGCGTCGGCCTACCTGACTTTCGTCGCCATCGATCGCGAAGGTCATCGCCTGAAAGTTGCGCCCGTAATTCCCGAGACGGAAGAGCAGAAGCGGCGCTACGACGATGCCGGCCGCCGCCGCGAGATTCGCCGAGCCGAGTTGGATCGCCGCCGCAAATCGAAACGGTAACGGCGAAAGAAAAAAATCGCGCGGCATGGCTTGGCTAGCCCACTCTGGCAACCTCGCCGGGACGTAGCCGTTCCAACCGTCTTAGAAGTTGGGCACGTGAGGCAGCAGGTCGGCGAGACGGCTGGATCGCGCATGTATTACTAATATCGCAATCCGTCGGGTTTGCAGATTCTGTTGAAACTCGATACCACGATCTATGCTTAGAAACACGTCGAATCCAGCGTTCTCGGCCAGCGACAGTAACTCGCCATTTCTCTTCCCCGCCATCCCCTCTTCAGGAACAGTACGACACTCATGGCCGGTGAGGCTGCCCTTCAATTTTCGGGGAACACACTCGTCGAGCAGCACTCTCATCACAATACGCTTACAACCAACTCTTTAGCTTGTTCGAGCGAGTTGATCGCCGCTTCACGCGTTACTGTAGGGAAATCGTCAAGAAACTCGTCCAGAGTTTGTCCGCCTTCGATGTAGTCCAGGAGCGCTTGAAACGGAACCCGCGTCCCACGAAAAACAGGCGTACCCCCAAGAATCTCGGGATCACGCGTGATGACACCATTCAGAGAAGCCATCGAACCGTACCCCCAACGACAGCTCAAAGTTTACCCTAATGAGCCTCAAGAGGACATAGATAGGCCGGGTTCGCAAGCCTAGCAAGACGGGGGAGTGGTACCTCGGCATCACGGTTTCACGGCGGCATCAAAAACCGGAAGCCACTCAACGCGGCAACTGCCGCTCTTTTGCCTCCAGCCTGA
This sequence comes from uncultured Acidobacteriota bacterium, assembly GCA_963755225.1. GTDB lineage: Bacteria > Acidobacteriota > Terriglobia > Terriglobales > Acidobacteriaceae > Sulfotelmatobacter. The sequence goes on from CAVWJE010000004.1 coordinate 106,039, forward strand.
ACCTCGTTTTTCCGCGCGAGAATTGCACCTGCACATCGTCTTTTCTGTAGAGCGCATAGACGACTAGTGCGCACAACATGAAAATGATCGCGACGACACTAAAAAGGCCCCCGGGAAGAAATGAGAGAGTTAAAAGTACAGTCATTTCTTCACCCCCGAACCGTCGGCTAGGCTTCCAAAACCCTTGGTTGCACCTTTTTTTCCTACGTCAGCAGCCTCGGAAGCTTTCCTAGCAAGCTCCTAGGACTTCCTTTGCCGCAGTGAGCCTCTTCGCAACCTCCTTCGATGTTTCGTCTGCCTCATTGCTTAGCTTCTCGAGCAACTCGGGGATCTTGCCGACCGCCTCAAGTCTGGGGCTCCTCGGGGCATCATTAAAGAGCCATGTCTCAACCGATTCTTCGGGATCCATTGTGTCGCCGCATCGTTGCCGCAGCGCCACGCCCCACTTGCCGCTAACTTTGTCGTACCCGATCTCGTCGATTGTGTACCCTCCCTCGTCGTCTCCCCAGCGGTTGACACTCACCCATGAGGCGATCCCTAGGTTGAGTCCCTTAAGCAGTCCGTCCAGTTCGGCGACTGACCTGCCCAACTCATCGGAGACAAGGTTGAGAGCCGTCGCAGCCAAGGAGAGTTTCTGAAAAGCAGTTTGTACACGCTCGGAGAGCGTGCCTTCGTTTGAGGGCATTTCGGCCTCCATGAACTGTCAAGTTCGGATTTCCCGCCATACAGGCGTGGGACCTCGGCCTCGGCAACTTCCGGCTTCCACCGGTACGAAAGCTGCCTCGCCGATACCATCACAGAACATCACTGTGCGTGCCCAACTACAACGAAATCCATTGGTCGAACTATCCCTGTATAATCGGGCTTGGCCTCGGCTTCGTCTTCGTCTTCGAAATTTATCCCTCTGGAGCGTGACCCCTTGAACGCACACATGCCGCCTCATCCCGGACAAGCCGCGCCCGGCCCGCAGCCGCTGCCCGGAGTCGATGCCATCATTGCCGTAGGTTCGGGCAAAGGCGGCGTTGGAAAGACTACTTTGGCGGTGAACCTGGCGGTCGCTCTTGCGAAGATGGGACACAAGGTCGGCCTGCTCGATGCCGATGTTTACGGTCCCAACGTTCCGCTGATGTTAGGCGTAAACGCGCAACCCAAGATGGCAGCCGAAAATCGCATCGAACCGATTGAAGCTTTCGGCCTGAAAGTAATTTCCGTAGGATTTCTCAATCCCGGCGACAAGCCCATTATTTGGCGCGGCCCCATGCTGCACCAGATCGTGAAGCAGTTTCTCGGCATGGTCGAGTGGGGACACCTCGATTACATGATCGTCGATCTGCCGCCCGGCACGGGCGATATCGCGCTATCGCTGGTGCAATCGGTTCCGCTAACTGGCGCCGTGGTGGTTTCCACGCCCTCCGATGTCTCCCTGCAAGACGCACGCAAGGCCATCGAAATGTTTCGCCAGATGAAAGTCGATCTGGTCGGTGTGGTTGAGAACATGAGCTTCTTTACCTGCCCGCACTGCAATCACGAAATCGATATCTTCTCGCGGGGCGGAGCGGAAAATATGGCGAAGCAATTCGGCGTGCCATTTCTCGGCAGCATCGAACTCGACCCCGAAGTGCGCAAGTCCGGCGACGGCGGCAAGCCCATCGTATTAGAGGGCGAGAATTCTCCTCACGCGAAGTCAATCTTCGCGTTCGCGCGCAGAGTTGCGGAGCGGGTGGGAGAGATCAAAGCCAGCGAACCCGCAAACGTAATTTCAATTCAGTAAGAATCTCTTCCAGAGAGACACGGGGGAAGACGGACTCCCCTGTAACCTCCGTGTCACTGGTGGTGAAGATTTTGAATTTCAAAGCCTAGAATCTCGACAAACGCCAAAGCTTTTCCATTTCGCCATCCTTCAAAATCACTTCCGCCATCATTTCCCCTAGGGCGGGCCCGTGCTTAAACCCATGCCCAGACCCGCCACCGATCAGCCATACGTTTTCCATTCGCGGATGCCGATCCACAATGAAATCACTGTCCGGCGTCTGCTCATACTGGCAAACTCTGGTCTCGATCAGCGGTGCCCCTTTCATTCCAGGAAAGCGGAATCCCAGATATTCTCGTACTCGCTTGAGCGTCGCCGGACTGACAACTCTTTCCCCGGAAGTCGGGTCGAATGTCTCACCTCTCGTATCGTCAGCCACCTTGAAGCCGCGCCGGTCGCTGCCCGGAATCCCATAGAAGAATCGCTCGCCGTGATCGCCCCACACCGGAAGCTGACCGTCCGTGAAACGCAAATCTCCCGCAGGGGGGCCGAAGAAGAAAATATCCTGCTTCGTCGGTCGGATCACATTTTCCAAAACATCGGGAAACAACTTTGCCAACCATGATCCGCAAGCGAATACATAGGAGTCAGCCTTTAGCCGCGAGCCGTCGGAAAGGCGCACCTCACTCAGCCGCGAATTCTTTCTCTCGAGACTCTCCGCCGAAACCGCAAGCTGCCGATAGTTCCCGCCCTGGTCGATAACTGCCTCGACCACCGCCCGGCAACTGTCCCGCGCATCGAGATACCCGCACTCGGGTTCAAATATTCCCCAATGAACTTCCGCAAAATTAACCTGCGGCCATCGCTTTTTCAAATCCTTTGCAGAAAGCTCTTGAAACTTGATCCCAGCCTCTCGAAGCTGGGGCAATGATCCGCGCTCGAACGAATCGTCCACGCTGCTGGCCATCCACAGCACGCCCGTGCTGTGCAGGAATCGTCGGTTCCAGCGTCGCTCATATTTCCCCCACAGCTTGAGCGCCCGCGCGGCCAACTCTGTGTAAGGCTGCCTGGGACCGTAGGTTCCCCGCATGATGCGTGTCTCGCCGCCCGAAGAAGCCCGCGAATTGCCCGGCCCCCACGCATCGAGCAGAGTCACTCGCGCTCCGCACTCAAAAAGATGCAGCGCAGTCCATCCCCCGAAGGCCCCGGCTCCGACTACGGCAATATGAAGTTTGGATTTCATAAATCCAAAGCCCTTAACCGCCAAAGTCCGCGAAGCAAATCCGCGAAGGTCGCCAGGAAGGCGCAACTTGTCCAGCCGCGGCTTGTTTCCCAGCGCCTAGCGTCCTTCGCGGCCTTTCTTCGCGCCCTTCGCGGTTAAAGGCTTTCCCCCCAGCTCCGCAACTTTCATCCCAAACCTAACCTTTTGCATCTAAAATGGTTGCTTGGGTAAGCTGAAGTGCAAATCCTCCCTGACGAGCGCAGCTTCAATTCAAGATAAACTAGTGTCATAGTCGATGCCATCCGACCCCAATATCGGCAAGCGGGAACGCGAAGTTCTAACCGCTATCGTGGAAACTTTCATCACCACGGGCGAACCCGTCGGTTCGCGCACCCTGTCGCGCTCCAACCGCGAAGGCCTGAGCGCGGCCACCATCCGCAATGTGATGGCCGACTTGTCCGATGCCGGATTTCTCGAGCAGCGCCATACTTCGTCCGGTCGCGTGCCCACCACCGACGCATACCGTTATTACGTCGAGCAAATTTCCGGAAACGCCAAGCTCGCTCCGCAGGAAGAGAGCATGATTTCCGATTCGCTCGCCGGCGTCACCGACGTGCAGGAATTCATGGAGCGTACGTCCCATGTGCTCTCGCTGATTTCGCGCAATGTTGGCGTCACGGTGGCGACCAGCGGCGCCAAGAATGCGCTTGAACACGTCTACTTCTCGCGTTTAAGTGAGCAAAAGGTTCTAGCGGTTCTCGTAACCCGTTCCGGCCTGGTGCGCGATCGCGTGCTGCGTCTTGACCTGCCGCAATCGGAACTGGATCTGGCAGCGCGATATATCAACGAGAATTTTCGCGGATGGACTATGGAATCCATGCGCGCCGAAATCGCCCGGCGCATCGAACAGGAACGCAGCGAGTACGACCGCATGATGGATTCCATCGAGCAGCTCTATAAGCAGGGCGCTCTCGCCGGCGAGGCCCAGACGCAGGTCGTTTTCGTGGAAGGCGCGGCCAACCTGGTAACCGGCGAAGAAGATCACAAACGCCTGCACGAAATGCTGAAGACGCTCGAGGAAAAAGAGAAAGTCGCGAAGCTTCTCGGCGCGTATCTCGACGTGAAGCAGGAAGCCGTGCGCGTCGTCATCGGCCTCGACGATGCCCTCCCTTCGATGCAAAACTTCGTGCTGATCGGCGCGCCTGCGCGTTCCGGCACCGACATGTTCGGATCGCTCGCCGTAATTGGCCCGACTCGCATGGACTATCAGCACACCATCACCGCTGTCTCTTATATAGCGCGCCTGTTCGACAAAATTTTGAATGAATCGGAGTAACGCAATTGTTTATGGGTAAAGCAAACGGCAGATCGCAGGAACGAGGACCGCAAGAAGAAAGATCGCAGGCGGAAGGGAAAAATTCGGCGCTGGATTTGGATCGCGAACTCTCTTCCGGCTCTGACGACGGGACGGAAGCCCCCACCCAATCGGCTGGCGAATCGTTAGTTGGGGGCGAACTGGAGAAGTTAAGGGCCGAGCGCGATTCTTTACTTGACCGCCTGAGCCGGGCGCAAGCCGAATTCGAAAACGCTCGTCGGCGCGCGAACAAAGAACAGCAGGATTTCCGCGACTACGCCATCGCGGATGCAATCAAGTCTTTATTGCCGGTAATGGATAGTTTCGAACGCGCCCTGAGTACGAAATCTGAGCCCGCCGAATTTCGCGGCGGCGTCGAGTTGATTTACAAGCAAATTCAGTCGGCGCTCTCCAAGCTTTCGGTGAATGCCATCGAGGCCAAGGGCCAACCTTTCGACCCCCACTACCACGAGGCCATCGAATTGGTGGAAACCCCCGATGTTGCCGATCATCAGGTAATCGAGGAACTCCAGCGCGGCTACAAATTCAAAGAACGCCTGTTGCGTCCCGCGATGGTGAAGGTAGCGAAGAATCCCGAAAAGTAGATTTTGCGAAGCGCGGGGATTTGAAAAGGCGCGGCTTAAGCTGCGCTGCAAACAAGGAAATCAAGGAGCAAGTCCCGTTAGGAACGGAAAAAATCGCCCGGCGGCTGCTCGAAGACGAAAGGTTTTATTCTGGCTACAAACGCAAAACGCGATTATTACGAGGTTCTTTCGGTCAGCCGCACGGTTACCGATCAGGAACTGAAAAGCGCCTATCGCAAGCTTGCGATGCAGTGGCATCCCGATCGCAATCCGAACAATCCCGATGCTGAGGAGCGTTTTAAAGAAGTCACCGAGGCCTATGCAGTCCTCGCCGATTCCGAGAAGCGGTCTCTTTACGACCGCTTCGGCCATGCCGGAGTGGGCAACGCCGGCGGCGCGGGCTTCGACGCTTCCTCCTTCCAGGATCTGGGCGACATCTTCGGCGAGTTCTTCGGATTCGGCGACGCGTTTGGAGGCGGCGGACGCCGTCGCAGCCGGGTTCAGCGCGGCGCCGACCTGCGCGAAGATGTAACCATCGAGTTCGAAGAAGCCGCCTTCGGCGCCGAGAAGCGCGTGCTGGTGCGTCGCCACGAAGCCTGTGAAGAGTGCCACGGTTCCGGTGCCGCGCCCGGCAAGGGTCCAACCGCCTGCCGCGCCTGCAACGGACGCGGCCAGGTTCGCTATCAGCAGGGTTTTTTCAGCATCGCCCGCACTTGCCCCACCTGCCAGGGCACGGGCAATGTAATTACCGATCCTTGCCCGAAGTGCAAAGGCGAAGGCCGCATGCTTCGCCAGCGCTCGGTCGACGCCAAGATTCCCGCGGGCGTCGAAGACGGCACTCGCATTCGCTTTACCGGCGGAGGCGAGGCCGGTCCCGCCGGCGGGCCAGCCGGCGATCTCTACATTGTTTTGCACGTGAAAGAACATCCCTTCTTCGTGCGCGAAGGTAACGATCTGCACTGCGCTGTCCCACTCTCGGTGACGCAAGCCGCCATGGGCGCGGAGATTCGCGTGCCCACGCTTGAAGGCGAACACACTCTGAAGATTCCCGATGGCACTCAGCCCGGCACCACTTTCCGTATTCGTCACAAAGGCGTTCCTGTGCTCAGTGGCCACGGCAAAGGCGATCTCTACGTCGAAGTGCGCGTGCATATTCCCACCAAACTAAACAAGCGCCAAAAAGAATTGCTTCAGGAACTCGAGATGACTACGCCAGTCGACAATCAGCCGATGATGCGAACTCTGCTCGGCAAAGTGAAAGAAATCTTCGGATAGCAGTTCGCAAGTCAGTTCTCGGTTCTCAGTTCTCAGTTCTCAGTTAAAACAAAATCAACAATCCGAGACCTTGACAATGTCGTCCCCCGCAGTTTTTGCTAGCTGAGAACTAAGAACTGAGAACTGTCCCTAATGACCAGCCGCCGCTGGATCGCCGACGAAGTCTCCAACGACCGAGCCGCTCTCACCGGCGAACACGCCGTTCACCTCGCCCGCGTCCTGCGCGCTCACGTCGGCCAGGACTTCGACATCGCCACCGGCGACTCCATCCGCCGCGGACGAGTTGTTTCTGTCAGCGACAACCGCGTTGAATTTGAATTAGGCGAAGAGATTTTCTCGGAACAATCTGCCGAGATCACCCTGCTCCTCGCCATCTTCAAATTCGGCCGCATGGAATGGGCCATTGAGAAATGTACCGAACTCGGCGTCTCGCAAATCATCCCAGTGATCGCTCGCCGCACCGATTCTCATCTCGCCGCTGCCGCAACCAAGCGCGTAGAACGCTGGCTGCGCATAGCCCACCAGGCATCCGAACAGTCCCGCCGCGCTACCCCTCCTCAAATCAACGTCCCAATCAAACTTTCTAACGCATTAGCCTTCGACGCGACCCTGCGCATCGTTCTTTCGGAATCTGAGAAGATCACTGCACTCGGCGACGTGAAGCCCGATACGGCAAACAAGAAAGTGGCTCTCGCCGTCGGCCCCGAAGGCGGATGGACCGAAGAAGAATTAAAAAGTTTTCAACAAGCGGGATGGCTCTCTGCCTCTCTCGGCGACACAATTCTCCGCGCCGAAACCGCTGCAATCGCCGCCACGGCAATCGTCGCCTCCGCACTGCGCGTGCGATGATATTCTGACCCGGAATGGCTGTATCCAAATTAAAATCGACCTTTCTCCCCGACGATCGCCAGCGCGAAGCGATCGAACATGTCGACGGTCCTATGCTGGTCATCGCCGGCGCGGGCACCGGCAAGACTTCTGTCCTCATCAACCGCGTCGCGCGCCTGGTTGAGCACGGCCACGCGGCCCCTGACGAAATCATCGCCCTCACCTACACCGTCGCTGCCGCCAGGGAAATGCGGGATCGCGTGCGCACTCTGCTCGGCAAGCCAATTCATTCGGCCACCTTCCACGACTATTGCAACGGCCTTTTAGCTCGCGCCGGCAAGAATTTTGGTGTTCTCGACGATAAAGACCTTTGGATTTATCTTCGCAAGCGCATTCCCGAGCTTCGCCTCGAACACTACATTCGCGCCGCCAATGTGGGAGCTTTTCTCGACGACCTGCTGCGCTTCCTAAGCCGCTGCCACGACGAACTTGTCACTCCGGAACAATACGCGCAATATGTCGCCCGCCTCGAACGTGGAGAACTCTCCGTTCCCCGCGTCGCCAAATCCAAAGATCAGTTGAGCGATGCCGAAGTGATTGCCCGCTGCGGGGAAATTGCCAAAGTGTTCTCTACCGCCGAGCGCTGGCTGCTCGAAGAAAACCTCGGCACCTTCAGCCACATGATCACGCGCGCGCACGATCTACTCACCAACAATGCGGATCTTCTGGCAACCGAGCGCGCCCGTGCCCGTTTTATTCTGGTCGACGAATTCCAGGACGCCAATTTCGCGCAGATCAAAATCCTCGCGGCACTGGCGGGATCCGAAGCCAACGTCTTCGGCGTCGGCGATCCCGATCAGGCCATTTATCGGTTTCGGGGCGCGTCGAGCGCCGCCTTCCAACTTTTCCGCCGCCACTTTCCGCAGACGAAAATGGTTGTGCTCGGCCAGAATCGCCGTTCCACCACTCCCATCCTTCAGTGTGCCTTTGCCATCGTCGACAAAAATCCTCCAGTCTTTACCTCGAGCGGAGACGCGTCAAAGGAACCTGCTTCGAGCCAGCCGAGCAGTCTTACCTATCGCCGCACTCCGCTCTTATCGGCGCGGGAAGAAGATGCCGCCAAAGCAGGCAGATCGATTCCTACATTTCCCGTGGAAGCGATCGCCTTCGCCGGAAAAACCGCCGAGGCGCCCGACGTCGTTCGCCTGATTGAGGACTCCAAACTTCGCCTGCGCTGCCATTGGAAGGATTTTGCCGTGCTCTACCGCTCCCACGGCCATCGCGACGAGATTGCGGCAGAACTCGCCGAGCGCAACATCCCATTCTCCATCGAGAACATGGATGTCAGCGACACGCCAGAAGTACGCGACTTGTTCGCCTGCGTTGCCGCGGTCGTCGATCTCAGTTCTGACGCGCATCTGTTCCGCGTGGCTGCGCTTCCGCAGTTCAATGTCGATCCCGAACAGCTCCGCTCCAAGCTGCGCGAGATTGCGCAGGATGCAAGACAAGGAGTAGTCACTCCGCTTGCCTCGGTGCTCGAACAAGTCTTCGGCGGCCGAGCCGTGTTGGATTGCCTGTTCGCCGCGCGGGACGAAGTTAAACGGACCGAAGCTAAAACGCACGCCGCCCTTCAGTTGATCGCAAAACGCTTCAACCTCAATATGACTTCGCCGCCTCTCGTCGCCGCCCTGAATTTTGCGCGGGAGTGGGAACGGAAGGCGACCACCAAAACCAAAGAACTCGGCGAATGGATCGAATACCTCGATTATTTCCGCGAAGCCTGCGGCGTGATTCCACTCGCCTCGAATCCGAATGAAGACGCAGTTCGCCTGATGAGCGCGCACGGCGCAAAGGGCCTTGAGTTCGCTCATGTTTTTATCCTGCGCGCCAACAGCGGCTCGTTCCCGCTGAACTACCGAGAGAGGCTGGTCGAGTTTCCCAGAGAGCTGCGCGATCCCGATTCCGCTACGGCGGCCGACGACAAAACCCTTCACGAACAGGAAGAGCGCCGTCTTTTTTATGTCGCCATGACCCGCGCCAAAGATTCGCTGCACATCTATGGCAAGCAGGGACTCGGCCGCGACAAGACCCCCGCCGGCCTGATGCGCGAACTTATCTGCAATGCGGCTTTGCAACCGTGGCTCAAATCGCGGCAGGCGCTCGCCTCCCAACCGGAGTTAATCGAGATCGCCGCCGCAGGGGATGAAAATCATGTCCCGGGCTCCCGCTTGCCTGCATGGCTTGAACTCCCCGCCATCGCGGGCCTCGGCGCGCGCCTGAGCGCTTCGGCCATTGAAACCTACGAGAGGTGTCCGCTGCAATTCAAGTTCGAGCGCGAATGGAAGCTTTCCCGCGAGTTGCATGCCGCCCTTCAATACGGCGCATCCATGCACCGAGTGCTTCTCACTTATTACGATTCCGTTCGCTTCGGCCGAACTAAGACCGACGACGAAATGCTGCAACTCTTTCGCGATGATTTGGCCGGGGCCGGTATTCAGGATCATTACCAGCATGACCTTTACCTGAAGCAGGGCCTCAATCAGTTGCGAAATTTCCTTGCCGGCGCGCAGTCCCCTCCTCAACCCGCAGTCCTGCATACCGAAGAATGGTTCGACGTGCAGATTGCCGGGACGAAAGTCGCCGGACGAATCGATCGCATCGATCGCCTGCGCGACGGCAGCGTCGCTATCGTCGACTACAAAACCGGCAAGTCTCGTTCGCAGGAAGATGCCGATGAGAGCCTTCAGCTCTCCATCTACGCCATCGCCGCCCACGAGAAGTGGGGATACGATGTCGGCGAACTGAGATTTCACAATCTCGAAGGCAACGTTCCCGTTTTTTCAAAGCGGACTGACTTCCAGTTGGAAGAGGCACGTGAGCGCGTGCGCGACGTTGCGCTCAACATCGCCAGCGGCAACTTCGATCCCAAGACCGGATTCCACTGCTCATTCTGTGCCTTCCGCGGTCTATGCCCCGCCCGAGAAAAACGCGCTCCCAAGCTCGCGGCTCAGTTTAAATAGCGACCGTTCCGAGTTATTGAGTGTCATCCCGAAGGCCCTTATTCTTACCGTGGTTGTCATCCTGAGCGTAGCCGCTTTTCAGGCGGAGCGAAGGATTTCGCGTTACGCCGCGATCTCGCGTAAGCCGACGCGATTCCCACCCTCCCCCAAAAACTTAGGGGACGCTTTTGGCGTCCCCTTTTTACTTTTCTACTCACTTCTTAATGCTTCTTTTTCTTTTTTGCCTTTTTCTTGGTTGCCATTGGTTCTATTCTCCCTTCCATTTTCATGGAAAAATCTGCAACGATGCAATGTTGCAACTTATTTGATTGTATAGAGTTAATAAAAAATGAAGTCAAGAAAAAAATGCATGAGGTGTAGCGTGCGATGCTGTACCAAAGTCACTGCCAAGCGACGATGATGGAAACAATCGCAACTTTTTTTTGTCGTCACGCAGCTTACGCATGCAATTCGCGACATAAACAGGCTGGCTTCTAATCGTTGCAATACCTTTCCCGCAAGAGCTGCAACTGACCGGCGCATGATCGCCGGTTCCCCTCCACTTGATCCCTTTGAGTCTCGGGAGCATCTATAATGAAGTTGCGAAATCTTCGCGGGAGTACGATCAATGGCGGCTTTTGACGATGTTGTCATCATTTCCGGTTGTCGCACGCCGGTGGGAAAATTTCAGGGCAGCCTCAGCGATTTGAGCGCTCCACAGCTCGGCGCAATCGTCGTCCGCGAAGCCGTGAAGCGCGCCGGAGTGAACTCCGATCAGATCGACGAGTGCATCATGGGCAATGTTCTTCCAGCGGGCCTCGGACAAAATCCCGCGCGCCAGGCGGCAATCTTTGGCGGATTGTCTCCCGCGACAGGTGCCATGACAATCAACAAAGTTTGTGGCTCCGGATTGAAAGCCGTCGCTCTCGCGGCGCAAGCGATCCAAACCGAAAACGCTTCCATCGTCGTCGCGGGCGGCATGGAGTCGATGACCAACGCTCCTTATCTCCTGCCGCAAGCCCGCAAAGGATATCGCCTCGGCAATGGCAAGCTGATCGATTCCATGGTGCACGATGGCCTCTGGGATATTTACAACGACTATCACATGGGCATGACCGGCGAGAACGTCGCCGAAAAATATGGCATCACTCGCGAAGAGCAAGATGAGTTCGCCGTTAACTCGCATCGCAAAGCCATTGCCGCATGGAAAGAGTGCCGCTTCAAATCGCAAATCGTCCCCGTCGAACTTCCCGCGAAGAAAAAAGGCGAGGCGCCGGTTCTATTCGAGAAAGACGAATCTCCGCGTGAGGATACCAGCGTCGAAACTCTTCGCGCCCTCAAGCCCGCGTTCAAGAAAGACGGAACCGTAACCGCAGGCAACGCGCCCGGAGTGAATGACGGCGCGGCCGCCGTTGTCGTCACCAGCGCAAAGCGCGCAAGAGAACTGGGGGCGAACACAATGGTGCGAATCGTGGCCCAGGCCACCAGCGGCGTCGAACCGAAATGGGTGATGATGGCCCCTGTCGATGCGGTCCGAAAGATCTGGGAAAAGACCGGCTGGAAGAATGACGACGTCGATCTCTACGAACTCAACGAAGCGTTCTCAGTGCAAGCGCTCGGAGTGACTCGTGAACTGGGCCTCGATCTCAATAAAGTCAACGTGAATGGCGGCGCGGTCGCGATCGGTCATCCCATCGGGGCCAGCGGCGCCCGCGTGCTCGTCACGTTGATTTATGAAATGTCCCGCCGAAACGCCAAACGTGGAATCGCCGCTCTCTGCCTGGGTGGAGGCAATGCCGTTGCCATGGCGGTCGAACGAGACTGAAAGCCGGCTTCCGGCTGCGGGCTTCCGGCTGCGGGCTTCCGGCTGCGGGCTTCCGGCTGCGGGCTTCCGGCTGCGGGCTTCCGGCTGCGGGCTTCGGGCTTCGGGCTTTGACGCCGGAAGCCTGACGCCCGAAGCCCGAAGCCTGAGCCCCGAAGCCAAAGCCGCTTCAAACTCCCGAAGCCGGTTCCGCAGTTTCTGCCCTCTTCAACGTCACCGTAAACACGGCTCCTCCGCCCGGAGCATTCGCGGCTTCAATGCTTCCGTTATGCTCCTTCATCACCGACTTGCAAATGCTCAAGCCCAATCCCGTTCCCCGGCCCGGCCGCTTCGTCGTGTAGAACGGATCGAAAATATTCGGCAGCACATCCGCTGGAATCCCCGGCCCGTCGTCTTGAAAACTGGCCCACACCGTCTCGCCGCTATTTCCCAGCCGGATCCGCAAAGTCCCGCGCTCACGAGCGGCGCGAATCGCCTGCTCCGCATTCAAAATCAAATTCAGAAAAACCTGCATCAATTGATGCGGATCGGCTTTCACATACGGCAGGTTCGTCTCGCGCAGAAAATCCACCGTAATGCTGTTTTTCCGCAACGAGTAGGCGTGCAGGTTGAGCGTACGCTCCACGATCTCCGTCACGTTAACCGGACTCTTCCCTGCCGTCGGCGGACTCGAAAAATAAGTCAGGTTATGAACGATCTCGGCCGCGCGCCGCGCCTGCTGCTGCAAGATGACGATCTGTTTGCGAGCGGCATCGGTGGTTTGGGAATCCTGCAACAGTTCGCTGACTCCCAGTATGCTCGTCAATGGATTATTCAACTCGTGCGCAACTCCGCCGATCATCGCGCCCATCGCAGCAAGGCGCTCGCTCTGCACGATTTGCTGCTCGAGCTTTCGCTCGGTCGTAATGTCGCGCACGGAAACGATCACGCCCGCGAGCTTCGAGTCGGCGTCGAAGAATTGACTGCCCGAAGCCCGCATCGTACGCCAGCTTCCATCGCGATGGCGCGCGCTGAATTCCGCCGATCCATACGTCTTCGCTCCGGCGGCTACCTCGCGATAGAGCAATGCAAGTTCGGACGAGCGATCCTCGGTTTCCGAGATTTTCTTCCCCAGCAAATCTTCCGATTGATACCCGAGCAAATCGCGCACTCGCGAACTCACAAACGTGAACCGCTCTTGCAGATCGACTACCAAGATAAGATCGGGGAAACTTTCCAGGAGCCGCTGCCGGAATTCCTCCTGCTGCTCCAGTTGCTTCTCGAGCTTGCGCCGCTCCGTAACGTCGACCAGCGTTCCCTGATAACGAATTAGTTTTCCCGCCTCGTCCCAAACCGCGCGCGACGATTCCAGAAATACCGCCGCGCTTCCATCCTTCTTTCGCAACGAAATTTCTCTCGTCCGCACGCCGCCGCGATCGCCCGCCGCGCGCCCCAGAACCGGAGGTTCCGTGGGATCGACGTTCAGTTTGCCTGGATCGAGAGCCAGCAACTCTTCCTTGGATGCATATCCCAAGATGCTCACCAGCGCCGGATTCGCCTCCAGCAGCCGTCCTTCGGGTGTGCTGAAATAAGCCCCCTCCTGCAAGGTCTCGAACAATTCCGTAAAGCGCAGCTCTTTCTCATGCCGCCCGGTCACATCCCGCCCCAGCACGCTCACTCCAACCACCTCGCCGCTCTTCATAATCGCGTTGAGCACGCAATCGAAATAAAGCAGCCGCGAATTGTTCTTGAGGCGCAGGCGCACCGTGCCTGCCCAGTGTCGCTTCTCCAGAAACCTCGGAATCCCGGCCTCCGCGCTGCTGCGCGCCGGCTCCTCGATAAATTCGAAGATCTTCTGACCCACAATCGACGTATAAGGCAGCCCGATCAACTCGCTCACACTCTTGTTAACCGTACGCACTGTGCCGTCCAGCGATAAGGCGCATGCCGCATCGTCGATGGAATCAATCAACTCTTTGAAGCTGCGCTGCGAGCGCGCAATCATGTCGTTCAGTTGATCGAGACTGGTCTTCCGTAGGTGCCGCGCCCACATGCTCCTGCAAATCCTGCAACAGCGACTGGAGCGCCACCACCTCTCGCCGCCGCCCATAGGCATACACCGCCAGAAGAATGGATAACACCAGTACGCCCAAAGCCATCGGGCCTAAGTGGTAAGGCAGCGTTTCCAATCGCTCCCAGGCCAGATACGCAAAGCCCAACGCCAACAGCACCATGAAGAAAAGAATCCATCGCCACAGTTGCGACTCTTCACGTTCCAGATTCTGCGGAGGACGGTGCCGGGACGTTGTCTCGGGAGAGGGTACAGTCATATCGATAAACGTCTTTCACTCGCGGAACGAGGAAGCAGCCCGGCCGACCAGGGTGACTCTATTGTAATGTCAATGCAAGAACCAACTCTGTTGGAAAGTTTGGTACCCATGTTCTGGTTCAGCAAGACCAATGAGCTCCCCGTCGGGGCGTTGACTTGCCGCATCCAGCCCCCTAGTATGATCGTCGCAAAGGGCAAGCGTGACCGGTATTGATTGGACAAACCATTTCGCATTACCGCATCGTCGAGAAGCTGGGCGGCGGCGGCATGGGCGTCGTCTACAAGGCTGAAGACATTAAGCTCGACCGCTTCGTCGCCCTGAAATTTCTTCCCGATGACGTTGTCAAGGACGCTCAGGCGCTCGGCCGCTTCCAGCGCGAAGCCAAGGCCGCATCCGCATTGAACCATCCCAACATCTGCACCGTGTACGAGATCGACGAGCAGAACGGCCAGCCCTTCATCGTGATGGAATTTCTCGATGGCGCGACCCTGAAGCATTTAATCGGCAATCGCGCCCTGGAGCTTGAACGTTTGCTCGATATCGGCACGGAAGTTGCCGACGCGCTCGAGGTTGCCCACGCTCACGGCATTGTCCACCGCGATGTCAAGCCCGCCAACATTTTCGTCACTAAACGCGGGCATGCCAAGGTTCTCGATTTCGGCCTGGCGAAAGTTACTCCTCGCGAAACCGGGGCACTTAACGCGCAAGCCACCGCTACCGCAATCAGCGAAGAACATCTCACCAGCCCCGGCAGCACATTGGGGACGGTTGCTTATATGTCGCCCGAGCAGGTTCTCGGCAAGGATCTCGACCTGCGCACGGACCTTTTCTCATTCGGAGTCGTGCTCTATGAAATGGCGACCGGCACGCTGCCCTTTCGCGGCGAAAATCCAGGCGCCATCTTCGATTGCATTTTGCACAAAGCGCCGGCCGCTCCGGTACGCCTGAATCCGGATGTGCCAGTCAAGCTGGAATACGTAATCTCCAAGTCGCTGGAAAAAGATCGCGAGGTTCGTTACCAGTCGGCGGCCGAACTTAAAGCCGATTTGAAGCGCATCAAACGGGATACGGAATCGCAACCGCTTGCGGCAGGGGAAGACGGAACACGTAGTTCTTCTTCCGGAAATTTGCGTAACACATTGATTCTTGCCGCACTAGCATTGCTCGTTGTTGCAGCCGCCGTGTTCGCCGTGCGTAGCTACGATTCGCGAGCGCATTCACCGCAGCCGCCGCAAGCCGCTTCGAAACCGTCGGTCGAAACCATCGCGGTGCTTCCCTTCCGCAATCTTTCGGGAGCCGCGAGCGATAGCTGGGCCATTGGCATTACCGACGCCATTATCAGCCGGCTTACCTCCCTGCAAGATCTTGCGGTGCGGCCCACGACATGCGTGCTCAAATACGCGAACGAAACGCCGCTTCCCGGCCAGGTGGCCAAAGAACTCGAAGTGCAGAGCATCCTCGAAGGGACCTATCAGCGCGCAGCCGACGTGATTCGCGTTAGCGTTCAGCTGATCGACGGCAGTACGGGAACTATCAAGTGGTCGCAGCGTTACGACCTGCACAGCGCCGATATTTTGACGTTCGAGGATCAGATCGCGGGAAAGATTGTCGAGGGACTCCAAATTCAGGTTTCGCCGACCGAACAGAAGTCGATTGAGCGGATCGCTACCCGCAACGTAGATGCCTATAACGACTATCTGCAAGCACGCTTTTATTTGAATGAGTATTTCATGCATTCGGGCCTGGATAGCCTCGAGAATGGCAGAAGGCTGCTGCAACATGCCATTTCGCTGGATCAGAACTTCGCGGACGCCTATGCGCTCATGGCCGAGTTGTACTCTCTCCAAGCGGCCAACTTTGTGCCGGATGCCGCAGTGAATCTAAAGAGCGGAGAAGAGGCGGCGCAGAACGCATTGCGACTCAATCCACAGTCTTCAGAAGGCCTGATCGCGCTCGGGGGCATTTACGCTGAGGAAGGACGCGAGCAAGAGGCCATTCCAGTCATGAGGCGTGCGGTTGCCGCAGCGCCCAATAATGAGACAGCTTGGCAAATGATGGGATATTCCTGGTATTACGCCGGGCTGAACAATCTTGCCGAGCAAGCGTATCGCAGGATTTCGGAGTTGAATCCTACACTGCTCCAGCCGCACTGGATGCACGCGCGGACCCTGCTTTACGCAGGACGGGCGGCTGAAGCGGAGCAGGAACTGCGGCAATTAGTGACGAAGAATCCTGACTCAATGAAGGGCCTGGCCTATTTGGGCTGCATTCTCTACTACGAGGGCCAGCTCGACGAAGCGCAACCTTATCTGGATCGCGCAGTGGAACTTGGGCGTGATTCAGGAGACGATACGCCGAGGCACATGGCGGCGTTCCTATATGCGGCGCGCGGCCAGCGGGAGAAGATCGACCCGCGTTTGCTGAAGTACCGTCCCGAAGGAATCATCGATGGCGATGGAGCTTACTGGCTGGGCGGAATGCACGCCCTGCTTGGGGACCGCGACCTCGCCCTGGCTTTTCTCAGGAGAACCGCTGCCTTGGGAGACGTGAATTATCCGTGGTTCGAGCGCGATAAGAATTACGACAGCCTACGCTCCGACCCGGAGTATCAATCCATTATGTCCGGGATACGCCAGCGCTGGGAGAAGTACCAGAAAGAATTCGGTGCGGGTCAGTGACGAATTCAATCAGGCAGCTTTTCCCATTTCCGAATAATACACAGACAAGTGTGACGGCCGTCACCAGGCAAAATCGCCTTCGGCGGCTAAGCTAGCTGGACTCCGGTGTCAGCCTTCGTGTGTCCACGTTGAGGCGCGCCCCGAGCACCCATGCTCTACAAGACCCTCAGCGCCGCGGTCTACGGCATTGATGCCAATATTATTCAGGTGGAAGTTGACTGCTCGGGCATCAAGACCGATCAGGATCACTTTCACACCGTCGGCCTGCCCGACGCCGCTGTGCGCGAAAGCCGCGACCGCGTCCGCGCCGCGTTGAAAAATTGCGGCTATGATATTCCGCCCACGCACATCACCATCAACCTCGCGCCCGCCGACATAAAGAAGGAGGGTTCCGGATTCGATCTTCCCATGGCGCTCGGCATCGTCGGCGCCTACGGCGGCCTCACTCAGAAGACGATAGAAGACTGCCTGTTCATCGGTGAACTCTCGCTCGATGGCGGCGTGCGCGGAATTCGCGGAACCTTGCCAATCGCTCTCGAAGCCCGCACTCGCAAAATTTCGAAGCTGGTCGTGCCCGAAGCCAACGCTCGCGAAGCCGCCATGGTCGGCGGCGTCGATGTTTATCCCGTGCGCTCTCTGCTCGATGTGATCCATTTCGTAAACTCCGGCAACGGCATCGTTCCGCTCAAAGCCGACGGCGACGCGCTTCTCCGCGAATCGCAGGAGTTTCTGGTTGACTTTAAAGACGTCCGCGGCCAGCAGACCGCCAAGCGGGCCATCGAGATCTCCTGCGCCGGCGGCCACAACATATTAATGATCGGGCCGCCCGGCTCCGGCAAAACCATGCTGGCCAAGCGCATGCCCACGATCCTGCCGCCGCTGACATTCGAAGAGGCACTGGAGACGACCAAGATTCACAGTGTCGCT
This sequence comes from uncultured Acidobacteriota bacterium, assembly GCA_963755225.1. GTDB lineage: Bacteria > Acidobacteriota > Terriglobia > Terriglobales > Acidobacteriaceae > Sulfotelmatobacter. The sequence goes on from CAVWJE010000004.1 coordinate 123,787, forward strand.
GGAGTCCTCGACCCCGGCAGCGGCCTCGTCGGCAAGCGCCCCTACCGCTCGCCTCACCATACTATTTCTGACGCCGGACTTATAGGCGGCGGCGTAATTCCTCGCCCCGGCGAAGTCTCGCTTTCGCACAACGGCCTGCTTTTTCTCGACGAGCTTCCTGAATTTCCGCGCAATGTCCTTGAAGTGCTCCGCCAGCCGCTCGAAGACGGCCATGTGACGATTGCCCGTGCCGCCATGGCTCTCACTTTCCCAGCCCGATTCATGCTCGCCGCCGCCATGAATCCCTGCCCCTGCGGCTTCCGCAACGACCGCACCCGCGAGTGCCAATGCACCACCCCGATGATCCAGCGCTATATCTCGAAAATTTCCGGCCCTCTGATGGACCGCATTGACATTCACATTGACGTCCCCGCCGTGAATTACAAAGAAATGCGCTCCACCACCGAACCCGAAAGCTCCGCGAAGATTCGCGAGCGTGTCATGCGCACCCGCCAACGGCAACTCGAACGCTTCGCATCTTCACGCGAAAAAATTTATTGCAACGCGCAAATGTCCTCCCGCCACATCCGCACCTTCTGCGAACTCTCCGCCGATTGCGAGCGCCTGCTCGAACGGGCCATGACTCAGCAGGGCCTCAGCGCCCGTGCCCACGACCGCATCCTGAAAGTAGCGCGTACGATCGCCGATATTGAAGAAGCCCCAGCGATCGAACCGAAACACATCGCCGAAGCCATTCAATACCGGAGCTTGGATCGCACCTATTGGACGTGAAGGATCAGTTCTCAGTTCTCGGTTCTCAGTGCTCAGGCGAACGGTTCGACTTGTTTTTCTGAGAACTGAGAACTGAGAACTGAAAGGAACTTATGGGCGACTCGTATAAAGACCTGATCGCTCGGCGAAAAGCAATGGAATTGGTGACGGAAATTTATCGAGTGACAAGAGCCTTTCCGAAAGATGAGCTTTACGGCTTAACGAATCAACTGCGAAGAGCCGCAGTCTCGGTTCCCAGCAATATCGCCGAGGGACAAGCACGCTTTTCCCGCAAAGAGTTCCATCATTTACTGAGCCACGCGCGAGGATCGTTAGTCGAAGTCGAGACTCAACTCCAGATCGCACAAAACCTCGATTATTTAACGACTGCGCAAGTTCGTCCCTTGCTCGAAAAAGCGTCTGAACTGGGCAAGATACTGAACGGCCTGATCGCGTCAATAAAATCAGCAGCCTAAAGTCACTTCGTGCATCGATCAGTTTTGAGAACTGAGAACTGAGAACTGAGAACTGAGAACTGAGAACTGAGAACTGAGAACTGAGAACTGAGAACTAAGAACTAAGAACTAAAAGAAAAAGCCGGGGATCCGCTCCCCGGCTCTAACCAAACTACACTAACCTTACTTCGTGGCTTTCGCCGTCCCCACCAAACCGAACGATGCAAACCGGCATTGTCCAGCGGTCGGAAGCAATGTACACCAGTTGGCGTAGGTGTATCCGAAATAAGCCGAGTTCAGAAACAGCTCGCCCGGGGGCGATGCGTGTCCGAACTGCTCATTGGCCATCTCGGTGGTGTTGGACAGGAAAATCCTGCCCACATAGCAGCTGCCGTCAACGTCTCCGTTGGTGCAATTCGGAGTCACGTTGAACCAATACTCCTGGCCCCCGGTCAAAGCCACAGTCGGGATGGTGACCAATACCGAAAACTCGCTAACGCCGAGGAATACTCGTCCGGTGGAAGCCACTGTGATGTTCGCCGTGCCGGTAGCCACTTCCGTGCCACCGTCGCCCGACGAAACTCCCTGGCGAATGTCATACGTCGCGTTCAACGGATCGAAATTCGCATCCGCCTGCACGTTGAAGAGAATGCCGGTCAGACTCGCCGTAATGCCGGCGGGAATGCTGACCGGCGCATAAGTGGAACTGCCGGTTATCAGCAGCGTGTTCTCGTCCGAGAATCCCGCCGCCTGGCCGTCGTTGGGGTTGAGGTCGCCGCTATAAAACAAGCAGGGGTTGCACAGGGCCGGTACCACCGGTTTTCCCGGAGGAAGCGCTGGACCTGTTCTGGTTACATCCGGAGCCAGTTTCTTCGTCGCTGCCGTCGCGGTAAGGGTAAGAGCTACAACAAACATCACTGCGAAAAGGGATTTTTTCATTGGAGATCTCCTACCAGACCGAATGACATCCACGCGCACTGTTCTGAGTTGAGGCCCAGGTCGGAATCGCACCAGTTGGCCCAGGTGGTGTCAACGCCGAAGTCGAATGACGAGTTAAAAAACATCTCGCCCGATGGTTGCCAGCTTCCGTTCACGGCATTGGTTTCCTGCGTGGTGTTCGAAACATACTGCCGGAATACCGAGCAGCTTCCATCGAGTGTGTTCAGACACTGCGGTTCCAGGTTGAACCAGTATTCTCCCGGCGACAGCGTCGTCGATGGGATCGTGGCCGTAATTGTGTACTCATACAGTCCGAAATCGCTTCGGCCAGTCGCAGCCACGGCGATGCTTGCGCTGCCGCTCGCTAAGTCCGTGCCGCCATTGCCTTCTGAAACTCCCTCGCGAATGTCATACGTGGCCGTGTAAGGATCGAAGGCCGCGGTCGCCAGAATGTTAAACAGAATTCCGGTCACGCTGGCATTCGGTCCGGAAGGAATGTTGACGGCGCCATAGGTTTGGCTTCCGCCAACAATGAACAGGGTGTTCTCATCCGAGAATCCGTCTGCGTTAGGGTCGGTATCGTTGAGGTCGCCACCGTAGAACAAGCACGGACTGCATGAGGCCGGAGCCTGCGGCTTGGTTTTAGGGATATTATTGTGTTCCTGGGTTTTAATCGATGGCGCGCTCTTGGCCGTGGCCAGCACCGGCGCGGGCTTTTGTTTTTGGGCCGCCATCGCTGAGAGGCTGAGCGTTGTTATTAACGCTACTGCGAAAAGCGTTGTTTTCACTATTTCCTCCTCGGGGTTTCTCTGCCAAATCTCTCTACAGTTATTCGTGTTCCCAACAGAAACGATTTCGCGACGCGGAAAAATCGCCCGGCGAGTGTATTCCCGCGCCGCCTGTCAACGCAAGAAAAAAGAAACAACCACCCCGTCAAATGTCTTGCTGGACAAGGCTTTTCGCCTGATAACCTTGCCGATACCCTGCAAAAGTTTGCACACTCTCGTGTTGAAAATGTAGTGTCCCGCTTTTTCTGTCTGCCGAGAGAAACAGGGGTGCCCCATGTTTCGCCTCCTGTGCGAAACGTGGGATTCCCCGGTCCCGTCCTGTGCATCCTCTTCATGATGGCGTTGGGAAAATTAAGACTGGCCAGTCCCGTCTCTCCCCGCATTTATTTCGGCGACCCTGCCGGACAGTCATTGTATTCAGCATGGCTTGCGGATTCTGCTGCTCAGCCGCCTTCAGTGACTCGACAATTTGCTCCCAACGCACTTCTCGTTTCCCTCTGCGTTCACCAGCGAACCAAGATGTCGGTTCCTCACAGCTACTCGCCGCTTCTACAGAATGCAGGTACATACCGAGGTTAGAGTAAGGTGAAGGCAACTCCAGCGTGCCTTCCTCTACCTGTATTTTTTCCCCGAAGAGTCCCGCGTTTCGAGCCAGTACAAGGCACTGCTTCGCTGTTGAAACCGCGCTCTGCAGCCTTACAAGCGCGTTGATGCACTTTCCGTGTTCAGTGGGTGCAACGCGGAGCACCCTTGCGTCCTCTCCCCGTCCGCCTCTGAGAGAGTTAGCTTTGGCGTCCAGCACTTCTGCAGCGGTTTTAGCTTCTTGAGCAAGAATGCGAACGTCAGCGATGGCTTCAATCAGTTCACGCGCTTGCTGGTGTTTCAATTCCTGAGGAAGAATGTTAATGACAGGAGCCACGGTTATCACAGGAGATTGAGTCACGGTGTTGTTGATGGATGGGGATGTGGCCGGAGATTTAACGGTCAGCTTTTTGAGAAACCACCACGCCGCCGGGAGGACCGTAATTCCCGCGCCAGAGAAAATTCATTGTTTACTTTGACCGATCCAATCCCACATCCGAGGAGATTTTACCTCGTTCTATGGAGCAGCGTAGAATTTCATCCTAAGATGCTGAACTGGATCGTTCAGAACAAGCAATGGTTCTTTTCTGGAGCCGGGATCGCCATTCTCGGCGGCCTATGGTGGTTGTTCCAAAAACTATTTTACACTGAACCGAACATATCAGCGGCCGTGACCAACAACAATTCTATTGTCCAATCTCCCACGATCAGTGTCGCACCGGTAATTAACGTGTCGCATCCAGCACCCCCGCCTCAAGAACTTAAGCCGGAAATTGCTCCGACCTCTAAGGAAGAAATTGATCCTCGTCCGAAGCTTTACACGATACCACCACGGATTATTAACGTTACCCTGAAGGACGTGGGTGAAGACGATAGTAGTTTAGACGAGGAAGATGCTGGCATATTTGAAGGCGGCGACGGCGTGTTGAGAGCTGTTGTCGCTACTTTCCGAATGAAACAACCCGCTGCGGATCGACATACCACGTACCTGACCGCCCGGTTATCGTATAGAGTCGTTGAGAACATTTACATTCGAGAAATTCCTCGCGAGATTCATCGCGTGGACTATGGCGCATGGCTCGGAGAGGAATTCAACTTCGTTGAAATGACTCTGACGGATACGAAGGAACTGGTGCTGCTTTTACATGCTGGAGGACAGTTTCTTGCGCTTCAAGACAACCGGCACAGCAGAAATAAATACAAGGAATTCACGCCTCAAAAACTGGAACCGAACATGGATTCTTTCTTTGTTGACGTATCTGTGATCGACTCGAATCACGGGTTCGTTAGTTCTTACACTTACAAAATCGACCTTGATCCGTTCAAGGTTCACGAGATTATTCGCATACCCACAAGTTGACGCTAATGACAAAACCTGAAATCACCACCGAACTGAAAAAGGTTGGCAGATTCGTTCAGGTGGGAAAACCGGGACAGACGGGACATTCCCCATTATTTGGCACTTTGGAATTGGGTGGCCGAACATTGATTTCCTAACGCCATCACGAACGAGGGTGCCCATGCTTGCGTTCTTTGCAAGCGTGGGTACGATGCTGCGGGCGCTGCCGTTTTTCCTTCCCCTAGACCCGGTTGCGTTCGCAGTGCCCGCCCTTCGCCAAAAAAGGAGACCGCTCACATGCTTCGTGTGGCATGTGAACGGCCCCACTCAAGCCAAAACCCGGCTTGAGTGGGCCACCGTCCATCACCTGTTGCCTACCTGCAATCCCCTCATTTGCTGGTGAGGAAAATCGGTTTATAACCAATCGGGACCGTTGGCGGAGCTAAAGCCGTCTTGGTTCCCGACAAATTAGTCTGGAACGTATAAGCCGGAGGATAGGTGTAATTCGAGGTAGTGCATACGCCGTTGCTGCACGTCTGCGCCGTGTCCCACACGATCTGTCCGTCGTCTACTAGACAGGTGTAAACCGTGCCGCTCGCGACACACGCGTTGATGGTGTGCCCGATGAGCCATCCCGCCACGACATCCCAGGCCGTGCCTGATTCGTTGCCTTGCAGGCCCAGAGTGTCGCCTTCGTCCCAGGTGTAGACATACTGCCGTTGCAACCCTACGCCGGCACGAAGGACGGCCGAACGCGCGACGTACCCCGCCAATTCATCGGGATCGCTCAACTGGCCGACCTTGATTCCGTGCTCATCGTCCCAGAGAGGCAACGACTGAAGGTTGAGCACGGCCGTCTCGGCGATGACGTCGGCGTACATGACAATGAACGACTCCGGCACGCCGTTGGGATTGATGCCTGTTCCGCGCATGTGGGCATTCACGATGTCGAAGTTTGCCTGGCCTCCACCGGCAATGTAATCGGCGAACCACGTTCTTGCCGTAGGGCCGTGGAATGAAGGACTGAGAATCCGCGCGTTGGGGTCAATGGAGCGAATGATCGCGGCAGCGTCCGCGCCCATGCGCACGATTTGTGCCGTCGTGCCCGCAAAGTAGCAGGTGCAGTCTGGCTCATCCCAGAGTTCATAGTAGGCAATCTCGCCTTTATAGCGGGTGACGAGCCCGGTGACGAAGTCGGAGAAATCTGCGTCAGTTCCGGTTCCGTCGGCATTCAGATCGTTGGGAGGCGAGCAGCTATAAGGACCGGAGGCGATAAGGCACGGATTGCCGGCGGGAATCGAACCGGCCCACTGTGGAGTGTTGCCGAAGGTGTAGAGCACGTCCCAACCTTCGCTCTGAGCGTCGGCGATCCAGGCATCCATGTCCGTCCAAACAAAAACGTTCTGAGTGGACGGATTGACATCGGCCCACTGGACATTGCCGCCCCAGAGACGCATCCCGCCCAGGGTTGGGATATTGCCAAGGCCGTCGGTGGGCGGCCAAATATTGCTGCCAATAAAGTCCGCGCCAAAGAATGACGTCGGGATGGTGCATGTGACCGTGACAATCGTGTTAGACGTGATGGTGCCGCTCGCATTGGAGCCCGGAACGCAGGTCTGTCCCGCGGGCTGCGTCTTCACGCTGACGGTATAGGTCGCGCCGCTCGCATACGTATTAGAGAACGTCTGTGTGATATTCGAAGTGAACGTAAGCGTGGCGGCTTTATCGTCCTTCACCACCAGAGTGCCACCGTCAAGGCTAACCACGGCCACACTCAGAGTGAGGGTTGAGGCCGTTGAACAAGTCGCCTTTACTGTGATGTTCGAAGTGATGGTGCCGCTCGCGTTGCTGCCCAACGTGCAGGTCTGTCCGAGGGGCTGCGTCAAAACAGTGACCGAGTATGAAGCTCCGCTCGCATACTTGGTGGCGAACGTTTTGGTGGTGTTGGTGGTGAAAGTCAGTGTGTCGGTAGGGCTGTCTTCAACGACCAACGTCCCGGTAAGTCCAGTGACGGCCACGCTGATTGTAAGCGATCCCGCCGAGGCCGCACATGTGGCCGTAACCGTTATGTTCCCCGTAATCGTGCCGGTGGCATTGCTGCTGAGCGTGCAGGTCTGTCCGGAGGGCTGCGTCACAACAGTGACCGAGTATGAAGCTCCGCTCGCATACTTGGTGGCGAACGTTTTGGTCGTGTTAGTGGTGAAAGTCAGCTGGTCGGTAGGGCTGTCTTCCACGACTAACGTTCCGGTAAGTCCAGTGACGGCCACGCTGATCGTAAACGATCCCGCCGAGGCCGCACATGTGGCCGTGACCGTTATGTTCCCCGTAATCGTGCCGGTGGCGTTGCTGCTGAGCGTGCAGGTCTGTCCGGAGGGCTGCGTGACAACAGTGACCGAGTATGAAGCTCCGCTCGCATACTTGGTAGCGAACGTTTTGGTGGTGTTGGTGGTGAAAGTCAGTGTGTCGGTAGGGCTGTCTTCCACGACTAACGTTCCGGTAAGTCCAGTGACGGCCACGCTGATCGTAAAGGATCCCGCCGAGGCCGCACATGTGGCCGTGACCGTTATGTTCCCCGTAATCGTGCCGGTGGCATTGCTGCTGAGCGTGCAGGTCTGTCCCGCCGGTTGCGTCTTGACCGTGACAGCGTAGGTGGAACCCGAGGCATACTTGGTGGCGAACGTTTTGGTGGTGTTGGTGGTGAAACTGAGTGTGTCTGTAGGACTGTCTTCCACAACCAGCGTCCCACTGGTAAGTCCCGTAACGGCGACACTGATCGTAAACGATCCGCCCGAGGCCACACATGTGGCCGTGACGGTTATATTTCCCGTGATGATGCCGGTGGCGTTGGCGCTGAGCGTGCACGTCTGTCCCGCCGGTTGCGTCTTGATCGTAACCGCGTAGGTGACGCCACTGAGATAGGTCGTCGCGAATGTTTTGGTGGTGTTGGTGGTAAAAGTGAGCGTGTCGGTAGGACTGTCTCCCACGACGAGCGTCCCGGTAAGTCCGGTGACGGCCACGCTGATCGTAAAGCCCGTAGAAGCGGTGCACGTCGCAGTGACGGTTATGTTCGAGGTGATCGATCCCTTCGAGTTACTGCTCAACGTGCAGGTCTGTCCAATCGGCTGTGTGACGATGGTGACCGTGTATGCCGCGCCGCTCGGATACCCCGTCGCGAAGGTCTGGGTATTGTTTTTGGTAAAGGTCAGGAGGTCGCTCTTATTATCCTGGACCACAAGCGCGCCGCTGAGCCCGGTGACGGCTACGCTGATCGTGAAAGTGCTCACGCAGTTCGCGGTGACGGTGATGTTCGAATTGATAGTTCCGCTGGCATTGGCGCTGAGCGTGCACGTCTGTCCAACCGGCTGCGTTTTGACGGTCACGGAGTATGTCGAACCGCCGGCGTAAGAAGTGGCGAAGGTCTGGGTGCCGTTGGCGGTGAATGTTAACGTGTCCGATTCGTTATCCTGAACAACGAGGGTCCCGCTAAGACCGTTTACTTTGACGCTGATTGTGAAATTTGCAGCAGCGGCGTGGGTGGTTGCGCTAGCAATAAGAAGGAGAACCGCCAATGCGGAGAGGAGGAGATGCTTGCAGGATTTCATTTGTCCTCAATCGAATGCTCAGGATTTTGGTGTCTACCGGGGAACTTTTCGACTGCCAGTGCGGCGTGCGACGAACGAATATAGCAGTGATTTGTGGTTTCGCCTAGAGTGAAAAATTATTCTCTTTAGCTACATAATTTTGTCATCCCGTAACGGGAACGTGGAAATGTCACGCATGGGGAAAGCCGAGGACAGGATGACGCAGCGCACCGCTAAATGACCACAGCCAGAAAAAACCGCGGCAGCGATCGCAGAGAACTTCTCATAGGGTACCCTTCGGTCGGACGACATAGCCGTTTTGTGGGATCACAATATCCTCAAATGATGCTAGAGACTTTTTTCTGCGGTTGACAGGGTGCGCCCGGACGCGGGATACTTCGACGCTGCCCTTTTTGCGTCCGGCGTGTGCTCCCACATGCCATGATGGACGCAGGTTTTACCACTATCTCCCTGGAGGGTTCCATGTCTCGAGGTATGCCCCGAAGCCTCTCGTTATCGCGTAATTTTATTCTGGTTTTTCTGCTCGCGGCAGTTTGCATGCCAGCGGCATTCGCTTCCGGACCTTACGTGGTTGGGTCGGGAAATACGGTGACGGCAGATCCCAACGTTTACCGTCCTTCGACGACGCCCTGCGTGGTGCAACTTTTCGAGGGCGCTTCGTTTTATAACTTCAACGTCGAGGACTTTACATACGCGCCGCCGGCGGATTGTCCGGGCCCCTGGGCCAAAGTGATTCTGGAGGCGGACATCAATCTGAATGCCGGCATTCAGTATGACCGCACGGCAAATTTCTGGCTGGGTCCGGTGAACATTTATTTCGGTTCGACCGCCGAGCCTTCTCCGAATCTGGGTCCCTCATGGCACATTGAGAATGACCTTACCGATTACAGCTCGCTTTTTTATGCGGCGCAATCGGGGCAGGCCGTGATTGGAAACACTTTGTGCTGCGGACTGACTTCGACGATTTACGCCTCGGCTTCAATTGAGTTCTATCCGCTGGCGCCGGGGCAGACTGCGCCGCGAGTTGCGGATTCCGTGCTCGCTCTCTCGGCCGGGCCGACGGGCGGAACGGTGGCGCTGAATTCCGGAACGGACACCCTCTCCGCGACTTTCACCATGCCGACAAACATCGAGAACGCTTATCTGGATGTTTATTCGCAGAGCCAGTCGGATGACGAATTCTGGTATACGTGCGTTCCGAACGATGTGGCAACGGAACTGGAGAGCTGCGGCAATACCGGCTTCCGCGAGACCGAGATTACGATCGACGGCAAAGCTGCGGGGGTTGCGCCGGTCTATCCGTGGATATTTACCGGCGGCATCGATCCTTATCTATGGTTCCCGATTCCCGGGGTGCAAACTTTGAACTTTACTCCCTATCGCGTGGATTTGACGCCGTTCGTTGGCATCCTGAGCAATGGCGAGCAGCACACGGTGGCGATGAGCGTCTATAACGCGGACGATTATTTTTCGGCGACCGCGTCGTTGCTGCTCTATCTTGACGCCGGGTCAACGCAGGTTACCGGCGAAATCACGGAAGACACGCTGACGGCGCCCAATCCGGTGGTGGTGGAAAACTTAAACTCAGGCGCGACGATTGTTGGCAGCGTCGGAGTGCGGTCGCAGCGGCAGTTCACGATTGCGGGCTACGCCAACACCTCGCACGGCAAGGTGACGACGACTGTGGCACAGACGGTGGCGTTCGACAACAACCAGCATTTCAACATCACGGGCTCGACTTACGTGCAACAGATCGCGTTGGGATCGTCAGTGAATTCGACGACCACGACAACGGGCGGCGGCACGACCGCAGTCACGACGGAGTCGTTTAATTTCCCGATGAATCTGGAAATTGCGGAAAATTTCCTGTCGAATGGGGACGTTAATCTGACGACCACCGTGAGCCAAACCGACGACGTCACCGTGAACACTACGCAAGGCGGCAAGCCTTTCTACAGCAGTTCGCTCTCAAACGATGGCCAGCACCAGGACACGCTGCTACTGGATTCCTCGTTTAATCTGCTGGGAAATACGGGGCAATCGGCGGCGCAGCAGTATTCTTACACGAATACTCCAGGCGCTAATTACCACTGTTCGTTGACGGCAGCGGCAAATGTGCTGACCAGCTTCAGCAAGGGATGCGATCAGTAATCGGCATCGCCTGTATTGCTGGAGATGCGATTAGCGGGCTTACGCCAGACTGGTGGGCTGTAGAGTTCCCCGCATTGCTTTGCTCCACGTCTTAGCAACGTGTCCCCAGTCGAACTGCGGCTGGGACGCGTTCGCCCTGGCAGACGCTCCCATACCCAATCGATAGGATTCGTCTTGATAGAGACGGGTGAGCGAATTCGCAACGTGTTCTGGAGTTGTAGCGGTGCCCACAAAGGAACGTCCGAGGAAAACCTTTGATTCGGCCGGAAGAAAGAGAGCCGATTCTTTCCAGAGTTCACGCGCTGTCGGGGCGTCGGTCATAATTTGTGCCGCTCCGGTTGCCGTATGTTCGAAGGCCACCAGCCCCCAAGCCTCCGCGGCACTCGTATTAATGCCGACATCGGCAGCGTTGTAAATGTCATTCAGAGCGTGATCGGGAAGTTCGGGATGGCTGAATCTGTCGCGCCCAGTGAGAAGCAGCCGCTCGCGGATACCGAGGGCAGTCGCTTCCCGGACGAGGTCGTAACTCGCGTTGCGCTCCATGTGCAGCAGAAGGCGCACGTTCCCCGGATTCTGATCGACAAATTGCTTGAACCCTTTAAGCGTCAGATCAATTCGCTTGCGCGGTTGATTTCGATTGGCATTCAAAACAATAAATGCGTCATCGATATCTGGGTCCATCGGGAATAAGCGTCTTCGGGCTTCCTTTTTCCCCTTTTCGTCGAAGGGCGTGAAGCCGTCGCTAACGCCGTGGCCGATAATGTAAGACTCTCGCGGGAGCAGACGATGGTCGACCCCGCTGCCGGCAAGGGAAGCTCGCAACATCTCGATTGCGGCGTGAGTGTAAACGACCAGCTTTGTAGATGGCCCTAGCTTTCCCAACAGTCGCGGCTCAAGAAGTTTGCCATCCAGCGGCGTGTAGGCAAAGATTGAAAGGTCTGCGGTGGCATGCGATCGAACGGCCGCGATCAGATTGCATATTTGCTCGATACCATCCATCACAATAAGAGCCCGAGGCTTAACTTCGTCGCAGAGCTTCGCGATGCGGATGCCTTCCCCGGTTCCGCCGGGGCGACCCGGGTAGATGGTTATCCCCTCGCCTCCTGGCCCGCCGTCACCAAACGAGAAAACGTGGAGATCGAAACCTTCTAAAACCAGATGGCAGGCGAGAGCGTGCAGCGCACGGCCGAGGCCTCCCGCAGATCCAAAGCGCCCCGCGAGTACCAACCGGTCCCGCGAGGCTGAAGGACTCATGTATCTAAGTCTCCCGCTTGCGCGGGAGTAGATAGGAACGAGCGCAATGGCCGGTCAAGGATCGGATTAAATGCCTCGATCCCTGGCACAAACGAGACGCTCTCGGCGACAAAACCACGGGCGTCGGAAAAGCCGATAAACAAATAGCTCAAGGCGTCATCGTAGCCACTGTTCTGTAGTAGGTTGCGCCACTGAGCAAGAGTGGCGCCGCATGAAGTAAGCCAATTCTCCACCTCAATCGTAGGATATTCGTCCTGGAGATAGAGGCCGGTTGCGATAAACGTTGCAATGTAATCGCTCTGTCCCGCAAGAGCCGGTTGAAGATCATTCCAGAGACTCTGGTAAGTTTTCCCGGAGTCGTTAGGCAGCGGTATCGGGAGTTCACCCTCCTCTTCGTTTCCACTGTACCGGGAAAAGTAATAGACCTTGGAAAACAAAACCTTGTGCGAGTTGCGATCGATCAGAGTTACGAAAAAGCTGCTTGCCGGCTCGATAAACGCTATGCCTCCCCGCGTGACCCGAATTGGCGCAGGCGGATCCGGATTAGGGTCGGGATTCACCGTTACGCCGGCAACCGTCAATCCGAACGACGCCGTAGGCGATGTTGAATCGGATCCGGCTTGGTAGATGTTGAACAATGAAATGACATCGCCACTATAGGCGTCGATGGCGGCGCGAATGGAATCTTGATTTTTCGCCGGCGCCAACGACCAGAGCGGCCGGAGTGTAAAGCCTGTAATCGCTGGATTAGTTATCACCGCTTTCTGCCAGCTCGAAAACGCGGAAGAATCGTTTTCTCCGTAATCCGGCGCTAATGCGCTCAGCGACCCAGTGTCGCCGCCCTGCGCGGCGATTGTAACGCTTCTGCTCTGTGACCAATTTGTCGTCAGAGTGGACCAATCGGTGCTGGCCTGGGCGGTTGTGTCTACGAAAACTGCCTTATACTCCAGCTTGACGCTGGTCTCGATCTCGGTTGAATCGGAGCTATAGGCGGTATTTACTGCCATAAAATAGCGGAATGATCCGCCGACAATAACCGATGAAATGTAGTGCGTTCCCCACTTCGACAGGAAATCATAAAACTGCCGGGGGTTATTGGGGCTGAATACGTTCGGCAAGGCCTGAAGCTCCTGAACAAACGCCGGATCCAATTGGGATTTGTCTTCGCTGCCAAGGGTGACGCTCCAGCCATCGAACAAGGCTTCATACATACAGAAGTAATAAGAGCTTCCCTGCTCGAGCGCGCTGGAGTATGCCATATCCCATTCGCCCGAAAATGCGCCTGCTGACACGCCAATGCTTGCGCTCGCGGCGAAGTGCTTGGAGAAATCGTCCTTTTTCTGGAAAACGTAAGCGTCGCCGTGGTCATTGGTTACATCGTTTACAACCACGTTGGCGGGAACATCATAAGTGATTCCACTCGGGTTATAGGTCCATTGCCCGCCGACCTTATCGGTCGATTTGAAAATCTGGCTGGTTGCGGAACTCATCGAGTAAGGGCCAAGAATGTTAAATCCAAAGCCAACGCCTGAGGCGCCGGGCACGATAGAGTTACTCATAGACCCTCCTGGGAGTTAGGGACGCCCGTGGATGGTATCACAAAGGTAGTAAGTGGTAACTGTTGTAATGTTAGTGGTGCAGTTTGACGACTACACGGCAGGCTGTCATCCTGAGCGAAGCCGTTTTTCACGCGCAGCGAAAGCCTGCCCTGAGCGAAGCCGAAGGGGATCTCCAGCTTAACCGGCCCACTGCGTGAGCCAAATCGCACCACCACTTGGATGTTTCCAATACTAGTCGATTTATTTTGGCGGCCTGGTGATCGCCCCCTGCGACGCCGACGAGACCAGTGCGGCGTACTTCGCAAATACACCGGTGGGATAGCGCGGCTGCGGCGGCTTCCATTCTTTCATTCTCTCGCGAAGAACTTCACCGCTGATTTCAACTTCCAACACCCGCTGGGTTACGTCGAAGCGGATGATATCTCCGTCGCGGACGGCGGCGATCGGGCCGCCCAGCGCGGCCTCTGGAGAGACGTGGCCGGCCATGAGTCCGTGAGTCGCGCCGCTGAAGCGCCCATCGGTTAACAGCGCCACCGACGAGCCCAAGCCTTCGCCGACGATCGCTCCGGTCACGCTGAGCATTTCTCTCATACCCGGTCCTCCCTTCGGCCCTTCATTGCGGATCACCACAACATCGCCGGCATGAATCCTCTTACTAGTCACGGCGGCCATGGCGTCTTCTTCGCAATCGAAGACTTGCGCCGGGCCGCGATGCTCAAGGCGTTCATGCCCGCTGATTTTGGCCACGCAGCCTTCGGGCGCGAGATTGCCCTTGAGAATGACAAGGCCTCCGGTTTTTTTCAGCGGCCGATCGAGCGGTGCGATTACCTCCTGATTGGGAGTTTCGGTGGCGCCTTCGCTCTCGGCTCCGAGCGTGAGCCCGGTGACAGTCCTGGCATGCGGATGGATGAGTTTTCCATGCAGCAGACGGCGCGCAAGCAAGCGGATGCCGCCGGCACGGTGCATGTCGGTGGCTACGAAGCGTCCGGACGGTTTGAGGTCGGCGAGTAGAGGGGTGCGTTCGCTGACGGTTTGGAAATCGTCGATCTGAAGATCGACTTCCGCTTCGCGCGCGATGGCCAGAAGATGGAGAACGGCGTTAGTCGAGCCTCCGCTCGCCGCGACTGATGCGATGGCATTTTCGAACGCGTCACGCGTGAGGATTTCGCGCGGATGAATTCCTTTTTCCAATAAATTCAGAACGACTTTGCCGCAATCGAAGGCAACCTGATCTTTCGCGGGGTCCATGGCGGGCACGCTGTTGAAGCCCATGGGCGAGAGGCCAATCATCTCCATCACCGTCGACATCGTGTTCGCCGTGTACTGGCCGCCGCAGGCTCCCGCGCCGGGGCACGCGACATTCTCGAGATCGTGCAAATCCGCGTCTGTAATTTTTCCCGCAGCGCTGGCGCCAACGGCCTCGAATACGTCTTGAATAGTTACGTCCTTGCCGTGATAGCTGCCGGGGGCGATGGTGCCGCCGTAAAGAACGAGGCCGGGAAGATCCATGCGGGCGAGCGCCATGGCCGCGGCAGGAATAGTTTTGTCGCAGCCAACGACGCAGACTACCGCGTCGAATAGCTGGCCGCGGCAGACAAGTTCGATCGAGTCGGCGATCAGCTCGCGGCTCACCAGCGAGGCTCGCATACCCTCGGTTCCCATGGTTTCCCCATCGGAAATGGCGATGGTATTGAACTCCATGGGAGTGCCGCCGGCGGCGCGAATGCCTTCTTTCACCTTCGCCGAGAGGCGGCGGAGATGAAAGTTGCAGGGCATGGTTTCGATCCAGGTGTTGGCCACGCCGATGAGCGGCTTGCGCAGGTCGGCATCGGTGAAGCCGATGGCTTTGAACATGGCGCGCGCCGGGGCGCGGTCGCGCCCGTCAGTGATACCGCGGCTGCGGTGTTTGATATCCATGAGAAAAGATTACAACATGAAATTGTTGCGCGGAATGAAGCGTTATCCGAGTGAATACAGAAATTGTGGCCCTTGCCCGCGACCGCATCTCGGCGGCGGAAAAACAACGAGGATCCCTCGTGTTGCTCGGGATGACATACAGGAATCGGATTACATACAGGAATCAAGAATCGGATTACATACAGGAATCGAAATGACTAACGCACAAACTTGGAATGAGAAACGGAAGTCGAGATAACCACAGGAATCGGGAAAAACGGGGAACTCGCAACCCCGAAGCGACGCGATGAACCGCATCTCAACTACAAGTCCCCCAACCGCATGACGCTTACCCAGGAAGCGGTCATGCTTTTGACAACCTTTCGTGACGAAACTTATGCCAGTGCCGCGCCGGCGGCCTGTGCCAGTGGTACCGACACTGGCGGATGCGGAGCCCAGGCGGCCTGCTCGATATGCCCATGTAGCGCGGCCCCGGACGAGACGTCGGTCACATCCACGATGGAATGCCATTCGCGATGAAGCTGGCTGGCCTGCTTGTTCGACACCTCGAGCAGCAGGGTAACGAGGTGCTCATGGCCGGCATACTCGGCATGAACCGAAGTAAGGTCGAGGCCGCGGCGCGAAACCGCGTTGAGGATGCGCATCAGCGCGCCCTGTGAGTTGCGATAGCGAACGTGAAATAATTGCATGAGCGTCACCTCAAAAAACCAATTTGGTAATTAGAGTAATTGAGTAATTTAAAACCTTAAGCCCAAAGTATTTTCAAATTTCGCAATTACTCAATTTCCCAATTACTCAATCTTTTCTCACTCAGCATCCTCAAATACCATCTCGGAAAGCGCGGCCCCCGCTGGAACCATGGGGTAGACGTTGGCTTCTGGATGGCAATCGAAGACTAAGAGTTCGGCGCGCGGCGAACGCAGGAAGCTGTCGATGAGTGCTCCTGTTTCAGCGGCCACGGGAAACTCGTTCATCGCGGATTCATTCAGCCGCCGGCCGTGAATCTTGTACGCTCTGGCGATTTCGACGAAATCCGGATTGTCGCTTAAATCGGTTTCCGCATAATTGCGCGAATAGAAAAGTTGCTGCCACTGCCGCACCATGCCGAGATATTTGTTGTCGACGATCACCATCTTTATCGGCAGCGCGAGGCGGTGAACGGTGGCGAGTTCTTGAATATTCATTTGGAAACCGCCATCGCCTGAAACGCAGAGTACGCAAGTCTCCGGTTTGGCGAGTTGCACGCCGACTGCCGCGGGCAGAGCGAAGCCCATCGCTCCGAGGCCGCCTGAAGTGATGAAGCCGCGCGGCGATGAAGAACGATAGCGCTGGGCCGCCCACATCTGGTGCTGGCCTACGTCGGCGATGACGACGTTATCTTTCGGGAGGCGGCTGAAAAGCTCATCGAGAAAACGGATGGTGGGCTGCGCAAAACCGCGCGGATCGAGTTCAGCGCGCTCCGCGCCACATGCGACGGCGCGCCAGGCGCTCCAGTCCGGAACGGAATGGCGTTGAAGTTCCGCATGGAACGCCGGGATCGTGTCGGCTAGATTGCCAATGACCGGCAACTCGCAGGGGCGGACACGATCAAGCTGCGCGGGGTCGATTTCGAAGTGGATGATTTTCGCGTGAGGCGCGAAGCGTGTGGGATCTCCCGTGACGCGATCATCCAGGCGCGCGCCAAAAACCAAAAGTAAGTCGGTTTCATGCAATGCGGTATTCGCGGCGCGCGTGCCGTGCATTCCGACCATGCCAAGATAATAGGGCGACTGCGGCGGGACTGCCCCGAGGCCGTGAACCGTGGCGAAGGTTGGAATGTTTAAGCGATCAAGCAGACGCCTGAGTTCTGGGATTGCGCCAGAGAGCTTTGCGCCCGCACCTACGAGGGCCACCGGGCGGCTTGCGTGTTGTAGGAGGGCGAGGGCTGCGGAGCTTCGCTCCGCCGGACAGCCGAGAGCCTGCCCTGAGCTTGCGACGGTTTTTCGACCGTCAGGGGCGGCTGTCCCGACATGGGCAGTTGAGCGCGGGATGAACTGCGCAGGACCGGAGAATTCTTTTTTCGCTTTCAGTATGTCGGTGGGAATATCGATGACAACAGGGCCGGGACGGCCGCTGCGCGCCCAGTGAAATCCCTCGGCGATAACTTCGGGAATTTCCTCGATGGTGCGAACGAGGCGACTCCACTTGGTGAGCGAAAGCGTGACTCCGAAGACGTCGGTTTCTTGAAACGCGTCGGTGCCGATCATAGCGGTCTGCGCACCTGGCCGGTAATGCAGACTAGAGGGACGGAATCCATTTTTGCGTCGGCGATGCCGGTGACGAGATTCGTCGCACCCGGGCCGCTGGTGGCCATGGCCACGCCAACCTTGCCGGTAACGCGCGCGTAACCTTCGGCGGCGAACACCGCGCCCTGCTCATGGCGCGTGAGCACATGGCGCACGCCGCTGCCTTCGAGCGCGTCGTAAAGCGGCATGATCGCGCCGCCGGGATACCCAAATACCAGGTCAACCCCTTCGGCACGCAGGCACTGCAAAACGATTTCGGCTCCCTTAAGCATTCCGCATTTCCATCATGGCGAGCATTGTCTATCTACTGATTTTGTCATCCTGAGCGAAGTTCTCGTCCACGAAGTGGACGAGAATGCAGTCGAAGGACCTGCTGTTCCGCTCGTAAGCCGCGAATCTAAGCCGTCACCGCCTGCGTAATCTCTTTCTTCGGCGACTCCGGACCCTTCTTTGCGTCCCGCCCCGGCAGCCAGCTCATCATTCCCCGCAGTTGCGCGCCAACGATTTCGATGGGATGCTGCTGCTCTTTTTCGCGAAGCTCGGCGAAGTTGTATCCGCCCTGCTTGTTCTCGCGAATCCACTCGCGGGCGAAGGTGCCATCCTGAATATCGGCCAGAGTTTTTTTCATGGCGGTGCGGGTCGCGTCGCCGACAACTTTTTCACCGCGGGTCAGGTCGCCATACTCGGCGGTGTTTGAGATGGAGTGGCGCATGCGTCCGAGGCCGCCTTCGTAAATCAGATCGACGATCAACTTCATCTCGTGGAGGCATTCAAAGTAGGCGATCTCGGGCGCATAGCCGGCTTCGACCAGAGTTTCGAACCCTTTCTTGATCAGCGATGTAAGGCCGCCGCAAAGCACCGCCTGCTCACCAAAAAGATCGCTCTCAGTTTCTTCCTTGAAAGTCGTTTGCAGCACTCCGGCGCGGGTCGAGCCAATACCGTGCGCGTAGGCCAGCGCATATTCGTGCGCGCGCTTGCTGGAATCCTGCTGAATCGCGATCAGCGAAGGCACGCCCCGGCCTTCGGCATAAACCCGCCGCAACAAATGGCCCGGAGACTTGGGCGCGATCATCACCACGTCCACATCGGCGGGCGGGATGATGGTTTTGAAATGAATGCTGAAGCCGTGCGAGAAGCCAAGAATCTTTCCGGGATGCAGATAGGGCTGCACGTACTGCTCATACACCGCCGCCTGCGTTTCGTCGGGAGTGAGCATGTGAATCCAGTCGGCGCGCTTGGCCGCCTCATCGGGCGCGACCACAACCATGCCATCGGCTCGCGCCTGTTGCGCGCTGGGGCGATTCGACTCCAGCCCCACAATGACCTTGCAGCCGCTGTCGCGCAAATTCTGCGCCTGCGCATGTCCCTGGCTGCCGTAGCCCAGAATGGCGATGGTTTTGCCCTTGAGGGCATTGGGATTGGCGTCGTGTTCGTAGAAAATGGTGGCCACCGATAGCTCCTTTTGCGCTTAATGCGGACCGACCGGTCGGTCGCTCAGTAATGGTATCGAAGGTCTCTAAAACTGTCAAGGATGAAGTGTCGCGGAAGGACGGGAACAAAGAAAGGACCGCCTCGGGCCAGTTGCAGTTTTACGGCCCAAGCATTTCGCAGTTGTGATAAGACCCGCTCTCTATATCCTCTGATTCAACAACCGCTCGACGCGCTCCGGTTCACTCGCGATGATCTTCAAATAGGCCTGGGTTGGCCGGTCTGGTTGCGCACGGCCCTGCTCCCAGTCGCGGAGTGTGCCGAGGGGGATGTGGTAGCGGACGGAGAATTCTTCCTGCGTCAGAGCCAAGGCGCGTCGAATGACTCGTGCCTGCGGCGTTCGCTTCATCCGCTTCAGATCGGAGACGGTCAGGGGTTGGGCGTCGCGGTCGGCGCGGGCGGCCGCCTCGATAGCCGCAGGCGTCATGGGCCTAGGCGTTTTGCCGGAAGTAGTCGTCCTGCTCATATTTTGTGTTGCTCTGCGGGCAGAAATGATTCGAATTCTGTCTTCGCGCTCGGTATAAGCCACGAAAAGCAAAACTTTGCTTTCGGCCATACCGACTATCACGAAACGGTCCTCGCCATGGTCTTCGCGGTTATCCAGGCGTTCGATGGCAAATGGATCTTTGAATACTGTCTTCGCCAGATCGAAACTCACGCCGTGACTGCGGAAATTCGCTTTGGCCTTGGCATGGTCCCACTCAAACTTCAGTTTTATCATACTACGGGGAACCAGTAGTTAGTCAAGTGTCCGACATTAGAGGGTTTGGGAGAAAACTTTCTGCTCTAAGCGCACCTCGGGCGCTGAAGCGCGGTGAAATTTTCCTGGGACTTCACGGCACGAATGAATTCGTGCCCTTCCCGTTCGGTCTCACTACTCGCTTCGGAGATGTGGCCCAGCGCTCACTTTCTTCCCATCCCTCCACACGGAAGAAATCGTCTCGCTATTGCGAATATCCATCGAGGGGTCTTTATCTAGCACGATGAAATTGGCCTTCAGACCCGGACGCAGCGTCCCGAACTCGTCGGAAGCGTGAAGAAGCTCGGCGCCGTTTTTCGTCGCAACCGTAATGGCTTGCAGCGGCGTCAGGCCGGCTTCCACCAGAAGCTGCAATTCGTTGTGCTCGGAGAAGCCGAAGGCGCGGGTGGGCGTGGCTCCGGAATCGGTGCCAAGAGCGACTAAAATTCCGGCGTCGTAGACCTTTTTCAGGTTCTTGCGTTCGATCGATTGCGCGGCGACTTCGGCGGAGGTTTTCTTGTCGTCCTCGACCGACTTTTTATATTGCGGGCTGGTGATCATCTCGTAGACGCCGGGCTCTAGCGCATTGCGGAAGAATGGCTGGCTGAGCCACGCGGGGTCGTCGGCGTATGCCGTGAGAAATTCGTCGAGCGACATGGTGGCGATGTAGGCGACGTGCTTGGCCTTCATCTCGGCGACCAGGCTGTCGGGAATTTCCGCGTCGCGCACGCTGTGGGCGAGGACGTTCACGCCATCGTCGACAAGGCGTTGCGCATCTTCTTCGTGATAGACGTGGGCGGCTACGCGCAGATTTTTCTTGTGAGCTTCGTCGATGATCGCCGCATAAATCTCGGGCTTCATCTTGGGATACTGCCCCCAGAAATCGTCAAGCCAGAGCTTGACGATGTCGGGTTTATGCGCGGCGAGTTCGTCGATGTCTTTGCGCGCTTCTTCGGGACTGGTAGGGCGATAGACCTGATCGGTTCCCATGCTTAAGGGAGGAACTCCGGCGGGCGCGCCGAATCCGCGGCCGGCAGTGTAAAGCAGCGCGCCGGGAAGAGTGGCGGTCTGAGATTCTTCACGCCATTGGTATGCCTCGTCCCGGTCGGTGCCCATCACTAGAACTGCGCCGACTCCGTAATCCTGATATTGCAAAAGCTGCCTTGCGGCATTTTCCTTGGTGTAATTTTCGGCCGACATCTTCGTGCCTTTCAGCAGGCCGATATGTCCGTGGCAATTGACGATTTCCGGCATGATGGTTTTGCCGGAGAGATCGACGACGGTTGCGCCTTTGGGGAGGCGAGTGCTGGCATCGGAGATGGCGCGAACTTTGTCGCCCTCGATTATAAGCGCGGCGTTGCGGCGCGGCGCTGTCCCGGTTCCGTCGATTAGTGTGACATTGTGCAGGACGGTGGTCTGGGAATGTGCGAGGCCCGGCAGCAGGGCCAGCATGAAGAAGGCTATGGTCGAGGATCGCATGAAGATCTCCTGAGCGTCGAAATGGTTTGTGCCAGCCGGCGCAAACGGGCGAACTGTTTAGATGCGGGGCTGGGCCAGTGGATTTCTACAAAATTATCGCGCAGATTGGCATTCTCCGCGGCAACTGTTTACCATGTCAGCCGATGAAGCGCGAGAGTGGAGTGGATCACCGGCAGGAGATTTTGCGAACCGCGGCGCGGCTGTTTCAGCAGCGCGGCTATGACGCTACTTCGATGAACGATGTCGCAGCGGCATTGAAGCTGAGCAAAGGCGGGCTTTATCACCATTTTCAGAGCAAGGACGAAATTCTGTTTGAGATCATGAACCATGCGATGGAGATCACGCAGGAGCGCGTGCTGAATCCCGTGCGTGGGATTGCCGATCCGGAAGAGCGATTGCGGGCGCTGATCCGGCTGCATATCGAGGTGGTGCTCAGCCCGCGCGACCGCGAGATAACGGTGATGCTGCACGAGAATCATCCTCTGCCGCCGGGCCTGCGTAAGCGGATTAACTCCCGCAAGAAAGATTACGTTCACTTTCTGGAAAGCCTGATGGGCGAAGTGCAGGAGAAGGCGCGAAAGAAGGATGCGGGCAGGGCGCAGAGTGGAGTTCAAGCCAGGACCAAAGTGAGCGCGCGGGCTGCGGCTTTCGCGCTTCTTGGCATGATCAACTGGATTTATCAGTGGTATAAGCCGGAGGGGGATTTGCAGGCGCAGAATTTGATTCCGCAGTTTACAGATTTGATTTTCGGGGGAATCTTGGCGTGAAGGCGCTATTTGCGAACCTGGCTGAGGTCGAGGGGCAGCGCGCGGAGAGTGGAAAGGCTTACCGCGAGTTTTTGCGGGTGCCGGCGATGAGCGGCGGCCTCTATGTGCTGCCTGCGGGAGCGACCGATCATCAGAAGCCGCATCGCGAGGACGAGATTTATTACGTTGTGCGCGGGAAAGCTCGATTCAAAGCTGGATCGCAAGATCGCGAAATTTCGGAGGGAAGTGTCATTTTTGTGGCGGCGCAGGCGGAGCACCGGTTTTACGACATTGAAGAGGTGCTTGTGCTGCTGGTGATTTTTGCGCCGGCGGAGACCTAGGATCGAGCCGATAACCAGCGATCTGAGCCACATGCACCTAGCGGTGCGTAATGCGATGATTGTGGTGCGAGAATGGAAGTTATGGGTTCCAGACAGATAGCTCTTGTTTTCTTTTCAGCGGCGATTTTGTTTGCGATGGTGCGCGAAGGGGCCGGTCGAGTTGCTTGTATGCGGCCGGGTCTCGCTCCAACCTTTGCAGTTCCCTCGAAGCGCTAACTGACGATCCGGATGCGCCGGCCACTCTCTCCGTCGCGCTCTAAAGAAATTTCCACGTCCCGCTCGCGTTGCAATCGAGGGAATTTCTCGCCCCATTCAATCAGCAAAATGCTGTCTTCTGAGCGCAGATCGTCGAGGGCCAGGGTCTCTAATTCTCTGGGCGTATCGATACGATAAAGGTCGATGTGATAAAGATTAGCGCGCGGTCCGCGGTATTCATGAATCAGCGTGAAAGTAGGACTGGTCACATCTTCTTCCTCCGCCGCTTCGAAGCCGGCGGCGATTCCCTTGACCAGCGTAGTTTTTCCCGCGCCGAGGTCGCCGCTCAGCAATACAAGTTTGGGCGGCTTGAGTAACTCGACGAGCGTGCGGCCGAAGGCGACGGTTTCTTCCGGGGAATGGGTGACGATCTCGCGCGTCATGCGATCAGTATAACGAGGACGTCAGTCAAACCTAATCACCGCGCTAGATCATCCCTGGCGCGCTTAAGGCGGCGGACTTCAGACCAAGCCAACTGCGATCAACCACATGATCGAGCGAGGTACGCAAGCGGCGATGGTCGTCGTCTTCGAGCGCGACAAAGCGGAAAGCCTGGAGCGCGCCGCCGGTAGTTTTGCGCGTGGGGCTAAGAATTTCGGCCATACCGCGTACCATGCCCGATTGCGTTTGAAACGCGACTTCCACGAAGTCGCCTGCGCTCAGCGAACGCGGTAGATGCAGCAATCCACCGGTCACTGAGATGGTTTGGAGTTTTGCTTTTGCGTGCCGGCCATCTTCTAAACGAATCGCAGCCAGGACGGAATCGCCAAGCTGGACCCGGGCCGCGCGCCTCGAAGGGTGCGATTGGGGGAAGTGGGTCATAAGCTAAGAAGACTATCGCATAGGCACCGGAGCGGGTAACAGGTTACGGAAGCAGATGGCCGGATTCCCGTGCTGGGCGCGGTGTTCGGAGGTTTCTGACGAACTCGTTCGCGCCCAACCACCGGGAAATCTCGGCGGTCGCGGACCGTCCCGCGCGTGGGTCACTCTCCGGCACGAGGACGGAGGACAACGACCAGACTCGCCTGTCATCGGGGCCAGAACACAGAGGAGTAGCCGACTTTACAAGCTCACGGGCTTTTTCTGCACTCTATCCCGAGTGCGCTGGAAGGCCTCCGGCAGGCCCCGCAATAAGTCCGTCGCTACCAGCGAATGTTCTCCAACACTTTCTCGCATGACGTCGCCGGCGATTCCGTGCAGATGCACAGCCGCGAGAACCGCTTCGAAAGCTTGCTTTGGATTTTGCGCAATCATGCCTGCAACCATGCCTGTCAGGATGTCTCCGGTTCCGCCGGTCGCCATGCCGGGGTTGCCTGTCGTGTTACCCAGGCTTCTCCATCGGGGCGCACGACCAGCGTGCGATGTCCTTTAAGCACGACGATCAGGCCGTGATCGCGGGCGAATTTACGGGCCGTTGCCAGCCGGTCTTTCTGCACGTCGGCAACGCTGCATCCGGCCAAACGGGCCATCTCGCCGGGATGCGGCGTTATCACCAGCGTTCGGCCTTTACCATTGAAGTCGTCCGTGTGGCCCTCGAATGCGTTGAGGCCATCGGCATCGACCACCATGGGGAGTTCGAGCTCCACGACCAGCTCCCGAACTAATCCTGAGGTCTGCGAATTTCGCGAGACTCCGGGGCCAATGGCGACCACCGTCTTTCCTTTCGCCAATTCTGTGACTTGATCGTATGCGTCTGGGGAGATTGTGCCGGCATCCGTCTCGGGTAAAGGCTCGGTCATCAGCTCGGGATGAAATCCGGCGACGGTGGCGAGGGCGGATTTCGGCGTGGCCACGGTGGAAAGGCCCGCGCCCGCACGCAGCGCGGCCATTCCGGCCATCGCGACGGAACCGGCTTTTCCCAGCGAACCGCCGATCAGCAGGACATGGCCGTAGCTTCCTTTATTCGACTCGGCCGGGCGCGGCGCAACCAAGGGCGCAATATCGCGCGCGGTAATTACGTTCAGATCCAGTGACGAAACGATTGCCGCTTCTGGCGAACCGATGTCGGCTACGACGGTCGGCCCGGCAGTGAGCTGGCTGAAAATATGAGCAGGACGCGGGGCGGTGAAGGTAACGATGGCGTCGGCACGGGCGATAGTTCCCTGTTGCAGGATAATGGATCCGCATCGGCCCCCGAAGGAATGTCGATGGCAACCATCGGGACGCGGCTCGCATTCATCAGCGCAATGGCGTCGGCATAGAGTCCGCTCACAGGAGGCTTGAAGCCGGTTCCGAGAATGGCATCGAGGTACAAATCCGCGTGCATCGCGGAACCTATTTTGTCGCTCTTCAATTCATCGCTGGATCTCGCTGGAATTGCCGGGAGCGGCAACTTGCCAAACATGGTTGCCGCATCGCCTTTGAGATCGACGGAGTCCGCCAGCAGGATCACCTGAACTTTTTTCCCCCTGCTCATGCAACTGGCCGGCAGCGACAAAACCATCGCCGCCGTTATTGCCTTTTCCGCAGAAAACAACAATGCGCTGGGCGGATGCGTGATGCGACAGAACGAAATCGGCCACCGCCGCGCCAGCATTTTCCATCAGCGTGAGAGATGGAACGCCAAAGCGCTCAGCAGTGGCGCGATCGATGGATCGCATTTCCGTCGGAGGAGACGATTTTCATATTCAGTCAGTCTCACATTCTTATCATCGCCCAACCGCCGGCCAAAAACCAAAAGAACCCTTCGCTCGGTGGCGAAGGGCCCTTAAGTCAAGAATGCAATTTAAACAACGGCTACTGTTTTTCGGTAAGGTTCCGTTCGCCACCATCGCTTGAACCTTGCTGTGTTTCCGCCCGTAAGTGAAATAAATCACCAACCCAATGATCAACCACACTACTAAACGGATCTGGGTGGCGGGAGAGAAAAACATCAGAGCGCCGGAAAACAAAATCGACAAAATCGGAACCAGCGGCACGAAAGGGGTTTTGAAGGGCCGGTCAGATTCGGGATGAGTGCGGCGCATCACCCAGACTCCCGCGCTGACGAGGACAAACGCGAGCAGGGTTCCGACGCTGGTCATTTCGTCCAGCACACTGAGCGGAATCACTGTGGCCAGAATCGCAACGAAGATTCCGACAACAATGGAGCTGAGATAGGGCGTACGAAAGCGATGATGAATCTTGCCCGCCCAGGGCCAGAGCAGGCCGTCCCGCGACATGGAGTAGAACACGCGCGACTGCCCCAGCAACATGACCAGCATCACGGTTGCCAAGCCGCCGAGAGCGCCGATTTCCACCAGGAACGTTGCCCATTGTTGACCGGTAACGCGAATACCAACAACCACAGGATCGGGAACATTGAGTTGCTGGTAAGGAACGATATGCGTGAGCAGTCCAGAAACGAGGATGTACAGCACGGTACAGATGACGAGCGAGCCTAAAATTCCGAGAGGCATGTCTTTCTTCGGATTTTTGGCCTCCTGCGCCGCGGTGGAAACCGCGTCGAAACCGATGTAGGCAAAGAACACCACGCCAGCGCCGCGCAAAATTCCCGACCATCCGAAGTGTCCCCACTCCCCGGTATTTGGCGGGATGAAAGGGTGCCAGTAGTTGGGCTTCCAGGCGTGCGAGAACAAAAACATTCCGACGAGAACAATAAACATCAAGACGACCGAAACCTTCATAATCACAATGGCGGTGGTGAAGTTGGCCGATTCTTTGATACCGATGACCAGGATCGTAGTGATGACCATGATCACAATAAACCCGACGATAGTCGTATTTCAAATGGACGGGCGTGCCGAAGAGGATGAAATCGGAGGTGGGAAATGCCGGCAGGTTCCAGCCCAGATCGTGCATGAAGGCCCGCAAGTGGCCGCTCCAGCCCACGGCTACAGTAGCGGCACCAAAAGCATATTCCAGGATCAGATCCCAGCCGATGATCCACGCGACCAATTCTCCCAACGTGGCATAGGAATACGTATAGGCGCTGCCGGCGATTGGAATCATCGAAGCGAACTCGGCATAGCACAGTCCCGCGAAGGCGCAAGCGACACCGGCCAGGACGAACGAAATCACAATTGCGGGCCCGGCAAACTGCGCCGCGGCTTGACCGGTGATGACAAAAATTCCGGCCCCGATGATTGCTCCAATGCCGAGCGTGAGTAGATTCAGCGGCCCGAGGGCCCGCCGCAGGCTTTGTTCGCCTTCAACTTCAACCGCCTCTTTCATCAGTGTAGGAAGGTCTTTTTTCGCGAACAAATTTGCCATGCATTCTTCTCCTTGACCAACCGCGAGATTCAGGAAGCGCTCACCGCGCGCGAACTTTTCGACCACGCGTAATATACCGGGATGCCCAGCAACACCACAATCAACCCCGGCCAGGTGAATTGCGGCTTGTAGCGCAATAGTACGACATCGATGAATAAAGCCATCACAATATAAATGGCGGGCAGCACCGGATATCCGATAGCCCGGTAGGGGCGCGTCGGCATCGGGACGCGTGCGCCGCAGCACAAACAGTCCCACAATCGTCAGAATATAAAACACCAGCACGGCAAAAATAATGTAGTCGAGAAGCTGGCCGTAGCTGCCGGAGATGCAGAGCAGGCACGTCCAGACCATCTGCACCATCAGCGAAACTGCCGGCGTCTTATAGGTGGGATGCAGCTTGCGCGACGCTGCGGAAGAACAGGCCGTCTTTGGCCATCGCGTAGTAGACGCGCGCGCCGGAAAGGATCAGGCCGTTGTTGCAGCCGAAGCTGGAAATCATGATGGCGGCGGCCATCAGCAGGCCGCCGGCCGGGCCGAACATCTGCGTCATCACGGCGGTGCCGACGCGGTCTTCAGCGGCGTACTTGATGCCGCGCCCCAGAATCGTTGCAGCGCTTGCGGTGCCATCCAGCGGCAGCACGTTCAGGTAAACAAAGTTGCAGGCGATGTAGAGCGCGATCACCACGCCCGTGCCCAGCGCCAGCGACAGCGGCAGGTTGCGGCTGGGATTTTTTACTTCTCCGGCGGTGAACGTGACGTTGTTCCAGGCGTCGGCGGAAAACAGCGAACCGACCTGCGCCACGGCGAGAATGGTCAGCGTGCCCACCATCACGACCGGGCCGCCGACTCCGACCTGAACCGCGTGCTGCGCGCCGAGTCCGGCGTTGCGCCAGAAGTTCCGCTGAAAGTTCGCGGCGAGAGCATGGCGTTGCGCCCAAGCGCAAGCCCGAAAGAGCCAGTCCCAGCAGCGCAGAAACTTTCGCGGCGGTGAAAACGTTCTGGATGAGCGCGCCGGTTTTCACTCCGAAGATGTTGATGACGGAAAGCACGATCACCAGCAGGATGGCGACGAGATTCTGCGTGTTGATGCCCACATCCATGTTGCCGAGAACCATCGGGCCGAGGTGAATCGGCGGAACTTTCCAGAAATGCAGAATCCAATGGGAGGAAGAAATCGAGGGAAAGAAAACGCCGAGGAACTTGCCGAAGGCCACGCCGACGGCGGCGATGGTTCCGGTCTGAATGACCAGAAACAGAGTCCAGCCGTAGAGAAATCCCCAGAGCGGTCCGAGCGCTTCGCGCAGATAAACGTATTGGCCGCCGGCGCGCGGCATCATGGCGGCGAGTTCGCCATAGCTGAGCGCGGCGACGATGGTCATGAAGCCGCCGCGACGGCCCAGGCGGCGATCAGCAGCGCGGGCGAATCGACTTCGCGGGCGATATCCGCCGAAACAATGAAGATGCCGGAGCCGATCATCGAGCCCATGACCAGCATGGTGGCGCTGGTGAGGCCGAGGCCTTTGACCAGTTCTTTGTCTTGATGGCTGTGAATCTCCCAGTCGCTGGCGGCGTGCTCAGGTGCCTCCGGATGGAGTCGTCGTTGGCTTCGGTACTTCGCGTTGGGCTCCAGCTCTTGGGCTTAGCAGCTTTCTGCATCGCAACTGGCCAACGACTGACGACCGACGACCAACGACGGTCCACTGACTTTACCGCAAGATGCGCAAAAATTCCTCTGCTGATTTGCGGGGATCCGGTACCAGATCGGATATCACGGCCACGGAATCGGCGCCGGCCTCAATCACGGAGGCCGCATTGGCGCGGGTGATTCCGCCGATCGCGACCAGCGGTTTGCGGGTCAACTCCCGGCGCGGCGGACGCCTTCGAGGCCGACGACGGGATCGGGCTTATCTTTGCTGGAGGTGCGAAAATACCGGCCCGATGGCGAGGTAGTCGGCGGAAGTCTTATCGGCTTCGCGCAACTGGTCAGGATTGTGCGTGGAAACTCCCAGCCAGCGTCTGGGCCGATGATGCTGCGAACGGATTCCGGCGAGAGATCGTCCTGGCCGACGTGAACGCCATCGAAGTCGGCGGCGAGGCAAAGATCGGCGCGGTCGTTCATGATCGAGCTTCGGCATGGATTATCCCTGCGGATGCCCCGTTCTGCCGGTTTTGCGAGACATGGGCACTAGGAAAATGCCCTCGCAGTTCCCGCGCCTGCTCCAGCATTACTGCGGGCGTTGCCGGACTTGTTGCGGTATTGAATCAGGGTCACGCCCGCAGCGACAAGTTCCTCCGCCGCAGCGATCAACTCGCGAGTGTTGGAAAAACAACCGGCATCGAGAATGGGATAAAGGCGCTGAAGGACGGTCATGCATTGCTCAATGTCAGGGGCTACTCTATCGCGAAAGCTCGCAAATCCAGTTCACCTCCCAGGTCTTGCCGCCATCCGGCGAAAACGACTGCTCCATCCGCGACGACTTGGGCGAGATATCGAGCCAGACGTAGCGCACCAGAATGGTGCGGCCTTTGAAGTTCTCCTGATGGAAAAACTCGCCGCGCTTGCCGGTGAACCCGCCAACAACGGGAGGCAGTGTCGAGCGTGCCGTTGTCGAGATCGACGAGATAGATGCTCCACTGACGCGTCTCGGGATTGTAGAGGCGGAGCGTCTGCGCTTTGATGTGGAGTTTCTTGTCGGTGCTGGTGACATCGAATTCTTCGAAGTTCGCATTGCTGTCGAGAAGCTTGTGGTGGTTCGAGATGCCGTCATACTCGACCCACATGTTGGAGTTATTCAGCCGATCAGGCAGGCGGCGGACATGGGCCTTCCAGTCGCCGATGAGGAAGTCGAAATCGTGCGAGCCGTCGCGCTGCGGAAGATTCGCAGGATTGGAAGCGGTAGTTGCGCACCAAGAGACGGAGGCTTAACACCGCGCTGAGTAGAAGCACACTCACAACCGCGCTGATACCTGGATTTCATTGCTAATATCCCTTCGGAGTGATGAGACATGCGAAGGCGGTGGGGTTACCAGCGACGCCTCGCGGAGAGTCTTACTGCGCGATTTTGCCCGGATGGATACCCTCTCCTAACACGAAGCTCGCGCCCACCGCCCCCACGACAGCAGAGTGCCTTGGTAGATCAAGTTTCTGGCGTATCCGGTAGACGGCTTCGATTCCCGTACAATGCGCGCCGATGAGATAGGAAACCCCGAACCCCTTCAGCTTATCTGCAGTCCAATCGAGTTGCTCGTCCGTCGCCGCAAAAAGATGCAATCCTCCAATCAGCGCAAAGACCGGCGTCGAAGGGGATTCTTTCTCCGCAAAAGTCAGCGTATTCACAATTCCTGCATGTCCGCATCCGGAAACCACCACCAATCCCTTGTTCGTGTTGAGAACCAGCGACTGGTCTTCGGGAATGTTGTCCTCGACCAGTCCGGACGGCGTTAGCACTTTCCCAGTGGCGGACCAGTTGCGCTCAGGATACGGTCGCGGCACCGGGCCGGTGAGCCATGCGCCGGGGAATAATTCCGCCGGCGCATCGTGCTCCACGAACTTGCCACCCGTTGCTTCGTATTCCTTGCGCAAGGCGAGCATAACGTTGTCTTCTTGTCCATCTTTCGGGCGGCTGTAGAAGATTCCCTTGCCGACATGCACGATCGAAAGCGCCGCCGGATTCTTCTTCATGAGTTCGCGCCTAAGCGTCATAAGCCGCCCACATGGTCATCATGATTGTGAGTAAGCACGACCTCGCGCACATCGCTCAGATCGATATTCAGTTCGCGGGCATTGGAGAGAACTGTGTCCGGCTTGGCGCCGGTATCGACCAGAATTCGGTGGCCGTCGGCTTCAACCAGCGCGGCAAATCCCCACTCCCCGATACCCTCATCGGAAAGCATGGTCGAGAGAATGGTGACTTTGAGATTCTGCACTGAGAGCGTGGGCGGGAGATTCCGCAAGGAGGACGGCAGGGCAAGACCAGCAGAAAGGTGGAAATAACAAATCGTCCAAGGAGCATTCGTCGCATGGGAGCCATGATAGCAGAGTTTGCCGAGTCGGGTTCACTCGGACCAGCAGCTTATTTCCCGTTTTCGCCAGAGAATCGCTCAATGAATCCCGTATCGAAATTCCCTGCCCGGAAGTCTGGATCGGCAAGAATCCTGCGGTGCAGCGGGATCGTCGTGTAGATGCCTTCGACGATAAACATCTCCAGCGCGCGCGACATGCGCGAGATGGCTTCGCTGCGGTCTTTGCCGCGCACGACCAGCTTGGCGATCAGCGAATCGTAATACGGAGGAATCACGCCTTCGGCATAGGCGGCGGTATCGATGCGCACGCCGGTGCCTCCCGGCGGATTAAACGCCGTGATCTTTCCCGCCGATGGCGTGAACTTCTCGGGATGCTCGGCATTGATGCGGCATTCGATCGCGTGGCCGCGATGAACGATGGGCCCGTGCAACACGTCATTCATGCTTTGCGCCGGCGGCGATCATGATCTGGCTCTTCACCAGATCGACGTCGGTGACCATCTCCGTGACCGGGTGCTCCACCTGGATGCGCGTGTTCATCTCGATGAAGTGGAGCTTGCGCGTCCTGATCCATCAGGAATTCGATGGTGCCGGCGTTCGTGTAGCCGATGGCGGTCAGCGACTTGCACAAGAACGTCGCCGATCTGTTCGCGCAGTTCGGGCGTAACCTGCGTCGACGGCGATTCTTCCAGCAACTTCTGATGGCGGCGCTGGATCGAGCATTCGCGCTCTCCGAGACTCACGACATTGCCGTGCTCGTCCGCCAGCACCTGAAACTCGATGTGCCGCGGATGCTCGACATATTTCTCCATGTAGAGGTCGCCGTTGCCGAACGCGCCCGCCGCTTCGGCCTGCGCGGCCTTGAATAATCCCGGCAATTCTTCTTCGTTGCGGACGATGCGCATGCCGCGTCCGCCGCCGCCGGCCGAGGCTTTCATAATCACCGGAAAGCCGACTTGCTTCGCCCACTCGACCGCTTCGCCGTCGGAGGCGATAATGCCGTCCGAACCGGGCAGAATCGGCACGCCTGCCTGCTTCATCGCGGCGCGCGCTTTTTCTTTTTCGCCCATCAGCCGCATGACGTCCGGCCGCGGGCCGATGAACTTGATCTCGCTGGTCTCGCAGACTTCGGCAAAGTTGGCATTTTCGGCGAGCAAGCCGTAGCCGGGATGGATGGCATCGACGTTGGCGATTTCGGCGGCGCTGATGACGGCCGGAATATTCAGATAGCTTTGCGCCAGCTGCGGCGGCCCGATGCAGATGGCTTCGTCGGCGAAGCGCACGGGCAGGGAGTGGCGGTCGGCCTCGCTGTAAATCGCAACCGTGCGGATGCCCAGTTCCTTGCACGCGCAGATCACGCGCAGGGCAATTTCTCCGCGATTGGCGATCAGGATCTTCTTGAACATGTTCGGGCTTTGGGCTCTCGGGCGTCAGCTTCCGGATTAGCAGCTACATCGTAGCGACGCGTGGGGCAGTCCAAGCCGGCATTTTGTAATTGAGTAATTTCGTAATTGGGAAATTAAAATCCGAAGGCGCTTTCAAATTACTAAAGCACGCGATTACCAAATTACTCAATCGTCCTCACTTCTTCGGCCTTATCGCGAACAATTCCTGCCCGTATTCGATCGGCTGGCCGTTGCTGCCCATCTTCTTGACGATTTCACCGGCCACGTCGCGATTCGATTTCGTTCAGCAGCTTCATCGCCTCGACAATGCACAGCACCTGCCCGAGTTCGACCGTGTCGCCAACTTTGACGAAAGGCGGCGCTCCCGGCGAGGGCGCTTCGTAGAATGTCCCGACAATCGGGGATTTCACGATGTGCAGATTTTCTTCGGCAGCCGGCTCGCCGGCGCAGGCGGCGGCGCAGGAGCGGCCGCGGCAGGCAGGCGGCGCTGGCTGCAGGAACCGGAGCGGCCGCGATAGGGCGGTTCGGCGCGCGAATGCACGACGGTGTGCTCCGCTCCGCGCTTGATCTTCACTTTGACGTCGCCGCGTTCCAGTTCAAACTCGGCAATGTCTTTTTCGATTAAGAACTCGATGAGTTCTTTCAGCTCTTTTTGATTCATTCGTGTAAGGTGGGACCGCAGTTCAGGTTTTGGCTATCGGGCGTTTGATGTCTTGCTGGCATCATATTTTCGCCACAAAACGGGGCAAAAGCACACGAATGAACAACAAACTCGCGTGACTTTGCGGCCTCCGTGGTTCAAGCGTTTACGAGCCTAAACCGCCAGAAAATCTTTGCTCGTCGGGGTCAGCACTTCACATCCGGTCTCGGTGACGGCTACCATGTCCTCGATCCTCACGCCCCATTTGCCGGGGAAGTATACCCCCGGCTCAATCGTGATAACCATCCCCGGCTTCAGCATTTCTTTCTGGCCGGCGGCGACCCGCGGCGATTCGTGAATCTCAAGCCCGACTCCGTGCCCGGTGGAATGAGTAAAAAACTCTCCCAGCCCCGCCTTGCGCAGTATCTTGCGGGCCGCCTCATCCACCTCTCCGGTGCTCGCGCCGGGGCGGACAGCCGCAATCGCCGCCTCCTGCGCTTCCTTCACGGCCTCGTAGGCGCTGCGCGCATCTCTCGCTTTCGACGCCGGAACTCGCGCCCACCCACACGGTGCGGGTCTGATCCGAACAATAACCATGAAGTATAACACCGAAATCGCAGACCACGAACGCGCCCGCTGGAATGGTTTGCTCCGTGGCCCTGCCGTGGGGCAAGCGCTGAGCGCGCTCCTGAAGCGATGATGGTTGGGAACGACATGGCCTCGGCGCCAGCCAGCCGCGCTGCGTACTCCATCTCGGCCGCTACTGTGGACTCTTTGACTCCCGGCCTCAGAACTTCCAGGGCGCGGTCGAACAGAGTAGCTCCCAGTCGACCGCCGCGCGGGTGAGCTCTAATTCATCGTCGTCTTTCACCATCCGCAGCCGCTCGACCAGCGCGGAGCGCATTCTGCAAGCGGATTCCCGAAGAGCAGCAGACCGGACAGGCGTTTTCTTTCAGCGACGGTCAAGATGTCGGCTTCGATCCCGAGCGACCATCCTTTCGTCTTCTTTCGCTGCGCCCGCAGCCATCGCCAAGCGCGTCTCGAGCACCGCTTTGCGCACAATCACCACTTTCGCGCCCTTCACCTCTTCGCGCGCCTGCGTGTCATAGCGGACATCGGTAAAGAAGACGCTGCCGGACTCCTTGAACCAGGAGAAAGCCCGAGCTGCCGGTAAATCCGCAGAGATAGCGGATGTTCGGTAGATGGCTGACAAGGAGTGCGTCGACTCGCGAGGGTTCGAGTTGCTTGCGAAGTTTCTTCTGTCGAGATTGGAAGCTCATCATCGCTGAGTTTAACAGGCGTGGGTGAGGGCAGAGTCGCGGCTGTCAGCGTGAGCGGTTCAGGCATGGTACTGGAAGAAGCAAACCCAGGATCGGATCGAGGAGGCTCCGCCGAAAGTTGGCACCCCGCGATTTTCCGACTTTATCAACGAGAGAACGGCAACCGGCAAGCCGCCACGGCCCGTACCCTCTCATCGAACTGGAACCAAAACACAAAACCGCCGGCCCTGACAGGTTCTTCAGGCCGGCGGCTTTAAATCTTCAACTGCGCTTAGGGTCTGACGTTACGTCTGAATAATCCTTGGCGTGATGAAGAAGATCAGCTCCTGGTTCGAGGTGCTGACCTGAACGTGTTTGAACAGGTTGCCGAGGATCGGGATGTTTCCGAGCAGCGGCACCTGATCGATGTCGATCGAGTTCTGCGTCTGGATTACGCCGCCGATCACAACCGTGCCGCCGTCGGTCACCAGCACTTGCGTGGTCGCTTGTTGCGTAATCAATTCGGGGTTGCCCTGCACTTCCTGGCCGAAGTTCGGCGTAGTGTTTTCCACGTCCACGTTCAGGAAGATGGTGTTCTCCGAGGTGATCTGCGGAGTCACCGTCAAGCGCAGGAAGGCGTCAACGTAGGTGACGGTCGGAGGACCGCCCAACTGCGCCTGCGTTACGATGGGCACGCGCACGCCCTGCCGGACTAACGCTTGAATATTGTTCTGAGTGACCACGCGCGGACGTGACAGCACTTTCAGAAGGCCGCGCGATTCGGCGAGAGAGAGAACCGCGTCAATGCGGACAGTATTGCTCGCATTTAAGAAGGTTAAGCCGCTGGTGGGTGCGGTCGATCCCAGGTTCGAGAACAAGGGAATCGAGCTGCCCGAACTCGAACCGGTACCCGGCACCGTGATATACCCCGGAGTTAAACCGTTGACTGTGGTCGGCGAACTGCCGGCTCCGGCGTTTCCGCCGATCGCGCTATGGCCGTCGCCCCAGCCAAAGCCGAGCTGCGTGCCGATGTCTCGCGCGAAAGTGCGCGTGGCCGCGACGACGCGGGCTTCGATTTCAACTTCCTGCGTCTTGCGATCAAGTTGCGTCAGCAGCCGATCGATGATCGGGATCACCTTCGGAATGTCGTTGACGATAATGGCATTTGTGCGTTCATCCGCCACAACGTCGCCGCGGACGGAGAGGAACTTTTTCACTGTCAGCATCACATCTTTGGCATGGGCGTAGCTGAGGAAACGTGTGATGGAAACTTTCTCCACAGCAAGCGCTTCAGCTTCCACCTGAGCGCGTCGTCCATCGGCTTCTTTTTTCAGCGTGTCGACGGTGGCGATGCGCAGGACGTTGCCTTCCAGCTCGCGGGCCAGGTCGTTGTTCTTGAGGACGATATCGAGCGCCTGATCCCACGGCACGTCGTCAAGAACGATGGTGAGGGTGCCGTGCACTTCGGGATCGAGCACTACGTTCAGACCGCTGATCTCGTGAATCAACCGGAAGAAGTCTTTGAGATCGACGTCTTTCAGGTTCACGGAGATTGGCTCACCGGTGTATTTGGGGCCGACATTTGCCGGCTGTTGTCCAGCCTGCGCTTTCTGTTCGGCGGCCAGATTCACCGCGGGCTGAATCGCGAGATTGGGCGAAGCGTTCGAGGAAGACTGCGCCGCGTGCATGCTCACTGGCAGCAATTCGGCAGCGGTCTTGTCGGAAAACTTCGCGGCCGCTTCCTGTGCGCGATCGGCGGGCTCAGTCGCCGGATCGGAAGAAGCAGCCCTGGCGGAATACGTCGGTTCGACAAAAACGAAGTCGCTGGAAACCGGCGCCGCGTCGGGCTTGGCCGCGCTCGCGTTCTGCGCAGTTGCCTTCGGCGCCACCGACGCATTGGCCGCAACGGCCGGAACTACGGGCGTGGCGTCCGATTTTGCTTCAGCCTTCGCATCGAAGCTTCGAGATGCAAATGGAGATCCGGCTTCGCCTGCGGGCGACGCCGACTTTTCCATCTTCGGCGCACTGGCAGCCGCAACCGTCGCGGATTCCGTGTGCAGCGTCAACACAAGCTTTCCATCCGCCGAGGAAT
The DNA here is from genome assembly GCA_963755225.1 of uncultured Acidobacteriota bacterium. Classification (GTDB taxonomy): domain Bacteria; phylum Acidobacteriota; class Terriglobia; order Terriglobales; family Acidobacteriaceae; genus Sulfotelmatobacter. The sequence continues at coordinate 160,091 of CAVWJE010000004.1, forward strand.
TCAATTCATAGCGGCAGGCGTGATCAAGATCGATGACCACGCGCGTCGTCGGAGGCGTTTGCCTGTCCATGCCGATGCGAACATCCTTCACCCCGGCGCTGCCCACGGCAATGTGGCTCTGCCTGCTGGCCATGACGGTCGCGGGCAAGTCCACCACCAGGCGGGACGGCGTGTCGGCCGTGGTTACCTTGGGCGTCACCGAGCCGCGGGCGTCGATTTCCACCCGAATCTCACCCGCGCTGCGAACCACATTCACGCGTTGCAGTTCGTTGACGTGACCGGCCGGCTGCGACGCCGGAGTCTCGGCAGCCGAAGCAGCCAGCCCCAGGAGCAGCCATGGTAGGAACACACTCAGCATTTGCTTTCGCATTTCGCTCTCCCCAACCCGCGGGCATGGCCCGCGTGTCCTTCTTGAAATTCGATTTTTTCTTCGGCGCGCCGGCTTCCCGGCTTCGCTGTAGCCAGCGCTAGACCGCTGGCGTAAGAATGCGTTTCACCACTTCCCGCGTGAGCGGTTTGCCCAGCTTGTCCTGCAGGTTCTCCTGGAACACAACTGAATCTCCCGTGATTTTCAGAACGTATCCGTTAAACACGGGATCGTTCTCATGCAGGAAATACGCTTTGTTCAGGCTGTTCGTGACCACGGCGATAAAACCATTGTCGGATTTCACCACGCCGCGAACGTTGATTTGTCCGATCTCGAGACATTTCTTTCCCGTTGAGCAGCCGGATCCGCCCGTCTGCTGCACGATGGGACTGAAGAACGGATCGCGCTTCCCGCTCATGGCCCACTTCTTTTCTTCGGGCTTGGGCTTGGGAGTTTCCGCAGGTTTCATAGCGCCGTCAGTTCCTTCTACGGCGGCAATTGTTGTGGTAGGAACCGGAGCCTTCACCGTGACGGGGACCGGAGCCTTCGCTGCGACCTTCGCGTCCACAATCGCAGGAGTTTTCACCGCCTTCTTCGGCGTGAAGATGTCATGGGGCTTTGCGGCCGGGGCCTCCGGAGCGGGCGTGAGCTTCGCTTGAGCCGGGTTCGCTGAAGTTATTACCAACGCCGGCTTCGCGGACGCGGGCACAAGCTTTAGCGCCACGGCTGGCTTTGCAGGAGCAGACGGCGCGACTTTCACTGCCGCCGCTACTGCCGGCGTCACTGACTTCGCAGGAACTGGCGGAGCGGATTTCGCGGCCACCACCGGTTTCGGCGAGGGTCCCATTGCCGTCTTTGTTGCGACGGCGGGCTTCGCGGAATTCTGCGGTGCTGGTTTTGCCGCCGTGGCCGATTTCTGAGTCGGAACTGGGATCGGAGTAGTCTTCACCGCAACCGCCGGTTTAGCGGCATTCGGCTGCGCCGATTTTGCTGTCGCTGTCGATTTAGCGGGAGCGGGCGTCGCCGGCTTGGTTGTCGCAGCAGTTTTCGCGACAGGTTTCGCGGCAGGCGTCGGCCCTGGATTCTGTTTCGACGCCAGCGCAGGCTTCGCCGCGGTAGCTGCTGGTGCCGGTTTAGCGGACGCGCTCGGAGGTGCAGTAGCTTTCGCCGCCGAACCGGCCGTCGGCTTTGTAACCGGCTTCGCCGCCTGCGAGCTTGCGGGCACGCCAGCCGCATTCAGCGCAGCGTCTGAGCCGTCGGCCTTCTGCTGCTGAATCGTATCGATCTTGCCTTTTACGTTGTCGATGATGTTCGGATTCTGTGCGCAGACTCCGCCCGTCATCGTTAGCACTGCGAGAATGCCTGTTATCAGCTTCATAAGCGATTCCTATTTCGCGCCCGCAACGGCGGGTTTGGCTGCCGGAGCCGGATCCAGATCGTGACTGTAAAACGTTGTCGCGGTAAAGCTCGCGGCCACGCTCTCGTTCGGCGCATACTGATACTGGTGCTTCACCTTGGCGTCACTGGCCTTTTTCGTCGTCGAAACCACCAGACCGCTGACGTTGACGATGCGCTCCAGCTTGCCCACGCGATCGAAGAAATTAAGCATGGAGTAGTAGGGTCCATCCAGCTCGATGTCGAAAGGAACCTCGCTGTAGTACTCCTTGGTAACCACCGGCTTCGCCGCGTAGCGCCGTAGTTCCACGCCCGCTTTCTGCGCTTCGCCGTCCATGGTCTCAATGAAAGTGTCGAGTTGTTTCTCGTCCGGAACGATGCGGCGCTCGATTTCGAGTTGCTGTTTCAGATTCGCCAGTTGCCGTTCCATGTCCTTCAGCTTGGGACGATAGGATTCGAGTTCGTTGTTCTCCTGAACCTTCAATTGCAGGGAATGTTGGGCCGAGGCGTTTTTGTCGCTTTGGCTCTTGAAGACCGTGAAATAGAGCGCCACGGTTACGATTACTCCTCCAAGGAGCACTGCGCCCCACTGTTTCAAGCCTGAGAGTTCGCTAAAATTCGTCGCCATAGGTCCGCCTTTACGACTTTCCCTTCTCGCAGGTCAGCGTGAACTGGAACGCCTGCATGTCCTTGATGGTGTCGTCCTGGTAGGTTTCTTTGATTTCAACGGCCTTGAAGAAACCCGTCTTCTGAAGGTTCGAGATCAGGCTGGCAACGGCATTCGCGCTGAGCGCGGTGCCTTCCAGGCTTACATTCGCGCCCTGATCGTCCATCTTGCTCAACCAGACCGCTTCCGTGCCGTTAACCGTCTCGCCGAGCATAGCCAGCAAATTGACCGGACCGCCCTGGCCGGCGCGCAGCGAATCGATCACATCGACGCGGCGTTTGTAGTTATCGGCCTGTCGTTGGCGCTCCAGATAGCGCGCCTTCACATCGCTGAGTTCGCGGTTTTTCTGGTCGGCGGCTGCGATCTGCTTTGCGATGGATTTCTCCTGCTGGTCGAGCCGGTACCAATATCCGAAATTCAACAGCCCGGCCACCAGCACGACGATCAGCACCTTGAGCTTGGGTGACCCGAAGTCGCCCATTTCCATGGTGGGCATGGCGGGATTGCCGCCGCCGCCCCGCTTGCTCTTCCCTTTGGAATTTTCGAGCAGATTAATCTTGATCATAGGGATTCAAAGCTCCTCAAAGCCAAACCTACGGCGACTGCCAGTTGGCCCGGATTCTGCTCCACCAGTTCCGCGCCCGGGCCGTCGGTGGGCGGCACCACGCGCTGGAATGGATTCAGCAATTCAACCGGCATGGAAAATTCCTGCCGCAAAGCTTCCATCAAACCCGGCACTTTCGCCGAACCGCCGGCCAGGTAAATCTTTTCGATATGCTCGCCCGCCGCACTTGCGCGGAAGAAATCGAACGTCTTCTGAATTTCGAGCACGATGATTTCAGTCACTTGCTGCAAAATCGGCGCTTTCGCGTCTTCGCTGACGGTGCCAACCTTTTCGCCGAGCTTCAGTTTTTCCGCATCGTCGAAATTCAGGTCGAGTTCCTTCTGAAGCGAATCCGTATATTGATGGCCGCCTACGCTGACGTCGCGCGGAAACAGCGGCGTGGTGCCCTTCACGATGTTGATATTCATCACGCTGGCGCCCAGGTTCAACAGCGCCACCACCTGGCCGGGCGCCGGCTGGTAGTTGTACTCGTAGCAGTTTTGCAGCGCCAGGGCATCGATATCCACGATAGCCGGGGTGCGTCCTGACATCGAGAGTACGTTGGTGTAGTTCAAAATCTTGTCCTTCTTCACCGCGACGAGCAGGACGTCCATCTGCGGGCTGCCGGCTTCCTCGGACAGAATCTGGTAGTCGAGGCTCACGTCGGCGAGGTCGAAAGGAATGTGTTGCGCGGCTTCTTTCTCGATGGTTTCGGCCAGTTCCTGATCGCTCATCGAAGGCAGCGAAATCTTCTTCACGATCACCGAGTGGCCGCTGACCGCCGTGGCCACGGATTTCGTTTTAATCAGGCAGTCGGCGAATAACTTCGAGATCGCGCTCGATACCGTGCCCGAATCGACGATCATCGAATCGACGACAATGTCAGAAGAGAGCGGCTCCAGACCCAGGTGAGACACTTCAATCTGGTTGCCTTTCTTCTTCAACTCGACCGCCTTGATGCTGGAAGAACCCACGTCCAGACCCACAATCGTTTTTGATCCCATTCCAAACATGTGTGCCCGCCTTTGTTGATCTAACTAGCTGGTTATGCCGTAGGCGCCTTCGCCCGCGACGTTTGTAGCGCCGGCATCCTGCCGGCCTCTGCCTTTTCTACTGCCCGGCCCTGCTTTTTTTACCTGCCGGCGAGACGCCGGGATTACTGTTGTGCTCCGGCAGCCTTCGCCGCCGCCTTCGGTTTCTGCCTGGTTCCCAACTCCATCTGGCTCGACTTCTCTTCCATCCACTGGTCGAGCTTCGATTTCTTGAAGCGCCAGCGGTTGCCCAGTTTGAAGGCGGGGATTTTCTGCTCGCCCACGTACTTGTAGAGCGTGTCCGGACTCACTCCCAGGTATTGCGACGCCTGGCGAATGTTCATTACTTCTCGCGAGTCGGCCATATTGCCTTGCCCAGTTCCCTTGCTGTTTCCCGCTATACCGTTCCCGACCCGGCGCTGGTTGGCGCACAGGCGTACCCGGGAAACCTTCGAGCCCCTGACGCTTCTTCCGGGCTCTCGGTGTCCAGAGCATATCTCACCCCCGTAAAGCCCCGGCTCAAAGTGAATCTCCGCGTTTTATTGGGTTTTTGGCCTGTTTTCTGGAAGTGGAGAGAAAGCCGTTTCGAAGAGAAATCTATATATGGTAGTGCTGGCCAAAGACGACGCAATTAGAAGTGTTGCCCCGAGGAAGTGGGAGGCCGAACTCGCGGAGTCGTGACTGAAGTACTACAGACGGTACGGAAGTACTATGTCGGTGGCTCAAGCTATTGTTTCAGATGCCTTTATCCGATGCCTTCAAATGAAGGAACCGAGGAGTACCGACGTAAATCGTCGTCAAAAGCCCGCCGCGGCTCCAAGTTGAGCTTGGATGCGACACAGTCGAGTTCCCTTGAGCGGGACCGGACGACCCATCCATTGAGAATTGAAATCGGCCGCGCGTCATTTCCCCCGAATCATTTCGCCGGTTCCCAGCCCTCCGGGAGCATATCGAATGCCAGCGTGTCACGATAGGCGTACTCGTTGCCTTCCAGTACTGCCAGCGGCGTCAGCATATGCCAGACGCGATCATCGTCGAAGACGTAACACTCGCCCGCTTCGCGCATGGTGAAGCGATCCATTTCGTGTTTGTCATTGTCGGCAATGACGACTTCGCCACCCTGAGCGCCGCAGCGGCCGAGCAGATGCGTGGCAATGTATTTTTCCCCGTCTTTATGTAAACCCGGCGGCTGGTGTCGCACGGCCGCCCCGGCGTAGCTGTGAATCTTATGAGATGGACATTGACCAGATACCTGGTACCCACGGCCGAGAGCGGCAGGTATTGAAGGTGATGAGCAATCATCTTGCGAATGCCGATTGAACCGGCGGTGGCCGGAGGCAGCGGAGCGTACTCCCGCGGCTGGCCGCCAATGGTCGTATTGTATTTTTTCAGCTGCACGTAAGGCGTGGTCTCTTCGGTCAACGAAACCTTTACCCCGCCCTCAACAACCTCGGCTCGAACACGATTTAAGGAACGATACCGGTCGCCGCCTTCATAGTACTTATCCCGTGGAATAGACCAGGCTGCATGGGATAACTCTTCGAGCGAGCGCGCTACGTCCTCGTCGACTCGGAGTGGCTGGCGGGTAAACCCGCGCTCGACGAGATCGTTTCGCGACCTCGCGTTCGTTACTACTGGAATAAAGCTATCTTGACCCATGAGTGCTCCTGATAAGCGAACCGGATTACGATGCATTTTAGCGCAGCTCTCCATGCGTCTGCGTTCGTTTAGTTGAAGCCATGGTCCATGTTTTCAGGCGTCCCAACGGGAAGGGTTGGGTTTTTCTGGGGTGCATCCGGCGTTGAAACGCGGGGCTACTTTCAATTGTCCTCCGGACGTAAGACCTTATCTCCTGCGGACGTGACTCCTTATGTCCCCGGATGTTGCATCTTTGCGCCCTCCGGGCATTCCGCGCGCCAGGCGTTATGCAGTTCTTAGGAGTTGGGACTTCCGACGTGATGCGGTCGATGTTGGCGTCCGGAGGACGCCTGATAATAGCCCGGCGTTTTCAACGCCGGGTAGGTTCGGAGACCAGAACACGCATCCCGCAGGGATGCCTGAACTCAATCCCACACGTGCTTCGGATCGTATTCCACGTCGCTTTTCTTCAGAAACGCCAGAAACTCTTCTTCAAAATCGCGCCTGCGATGATGTTCGGCTTGCCTCTGAATGTAGGCAATCGTGTCACCCTTTTGCGAGACTCCGATGGTGAATGCGCCGTATCCCTCTTGCCAGGCAAACTTCGTTTTGAACGTTTCATTCATCCAGCGCGACGACGCTCCTTTTACCAACTGCATCGCCTTTGCTAACGGCATGGTCGCAGGTAATGACAACAAAATGTGCACATGATTTTCGGTTCCACCGACCATGAGGGCTTTGAATCCGCTTTTCCGGGCGATGCCGCCTAGCAAGGACCAGAGTTGTGGTTGCACCTCAGTGGAGATCAGGTTGCGACGTTGTTTAGTGGAGAAGACGCAATGGATTAGTTCGGAGACGTACGTGTGGGGCATGGGGCTCCCGGATTAAGCCGTCCCTCCGGGACGGCATTCCAATCTCCACAATCGTACCCGGCGTTGAAACGCCGGGCTACTATCAAACGTCCTCCGGACGTTGCTCAGCTCCACCGGGTGTTACGCACTTGCGGAGTTGTGGGTCGGTGGCGTGATCCAGGACACTGTTTGCGTCCGGAGGGCGCCTGACAATGGCCCGGCGTTTTCAACGCCGGGTAGGTTCTTCCACGAGGATACGCATCCCGTAGGGATGCCTGAACCTATCCGCACATACGTTGCGAGGCATACTCGATGCCGATCTTTTTCAAAAAACCACGAACTCGCCTTCGAACTGCGTTTGCGATGGTGCTCCATCTGACTCGGGATGTAGGAAATGGCGTTCGCTTTTTGCAAAACGCCAACTGTTGAAAGCGCCTTCCCTGTCACTGTCTCACCACTAAACCCCGCCGCCCCATCGGGCGATCCATTTCTGAAACGCCTCCGTCGTTTCCGGATCCGCTATTTGGGCGCTTACCTTGCGATACACATCCGGATTGGCCTCGCTGGGGTCGCCATCGCGGAAGGGCGGATTGGGAGCGTATTGAATGGTGAGCTGCGCACATTGAGCCGCTTCGGCGCCCACTAAACGCTTTGCGATATAAAAAGCTTCGTCTATGGTGGAGGAGATTCCGCCTCCGGTGATGCGGTTGCGATCCTCGCACCAGCGGGGATATCCCTTCGCGACAGTCACTTTTGGAAAGAGCCCCAGGACCTGTTTGTAGTTCCAATGAGTCGTGGCTTCATAGCCATCCAGAAGGCCCGCAGCGGCCAGAAGCAACGCTCCGGTACACACCCCTGTAATGAGCCGCGGCTCAGGTTTTCCCTTGGCGATGCGTCGCAGGAACGCGAGCAGGGTGTTCTGGTCCGGGCCCTGATTATTCAGAATCAGGCCCAATTGAATGCCGCCTGGAACGAAGAGCACCTCGAGAGCCTCGGTCTTGTCGAAGGTGGCATGGGGAGTGATTTCGATACGTTCCAGGGAACGCACCGGTCGCATGCTTTCCGCAAGCAGGCTTGGCTGCAATCCGGCCGTCATGTAGAACACCTGGAAGGCGCCCAGCACATCGAGGGAATCGAAGTTGTTATAAAGTGGTATCCCGATTTTGATGTCGCTCATCGCGCGGTCCACCTCGAATGCGCACCTTAGATTCAAAAGGCATGGTTACGCCCGGCCCAAGATTTTCCCGCTACTTGTGATGACCGGCTTCCGCCGGATTATCGAGCAAGTCAACCCCCGGCGCGGAAATCACTACGTTCTGCATCATTCCCTGATCTTCGTGATCCAGGATGTGACAGTGCAGCACGAATCCCCCGACAAATCTGTCATAGCGCGTCCGCATCGTGATCTTGTAGCCCTGCTTAACCAGCAATGTGTCCCGAAAAACTCCGATCTGGTCGCAATACTGGGGATCCAGATTTCCCTCGCTATCTTTATCTACGCAGGCGCCGCTGGGATCGATAATCGGCTGCCCTTGCGGGTTGAGAATCTGCTCGATCTGGAAAGGATTTACGTGAATATGGAATGGGTGATTTACGAATTTCGACGTGAGCATCCATTCGTCAACGTGGCCGAGACTCAAGCGCTTGTCAATTCGATTCGGGTCGTACGGTTGCCCATCGATTTCGAACTTTAACGGTTTGGTGTTGACATCGATGAAGAAGGTAACCGACTGCTGGCCGTTGACAGCAGTTTGAGGGATGTCCTGGAAAGGAGCGTAGGAAGTAAGATCGAGCTTGTCGATTTCGTTCTTGACTGGTGCCGGCAGATCGCCATTCGCCGCCAGCAACTGCGAGCGCAGGTAATCGCGCGCGGTTCCCTGCACCGGCGCGCCAGTCACTTGGACCAGCCCCAGCAAACGCCGGTCCTTCGCCTGCTGATTAATGGTCTCACTCGGGTCCGCCTGCTCGTCAATCACGCAGTAGTTGCCGGGTTCGTTGAAGAATGCCAGCACGTCGCTGCGGTAGCCCGACTCAAACACGTTGACGGTTTTTTCCTGGAACTTAGCTCGCGTCAGGCCGTCCACGGCGAATTCCCACACCGAGACCGGTTGATCCAATAAACAATTCTCAGCCACCCAGTTTCCCTGTTGCACCAGGGACATCGGTTTTGCCATGAACAAGCGCAGGCCTGCTTCGCGCTGAGGCTTGGCTTTGGTTATTTTCATCAAGACCGTATCGCGCACTCCTCCGTGGATAATGCGCCAGCGCTGAATCCGGCCCGTGGTTCCCTTCCAGGTTGGCTGAACCTCCCCGTTGATCAGAGTGTAGCGGCCTGATGCCGGCCATGTTCCTGGGCCGAACTGCGCGCCATATTGCTCGATGACACCTAGCCGGCCGGTACAGTCCCAATTCACCTTTCCGCCCGTCACCCCGCAAGCGTAGGCAATCTGCTCGAGCAGAAGAATGTGCTCATCGAACGGTGTGCCGTCCGGGTATTTCAGGATTGTGTCTACATCGGCGATTCCGTTGATCGCCTTGTCTTTAACCGGACGGTCGCCGCTAATTATGAGCGCACCCGCCATGCCGCTCGAAACCTGTAATGCCGTCGAGCCGTGTCGATGCGAGTGGTACCAGAACGTTCCCGAGGGATGGTTCTTCGGGATATCAAACTCGTAAGGAAATAGCGTTCCCCCGGGTCGAATACTCAGCAGGACGTTGTCGCTGTTCCCCTCTGGCGAAACATGCAGCCCATGAGTATGTAGATTCGTCGAGTTGAAGCAACTCGGCTCGTTGTGGTCTTTTATAGGTTGAGGACAGCTGGGATCGGGATCAGGAAGGTTGTTTGTGAGGTCGACATAGAGTGTATCGCCGGGACGCACCCGAATGGTTGGTCCCACTAACCCGCCGTTGTAGGACCGCAGCTTGACATGGTCATACGTCCCAGTGGAGGGATTGTAGATTTGGTTCTCCGCATATTTAATGTCCAGCTTAACGCGAACGTCCTGGCCGTAAACAGGACCGGTCTGGCGCGTTAATTCGCTCGGCTCCGCCAAGGCGCGAACGTTCTGAGCAACCGCGAAGGATCCGCAGATGAAAGATCCGCAGACGAAAATGTAAGCGATAACGCAGAGCGCATACCGGTAATGGCTCGTGCTGGTGGCGTTAAACATTTTTTCTCTTCCTTCTCTTCAGCGCAATGCGGAAAACTTGAGTAGCACGCATGGGGGAGTGGATGCTCCGTCCCGGCGGCTGAAGCCGCTTTTGATTTTGATTGGACTTTGACGGCGCGACTCGAAGTCGTGCCCTTTCAAAACGCTTCCAATTCAGGCTTTTCCGCAGCCTGCTAGGGCTGATACCCTTCATCCATCCACTGCTTGAATAAAGCGACCTGATCATCCGGCCATCGGGGCCCGTCCTGAGGCATGCTGCCGTCTGCCACCGCGGCATAGATAGCTCGGGCTTTTTTCTTAACGGTCTCATAGTCGAATAAATCCCACTTCCGCCTTTGCAACATGCAGTCACGTTGCGATTGGGTGAAGAGGGGCTTGATATCGGCGGCATAGCCCACGGGGCTGTCGGTGAGTTCCGGTTCTTGTGCCATAAATTTTCCTTAGTCCTTTGGAGTTAGCGGAATGTTTTCTTCTACGGCAAAGTCACGGCGTTCCAGCCGAACGTCGGAGACACGCACCTCGCCAGCAATTTCGGAGTACGATTGCCCGGGTTCGCACGCCTTAAAGACAATCGTAAGAACGTAGCCCTGGTCTGTTAGAGGCGCGAGCTTTCGCTTTATCTCAGAAGTGAGGTCCAGAGAAACCGTGACCCCGTTTTCGACCAGTTTATGCATCCCATGCTCCTGCGGGTGCGCATTCGCAAACTCGGTAAACATTCCGATTTTGTACTTATCTGAAAATGCGGCTGCGTTCTCGAAGGTTACTCCCGCGGGGTAAATAAAGACTTCCGCCTGGTATGGATGTTCCTTTGGAATGGAGACGCCTGAGAGTCTTAATAAAACTCTACTGCCGCTCAAATCTGGAAATGTGAAGGAGAAACTGGACGATTCGCGCGGCTGGCTCGGCTTTTCGGATTCCAAACCGTTTAGCGAGAGCGCGGCGGCTCGTAAAACGGAGTTTTGAAGGGCCTTGCCTTTGCCCTTTGCGACATACACGATCTGAATAGTGCGGCCGCCAGCCATTGGCAAGCGGTCAATGTTCAACAGGTCTTTCACCTTGACAGGCCCTATCGATGGGTCGGAGTCATATGCAACGTCATTGCAGGCATAGCAGTGCGGTACATCCGGGTGTCGCGCCTGCCACTCCGCCACCAACATGTCCATGTATGCATGGTGCGCCCAAAAAAGCGGATCGTCGGCGGCTCGCTGGGTCGTTCTATTATCGCCGCCAATATAACCTCCATGAATGCCGTTGTGCGGGCCGGATTCCAATGACCCTGGTCTTCCGTCGTCCTTAAGGCCGCCGCCAACCAGTTGCCAATCGTTTTCCGACAGTTGGTCTTCGATATTTTGATGGGACCACGGTGGCGCACAGGGTGGTTGGTGAGCATTGCGCCTTGGATCGTATAAGTGGTTAGAGGAATCTTCGTAAGCTTTCGGGTAGCAATTCTTTCCGGTGGGGACCTCGGTCCAATCCCAATAGGGCAGCGTAATTACCGGGCTGCCTTTAGGCCTGACGCTGTTGAGCGCGTTCTCGAAATGCAGTAAGAACGCGCGATGCCAGGGCCAAAGTACTTCGCTGTAGTGTTCGCAGCCGCTCTCTGTGGGTAAGTCGCCACCGCCGTGAATTCTTACAAAATGTTCGTAATTCAAAGGATCTGTCGAAGGCTTTTTTCGCAACAAGCCAATCGCGTCCGATAGCGCTTTCCATTCCGAGTCGCTCATGTCCTCCACATGTTTGCGATATCGTATTTCCTGGCAAAAACAACTGGTAGCGAGGACAACGAGGAGAACGAGGGCAACCGCCATCGTCATAATTTGCCGAGTGAAAGATACTTTCATTGCACACCTCCACCGGGATTTGCGTTTGGACTTGATTTTCGTGGGTTCGGTCCGACTGAGCGCGCAACTGTATAGAACAAATATCTCGCCCGCAAGAGGAAAATTACTTTGTTACGAAAACCGAACAAGGCATCGTCGTTGAGGGTGTAGGTTGCCACTACCCGAGAGGCGAGGCGCCACTTGAGAAGAATGATGTATGCGTCCGGAGGACGCCTGACAATAGCCCGGCGTTTTCAACGCCGGGCTGATCCGTCCACAAGGAGCCTCATCCCGCAGGGATGCCTGAAACTATCCCACAACAGCATGGCGGCCTACAGTCCAGCCCTCCCTACGGGACGGATTCCAACATCCACGACCTTGCCCGGCGTTGAAATACCGGGCTGATTTCAGGCACCCTGCGGAGGCTTTTTCTTTCCCGGAACGGCCTGTTGTCCGACCCCTGTTCCGTTACAATCAACTCTTCCTATGAAAACATTCGAACAAATTGCGGAGTTGGAAAAGAAGTATTTGCTGGGCACTTATAACCGCTATCCCGTTGTGTTCGCGCGGGGGAAAGGCGTGTTTCTTTACGACATCGACGACCGGCGCTATCTCGATTTTGTTTCGGGGCTGGGCGTGAATGCGTTGGGGCATGCGCATCCGCGGATTGTGAAGACGATTCGGGAGCAGGCGGCGAAGCTGATTCACGTCTCCAACCTTTATTACCACGAGTATCAGGGCGCGCTGGCGGAGAAGTTATGCACACTCGCGAGCGGGAATTCCGGAGAAAAGTTCAGGGCGTTTTTTCAGAACTCCGGCACCGAAGCGATTGAGGGGTCGATCAAACTGGCGCGGCTGGCGGGACATCGCGCGGGCGGCGAAGCGAAATCCAAACTGGTGGCGCTCGAGGGGTCGTATCACGGGCGGACATTTGGGGCGCTGTCGCTGACCGGGCAGGAGAAGCATCGCAAGGGATTCGAGCCGATGCTCGAAGAAGTGACGTTCGTCGCGCAGAACGATGTAGAAAGTTTGCGGGCGGCGGTGAACGACAACACTTGCGCGATTGTGCTGGAGCCGATTTTTGGCGAAGGCGGAATTTATGAGTGTTCGGTCGAGTTTTTGCAAGCGTGCCGCGCGGCGGCGAACCGGCATAAGGCGGCTTTGATTTTTGACGAGATTCAGTGCGGCCTGGGGCGCACCGGGACGATGTTTGCGTTTCAGAGTTTTGGCGTGACTCCGGATATTGTGGCGATTGCCAAGCCGATTGCGGCGGGCCTGCCGCTGGGCGCGTTTCTCGCGAAAGAGGAATTTGCTTCGGCCATTTCTCCGGGACAGCATGGGACTACGTTTGGTGGGGGTCCGTTGGCTTGCCGAGTGGCGTTGGAGTTTTTGGCGATTGTGGAAGACGAGAAACTGCTCGACAACGTGAATAAGGTTGGGGCTTATTTGCAACAGGAGTTAAAGGCGGTCGCAGAGAAAAGTCCGGCTGCGAAGGAAGTGCGTGGCCGCGGATTTATTCAGGGGATCAATCTGGAGATTCCAGCGCGGCCGATTGTGCATGAGGCTTTGGCCGAAGGGGTGCTTTTTAATTCGACGCACGATACCGTGGTGAGATTTCTGCCTCCGTTTTTGTTGGAGGAAAAGCATGTGGATAAGGGAATTCGCGTTCTGAAGAAGTTGCTGAGGAAGAAACGGAAAGTGGCGGCATGAGGTCGGCTGCCGGCCACAAAAACGGGGAGCCGAAGCTCCCCAAGTGAAGCGAACAGAGGCGATGTTCATTTACATAGAACCCAAGGAAGCGGAAAGAGTTGTCTGCGCTGGGAAGCTGAAGCAAGAAGAATTTGGGGCGATAAGACTTGAGCGTCGCGAAGCAGGACCCGGAAGCGTACTCGGCGGCTGCTCCGGCGCTGGGCGCGGGCATTGAAGAGTGCTGGATGGAGATGGATGGCGCGCAGATGCGGTATCTGCGGACCTCAGCAATCCCATGTTTCGCAGATTCGGCGAGACATGGGGCGCCCTCGGCGTCTTTATGCCAACGCGCATCTTCGCCCCGGCAACCGCCGCTGATTCTGTTGCATGGGTTGCTGGGATATTCGTTTTCGTGGCGATACACGATGCCGGCACTGGCGCCTTATGCCCCTGTTTATGCGCCTGACATGCTGGGTTCCGGCTTTTCCGATCGGCCTGCTGGACTCGATCACTCCGCGCGCGCCACCGCGCAGAGAGTTCTGCGATTCGCCGCCCGCTTGGGAATCGCCGAGTTCGATTTGCTGGGAACTTCGCGCGGCGGTGCAGTGGCAATGATGATGGCTGAAGAGTGTTTGCGCGGAAGTTCTAACCTGCGCGTGCGCCGCCTGGTGCTGGTTGCGCCGGTCAATCCTTACTCGGCGCACGGGAAGCGGCTCGCGCCATTTTTCGGCACTCGGTTTGGGGCGGCTCTGTTTCTGCGTGTAATCGCCAGAACGCGATTCTCTTATCCCTATTGGCATCGCCGGCTCTATGCAGACCGCAGCCGCATCCCACCGGAAGCGCTTGCGGGTTATGTAGCTCCGCTGACCAAGCCGGGATTGTTTGACCACGCCTTGAGCATCTCGCGTAGTTGGACAAAAGATCTGCGCGAACTCGACTCCACGCTGCCGATGCTGGCACGCATTCCAACGCTTCTGATCTGGGGCGGCAAAGATCCGGCTGTCTACGCTTCGTCGGCGGCACGGGTGGCGAAGTATTTTCCGAAATCGAAGCTGGTTGTTTTTCCGAATATTGGGCACCTGCCGTACGAGGAATGTCCGGAGGAATTCAATCGTGCGCTGATTGAATTCCTGGCCGGCGAGAATATTTCCGCCTGACGGTTGCGCAATATGCCGAGTCCACCAACGGCGCCTAAGCCGGGGTCATAAAGTACTCTTGATTGGTTCGCCTGAAGGCGTACCCTGATGCGAATCGTACCCTTGGCAGGGTCCCGCAGATTTTCCATTGATAACTTCCCACCACATCGTCGATTGGATACGGCTCGCGCTGCTGCATTACGGGTATTGGGCGGTCGCTGCTGCGCTATTGCTGGAGAATGCCGGGCTGCCGGTCCCGGGCGAAACCGTTCTTTTGCTGGCAAGCTTTCTGGCCGATACCGGCGATCTTCGGCTGGCATGGATTATTGCGATTGGGACCATCGCCGCCACAGCCGGAGATAACCTTGGGTATCTGGTCGGTTATTACTCTGGCCGGAGGTTGATCGAACGCTACCGCAAATCGAAGCTGGTTGGCGACCGAGCCGTCGCGCGCGGCGAAAAATTATTCGCCGCCTACGGCGCCGCCGCTATTTTATTTGCGCGATTTGTGTTTGGGATGCGGATCATCGCGGGGCCCATGGCGGGTGCCCTGCGCATGCCCTGGAAGAAGTTCGCTCTCTTCAATCTTCTTGGCGCCGCCCTGTGGGTGAGCGTGATCGCATTCGTCGGGCATACCTTCGGCAGCCGCTGGAATCTACTGATGCATTTCATGAAGCGGTTTGATCTAGCACTCGCGGCGGGGTTTTTCTTGATCGTTGTTTTGCTTTGGGCGCGGCGGCGGAAATTTTCCGCGCGCCAGATTTGAAGAATCAGGTTTGAAGAATCAGGTTGGTTTCAGAATTAAGGCGTGAAGAATAAGGTTTGAAGAATTAACTCCAGAAGGAAGTTCGTCCCAGTCCGATCCTGCTCGATTAGGAGTCAAGCTAGTAACCCGGAAGACGGTTAGACCGCGGCTATACTGGCCCAAGTGTCGCGGCTGTTCGCGAGCGAAAGCGGCGTCCGCGGCCGGTGACTTATGCGGCGGCGTCCGCGCCGTAATCGGACGAGGAGGAAGGCATGAAGAATGTCGGGTTATTAACCATAGTGATTACAGCAACTCTTCTACTCACCCTGGGTTTCTCGGTTTCGGCGGCGGGACCGAAGCCGGCAGCGGCGCCTGCGGTGGCGGCAGCTCCGGCAGTGGCCGTATCGCCTGCGATGCCGCCTCATCCCCGGGTCGAACATGCCTTAGAAGCGATGCGCTCCGCCAAGGAGCACATGGAGCATGCTGAGGGCGAATTTCACGGACATCGTGATAAGGCGATCGAGCATTTAAATGCCGCCATCCACGAAGCTGAAGTTTGCATGAGCGAACCGTAGTCTTCCCGGATAGAGCAAAAGAAATAAGAAAAGGCAGCGTTCCAGGACGCTGCCTTTTTTCTGCGCGCAAAGTTTAGTGCTTCGCCTTGACGCTCTCCGGTCTCTTGCCAATCGTGTATCCCACCGAGACTCCCAGCCGGAACACGTTCGACGAGTTGAAGCCCTGATTATCTTGTATATGGTAGTAGCGAACCTCGGGGCGCACAAAGATGTGGGGAATGCGGTGCCAAACATAGTAGCGAACGCCGATTCCAAGGTCTTCCATGAAGTGATTGCTGCTGTTGTAGTTGACGCAGCCCGGCGTTCCGCAGGAAGTGAGTAGATCGAAGCGGTTGCTGGCGACGCCGATGCCGCCGACGACGCCAATCTCCACTTTCCGGCTCACCTTCGATTCGTAAAGCGCGTTGGCGGAAACGAAGATAGGACGATAGTTCTCGTACCCGTAATAACTTTCTTGCTTATATCTCCAGGAACTATCCACGTTCAGGCCAATGTGGTGAGAGATGTTGAAGATGTCGGCGCCCAGCCCAACATAGGTGCCTTGCTTTTCGGTTAAGGGCTGGAAGGTGGCAACGTCGCTGGGATTTGTAGCCGACATCAGGGTGCTGCCGCTGACGGTAACGTCCCCTTTTTGAGCATTCGCCACGTTGGCGAACAACAGAACGGCGCAGGCGGAGGCAAGTAGCGCGAATTTTCTCAATACGATCCCCGATCAATTTCTTGTGGGCTTGAAAGGCGCCCACTAGTTTGGCGGAAAGCGCGGGGACGTTGACATTGACGCGATGCGGCTCATAGTCCCCGGTTCAGGAAAGCGGCCAGCCCCGATGATAGCAAAATTCGCGAGAACAGCCGCGCTGGCAGAAAGTCCGCGCTCTGTGCAACCTCACCGGGAGTGCGCTCGAGGAGATGCCTTCGACAAGCTCAAGAGAGCCTCTCGTCCCGCCCGTGAGGCGGGACGAAGGATGACGCCGAAGGACTGCAAAACCTAGTCGTGACCGCCAAAGGTGTAGCCGATCGAGGCGCCCACTCGAATCACATTATTCGTACTGAAGTATCCGTTGTTGTTGAGGTTGTTATTGTTTTGAATGTGATAGTAGTGAACCTCGGGACGGATAAAAACATGGTGCCAGGGGTAGAACCGGACACCGCCGCCCAGATGCTCCATAAAGTGGTCGGTGCTCACGTAGTTGACGCAACCGCTGCACGAAGCTCCGGGCTCGTAGAATCGAGTGTCGGCGGAACCGATACCAGCCATCAGGTCGAGGCCTATCTTCTTGGCGATATGCGGCTGGTAAAGCAAATTAAAGTCGGTAAGGATCGGGCGATAATTTTCGCCAAGGTTCGCGTAGGTTCCCTGAGTGGCACGCCATGCGGTTTCGACGTTAACACCGAGCTGCTTATAGAAGACGGCGTCGCCGCCAAGGTTGATATACAGGCCGCCTTTTTCGGGGCACAGCCCGGTTAAGTCGTTGCACGTTCCCGAGGACGCAAGTGTTCCGCCGCCGATGAAGGCATCGATTTGTTGAGCCGACGCGAATTGGGTCAGGAACAGGAACGCACAAAAGGATGCGAGGACCGCTAGCTTTCTCAAGAGAAACCTCCTAAATAAGTTCTGTGTGATGCATAAGATGCGTCCGGGAAATTGATAGGATGCTGCAAACCTGTTCACGGCTCATCATAATTTCAGCGCACGGCAAGATTCAACTCGCGTGAATGCCGGGTAGTGGTTCAATTTGACCGTTTCAAAGCGATTGTCATCCTGAGCGAAGCCGTTTTTCAGGCGGAGCGAAGGATCTCCCGCTTCACCGGCCCAGTGCGTTAGCCAAACCGCACCACCCCTAGATGCCGCTTGTAAAGAAACGTCAAAATTTGCGCCACACCTTTCCAGGTGCGTTAAACCCCCGGTTTCGGCAGAAGTTGCGAAAATAGCAATCTTGAGGTAGTTAGAGGCGTCAAGAGATAAGGATTCTTTAAAGAAGAGGAAATCCACGCTTCCGCGGGAGACTCAGGCTCAAAGTCGTTATTTGGACTTTCCTCCGCCACCAGGTGCGCGTACGTGGTCAAGCGCGATCGATCCTCCGCCGAGAAACATAAGAGCGAACGCCAGCGCGGCCAGTGAGAGTGGAAATTCGTAGCCCCCGTTTCCGGTGAGCCCGTTGTGAAAGTGAACCTTGGCAATTGCAACGCAAATATCGATGCAAATCGCGAAAGCGGCGGCGCGTGTGAATAGTCCAATCAGAACGAGCAATCCGCCGAAGAATTCGGCAAAAGCGGAGAGGTACGCGCTCCATGCCGGCAATCCCAGGCTCGTGACAAATTGAACGTGATGATGAAGGCCGCCGAAAACGTTGTGGTATCCGTGGACGACGAAGATAACGCCGAGGACCAGGCGCATGACCAAAAGCGCAAGCGGTTGCAATCGATCAAGGTAACGCAACTATTTTTCTCCAGCGGGATTAAAGACAAGAGCTTACAGCAGCCTGGGCGCCGGAGGGAAGCGCAGTTTCGGGAAACTGCCCGTTTTGATCGAACCCGCTGCCGCCGGACCAAGAGAGTGATTGCGCCAGTGGCCTGACTTCTGGTAACGTTTTTTCGCCTCAGGTTCCGGGCGGGGACATCGCGTCATTTGCGGCTAAAGTCGGAGTGTGCGGACTTTTCGTCTTATAACGTCATTATTACGTGTGCGCCATCTCTTTCACGAGCATTAAGCTATACGGTTATCTTCGGATAAATATTTCAAGATTTAAGAAGCGAAATCCGTTTTCCGTTGTTCAGGAGGCTGTATGAATCGCATCGCGAAAAGTGAAAAGACTTTGCAGAAATACCTGGCCATAATGCTCTGGCTTACGGTTCCCGCGCTGGCCTGGGGTCAGCACAAAACCAGCGCGCCCGCGGCGCATGCCAGTGCGCCCGCGCACAGCGCTCCTTCGCACGCCTCCACGCCACAACATTCGGCTCCGGCTGGCCATAGCACAGCCGGTGCGCATGCTTCGACTGCCGGCCATAGCACGACGGCGGGTCGCTCAACCGCAGCCGGACATGCGACAACCGCCGGCCATAGCACAGCCGCTGGACACACAGCGACTGGACATGCAATGGCCGGAGGGCACACCGCGGCTGGTGGACACACGGCAGCCGCGGGTCACGCCGGTCCCGCAGGCCACACGGCCCCGGCCGGCCACACAGCCGCAGCCGGACGCACCACCGGCCACGCGGTTCCCGGAAGGTCAGTGGCGCTAAAAGGCGGAGGGCACGCAAGCATTCGTCCGAACGGCTCGGTGCGCTCCATCGACCGTAACGGGATGCACATCGAGCATGGCGTGCATGGCGGACGCACGGTGGTCAGCGAGCGCAACGGCGCTCGTATTGTCACGACCGGACGGCACGGCGGTTACGTGCAACGCGCCTATGTGACGCGCGGCGGACGCTCTTACTACTCGCGTACTTATGTTCGCGGCGGGGTGGTTCACGTCGGCGTTTATCGCGGCTATTACTTTGGCGGACACGCCTACTATGGCTACTATCCCGGCTATTGGTATCACCCGGGATTCTACGCGTGGGGCTATCAACCCTGGGGCGCGCCGGTTTATTGGGGCGTAGGAGCCTGGGGTTGGGGTGGAGCGCCATGGTGGGGCTTCTATGGCGGATGGTGGAATCCTTATCCTGTCTATGCGGCGCCCTACTTCTGGCTCACGGATTATCTGATCGCCCAGAATTTGCAGGCAGCTTATGCCGCGCGGGCTGACGCCGATGCCGACGCCGCGGCGGATGGTGGTGGTGGCGGCGATGCCGCTCCGGCCGCTGCTCCCGCTTCTGGCCAGGTGGCACTCACGCCTGAAGTGAAGCAGGCCATTGCGGAAGAAGTGAAAGCGCAATTGGCCGCGCAGCAGGCACAGGCGCAACAAGGGGCTGGAGCGGCCCCCGCGCCCGCCAATGCGCAAGCTCCTCCGCCGGCGCTGGATCCGGCGAACCGCACCTTCGTGGTCGATGCCGCCGTCACCGGCGTTGGCAACGGCACGGAATGCGGACTTACCGGCGGCGACGTACTCACGCGCCTCACCGACACCCCGGATGCCGATCAAACGGTGAACGTAAGTGTCGGCGCAAGCAAAAAGGGCGATTGCCCCGCCGGACAAACTGTAGCCGTCAAGGTGGATGACCTGCAAGAGATGTACAACCACTTCCAGGAACAGCTCACCAGCGGTTTGGGCGAAATGGCGAAGAAACAAGGAACTGGCGGTATGCCGAAGGCCCCGGACACCGGCACTACGGCTTCCGATGTTCCGCCTCCTCCTCCGGACAATACGGCGGCCAAGACTCTGCAAGACCAGCAGCAGCAAGCCGACCAGACCGAAACCCAGGTGAAGCAGGAAACTGCGGGATCGGCGGGAGGTAGTCAGTAACTTTGTCTGTCGTGAGAATAGTTGGCGGTTGCGCCGATTGTTCATTCAAGGGAGCGTCAGATAATGACGCTCCCTTCCTTCAGAGCATATATTTGGAAGACGGTTGCGGTGCAACGGTAGTAATGTGGGTCGACACCGTTGTAACCTATATTTTTCTGGAGTCATCCCTTGTCCCGCGTTTTCGCCAGCGGGACGAGGGATCTCGCAAGCGCGGCCCTCGGGGTCAAAAATTGCGCCACTAAGCGATGCTCTCCTTCGTGTGCCTTTGTGCCCTTAGTGGTCAAGTTTCACTAGATTTGTCCCAGTAACCGAAATTTGCAAAAGCTCAAGCGGAGGGCTTTACGATGTTGCAGAAAATTGGCCGTCGGAATTCGCTTCTCGCTGTCCTCGCACTCGCTGCATTCGCTCTCCCAGCCGCCGCGCAAGCGCCCACGCTCCAGGAACAACTGGCCGCGCAATACAAACTGGTGAAGATGGGGTCGGATACCAGCGGATACTCGGTCGTCGAAGAAGGAACGAAACTCGCCGTCCAGAAAGGCGGCCTGCTTGGCGTGCCCTATTCCGATACCAGCGTGCAATCGAACAAATATGAAAATGGGACGGTCAAGGCGCCGAATGCCGTTCTCTCGAAGGGCATTGGCTTCGGCATGAAGAGGTTCGGCAAAGAGCAGACGACCAAACTCTTCGCCAAAGGCGACAAGGTTTTCCCGACCAAGATCGAAGTCAGTCTCGATAAAGATACAGTGACGATGGGCATTGTCGCCTGCGACACCTGCAACAACACCGACCCCAAAACTTACAACAAGGCGAACATAGTCTTCGTATTCCCCAAAGGCACGCTGGCGAAGGCAAGCGCCGGTGAAGTGGAAGACAACATCGGGCAGTTGCTATCGATCAGCACCGACGATGCGCAGCAAGGTGGGGATCAAGGCGGCCAGCAGCAGGGCGGCGGAGATCAAGGCGGCGCCCAGCCAGCCGCGGCCCAGGCCCAGCAGGCTCCAGTACAAGATCAGCCCGAGCCTCAGAGCATCGAGAAAGGCATGACTCCCGATCAGGTTGAAGCTGCCATGGGCAAACCGGACAAAAAGGTGAACCTCGGTCCGAAGCAGATTTACGTCTACAAGGATTTGAAAGTCACTTTTTTGAACGGCAAAGTTTCCGACGTGCAATAAGATGTGCAATAAGACTTGCAGTAGACTCTGGGGCCTCCAGAATTCTTTGTCCTAATCATCGAGAAAGCATGCCGGCTAAGGCGGAGACCAGGATTCCTCACTTCGCTCGGAATGACATGATCGGCGAAGGCATCCGGTTGTCATGAAGAATGAATACTCTTTCCAAACGGAAAGCCTCTAATAAAGTGGAGATTCTCCCGGCGGCCGCGTTTTCCATCTACGATGCACCCACAGCCACTGCTCGGGATACTTCCTCACATAATCTTCAATCACCAGATTAAATTTCTGCGTGTTGGCTTTGATTTCGGCCTCGACATCGCCCGTGCGAATTAACTCCACTGCCGGATCGAAGCGCAAACGATATTTTCCCAGCTTCGCGTCCCAGATGGTGAAGGTGGGTACCACGGCCGCATCGGTCTTCAGCGCAATGCGCGCCAGGCCGCTCGCCGTGCATGCGGGCACGCCAAAAAAATCCACGAAGATTCCCTGCGGCGGAGTCATATTCGTATCCATCAACATGCCGACCACTTCGCCGGCCTTCATTGCCGAGAGCAGCCCGCGCACGAAATCGTCCTTATCGACGGCCTTATTTCCGTGCATGGTGCGATAGTGCTCGATCAGCCGGCCGAGGTATTCGTTATCCATGCCGCGCATGATCACGTGCATCCAGTGGCCGCGCATCGACAACACAAAAGACGAGAGCTCCCAACCCCCGAAGTGGCCCGCAAATAAAAGAACGCCCTTGCCGCGAGCGCGAGCGCTCTCATAATTCTCGAAGCCGTCGAACGCCACGACCTGATCCACATTCTCCGGCGTGTATTTAGGAAAGCGGCATACTTCGGCGAGTTGACGGCCGAGCGAGGTAAATTCGCCGCGCAGAATCCGCCGTCGCTCCGCTTCGGTTTTTTCGGGAAACGCCAGGGCGAGATTGCGCATGCCCACCTGCCGCAATCTTACGTGCAGAAGATAAATGACCTGCGCTAAACCAATGCCGATAGCTCGCGCCAGCGGACGCGGCAGAGCGCCCATGATTTTGATGAACGGCCACGCTGCCGCGTACTCAAGTCGCTGCCGCATTCGGGAAGCGGAACGGTATCAGGGTCGAAAATTATTTGCAACGGAAGCGCTAATCATTGAACTGTTTGCGGCGCCGGCGGAAACCAAGATTCCTCGCTTCGCTCGGAATGACAAGGCTGGTGAGGCCCTGGATCGGCCAGAACACAACAATGCCGGCCAAGGCATCCGATTCCGCCGGAGGCAAGGGTTTTTACTTCGCCGCCGCCTGCGCCCATTGCGAAAGCGAAGTTAAGAACGCATTCGCCGCCGGCGGAGGCTCAACCTCTCCCACCAGCGAAGTGCGGAACGGCACCATGCGTCCATAAAACTCGCGCGTGCTGTCCTTATCTTGTTTGATCTGCGCGCCGTTCAGGCTCACGCCCGCGAACAATCCGCGCGCACGAGAATAAGTCAGCACCTCGGCCCGCATCTTCCAATCGGTATTGCCTTCCGCGTGGCGTCCGACCGGGCCGGCGGCCACCGAAGCGTCCGCGCCCAGCGCGAACTCGCTCGATAGCAAATGCTTCATCCCATCTTTATTCATGATGAGCATTACCAGATCTACCGCCTGCCCGCCTATCTGGAATCCAAAACTTCCCCCGGTCAGAACGAAAAATGCCGGCGCGCTCCATCCTTTTGGCGTTCGGCAACTGGCCAGCCCGCGCCCATATTTTGCGCCGACAATAAATCCACCCTTCAGCATCGATGGGACCACGGCAACGCATTCCGCCGAGCCTAACACTTCCTGAGGAATGCCCTTGTCGGGCGCTCCCTGAATGTCATTCAATACGTCGGCAGCGGCCTGAACACGTTCCGCGGCCTTGGTTTCTTCGTCACCCGCAAACGAAAACGAGCAGAGAGACGCAATCAGCGCCACCAGCAAAAACTTTTTCATGGTTCCTCACGCAGAAGCTCTGGGATATGGTGATTGGATTGTAAACGAAGTGAGGGCGTTGCATGAGGACGGTTTAATCGGTGGGTAGTTTCCTAATGTCACCGCAGCGCCTCTGACTGCCGCCTGTCCGCGCCTTGGGGACGAAAAATCGTGGACCACGAAGGCCACTGAGGTACACGAAGGCAACTTTCTGGAAGGAGCGGACGTGTGCGAAAGGATCTCAATCTTGGGTTTCTTCATGTGACTTCGTGCCCTGCGTGGTTCTGGATTTAGGACACTATCAACCGGGGAGATCTCGGTTTCAGAATCGGAATCGGCGTGAAGGAGGGAGTATGAGAGTTCAGGCTCGTTGCGGAAAAAAATCGGGGCTGAAAGTGGTGACCCTAATCGCCACTCCCAACCCCGTCTCCCAGGTTCTGTGGTAGGTGAGGCGAGTATGCCGCGCGTTGGATTTCGCCGCAAGATTACCAAGGTCAGTGCCCCGAAGTAATCGGGCTTCGGGCTTCGGGCTTCGGGCTTCGGGCTTCGGGCTTCGGGCTTCGGGCTTCGGGCTTCCGGCTTCCGGCTTCCGGCTTCGGGCTAGAAGCTCCGGCTGCGGCTTATCGAACCTGTGTTTCTGAGAACTGAGAACCGAGAACTGAGAACCGACCCACCCTACTTCGCAGCCACCAGCGAATGCGTGATCGCATGCACCGACAACGCAATCCGATTCTGCACGCCGACTTTGCGCATTAACTTCGCCACGTGCGCTTTCACCGTGCGCTCTTCGATCCCCAACTGAGATCCAATTTCTTTGTTCGAGCGCCCCGCCACCAGCATTTCCAGAACTTCTTTCTCGCGATCGGTAAAAGTCACTCGACCAGCGGGAAAAATTCGTCCCGGCGCCGACGATACTCGCTCGATGAACATCGAGAGCACTCTTCGCGGAGCCCACACCGATCCATGGCTCACGATGCGAATCGCCTGCGCAAACTCCGCCGGCGAAGCGGCCTCATCCACGTAGCCTTTTGCGCCCGAAGCGATGGCCTTGAGAATGGTTTCCTCATCCACTCCAGAGCCGGTCACGATAATCCGCAAATCGGGCCGCGTCGCCTTCAGGCTGGCCATTACATCGAACAAATTTTGTCCGGAGCGGTTCCCAAGCAGGATCAAGTCCACATCCTGCAAAGTTGAAATCTCCGGCAGTCCAGCCGAGATTAGCTCGAACTCAGGCTCGGTATCGAACAGCGCGCGAAATCCAACAAACCTCAGCGGATCGCTCTCCACTACGGCAATTTTAATGATCGGTTTTCTGGCTACGGCTGCTTTCATAGGTTTCCCTGTGGTTGTGTAGTTTCTTAGCTAGAGCATAGCGGCATTTGACCGCTCTGCAAAGAGAACGTGACCGAAGTGAAATTACGGGAGTAACATGAAAAGGCACGCCGGAAACGCCATTGAGAGCGGCAAGCCATAGGTTACTGTGCAGGTTTTTGCACCGTGGCAGCCGCGGAGAACAGCGGAGAAATACAAAGATGAGAAAGCGGTGCAGTTTTTTCCTGGCAATCGTCGTTGGTTTCTTATTGGTTAGCTCGACCTTGTTTGCGCCAGTTCTCTACGCTCAGGCTCCAGCGACAACTTACCAGCCAAAGTTTCACGGCGACCCCGCGCGCTCCGATTCGGAAGCCGCCGCGCTCGCTTATATGCGCGTGGTCATTCGCGCCCAACAGCGTTTCAATAAGCAATACGGCCACTACACCACTTCCCTCGCCGAACTGGTTCACTCCGGCTCGTTCACCAAGCGCATGGTCGATCCCAATCGCGGCGATTACACTGCCGGCTTCAAAGGCAAGAAAGACAGCTTCGTGCTTACGATGACGCCGCAACAACTCGACGCGCAGCACCGGTCTTTCTACGCAGAAGATGACGGCAAGATCCACGCGGACGAAGAAAAGCCGGCAGACGGGGATTCGCCGGTAGTGAAATGAATTTCTGGGACCGAAGAATTTACAGCACGATGTTCAGAAGCCCTATTCAAAACCCCATGATGTTAAACCCGCAATCGACGTAGATGACTTCGCCGGTGATGCCGCTGCTGGCATCGGAGGCGAGAAAGACTCCGGTCGAGCCCACTTCTTCCACTTCCACACGGCGGCCCAGCGGGGCGCGCTCTTCGTGGCCTTTGAGCATCTCGCCAAAACCCGCGATGCCGCGGGCGGCCAGCGTTTTGATCGGCCCGGCGGAGATGGCGTTCACGCGAATTTTCTTTTTTCCCAATTCGTAGGCAAGATAGCGCACCGAACATTCCAGTCCAGCCTTGGCTACAGCCATCACGTTGTAGCGCGGCACTACTTTTTCCGATGCGTAATAAGTCATCGTGATAATCGATCCGCCATCTTCCATCAGGGGGGCGGCCGCGCGCGCAACCGCCACCAGCGAATAAACGCTGACATCCAGCGCAACCCGAAAACCTTCGCGCGTGGTATTGAGGAAGTCTCCCTTGAGTTCGTCGGCGGGAGCGTAGGCGACCGAATGAACCAGCGTGTGCAACTTGCCGTGACGCTCTTTCAGGGTGGCGAAGAGACGGGCGATTTCATCGTCTTTACTCACGTCGCACATGAAGCCTTCGGCGCCGGGCAGCGACAAAATCAAGTCTTTGGCTTCCTGCTCGAGACGCTCGTTCTGATAAGTGATGGCCAGCTTCATGCCGGCGGCATGCAATCCCTGGGCGATCGACCATGCGATCGAGCGTTTGTTGGCGACTCCGAAGACGACGCCGTTGCGGCCCTGTAGATCGGAAGACATGAGCGCTCCTTGGAATGGGAAAGAATAACAGCGGGGGGTGGTTTGTTGCTACGGCTTCGGAATGCAGACCTCAAACGTCCGACCTCGGACATCAGCCCTCGGACAAACTCCTACGAGCCTGAGGTCCGAGGTCCGCCGCCCTCCTACGGCTTCACCAATTCCTCGGACAGCAAATGCGCTTTCTGAGCTAAATCGTGGCCGCGTTCCAGATCGCCCGCGGCCACGGCCGCCTTTGACTGCTCGACGAACTCCTTAATCTGGCTCACCATCTGCTGCCGCGAGGGGTCGCTCTGTTGCTCGCCGATCTTCTTCAAGTTCTCTTGAGTTGCGTTCGAGAGTTCTTCGGTGGAGCGTTGTTCAGACGCCCGCTCGGCGGGAGTGCCGCCTATAAGTTGTATCGCCGGCTCGTTCGATCCACCATTGCGAACGACTTTCTTCGTAGGCGGACAGGGGTTTAATGGCGCGCCAGCGTTATTGGTTGCCGCATTATTGGCCGCCGAATTGTTGGCCGCTGCGGCATTCCCCGACCCGTTATTCGCGCCCTTATTCGCAGCCGGGTTTGCCGAATTGGATGGACCGCTCGCTGCTTTTGGCGCGGCCGCGGAGTCCGAACAGTTGGAAGCGTTCTTCTTGCGATGTTGCTTTGTCTTGTGCTGAACGGTGGAACTCGGCGCTTGCTGAGCCGTCGGCGTAGGCTGTTGCGCCGTCGAACCGGTCCCTGGGACTTGGGGCGACATCGCCACTCCAACATTTATCAGACAGAACCCAAGGATTGCGGCCACAGTCATAGTTAACCGGGAATTACCAAGCCCAAACTACTTGATCTTACGCTTCAACCCCGGCCCGATTATTAGGTTTCGGTTAAAACTATTACTGTAAAGACCGAATGGCATCTTCATTTTCCCGATCCAGACTCGACGCAGCAAGCGGCAGATGAAAGCGGAATGTGGTGCCTTCGCCCGGGGCCGATTCGAATTCGACCGATCCGTAGTGCCACTGCAATATCTGATAAGTCTGGGCCAGGCCGATTCCGTTTCCGTCTCGCTTGGTGGTGAAATACAGCTCGAAAATCTTGTCCTGCACGTCTTTCGCAATGCCCAGGCCCCAGTCGCGAATCTCGGCGATCGCCGCGTTTTCATTGCGCCGCGCCGAGATGGTCATCCGGCCGCCATGAGGCATCGCCTGAATTCCATTGAGCACCACGTTCAGCAGCGCCTGTTTCATGAGGTCGAGATCGGCCTTCACCTGGAGCGGTTCGCGCGGCAACTCGCGCTCGATGATGACCCCATGCTGCTCCGCATCGGGCGCGGCAAGCAGGGCCACGTCGTCAAGCATGCGGCGAAAGTCTACTTCGACCAGGCGCAGCTCGCGGGCGCGCATGAAATCTACGAGGGTCTGCACGACGCGATCGAGGCGGTGAATTTCGCTGCCGATAATATCCATGTGGCGGCGGGTATCGGGATCCAATTTCGACAACTTATTTTGCAGGAGTTGCAAATGAAGCACGATGGCGTTGATGGGATTTTTCACCTCATGCGCCACCCCGCCGGTCACGCGACCGCTCGCGGACAGGCGGCGTGACATTTCAATTTCGTCTCCGATGCGCTGCACCGATTCGGCGTCGCGCATGATGAGTAGAGCGCCGATCTGCGTGCCCTTTTCCTGAACGAAATCGAGCGAAACCTGAACGCGTCGGCCCGCGGCGGCGATAAACTCGCTCTGCTGAAGCGGACGCTTGCGGTCGAAGGCTTCGAGCACCAGGATTCCCAGTTGAGAGTCGCGGGAGAATATCTCGCGGGCGGTCCTGCCCAATAGCTCGCCCCGCGGCCTGCCCAGGAATCGTTCGACCGGAGCGCTTACCAGCACCACGCGCAGATCGCGCGTGAATAGCATCAGGCCGTCCTGCAATTTCGACATCAGTTGGTCGACATTGTCCTTCAATGCGGAAAATATCTCGCGGCTGTCGCGCATCTGCCGGCCCAGGTTGGCGATCTTCAAAGTGACCAGGCCGAACTCGTCGTGCTCCGATTCGTCTTCCGCAAAAGTCTCGGTCTCGCCCAGGCTCACGCTGTCCAGGTTGCGGCTGATCTGTCTCAGCGGACCCAGGGCGAGATTGGAAACGCCCGCGGCCAGCAATAGCGAAACGAAAATAGAAATCACCGAGAAATAAACGGCGTGCATCAGCCGTGGCGTGATTTCACTCTTCAGAAAGATCGTGGAGACACCGATGTGAATGGTGCCGAAGGGCGCTCCGTTGAGTTGCAGCGGGAAACTTACGTCATAGATTCCGGCCGGGTGGTAGACCATGCGAAGCTGATCCCAGAAGTGCGCCGACATCACCGCGTGAAAATCCGGGCGCATGGGAACCGGCTTGCCCACGAACTGAGGATTCGTATGCAACAGCACCTTGCCGTTCGAATCTGCAATGGACGCGTCGTAGATAAATGGCCACAGCGCAACCTCCGATTCGAGGTTGTTCAGGATGTTGGTATCCATTGGCAAATATTCGGCGAGGGCGCGCCGAACCGCGGCGGGATCGTTGGTGTCGATGCGCGTGCTGCTCAGGTCTGGAAGGTCGTTGCCGGCGAAATAAGCGAGTTGCTGGGTGAGGCGGCTGGCGCCTTCGTAGGCATTGGTGATCCGTTGCCGAAGAATCTGAGAAATGTAGAGATAAGAAAACACCGCGACCATCACTGTCACCATAAGGGTGATGCCGAGAACGATGATGGCTTTTCGTCTCATGGGAGGAATTCAGTTCTCAGTTGCCAGTTCTCAGTTCTCGGCTGACAGTGTCCAGTTGGAGTGTCTCAGCTGGCCCTACTCGTCCTTCTCCGCCGCCGCTTCCGCCGTGCTATTGCCGTATTCTTTCAGCTTATTATGCAGAGTCTTAAGGCTGATGCCGAGTATTTCGGCGGCACGAGTCTTGTTATTGCTGGTGGATTCCAGCGTCTTCAGAATAAGCATTTTTTCCGCCTCTCCAACAGTCGTGCCCACGTCCAGGCGTACGGCATCCGGATCGTTGGGGGCATTGCGCAACGGCGCTTGTCCGAAGCCCGGCGGCAGGTGCCTGGTTTCAATCATGCCGCTGTCGCAAACGATCACGGCGCGCTCAATCGTGTTGCGCAATTCTCGGACGTTGCCCGGCCACGAATAATTGTTGAACTGATTCAGCACCGCTTCGCTCACGGCAGCCACTTTGCGGGAATGTTTGGCGCTCATTTCTTCCAAAAGCAGATGCACCAGATCGCCAATATCTTCCTTGTGCTCGCGAAGCGGCGGCATGTGAATATTGAAAACGTTTAGGCGATAGTAGAGATCGCTGCGCAGTTCGCCGCTGGCCACCGCCTCATCGGGCACTTTATTAGTCGCGGCTAGAACGCGCACATCCACCGCCGTTTCCACTTTGCTGCCCAGGCGGCGCAGCTTATGGTCTTCCAGCACCCGCAGAAGTTTAGCTTGCGTACCTACCGGCATTTCGCCAATCTCATCCAGCAGGATCGTGCCGCCTTCCGCCAGCTCGAAGCAACCGGTGCGGCGTTCGAGCGCTCCGGTGAATGCGCCTTTTTCGTGGCCGAAGATTTCGCTTTCGATCAAGGTTTCCGGGATGGCCGCGCAGTTGATCGCCACGAAAGGACGGTCGCGCCTCGGACTCAACTGATGAATAGTTCGCGCCACCAATTCTTTTCCCGTGCCGCTTGCCCCCGTAATCAGCACTGACGCCGTGCTGGGAGCGACCAGCTCGATCAGCCGGAAAATCTCCTGCATCTTGCGCGATGCGCCTTTAAGCTGCCCCAGAGAGCCGGAATCTCGCAGCTTCCGCCGCGCCGTTTCCAGTTCCCCCCGCGTGCCGATCAGCGTCGATGCATTTTGCAGCATGGTCCGCAGCCGGTTGGTGTCGATCGGCTTGGTAATGTAGTCGTACGCTCCGAGGCGCATGGCCTGGACGGCGCTCTCTATAGTGCCCTGCGCGGTCACCATAATCACGGCCATAGCCTGCGCTTGCTCCGCCAGCTTTTCCAGCAGTTCGATTCCGCCCATGCGCGGCATCTTGAGGTCGGTGACCACAATGGAAGGAATCCACTGCGACGCTTTTTCCAAACCCTCGACGCCATCGCGGGCAGTCTCGGCCCGATATCCCCAGGACGAAACCAGTTCCGCCAGTCCAGTGCGCTCGTTTTCTTCATCCTCAACGATTAATACTTTTTCGTGGTTCATCCTTAGTACGTTCTGGCCGCGTCTTTCTTGGGCTAATCGTTCGCAGGCTGGTCATCGCCGACCAGTCCGGGTTAGAGTACAACCATACGCGGCAGCTTCGCGTGGGGCAAGGTCTGGATCGTACCCGCTGAGGCCAAACCTTCCCCGGCGAGCGCCGGTCCCTGTTCATTTTGAGACAACAACCTGTTGTCTGATTGGATGATTCTAAAAACAAGTTTTCGCTTTTGCGGGAACCGTGCGTTAGAATTATCGGTCCCGAAATAAAGCTTCAGTTCAGCGTACTAATCCCGGGGTAGCTTCGCGGCTGGGTACCAGAGCGTATGGCCGCTCAAATTATTGGAGGAAATAATGTCAGCTTGTTCTGCTGGGCACAAGGGCCGATTGCTCATAAGTTTATTTACGATTGTGGCGGCGTTATTCCTATCGATCCCCGCCGGTGCTCAAAGTGATGCCAACCCCAAATGGGATTTGTTTCTGGGGTATCAATGGCTCCATCCCGGAGGTTCCGTGCCAGCGGCTTTCGGCGATCCGAACAATCCAGCCCCCTTTGTCGTTCCCGACATGGGTAAGGGATTCGGAAGCTCATTGACGTACAACTTCGATCCGCATTTTGGATTTGAAGCCGACCTTGGCCAAAACTGGGGCAGCGGCAACTACGAAACCACCGCATCTGTCGGCCCACGATTTATCTGGCGCACCGACGATGCCAACTATTTCCTGCATGGGCTCGTGAGCTACAACCGCCTCGCGGTAAGCGGCCTTAACCCAAGCAATGGAATCGGCGCCATTCTCGGTGGCGGCATGGACTTGCCCCTCCGCAAGAATTTGGCCTGGCGTTTGTTTGAAGTGGACTATGTTTGGGCACGCCACAACTATGCCGACGATGCCGCTCCTCAGTTTGACTCGCTGCGGCGTCCTTCTTTTGAGGGCATCCGTCTGCGCACCGGTCTGGTCGTCAGTTGGGGCGGCGCTCCGCCGGTATCCCCGACCGCGACTGTTTCTGTGAAGCCCAGCGAAGTATTTGTAGGTGAGCCTGTTATCGCTACCGCGACAGAAAGCAACTTCAACCCGAAACATCCTGAACTCACTTACGCCTGGAGCGCTACAGGAGGCCAGGTCACCGGCAAGGACACTTCGGCGCAAATTGACACTACTAATCTTGCGCCGGGCAGCTACACAGTAACCGTGCACATCACCGATCCTAAGCAGAAGAAGTACAACGAAGCCAGCGCCTCCGCGACCTTCACCGTAAAGCCGGTGCCTCGTCCGCCCACCATGTCGATCTCGGCCAACCCCAGCAGCCTTCCCGCCGGCGGCACCGTGAATCTCTCGGCCACTTGCACCAGCCCTGACAACGTTTCCGTCACCGTGGCTACCTGGACGGCCAGCGCCGGCACCGTTTCCGGCACCGGTTCTTCCGCCATGCTCAACACCACCGGCGCAGCGCCCGGCTCCATCACCGTCGGCGCAATCTGCACCGATTCCCGCGGCCTGAGCGGCCAAGGCTCGACGCAGGTGACGGTCGAAAATCCGCCACCTCCGCCGCCGAATCCGGAGATCGCCCGGCTGGAGAACCGGCTCAATCTGCACAGCGTTTACTTCCCGACGGCCAAGCCGCCGATCAGCAATCCCAATGCCGGCTTGCTTCCCAGCCAGCAACAAACCCTAACCACGCTTGCCGCCGACTTTAAGCAATATCTGGAATTGAAGCCGGAGGCTCACCTGATCCTGGGCGGCCACGCCGACCACCGTGGATCGATTCCCTACAATCAGGCGCTCACCGAACGCCGCGTCAACCGGGTCAAGGCTTTCCTGGTTCAGCAAGGCGTAGCTGAGGCCAACATCGATACCAAGGCTTACGGGAAGGAAGACAACCTGACCAGCGATCAGGTAACGGAAGAAATTAACAACAATCCAGAGCTTTCGTCGGAAGAGAGGGCGAGAATTCTCAAGAACATCGTGATCATCAGAATGGCGAGCAATCGCCGGGTTGATGTCACGTTGAGCACGACCGGGCAAACTTCGGTTCGTCAATTCCCCTTCAACACCACGGACAGCCTGACGCTCATCGGCGGCCGCGAAAGCGAAATGTTGAAGAAGAAAACAGCCAAGCCGGCCCCGAGAAAGAAGACCACCAAGAAACCTTAACCAAAAAGAATCTTCAACTCTTGCGGAGGACGCCATCGTCCTCCGCTTTTTCTTGCTCAGGAAGTTTGGATAAACGGGTCGTGATGCACTTTGGCCCTTACACGACTTCGTCGTCCTGAGCGAAGCCGTTTTTCAGATGGGATGAGACGGCTGGTCTCGCGGAACGAGCATATGATGCTGTCCGCAACGCACTCGAAGTGCAAAAGGAGACCAGCCATGAAGAACAATAGCAAAAACAACCTGCGAAAGTCGCAACCGGAACACACCGTGGGAGTGGATTTGGGAGACCGTTTCAGCCACTACTGCGTGTTGAACCGCGATGGAGAAGTGATGGAAGAAGGCCGGATACGGACCTGCGAGGAAGGCTTTCGGCAACACTTTGAAGGCGAAGCGCGGCAGCGCGTGGTCATGGAAACCGGGACGCACTCGCCCTGGATCAGCCGTCTGTTGCAGAGTTTAGGCCACGAGGTGATCGTGGCCAACGCGCGCAAGTTGCGGGCGATCAGTCAAAACGAATCCAAAAACGACCGCCAGGATGCGGAGATGCTGGCGCGGCTCGGCTATAGCGACCCGAGATTATTGCGGCCCATCCGGCATCGCAGCGCGGAGCGGCAACGCGATTTGAATCTGTTGCGCGCGCGGGACACATTGGTGCGGGCGCGCACCATGCTGATCAACGCGGCGCGCGGATTGGTCAAGAGCGCGGGCGGACGTTTGCCGGCAGCCTCGTCGGGAAGCTTTGCCGCCAAGGTGGCGACCGCAGTGCCGGCCGAGTTAGCCGCGGCCACGCAACCATTGTTGGAGCAGATCACCAGCTTGACGGCACAGATCCGGGGGCTGGACGGGGCCATCGAAAAACTCGCGCAGCGTTATCCGGAGATCCATATTTTACGCACCGTGCCCGGAGTAGGACCGGTGATCGCAGCCGCCTATGTCCTGACCCTGGACGGCGTAGATGCGGTGCAGCACAGCCGGTCGGTGGGCGCATTTCTGGGCTTGCGTCCGCGGCAGGGCCAGTCGGGCGACAGCGATCCGGAACTCAACATCAGCAAGACGGGAAACATTTACCTGCGCCGTCTGCTGGTGCAAGCGGCCCACTATGTGCTGGGACGATTCGGGCCGGACTCGGCGCTGCGCCGTTGGGGACTGAAGCTGGCCGGGGGAGGACAACGCGCCAAAAAACGCGCGCTGGTGGCAGTGGCCCGTAAACTCGCGGTGCTGCTGCATCACCTGTGGCGGACGGGACAGAGCTATCGGCCCTTTCCCGACGCTATCTCAATCCCGGAACCTGCGGCCGCATCGTAAGAACAGAGTTTTTTGTTTGCCGCGTCATTTTGCCTTGCGGCAATCGGCGAAGTTTGCAGTGCAGCAGAAGTTTTTTTACGCAACCCAGCTCTTACACAGGAAGTCAGCCACGGTTTTGTTAAGTTCATTGCCAATCCGAGTTCCGGCGACTGCGAGCTACGCCTCGGCCCTCCAAGGCCGGTTTTCAGATAGCAGCGCCCCTTCATCAGCAGCGGACACCAACATGCACCGCGCCCCACACCGGGCGCACTCGAGTGCGGATAGAAGCCCCGCGATGAATGAACCCGCGAACCAAAACCCAACCAAAACCCTCCATCAAAGGAAAATCAACCCCCAAATCTTTTCCCTTGACCCACACCAGCCGTCTCATAGAAGGCGGAGCGAAGGATCTCCCGCTCAACCGGCTGAGGCGTACCGGCGGGATGATTTACGTGAGAGGCCAGTACTCAAGAATGCGCATTCTCCGCTACGAATTATTTCTGGAAATCCGGTCTGGCGGCAGCGGGCAATGCCGCGAAATGCGGTACCGGTTTCGATTAAACCACCGGTATCCCCACCACAGAATTTTGTTAAAACCGGGCAGACTAAAAACCGCGTAGAAAGGCCAGGCCCACCAGATTCTTCGCGCCACATAAAGATAAGCGTCTGCGCCCGATTTAACCTCTCCCGCAGCCGTTGACACTCGTATATCGTCCAGTAAGGTGTCCTGCGAAATCTGCAAACTGCCATCCGCCGCCGCGGATTGCAAGTCTTTAATCCCAAATCCCCTCCGCCCGACCACATTCTCCCAAAAGTGCGCCCAACGAAAACAGAATCCGCATCCCCCGTCGTAAAGTATCCAGCCCCGAGCTGGCTGCGGCGATTCCCGCGCTTGACTAGATAAATTCATTTGCACTCTTTTCATTACACTCTGACGCCCTTGAATACGGTCACCGCAGAGCCGTCCGCCACAAATGCAGACACCGGCTGTTCGCGTAGAATGGCGGCCAACTGCGTACCGTAGAGAACCTCGGCGTCACCCTCAAAGCCTGCACACTCCGCCGTCCGTACCTTCCAGGGATCATGCGCCACGTGGTATTCGAGGCATCCGCCTCCCCCTTGCTTCGAATAGCCCCAATAGTGCTCGGCGATGAACTGTTCCACACTGCCGTCCTGCGGGATTGTCGGGGCTCCCCTCGTCTGGGCGAAAAGCCTGCACCATCGCTCGCCAATGCGCCACCGAAATTCGATGGAACGAAATTCGACGGATCGGTGTTCGACTGATCGAAAATCTTCTTCACTTTCGATACAGTGTTTCGTCGGAGAGCGCTTATAATTTTCGCCGTACATCAGGCGGGCAGTTGCCGCAATGGCAAGTCTCGGGACAACCTCGGCAATAAAAACTACTCCTCTTCGATCCTCATCGTCGTTTTTTCGACGCACGTAAAATCGCAGGTTCACCTCGTCGAAGTTGAAATGAAAGGGAACTGGAAAACGTCCCAGCAGCTTTGTGCGGCGAAACTGAAACCCGACCAGACTGATATAGGTTTTGCCCTGGTAGGAATCCAGCGACGTGCTAGCAGGAACATAGCGCCTCAACAGACTAGGATCGACCTCGTAGTTCACCATCAGCAAGTCCCGCCACTCCGCGGAAAGAAAAACTCCTCTCAATGGTGTGCAAATTCTACTTTGTGTCATTTTGCCGCTATTCATATCTCTCTGATTCTATTACTACCAATCTGGCACTCTACTTGCCACTTATGTGCGCGCCTGTGCCAGGCGACCATGCATAAAATGGGAGATATTCGAAGGCAAGCCGCGCTCGTCTTTGCCGTCATTTCCGGTTGCGCCGTTTTGTGGCTCGGCCAGGGATGCGTTCGCGAGGACTCTTTGAACGGCAGCGACGCCAGTTCCGCCGCCAGCAGCCAAAAGTTGCCCTTCCATGCCGGCCAGCCTACTGCCGGCCACACCGAACCTGAGGCCGCTGCTCTTTCCCTCGCCTCCAGCGATGCGAAGAAGGCGCCTGCCCCCTTCCAACCGATGCCCTATTCCGTCGTTTTGCCGAGTGGAACCCTACTCACGGTTCAGCTCGAGAATACGCTTACGGCCAGGAAGGTTCACGAAGGGGATGCCTTTAAGGCGAAGTTGGCGGCGCCCTTTACCATCGGCGGGCATGTCGCGCTCGATTTAGGCACATCATTGACCGGACGAGTCGAAGCGGCGCGGATAGAATCGGCTGAAGCATCCCGAATGGTAGACACTAAGACCGTCGGCCCCGGATACTTCCGCTTGACCCTGACAGCCATTACGATTGCGGGGAAGCAAGTGGCGCTCCAGACTTCTAGCCTTTTTACTCGGGCTACCGGGATCTCTCCAGACAATCTCCCAATGGACGCCAAAGTGCTGAAGGGCCGCCGTCTCACTTTTAGGCTGATGGCTCCCGCTGCTCTCAACGGCCTCGAATCCACTGCCGAGCGCCTTCAGATCGTTCCAACCTCCGAATAAGAGTGGCAGTATCCTCGCGCAACTTCGGATGGCCGCAGGAATCCCCACACCCGGTTTTCCACAGTTTTTCCTATTCTGACGTGACGGATGTCCTTCGCAGTACCAGATTGGTTCTCCTATAGTCACGTGCGAGGGCAGAAGCGCAGATCTCCCAAAGTTGTGAAGGTCAGCCCGTTTCGGGAACACCAAGGTATCGGACAGCGATTCCGGAGTTTCTTCCAGGGAATCATCCAGCGCAAAGTACCACTATGAATGCTGCATTGCCATTTCCGCAGCCGGAAACTTCCGGGGATGAAAACTCGGCCACAACATTTCGCGTCTTTTTCTGGCATGCTCCGTTCGCCGCGGCCCGTTGCGACCACGAAGGATTGATTATTGAGATGAATCCTGCCTTCCGGCGAAACCTCCCCCGCGGCGTCGCCAACCGGCGTTCGCTGCGTCTGGGCGAGTTGGTTCGTCCACAGGACCGGGAAAACACCGAGTCATTGCTTCGCGATCTGCTAAATTGCCGGCGGGAAAGCGTCGTAATCGATGCACGATGCTCTGGAAGTGGCGCGGACGCTGCAAAATGGACGGCGTGGAGGCAACCCGGTCACGCCGGCGAGCCTGACCATGCGCTGCTGGTCGCTGAACCGTACGAGCCACACAATATTGAACCAGACCATATCGAACCAGCCAAACCCGAATCAGACAACGGTGAACCGCGACGCGGTGAAACATACAATCTCCCGCTTCCCTCCGACGAAAGCGCATTGCAAAACCAGAGATGGGAAGCCATCGGCCGCCTGACCGGCGGAGTGGTGCATGATTTCAACAATCTGCTCACCGGCGTGATGCTCTACTGCGATCTGCTGCTTGCCAGCCTGGACTCGCTCGACCGGCGCCGGCGATATGCGGAGGAGATTCGCGCCGCCATCGTGCAAGCTGCCACGCTGGTGCGGCAACTGCTCGTCTTTGCCCGGCCCCAGCCCGCCGCCTCCGACCGCCCGCTTTCGCTCAATGAAGTAACTCGCTCCATGCAAAATCTGCTAAGGCGATTGATCGGCGAAAACATCGTGCTCGATCTGCGTCTCGATCCTGACCTGGGCGCTGTCAAAATTGACCAGGCCCAGGCGCAGCAGATTTTGCTCAACCTGGTGCTTAATGCCCGCGATGCCTTGCCCAATGGCGGACGAATTACTGTGGAAACGGGTAATTGCAAGTTTCAGCAGGTTGCCGGAGATCGAACCCAGCCGCCGTTTCCCTGCGTACTGCTGATCGTCGCAGATGACGGCCAGGGGATGAGCGCGGAGACGCGGCGCCGTCTCTTTGAGCCATTTTTCACCACCAAGAATTCGGGCCAAGGCACCGGCCTGGGCCTTACGACCGTCCGCAGCATTGTCGCCGCCAATCGCGGGCTCATCCATTTCGAGAGCGAACCCGGCAGGGGCACGCGCGCGATGGTACTGCTGCCGCGCTCGTGTCTGTCCGCTGAAATCGATCTTCCCGATTCAGTTCTCTCGGATTCAGTCCTCTCGGATTCACTTGCTCCAGATTCATGGCTCGCGCCCTCGACTCCACAAGAAATCAAGAAGGAAACACTCTTATGACATCAGTCGCCATCGCTCCCTCTTTCGCCCCTCCGCAGATTCTGGCCGCCAACTTTTTGAATCTTCTTATAGTGGACGATGAGCGCTCCATCCGCGACGCTTGCCGCGAAGTGGCCTTATCTCTGGGCTTCATCGCTCACGTGGCCGATTCCGCCGAGCACGCTTATCGGTTGCTGCAAACTCATAGCATCGATGCCGTCCTGCTCGATTTGCGCCTGCCCGGGGCCGGCGGCCTGGAAGCGCTGCGCCATATTCGCTCACAACGCCCTGAGGCTTTGGTCATCGTCGTTACCGGCTGCGGCACGGTGCAGTCGGCGGTGCAGGCGATGAAGCACGGAGCCTACGAATATGTAACCAAGCCCTTTAGCGTCGACGAACTTAAACTTCTGCTGGAGCGGGTCTCCAACCACCTCAAGCTCAAAACCGAGAACCGCCTGCTGCGCGAAAAGCTTAAATCCAAGCAGGGCTATGGCGGTATCGTGGGCCGCGCGCCCGAGATGGAGAAGCTCTATCGCATCATCGCCAAGGCCGCCAACAGCTCGCATCCCGTCTTGATTTTGGGCGAGAGCGGCACCGGCAAGGAAATGGTCGCGCGTTCCATTCACTACTCCGGCCCGTTCCACGACAAACCGTTTATTCCGGTCGATTGCGGTTCGCTTGTGCCCACATTGATCGAAAGCGAACTCTTCGGCTATGTCAAAGGCGCATTCACCGGAGCCAATCAAGCTAAAGATGGATTGCTGGCCATCGCGGAAGGCGGCACTATCTTTCTGGACGAAGTCGGCGAGCTTCCCGTCGACCTGCAAGCCAAACTCCTACGCGCGATTCAGGAAAAGGAGATCCGCCCCGTAGGCAGTACTCGCCGCATTCCTATCAACGTGCGCATTCTCGCCGCCACCAATCGCCTGCTTGAACAAGCGGTAACCGAAGGCGCTTTTCGGCGCGATTTGTATTTCCGGCTTAACGTTCTCAGTCTGCGGATACCTCCGCTGCGCGAGCGCCGCGAAGATATTCCTCTGCTCATCGCTTATTTCATGGAGCGGGCCACGCGCGCCTCGGGGCAGGAAAAAATTCTCACCGACGAAGCCATCAAAGCCATGCTGGCTTACGACTGGCCGGGCAATGTCCGCGAACTGGAAAATTGCCTCGAGCGTACCTGTGCCTTTACCAGCGGAACTTTAATCAACGTATCCGATCTGCCGACCGTAATTGCCGGGGCGCACGTCACCGCATCGGCAAATGGAAACGGACACAGTCAAAATAAAATCGTGCCCATGGCGGAGCTTGAGAGACTGACTATTTTGAATGCTATTGCCGAGCTGAACGGAGACAAGCTGCAAGCCGCACGTTTGCTCGGCATCGGCAAGACCACGCTGTACCGCAAGCTGAAAGATTATGCCGCGCAGAGCTGAAAGGCAGTTCTCAGTTCTCAGTTCTCAGTTCTCAGTTCTCGGTTCTCGGTTCTCGGTTCTCAGTTCTTAGTTCTCTAGCAGGCTGCTGAAAAACTTTGATCGGGCTGGTTTTGGGAAGGGCACGACGTTCAGTCGTGCCGTTAAGTCCTTTAAAACTAGCCGCGCTTCAGCGCCCGAGGTTCGCTTTAGGCAGCCGAAATGAGTTTTTCAGCAGCCTGCTAGGTTCCCGGAAGTCATCCTAGTTTGAAACTGAGAGACGGCTGGCCGATCGCCAGGGGCCAAAGTCCGCGTCTTTCCCGCATCCCCGCGACACGGCTTAAGCTGTACCCTTTACGAGAGCATTTACGCAAAAGCTTCTGAGAACTGAGAACTGAGAACTGAGAACTGAGAACTGAGAACCGAGAACTGAGAACCGAGAACTGAGAACCGAGAACTGGAACTTCCGCGTTCCATAGTGGGAAAGATCGCATCGCGGATCTCCCCCTAACCCTTGTCTTTTCAGTCTCTGATTTGTGGCGTCTGGCGTGCTATAGAGAGCGCATGATCCTACTCATAACACCGTCGGCACGCGGACCAGAGTGCGCCGCTACTCTGAAAGAAGCTACCGGCTATGAAACTCACTGGGCCGAAAACTTGCAGCAGGCTGTCGCCCGCCTGCGCGAACAGTCTTATTCCACGGTCGTACTCGATCAGTTTCTCCTGGAGAATGACCCGGCGGAAAGCGATCAGGTTCATGAGCATCTGGGCACGGCTTTTCCTGTCTATTTAAACTTTGCCGTCAGTGGGATGGAAAGATTGCTCCGCGAAGTCCGTTCCGCGCTTCATCGCCGCAAGCGAGAAGAAACTCAAGCCCGTCTTTCGGTCGAACAACGCCTTCGCGGCGAAGTCAGCGAATCACTCACCGCCATGCTACTCTCCTGCGAACTGGCCATGGCCGTGCCGGAGGTTCCCGCTCCCGTCGCCGAAAAAATCCGCATGATCGATAATCTTGCCCGCGACATGCGGCAAAAACTGGGCGCCAACTAGCAGGCTGCTGAAAAACTTCGGTCGGGCTGGTTTTGGGAAGGGCACGACGTTCAGTCGTGCCGTTAAGTCCTTTAAAACTAGCCGCGCTTCAGCGCCCGAGGTTCGCTTTAGGTAGCCGAAATGAGTTTTTCAGCAGCCTGCTAGAAGCCATCCCGCCAAGCATAATGAATCGCAGAAGTAACTCGGGCGAATCCTGGGGGGCAAAAACTCGCGTCTTTATGGGTGCCGGCCGGCGCCCGCTTTCAAGCTGCAAATCGATGTTCGCCAGCCCTCCCAAATCTACCTCCCGTCGCCTGTGGAATCGGTTTTTGTGTTTCAATGAGGTGAGCATCCAACGCCCCGGGAGGGATCATGTCAGCAACTGTCGGCGCGCCCGCGCCCGATTTCACACTAAAAGACCAGGATCAAAAAGAAATAAAACTCAGCGACTATCGCGGCAAGAAGCGCGTGGTATTGGTCTTCTATCCGCTGGATTGGAGCCCCACCTGCACCAAGGAGCACGCCTGCATGGTCAACGACAAGAAGCAATTCGAAGATCTTGACGCGCAGGTGCTTGGCCTGAGCGTCGACAGCGTGTGGTCGCACAAAGCGTACGCCGACAAAATGGGCATTCAGTACCCTTTGCTCGCCGATTTTAATCCGCGCGGCGCCGTAGCCGCCAAGTACGGCGTTTACCTTGAAGATAAAGGCATCACGGGCCGCGCCATTTCTATCGTCGACCGCGATGGCAACCTCGCCTGGCACAAGAATTACGACATTCCCGTCGTGCCCGATATCCAGGAAGTGTCAAAAGCCTTGGCCGGAGTAAAGTAAACAGGCTCTTGGATGGTAAGTGGAAGAGCGGCGCTTTAGCGCCGCGTCAAGACTCAAACAGTTTCGGGCTTTAGCCCCTGAGGAAGTTCTCCAAGATGAAAATCTCCGTCTTCATCGGCACCAGCCTCGACGGCTTCATCGCCCGCCCCAACGGCGCGCTCGACTTCCTCCCCGAAGGCGGAGGCGAACCCCACGGCTACAACGAATTCATCGCCAGCGTCGACGCCATCGTGATCGGCCGCAACACTTTCGAGACTGTTCTCGCTTTCCCGGAGTGGCCGTACGGAAAGAAGCGCGTAATCGTGTTGAGCAGCCGTCCGGTCGACTTATCGGCGCTAAAAGGAGGCGTCGTTGAGCACATGGCAGGCGATCCGGCGGATATTGTTTCGCGGCTCGCAGCCACCGGCGGTCAGCATCTTTACATCGACGGCGGCATTACGATTCAGCGCTTCCTCCGCGCCGGCTTGATTCAGCGGATCATCATCACCCGCGTGCCGGTACTAATCGGAGAAGGAATTCCTCTCTTCGGCTCGCTACCGCACGACATCCATCTTCGCCATATCTCTACGAAGCAGTATGCCAGCGGCCTCGTGAGCGGCGAATATGAAGTGATTAAACAGAAATAAAACCCGAGGGTACGAGGGTGCCCCTTCCAGCCGCGTTCTTTGCGGCTAGAGTGGGGATTTTGAATTTTGAATTTTGATTCTAGATTTTTGAATTTGGATTTTGAACTACGTCCCCGCCTTAATCTCCTCTGCCTTGCCCCCACTGTAAGTCACCACCAGCGGCTTCCCTCCATTCGGATACCGCACCGTCTTATCGGCCGATGTCGCCCCCGCATCCGGCACTCCCATGCCCACCGCGAAATCCGCCTGCAACTCATCCATCCCCGGCTTCACTTCGTGCTGCGCAATCGCCTGCCACACATTCACCGGCCAGAACTTATAAAGCTCGTGGGGATCTTCCACATAAAACATTTCGTCGGAATAAATCTTGTACTGGCCATCGTTCTCGAATCCGATCGGGACGGCATAAGTCTTTCCATCTTTTGCAAACGTCGCCATCAGCTGCTTCTTGCCGCCCGCTGTGCCGGTTACCACATCGTTGATTTTAAGTTTCTCGACAGGCAACAGCAGGCCGGCATCGTGCCCAAAATCCGCCCACTTGCGCGCCGCGTCATAGGAGTAATACGTATAGCGATACCCTTCCTTCACCCACACCGGCTGCTGCGTCAACTGCTGCGCCGACTTCAAATCGAAGGGATGCAGCTTCTTCGGCGTCACATAATATTCCTGGTTCGAATACCCGGCATTCTTCGCAGCCTGCTGCTGCTGCGCCGCAAGAAAGTCTTCATGCCGCTGATAAAGAATGTAGCCGGCGCGCACTCCCGCGACGATCACCGCCAGTCCCAACGCAATCTGAATCCTCTTCTTAGCTTCTTCGCTCATCATGCAAAAACTTTACCAGACCGCTCCAGTCCTGAAGTCTCAAGCTTTGTCATCCTGAGCGAGGATTGTCCTTCGCGCTCCGGCGCGAAGGACAATCGCAGTCGAAGGATCCCTTTCATCTGCCCGGAAGCATGGCGCATCGAGGCGTTTTTACCAAATGCCTCCGTCATACGCACATCAGCTCTTTCAAGAAATAACAAAGAGTGCCCGAAGCGGGGACAACGGAACGGGAAGATCGAGTACACTTATTATCAGTTGAACCAATGAACGGCCCGAGACTTCAGACGTAAACCTCCCATGCCCACTGTCACCGAACAAGACGTCCTCAGCGCGCTGAAAAGCTGCTACGACCCCGAGATCCCAGTGAACATTGTCGACCTCGGCCTCATTTACAAAGTAAACTTCGCAGAGGCTTCGAGCGAGGCAACCTCCGATCCAGTCGAGCCGAAGCAGGACGTCACCATCGACATGACCCTGACGTCGCCCGGCTGTCCCGAGCACGTTAATATCAGCGCGCAAGTGAAATCGCGCCTCGAACAACTCCCCGGCATCCGCAACGCCGCCGTCAACGTAGTTTGGACTCCACCTTGGTCCCCTGAACGATTGAGCCCCGAAGCCCGCAAACAGCTCGGCATCGAGTAACGGGCTCCCCGGCTTCGCGATTCGGGCTTCGCGATTCGGCCTTCGGCGAGACTTGCGAGTCCGTAGTTTTGGTTTAGCTGAAGCCCGGTAGCCGAAGGCCGCCCCTCTCACACCCCGAACTCCTCCCAAACTCCAGCACGGCCCGCCGCATCGGTAATGCGCATTCCAGCGCGCCCCGCCATCTCCATCACCCGCATCCCGCGGTCGAAATAATCGGGCAGCGACTTCCTAATCTTTTCGAATTTTTCCGGATACTCTGCCGCCAGCACCGCTAATCCCACCCCGGTCGCCAGCACTCCCGCCGGAACCCGTTTCTTCATAAACAAAACTGTCGCCACCGTAAAAGAACCTGCGATCGCCGCTTTTTTCCAGCTATCCATTGTTTTTCCTCGCGTCTGTTCGCGCACATCTCTTCGCGTACACAGGATTTTACTTTAACTGCTCTTCCTCTATCGCACATACTCCGATGCCAGTAGCGCCTTTGCCGTTGTCGCTTTCCCGGCCCTCAATCCTTCGCGCTCTCCCTACACTTTGTCATTTCGAACCGGGCGAAGCCCGGTGAGAAACCCGCTTTTCTCGCCGCCGCCCTAACAATGCGCCGATCCTCTATACTTCCTCGTTCCACCGGAGGTTCCCATGCCACGACCCAAGAAGCCCGAAAGCCAATGCCCGAGGCCCGCATTGATGCTTGCGCTAATTCTCAGCTGCTCCCTAACAGCCTCCGCTCAAACCAAGCCCCGCGCCCGCGATCTCGGAGTTCCTTTCGATGGCACGCCCGGTGCCAACAATGCCATCACTGACGTGAAAGGCGTGGAAGTCGGCCACACTACGCTTATCTCCGGCAGCGGCAAGCTCGTGGTCGGCAAAGGACCGGTGCGCACCGGCGTCACCGCCATCCATCCCCGCGGTAAGGCCGGCAATGACGCCGTTTTCGCGGCGTGGTTCACTCTCAACGGCAATGGCGAAATGACCGGCACAACCTGGGTTGACGACTCCGGCTTTCTCAATGGTCCAGTCATGATTACCAACACTCACAGCGTCGGCGTGGTGCGCGACGCAGTCATCGCCTGGAAGGTCAAACGCGGCGAGCCGGACATGGAGGGCTATTGGTGGTCGCTGCCCGTAGTCGCCGAAACGTGGGATGGATGGCTCAACGATATTAACGGATTCCACGTCCGCCCCGAAGATGCCTGGCACGCCCTCGACTCCGCGCACCCCGGGCCCGTCGAAGAAGGCAGCGTCGGCGGAGGCACGGGAATGATC
Organism: uncultured Acidobacteriota bacterium; assembly: GCA_963755225.1. GTDB lineage: Bacteria > Acidobacteriota > Terriglobia > Terriglobales > Acidobacteriaceae > Sulfotelmatobacter. The sequence goes on from CAVWJE010000004.1 coordinate 204,431, forward strand.
TGCAACGAATTCAAAGGCGGCATCGGCACAGCATCGCGCGTGCTCGACGCTAAAGCCGGCGGCTACACCATCGGCGTTCTCGTGCAATGCAACTACGGACGCCGCGATCAGCTCCGCATCGCCGGCGTTCCAGTCGGCGAGGAAATCCCCGAGCGCCCCGCCTATGGAGAAGATGAAGCTTCCAGTTCAGAGAAAAACATGGGGGGACAGCCCCCCAAGCCTGCCCTGAGCGAAGCCGAAGGGGCTGTCCGGCGGCCCGAAGGGCCGCTCGTCTCGCCGGGCGTCTCGCCAATCGCCGGCAAAGATGTCGGCTCCATCATTGTCATCGTCGCCACCGACGCCCCACTCATCCCCACACAACTCAAACGCGTCGCCAGGAAAGTTTCTCTCGGACTCGGCCGCGACGGCAGCTATTCCGGCGACGGCTCAGGAGATATCTTCCTCGCCTTCTCCACCGCCAACCCCGGCGCCGTGAGCCCGAAAAGCAATCAGCCCAATAACACCCACCAGCTAACCATGCTGCCCAACGATTCTCTCGACCCGATCTTCCTCGCGACGGTCCAGGCCACCGAAGAAGCCGTCGTCAATGCCATGGTCGCCGCCGAAACCATGAAAGGCATCGATGACCACGAGGTCATTGCCCTGCCTCACGACCGCCTGCGCGAAGTCTTGAAGAAATACAACCGGCTTGCGAGGTAGCGGGTCTTAATTGTCTGTCATCCTGAGCGAGAATTGTTCTTCGCGCCTAAAGCGCGAAGGACAATCGCAGTCGAAGGATCTCTTGTACCAGTGCGCTGCCCGAAGCTTCGCTGGGAGTTTCAACCCAAGCTCTCACTCCCTCGCATTAAAACGCTCCCATCGTTACCTTCGCCGCCCCACCGCCGTGACTATCGCTTCCGCGACAAAAGACTACACTCGAATTGTGAAGCGGCACTACAGCATCGCGCGCGTCAAGGGAGGCATGAAGTTCACCTGCTCCCGCTGCGCCCACCACGTCAGCACTCTCGACTTCGACTTGCGCGACGGCAACCTCCGCACCCAGGCCGCCGGCGCCATCAACCGCCACGCTACCAGCGTTCACCACGAACCCGTAATGTTCTCGTCTCTCGATACCCAGCAACGCATCTGGCGCACCTAACCGCTGCATCCGCGCCATCAGCAGCTTAATTACTGCGCCGTTCCCGTACTCGAAAACATCCAGTTTCTTACGTATCCCGCTTCGTAAAACACTCCCGAGCCAGCCGTGAATCCCACCCACGCATCGTTTCCATTTAGATCGAGCAGCGTGGTGAGGCGCACTGCGCTGGTCAGCACCCCTTGATTGTTGATCGAGATCGACAATTCAGACCCCGAGTTCGCCGGCGCGTAAGTAATCGAAACCTGAAACGGTTTTCCTCGCGCCAGTTCGACCGGCAAATGCGCTTGCAGTCCGAAATTGCATTGCGACGTGTGATCGGGCGAATTCGCCGCGGTGCCGCAACTCTGCACTCCGACATGGTTGTTGTTCGGATCGCCCAAGTCTTCATTCCTATAGGTGTCGAACTCAACCGCCAGGCTCCTGGTATCCCGGGCCGCCCGTGTTATCGCCCAGCGCATTCACGCCGGTGTTCTGGATCACAAACGCCATGCCATCGGCGGTCGTATAAGCGCCCTCGGGCGCCATCCACAAGGTAAACGATGTAGTAAATCCCTGCGCCACGTTCACCTGCTCCGTATAAAACACGGACCCAATCCTATACGTCGCAGGCTGCCCAACCTCCAGGAAGTCGTCGCTCACAGCAGCGTTGCCGTTCAGCGTGAGCCCGCTGATGTCGCTAAAGTCGGGATAATTAAAAGTCGTTGTCTGTCCCTTCACGCCATGCGGGACTGCCTGCTCCTGAGCCACCGAAATCACCGCACTTCCGGCTAACCCGATCACGAAAAGCAAAGCCAATCTCGAGAGAAATTGTTTCAACCTGGGCTGCGGCATATTCTTCTCCTTGATTTGAACTGTGTTTCGGCGCGGCGCGGCATCCGGTGCCGATCTTGCTGTTGATTGTGGGGAACGCGAAACGCACAACTTTCGGGCAGGAACTATACCACAACCCGGGATCGCAGCATCGCGCTGACCCACTCACTGGGGCACTTACTAGGACATCCGCAAAACTTTGGGGCCGATTTCGGCAGCAGAGATTTCCTTACATCACAATTGTCATTCCGACCGAAGTCGGACCCTGAGCCAAGCCGAAGGGGACGGCACGCTACGCCAATCAGTGCCGCGGCAGAGAGCCACGCGCGTGCGCCAAAGCAATTGGCGGGTGAAGCAGTGGTTTCGACGGCGACGAAGCGCGCGGTTAACGGCCTAAAGGGGGCGCTTGCGGGAGAAGAGGCCGGAGCGGTGAGATTGAACAAGGGAGTGTGCATTCTCGCCAGCGACTGCGCGACTACGGTTCAAGTTCCCGAGCCGCAATCGCTGGTTCTCGTAGGAACGGGACTCTTATCGATGGCCGGACTGATCCGTAGAAAAATGTTGCGTTGACTTATGTTAACCGATTGTGAATTCATCGTTCACTCTCTGGTCCCGAGTCAACCGCAAATGTATACTTCCGGCACTTTACGGGATGCGCAATTTAGCGGATCCCAATTTAGGGAACCGAGATGAAAGTCATGATGAAGATGTTTCGAAATCGATTCAGGCACAGCTCCGCAGCGAAAGGCTTCGGCCACTGTTTAGCCGGTCAAGCGGCTATTTTTTCGCTGATCGTTGCGCTTGTCCCCGTCTCCGGATTCGCCGAACCGGCGAGGCCGGCTCACCGGTCTTCCAGTTCGTACCACGCAGCCAAGAATTCTGGCGCGAAGGAATACATCTGCAAAGGCTTGCCTTGTTCGACCGCCTCGCTTGAGACAGCTAGGGCAAAGTCCAGGGGAACGACGCAACAGCTCGACCAAATGGAAAAGCAAACTTCTAATACGATGCGGAGCAAGCCGGATCCAACAAATAGCAGGAAGACCACCACGGTTTACCGCCCCGCGCCGAAACGCGATTCGGAGAAACAATCGACTATCAATTTTTCCTATCGCGCTCCGGCGACGGGAACGGGCGGAAGCGCAAATTGGGCAAAGGCCAAGCAGGGACGCGATTAGAAGCTGGGAGAAAATTATGATTAACAAGATCAAAGCGGGACTTAAGCTCATGTCGGGAAAAATTCCGGCGGGGTCTGATCTCCAGGTTTTCCCGGACGACGCATTCCTGATCGCATTCCCGAAGTCGGGAAATACATGGACTCGCTTCCTGGTGGGCAATCTTATTTATAGCGACCGCAAAGTCGATTTTCTTAATATCCCGCAATTGATTCCGCACTTCGACGTAATGCCGAAGGGGTTTTTCGCGAAAATGCCGAGGCCGCGCATTCTCAACTGCCATGAACCTTTTCGACCTCACTACCGGCGTGTGATTTATGTCGTCCGCGATCCCCGCGATGTGGTAGTTTCCCTATTTCACTTTCAACGCAAGCGCCGAATCATCGAGGACAACTACTCGCTCGACAAGTTTGTGAGCCGTTTCGTGGCGGGCGATACGCCACGTCCCGCGCGATTGGGCTCGTGGGAGCAGAATGTGACGAGCTGGCTGGCGATGCGCCAAAATGATCCGCAATTCCTGCTTCTGCGCTATGAAGACATGCTGCGTGAAACCGGGCCCGCTCTGGTAAAGATAGCCAACCTGCTGGGGATAGATGCGACTCCGGAACGAATCGAAAAAGCCGTGGCACGCAGCTCGGCGAACGAGATGCGAAACCTCGAGAAGGCCCAAGGCACCGAGTGGCACCAATCCAAGGGCACGCGGCAGGATATCCCGTTCGTTCGCGCCGCGCAATCGGGGGGATGGAAAACGGCTCTTTCCAGGAACGCAGTTGCCGAGATTGAGTCGGCGTGGGGAGCGTTAATGGGTGAGCTAGGCTACGAACGCGTTACCCAGGCTTTGCCAACTTCGCAGCCGGACCAATGCCGATCAGATCGCGTGGGCGCATGGGGGAGCTTCGGGCTCGGCGGTTATGGTCATCGATCCTTTGAACGACAACCTGCCATTCATTTCAGCGCGAATTCGACGAGCACTCTTTAGGTCAAAAGGGTCCCTGTAGGGTAGCGTCCTAATTTTGGGAGCAAAACCTTACCGCAAAGGTCGCCAAGGACTCGCCAAGGCCCCGGAAGACAAGCGCAATCGAAATCAGGGCAGCACCCCTCTGAACCCGGCGTTGCAAAGCGCCGGGGTTTTTCGTGCCTATTTCCGTAAGCAGCGCCAACCCTTGAGTTTGGAAACATGTCAACCTTATCGCGGCGGTGAGCGCCGCGCCATCCAAGAACGAAAACAACATCGACTTTTTCCGCCGCCCGTTAGAGCGTTCCTATAGCCGCCGTCGGCATTTGATCCCCAGCCAGAGTGGGCGAATACGCCCGGGGAAATGCCATCCACAAATATTTACTCCTAGCACGCATCACGGCGTCGGCTGGCGGGTTACTAACTGAGTCCAAAATGCAAGGGACCGGCTGGAAGTTTGCTGTAGTCTTGAGTGACGACGCTGGGTAAATCCCGCGCATTTCGGCGGCTCGCACTTCCACGATTCACTCGCAGGCTTGCACCAGGGTACAAAATTGCAAGGGCGGCCCTGCCTGGAGCGCATTAGGGGCGCGCGTCCGGTTGCAGGGCTCACAACGATGCAAAAACGCGAACTCATCAAGAATGTCGGTTCGGGCTGGTTTAGTTTGGGCGTCAACATTCTGGTCGGCATACTGCTGTCGCCGTTCATTCTGCATCGCCTGGGAAATACGGCTTATGGCGCATGGATACTGGTTTTTTCCGTAACCGGCTATTACGGATTGTTCGATCTCGGCATTCGGTCTTCCATTGTTCGCTATGTTTCCACTTACACGGCGACGAATGACAACGAAGCCGTTTCGCGCCTGATTAACACTGCATTGACAGTTTATTCAGCGATCGGCGTGGCCGCTATCCTCACCACTCTGGTGCTCAGCAGTTTCTTGCAATTCCTGTTTCGCATGCCGGCGGAGTTTTTGCCGACGGCGCGGGTGTTGTTTCTGATGGTGGGAACGGCCGTGGCTCTGGGCTTTCCGGCGGGCGTTTTCACGGGAATCCTGGAGGGATTGAACCGCTTTTACCTGGTCAACGTAACGAATGTTGTCTCCACGCTGCTGCGCGCATTGCTGATCGTTCTGGCTCTGCATTTTGGGTACGGGCTGCTCACTGTGGCTTTGATCACAGTGACACTGCCGCTGCTGAGCGCGGGGGTGCGCGCCATAATTGCGTTGCGTGTTCTGCCGTTGCGCTTTGGCTGGCACTACGTGGACCGCAATACCTTCGGCGAAATGGCCCGGTTCAGCGGCGTGAGCTTCATCATTCTGATCGCATACAAGCTGCGCTTCAAGGCCGACGAAGTAGTGCTTTCCGCAATGCTTTCGATGGCGGCGGTAACTTATTTTTCGATAGGCGACCGCCTGGTGGACTATACCGCGGAAGTGGTGAGCAGCCTGGCGCAAATCTTTGTGCCGATGTCGGGCCAATCCAGCGCCCGGGGCGACCATAGACACCTTAGAACAATTTTTATCGCGGGCAACCGCGCATGCGCGCTCATCGTGTTTCCGATCACGGCTACATTGATTATTCTGGGAAAATCCGTGATCACTGCGTGGGTGGGCGCGGCTTATGCGGACGCCTGTTATCCGGTGATGGTTACATTGCTGATTCCGTCTACGTTTGCGTTGGCGCAGGCTGCCTCGCCGCGCATATTGTTCGGCATGGCGCGGCGGCGCAGCCTGACGTGGGTTACGGGCATGGAAGCGGCCGCCAACCTGATTCTGAGCGTGGTTCTAATCCGGCCGCTGGGGATTTTTGGCGACGCGTTGGGTACGGCAATCCCGCTCACGCTGACAACTTTGTTTTTTATGCCGCGGCACCTGTGCAGAGTTTTGAACGTTCGGATCGGATCTTACCTGCGGCAGGCCTATACGCTTCCTGTTCTATTGAGCTTGCCGACCGTGGCGACGCTGCTGTTGATGCGGCACTGGTTTTTCGCGCACACGTATTTACAGGTAGTGCTGCAAATCGTAATTGGGCTGCTTCCTTATGGTCTGGGGCTGGCCTGGGCGGTCTCGAAGGGGCGGATTTGGGAGGTAGACGGAATGAGTACGGGAAAGGATATGAAGCAGGTGGAAACGAACTCTTTCGAAACCCCACTGGAGGAGCCTTAACTGCGGGCAAAGACCGTGGATGATCCAAAGATGGCGAATCGAGACATGGATAATCCGAACTCTGCGGGTACCGGCCAACCGCCTCTGGTTAGCGTAGTGATTCCCGCGTATAACGCGGCTGCTTATATACGGCGCGCGCTCGATTCGGTATTCGCCCAGGACTATCCCAATTTTGAAGTGATTGTGGTAAACGATGGCTCGCCGGATACACCGGAGTTTGAAGCGGCGATTCAGACCTATCGTGATCGGATCGTGTATCTCAAACAGCAGAATCGAGGACCGAGCAGCGCGCGCAACGCGGGCATCCTGCAAGCGCGCGGAGAATTCGTTGCGTTCCTCGACAGCGACGATTTGTGGCTCGGTGGATACCTGACCCGCCAGATGAAAGAGTTGCAGGCCGAACGGCCGCTGGATTTTATTTACTCGGACGCAAACTACATTGGGGAGGATATGCCGCCGGGCCAGACGTTTATGAAGATTTCTCCCTCGAGCGATGCCGTGACGTTCGATAATCTGCTGGCGCTGAATTGTATTGTGATCCTGTCATGCACAGTAGCGCGCCGGGAGGTGATTCTGAAGGCGGGGTTGTTTGACGAAAGCTTCCGTCATTGCGAAGATTTTGACCTGTGGCTGCGCATTGCATTCACCGGCGCCCGAATGGCGTGCCTGCGCGAGGTTTTGGCTACGCATCACGTACGCGCGGGAAGCTTGTCGGCGACACCACAGGCCATGCGGAAAGGCCGGAAGCGGGCTTACGAAAAAGCCCTGGCCCAGCCGGGAATCAGCGAAGCGCAACGCACAACTGCGACTCGGATGCGCGATCGATGGGGAGCGGAGATCGAACTCGAGGATGGGAAGGAACTTTTGCTGCACGAAAAATATGGCGAGGCGCGGGCGAAATTTCGCTCGGCCAATGGGTTCTTTCGGAGCGCCAGGATCGGCGCAATCGTCGCTCTCCTTGGAATTGCTCCGTCGGCCGCGCGCTGGATATATGAAAAGTATGTGAAGAAAACCGTTAGGGCGCGAAAGTAGAGGAACGGGCCAGTGCGCTCCGTGATTAGATGAATAGCGGATGTTCCGGCTGTCGATGCGGAGAACGGTGACCTCGAAAGGAAAGCCCAAAAGAACTGCATGATCTATGGCGTCAAATACGTGTTGAAATATCTTCTCGGCAAAGATTTGGCCGGGCGCAACCTGTCGGTTTTTCCCGAAGATACTTTTCTGGTTTCGTTTCCGCGCTCGGGCAACACCTGGATTCGATTTCTGATCGCAAATCTCGCGCATCCCGGGCTCGAAGTGAGTTTCGCGAACATCGAACGTTTAATTCCCGACACCTCGAGCCAGTCGAGCCGAACTCTAAAGCGAACACCGCGTCCGCGCATCGTGAAGAGCCATGAATATTTTGACGCCCGCTATCCTAAAGTTATTTATATCGTTCGCGACCCACGGGATGTGGCGCTCTCTTATTACGATTTCAGCCGCAAGTACCGGCACTTCGAGGACTCATGTTCGCTTGAACAGTACGTGAGCATTTTCACGCGCTCAATGCCGTGGAGCACCTGGGGGACATGGGGAGAGCATGTGGGCAGTTGGATCTTTGCTCGCGGGCGAAATCCTGATTTTCTGCTGGTGCGCTATGAGGATTTGAAGCGCGATACGGAAACCTCGCTTAGAGAGATCGCGGACTTCATGGGTATTGCAGCGTCGCAAGAAAGGCTCTCCGAAGCGATCGCGGCGAGTTCCGCGGATCGCATGCGGGAATTGGAGAAATCGCAGTCGCACGAATGGGTCGCCACGAAGGGGAAACGAGACGATATTCCATTCGTTCGTGGGGCGAAGGCCGGGTCGTGGAAAACCGCGCTCCCAAAATCTTCCATCATCGAGATCGAATCCGCGTGGGGAGACTTGATGCTGGCATTAGGATACGAGCTTTCGGAAGTGGATCCGGCGCAGTTTGCCGATTCATACATGGGAAAGATGATGTCGGCCAAAACTAAGCTGTCCAGCCGTTAAGCTTGTCTTCGACGACTTTGTGCGGTCCTCGAAAGTGGGCTTTTTCCGGCCGGAGGTTCACGTACCTTTGCGATGTACTGGTGTGGCCTGACAGGCGTTGGTCCGACGTGATCTGCCCTTCGTGTTTTCTCTTCTCTAAAGTGCTGCTACGGGCTCTAAGGATCCCGAACTCCTATATAGGTGGGTGGGAATGCAGGAGAGCCGGCACTGTGGAACGGCAAGAGAGGTTGGCACAAATAAAAGTTTCGTCCCGAGCGGTATTGTTGCCCTGCTTCTCTTTAGCCTCGCCACTCTCACGACCGCTTGCGGGAATTCGTCGCAGGGTTCGGGAGGCTCGACGGCGCAGCCCCTCGGCGCGCAAATCACGCTTTCGCCTCTGCCAACAACCGTAGCCTCGCAGGCGCGGCAGCAATTCACAGCCACAGTAAGCGGTAGCGCGAATACGGCCGTGGCCTGGTCGGCAAGCGCGGGAACAATTTCAAGCACAGGAATTTTTACCGCGCCCGAAGTGACCGGCAATACGAGTGTGACGATTACGGCTACGAGCGTAACCGGTGGTGGCGCACACGGATCCGTAACCTTAACCGTGACGCCTCCGACCTCGTTGGCTATCGCGACCTCAGCGCTGGCGGCCGCGGATGCTGGATCGCCTTACACAAGCGAGCTTTCCGCCACAGGTGGCGTGCCACCATACCAATGGAGCCTTTCAGCGGGCGCGTTGCCACCCGGAATCCAGTTGCAATCCTCCAGCGGGGTCATCAGCGGCATAACGGCCCTGATTGGATCGTATTCCTTCACGGCAAAGGTGACTGACGCTTCCGGGCATAGTGTCGCGCAGAGTTTATCGCTGGTCGTAGCGACGGCGTCGGCGAGTGGATTTGACGGGCCGGCTGAGCTGCCACGCATCTATATTGAGAGCGCAATGGCGAACACTCCCGCGCCCGGCGGCACGAGCACGATTAATGCCGGAGGAAATCTGCAATCCGCGTTGAACAATGCGAAGTGCGGCGACACCGTTCAGTTGCAGGCGGGCGCGAGTTTCACCGGACCGTTCACTTTTCCCGCCAAGAATTGCGACGACAATCACTGGATCGTCATTCGTAGCAGCGCAGACGATTCCGTATTGCCGGCAGAAGGCACCCGGCTTACGCCCTGTTATGCGGGAGTCTCTTCCCTGCCCGGCCGTCCCCCGCTGCAATGCGCATCCACAAGTAAAGTTGTAGCGAAGCTGGTGATGCCCGCAGCCGGCAACGGACCCATCGTCTTTGCAACCGGGGCAAACCATTACCGGTTGATTGGTTTGGAGATCACGCGCGTCGCCGGGACCGGACTCGTCTACGCCCTGGCCTCAATCCAATCGAGTGGCGCGGCCAACAATATTATTCTTGACCGCGTCTGGCTGCATGGCACGCCGCAGGACGATACGAATCGAGGCGTCGATCTCGGAAGCGGGACTTACTTCTCGATCATCGATTCCTTTCTGACTGATTTTCACTGCGTCGCGCTCACGGGATCGTGCACCGATTCTCAAGCGATTAGCGGCGGGCTGGGCAACGACCAGATGGGGCCCTACAAGTTTGCCGACAATTTCCTCGAGTCCTCGGGGGAAAATATTCTCCTCGGCGGGGGGTCTGCAACCACATCGCCAACTGACATTGAGATTACCCGCAACCATATGTTCAAGCCGCTAACCTGGATGAAGGGGCAGGCCGGCTTTGTTGGAGGACCGACAGGAAATCCATTTATAGTAAAAAATCTTCTCGAACTGAAAAATGCGCAGCGCGTCTTGATCGACAGCAATATCATGGAAAATTCCTGGGGCGGATTCTCCCAAGTGGGTTTCGCCATTTTACTGACCCCGAAAAATCAAGCCGGCAGCAATGGAACGAATCTCTGCCCGGATTGCCAGGTCACGGATGTAACCATTCGCTATACGACGATGAGCCACGTAGCGGCCGGACTTCAAATCGCCAACGCGCTGGCCGGCACCGGCGCGGCGCTCGACGGCCAGCGCTACAGCATTCACGACATTGTAGTGGACGATATCGATGGATCAAAGTACAACGGCCCCGGCGATTTTGCGCAAATTTCGGTCAGCGCGGGCGCTCCGCTCTTGCAGAACGTAACCATCAACCACGTAACGGCTTTTCCGCCGTCAACCATGGCGATGATCGGCGACATGACCGCAACCAGCGGCAAGATGAAGAATTTTGTTTTCACGAACAGCATTGTGAATACGGGCAGTTATCCAGTGTGGTCGACGGGCAATGGGCCAACGAATTGCGCCTACAACGACCAGCCGCTCTCGACCTTTAAAGCTTGCTTTAATCCTTACTCGTTCGTGAACAACGCACTTATTGGAAGTCCATCGCAGTATCCTCCCAGCTTGTGGCCTTCGGGAAATTTTTTCCCCGCTTCTACCGGGACAGTCCAATTTATCGACTACAACGGCGGAAACGGCGGCGATTATCAATTGCAATCTTCGAGCCCGTACAAAGGCGCAGGGACCGATGGTCTCGATCTCGGAGCTGACGTATCCGCGCTGAATTCCGCAATCGCCGGCGTGGAATAGCAGCCGATCTGTTACTCGCCGAGAAATTGACCGGCCGAGTTGCCGCCTGATATCTTCATTCATCGTCTTTTACTTCCTCAGAGTCTGCGCGCTCGAAAAGTCATGGAAAACCCCAGCCGTTATCTCTTCGCGCCAAGAGCGTTTCTTTTCGTCCTTATCCTTGTTGTTTGCCTTTGCGCGGCCGTTTCAGGGCAGTCTTCCGCCGCAGCCAATGCAGCGGCCAACAATAAGAACGATAAAAACGATAAGAACAGCGGCGCCAGGAACTTCGATGGCCCCGCGGAGCTTCCACGGGAGCATGTGAAGAGTTCGTTGAAAGACACTGCGGCGAGCGGCAAGATTTGGACTATACATTCCGGAGACAATCTCGATCACGCTCTGGCCGACGCTTCCTGCGGCGATATCGTTCAGCTACAGGCGGGGGCTGTTTTTAGCGGCAGTTTCGTAATCCCGGATAAGAATTGCGACGACTCGCATTGGATTATCATTCGCACGAGCGCGCCCGATTCCAGCCTGCCCGCCGAGGGCTCACGCCTCAACCCGTGCTACGCAGGCATTTCGGCTTTGCCCGGCCGTCCCGCTTTCCATTGCACGTCGACCGCAACAAACGTTCTGGCGAAAATTGAATTCAACGGCAAGAGCGGTTCGGGCCCGATCACGTTTGCCGCGGGCGCGAATCACTACCGGCTGATCGGGTTGGAGGTGACGCGAGCGCCTGCTTCCGCCCCGATTTACAACCTCATCCAATTTAAAGGTCCGGCGGATCATATTGTGTTTGATCGCTTGTGGGTACACGGGACGGCGCAGGAAGAAACGGTGCGGGGCATTCTTTTGGGCGCGAGCCGTTACGTCGCCATCATCGATTCTTTTTTTACCGACTTTCACTGCATCGCGAAGAGTGGTTCGTGCGGCGACACGCAGACCATTGGCGGGGGCCTGGGCGATAGCCCCATGGGACCTTATAAAATTGAGAATAATTTTCTGGAGGCTGCCGGGGAGAACATTTTATTCGGCGGAGGCTCCGCGACATTGACGCCCGCCGATATTGAGATCCGCCACAACCACATGTTCAAGCCTCTCATCTGGATGCGCGGGCAGCCCGGATATGCCGGAGGCGCGGACGGCAATCCATTTATCGTCAAGAACCTTCTCGAGTTGAAAAACGCGCAGCGCGTGTTGATCGAAGGCAACGTCATGGAGAATTCCTGGGCAGGGTTCTCGCAGGTCGGCTTCGCCATTCTGCTGACTCCGAAAAACCAAAGAGGAAGGGGCGGCATTAACCTCTGCCCGGCTTGCCAGGTCACGGACGTGACCATTCGTTATGACTCGATCAGCCACGTTGCGGCAGGCTTTCAGATTGCCAACGTTTTGGCGGGCGCGGGCGCACCGCACGACGGGCAACGCTACAGCATTCATGACGTCTTGATCGACGACATCGACGGGACGAAATATGGCGGGCCCGGTGAGTTTGCGCAACTGTCTGTGGACAAAGACTGCCCGCTTCTCAAGTACGTAACAATCGATCATGTGACCGCATTTCCGCCATTCACGCTGTTTTTGGTCGGCGACATTGTTACGATGAACTCGCAAATGCAGAACTTTGTTTTCACCAACAGTATTGTTAATGCCGGCATGCATCCGGTATGGTCCACGGGCGGCGGTCCGGCGAACTGCGCATTTCACGATTCTCCGCTTACCACTTTCACCGCGTGTTTTAGTAACTCCACATTCGCCGGCAACGCAATCATCGCGTCGCCGCCGGCGAGTTGGCCCGAGAAGAACTTTTTCCCCGGATCGGCGGCAGCGGTACGGTTCGCCAATTACAATGGCGGGAATGGGGGAGACTACCACTTGCAACCATCGAGCCCGTACAAAGGCAAAGGCACGGATGGCAAGGATCTCGGGGCCGACCTGGACGCGATCCACTCCGCCACCGCCGGCGCAGAGTAGGACCCGAATGCAATTCCCGCCGGTCCAATGAAAATACTCTGGGTCAAAGCCGGTGGATTGGTGCCCCCCGATACTGGCGGGAAGATTCGCAGCTATAACATTCTGCGCGAACTCGCGCGCAAGCATGCGGTCACCTTTTTTTCCTTCTATGCGGCGCATGACGGCGATCAACACCCAGACTTGAAGAATATTTTTGACCGCGTGGTGTGCGTGCCTCTCGACTTGCCGGCGCCGAAGAGTGCGGCGGAGATGATCAACTACGGAATGCGGCTTTTTTCCGCCGAGCCTTATGGCATTACGAAGTTTTGCCGGCCTATTGCGCGACGGAAAATGCGCGGGTTGCTCGCGCTTCAGACTTACGATGTGATCGTCTGCGACTTCATATTTGCCGCGGGAGTCGTTCCGTGGGACTGTGCGATTCCTAAAGTGCTCTTCACCCACAACGTGGAAGCGACGATATGGCGGCGGCATTATGAAGTGGCCACCAATTCGGCGTGGAAGGCTATCTCGTGGCGCGAATGGAAAAAGATGGAAGCCGCCGAGCGAAAATATTTGCGGCTCGCGGACCGCGTGCTCACGGTTTCTGAGACCGACCGCGATGCGTTCGCGTCGTTTGTCGACGCCGACGACATCACCATGATTCCTACCGGCGTTGATGTGGATTATTTTCAGCCTATGTTCGGAGAAGAAAGGGCAGGTTCCCTGGTATTCACGGGGTCGATGGACTGGCTTCCCAATGAAGATGCGATTTTATATTTTGCCGATTCCATTCTGCCGTTGATCCGGCAAGAGTGTCCCGAAGTATTTCTCGAGGTGGTGGGCCGAAATCCTTCGCGCAAATTGCAGGCTCTAGCCGAGCGGGAGAGCAGACTGAGGCTCACGGGCTGGGTCGAAGACATCCGGCCGTACGTTGCGCGCGGCTCAGTTTGCATCGTTCCTCTGCGGATCGGCGGAGGCACGCGGCTCAAAATTTTTGAGGCGATGGCAATGGGAAAAGCGGTGGTTTCCACTTCAGTGGGCGCGGAAGGGTTGCCGGTGCGCGACGGCGAGAACATTCTTCTGGCGAATACGCCGGAGAATTTCGCATCCGCTGTGGTTTCATTGCTAGGAGATCCCAACCGCCGCTGGCAACTGGGCGCAGCTTCGAGGAGTCTAGTAGAGGAAAACTATAGCTGGCCGAAGGTGGCGGAGAGCTTTGCCCGCACGCTGCAAGAAACCGTTGCTTCATTTTCGTGATTTCGACATTCTTTGACCGCACATCGCAACGCATGAAGACCCTCCTGATCTGTCACGACGGAGCCCAACTGGATCAGGCCACATTGGCCCGGTGGCTGAATTCGTTCTCTGACTTGGTAGGGATCGTCAGCATTCAGGAGCCGCCCAGCCGGCTTTGGCGCCGCGCGCGACGTGAAATCAAGCGGATCGGATTCGTTCGTTTCCTCGATGCGTTCGCTTTTCGTTTGTATTACCGTATTTTTATATTCGGAAATGATCGACGTTGGGAGCGCGAGGAGATAAGAAAGAACTCTTTGGAGTATGGCGATATTCCGGCGGGGATTGCGGTTTTAAAAACGCCCAGCCCAAATACCGAGGAAGCCGAACTTTTTATCAAGCGGCTGAATCCGGATATTGTTCTGGCGCGCTGCAAAGTATTGTTGAAAGAAGGTATTTTTTCGATTCCGTCGAGGGGGACATTTGTCATGCATCCGGGTATTTGTCCGGAATACCGAAACGCTCACGGATGTTTTTGGGCGCTGGCTAATCGCGATCTGAATAGAGTTGGCATGACGCTGCTAAGAATCGACAAGGGAGTCGACACCGGGCCGGTCTTCGGCTTTTATAGTTATCCGTTCGACGAAATTCATGAATCCCACATCGTCATACAGCACCGGGTCGTGCTCGAGAACCTTGAGGCTCTACGAGCGAAGTTGATAGAAGTGTTTCACGGCACAGCGATTCCAATAGACACCTCTGGACGACAGTCCGCTGCGTGGGGACAACCCTGGCTCACGAAGTATCTGAAATGGAAATCCCAGGCGAAGAGGAACTCTCGGTGACAGCCGCGTGTCTTCTCTATCACGATGTAGTCGAAGGAACCGAGTGGGATTCAAGCGGATTTACCGGACCCGGAACGGCAAAATACAAATTGAGCAGCGCCGACTTCGAGGCTCATCTGAAAGCGGTGGCAAACTTGGGGTCCGCTCCGATCACTGCGCACGAGATTGCCCATGCAACAAATGGAACGTTGCCTTTTCTTCTGACCTTTGACGACGGCGGCGAAAGCGCCGCAACTCAAATCGCCGGCCTTCTTCAACAACGCGGGTGGCACGGGCATTTTTTTGTTACTGCCGGACAAATTGGCAGAAAAGGATTTCTGAACGCGGAGCAGATTCGCGGTTTAAGAAAAGATGGGCATGTAGTCGGCAGCCATTCCTTTTCTCATCCGACGCGAATGTCGCGTTGCCCCAGGGAGGAGTTGGCGGACGAATGGACCAAGAGCCTCCGAGCGCTCTGCGACATTCTGGGCGAGCCGGTGGATACCGCGTCCGTGCCGGGAGGATATTATTCGAGACGAGTTGGCGAGACGGCTGCCGCGGCAGGGGTTCGCGTACTTTTTAATTCCGAACCTATAACAACGATTCAGAATGTCGAGGGGTGCATAGTGGTGGGGCGCTTTAATATTCTCAGGGGAATGCCGCCGGCACGTTCCGCGGAATTGATTTCCATCCATTCGGCGGCAGCGCGCAGGCGTCAGTGGCTATATTGGAATTTCAAGAAAGCCGCGAAAATGGCCGCCGGCGGACCTTATCTGGCGACTCGTCAATGGCTTCTGCGAAAAGGATAATTACTTCGCAAGACGACTCGCAGGTTACCAGCAAATCCCTTCGTAAGACGCACCGCCCGAGGCGCGAAGAGTTTTATCAAGATTTACCAGGTCAATGACAATCTGATCTTTACGCAGATTTTTATCGAGATCATCTTTGCTCGCCGATTTGTTTCCGATAATCACGACCTCGCCCCACTTCAACACATCTTCCAATTCGGCGGACAACAACGATCCGATGTGCGGAATAACCTCTTCGATATATTGCCGGTTGGAGCCGGCAAGACGCCCGAGGCTCACATCCTGATCCCACACCTTTACGTCGAAACCTTCGCCCAGCAACCGCTTGACGAGTTGCACTTGAGGACTCTCGCGCAGATCGTCTGTGCCGGCTTTGAAGCTTAGGCCAAGCTGCGCGATTTTCCTCTTTCCCGTGCGCATCACAGCTTCAACGGCGCGCTCGACGTGCTCCATATTGCTGGGTAAGAGCGATTCCAGCATCGGCAACTTCAGATCGAGTTCCTTCGCCTTGTAAGTTAAGGCGCGCACGTCTTTGGGCAGACACGATCCGCCAAATGCGAAGCCGGGCGACAAATATGCCGGCGAAATATTCAGGCGCGTATCCGACGCGAAAATCTGAGTGACAGCGTGTGCGTCGACACCGAGATGCTTGCACAGAGTTCCGACTTCGTTCGCGAAAGTAACCTTCACCGCGTGAAAGGCGTTCGAAAGATACTTCACCATTTCGGCAACAGCGATATTGGTTTCGAAAAGCCTCGCCGGCGTGTGGCTGTAAAGTTGGCGCAGAATATCGAGCTGGGATGCGTGCTGCGCGCCAATAATCGTATAGGGCGGCTGAAGAAAATCGGCTACCGCGCTGCCTTCACGCATGAATTCCGGGTTGTAAGCAACCGTGAAATCGACACCCGAGCGCCGTCCGCTTGCCTGCTCCAGAATAGGCGCGACGATTGATTCGGTCGTCCCCGGCAGGACGGTGCTGCGTAAAACAAAAGTATGGCCGGTTTGTTTTTGCTTCAAAGCGGCGCCAATTTCGCGAGCGACCTTCTCGATGTGACTTAAATCCAGCTTGCCGTTGCGCAGGCTGGGAGTGCCCACGCAGACAAACGAAACATCGGAATTCAAGACTGCCGCAGTGGAATCCATCGTCGCATGCAGGCGGTACGTTCGATTACCCTCAGCGACCAGTTCGCTCATGCCCGCTTCAATGATGGGGCTGCGCCCCGCTTCGATCATCTCCACCTTGGCTGGATTTACGTCCACGCCAATGACCCGATGGCCCATCGACGCGAAGCACGCGGCCGAAACCGAGCCGACATACCCCAACCCGAACACACTGATCGACACGCTCACGCGAAGATTCCTCTGTCTTGAAAGATTACGCGGCCGCAAACGCGCCGGACCGCTGCGCGGCGATTCAACCTCTTAACTATAACAATGCGGGCGTCGCAGCGCATACCGCATACGGGATAGCTGTTTTTTGCAAACTGCTGCTTTATTTCAATTTGGCCAAGCTTTTCGAGGGGTCGGCGATTATGGAACTCCGCGGCAAAAGCACGGTAACATGGTAACCGTGGCTTCCGAGTGGCAGCGAAAGTGGTCGCGCGTGACTGGCATGAGCTGGGGCGAGCTTGGAACCCGCGCCAGCCAAGGCGTTTCAAAGCGCCTCGATTGGTGGCGATATCGCGCTGGTTTGAAACCCAAATCGCCGCCGCTTCGGTCTCGGCCGGAGACCAGCCCCCGATTTTTCTTCGATGTGAATAGCGACAGAGACGGAGCGGCTCATCGTGCCGAACTATTGCGAGTTCATTTGCCGCGGGAAGCGGATGCGATCATCGACGAGGCTGACGACATTTGCCGGCATCAATTTCGATTGCTCGGATATGAGAAGGTCGATTGCGGCGAGGTCATCGACTGGCATGGGGCGCAGGGAAAGCATAGTCCGCTCAAGCCGTGGTTCAAGATTAACTTTTTGGATTTTGACGCCGTCGGCGATCACAAGCTTATTTGGGAACTGAACCGCCATCAACATCTGGTCACGCTGGCGAAGGCGTGGCTTCTGACCGGGAACGATGCCTACACGAAGGAACTCACGTCTCAATGGTATTCGTGGCAAAGGGCAAATCCGTATCCGATCGGAATCAATTGGGCAAGCGCTCTCGAAGCGGCGTTTCGCAGCTTATCGTGGCTTTGGATTCGCAATCTGCTCGCTGGAAGCCGCAGTTTACCGACTGCATTTCAATCCGATGTTCTTGTAGCGCTTCAATTGCATGGGAGGCACATCGAGCGCTACTTATCCACGTACTTTTCTCCGAACACGCATCTTCTGGGCGAAGCGGTCGCGCTTTTTTTCATCGGCACATTGTGCCCGGAGATTTCCACGGCGGAAGGGTGGCGGGAAAAGGGCTGGAAAATCGTATTGCAGGAAGCGCAACGGCAAGTCCGCTCCGATGGGGTTTATTTCGAGCAATCGCTCTATTATCACGTTTACTCGCTCGATTTGTTTCTGCATGCGCGCACGCTGGCGCACAAGAACGATCTACCAGTTCCAAACACATTCGACGAAGTAATAAAGAAAATGCTGGACGTAGTACGAGCGGTCTCCGAAGGAGGAGCACCGGAAGGCTTCGGAGACGATGACGGAGGAAGAGTTTTCAATCCGCGGCGAAATCGAGTTGAATGCATGACCGATCCGCTAGCCCTCGGCGCAGTTCTATACGACCGCGGCGACTACGCTACCGCTGGCCTGACCGAGGAGGCGATCTGGATGTTCGGCGACAAAGTCGTTGCGCTGTTCGAGAAGGTACATCCAGAGCGGCGCATAGCATCGATGGCTTTTGAAGCTGGCGGAATTTATCTGATCAATGACAATGAGCCTTGCCAGCAACGAATGACGATTGACGCCGGGCCTCAGGGAACCGGCAATGCGGGCCACGGTCATGCGGACGCATTGAGCATTCATCTTTCTCTCGACGGCCGCCGATTCCTAATCGACCCTGGCACTTATCGCTATATTTCCGAGGGCTCAGAGCGCGACTGGTTTCGCGCCACGGCTGCGCACAACACAGTTACGGTAGACAAGCTTGATCAAGTCGATCCTGCGGGACCTTTCGCATGGAAGTCGATTCCAAATGTGAAGAAGGAAATCTGGCTCAATCGCAGGACGTTTGATTTCTTTTCCGGCAGCCACGACGGCTATCGGAGACTGCCAAAACCTGTGACGCATCGCCGTTCCATTTTTCACGTAAAAGGTGGCTTGTGGTTTGTGCACGACTTGGCCGAGGGGCGAGGCGATCACCTTCTCGAAAGCTTCTGGCATTTCGGTCGGGATGTTGAAATTGCCGATACTGGAAGTGCAATTTGCGCTCAGCTTTCCGACACGCAAACTTCGCGATGTACCGCCGCGACGTTGCTAATCGATCGCAATTCTGGATGGACCGCGCAAATCGAGCGTGGATCGGTTTCTCCAGCCTATGGGGCGAAACAGAGCGCTTCTGTTTTGCGGATCAGCGCCAAAGCGAATCTTCCGGCGCAGTGCGGCGTCTTATTATTGGCGCAGGTTCGACCATCTGAATCAGGCAATTTTTCTGCAATCGGCAGCGATGTCAAAGGAGTTTACGGTTATCGTTATCAATCGCATCATCAATCGCGTCAGGCTGACGAGTTGCTTTTTGTTGCCACGGAAAATCGTCCCTGGAAGTGCGACGCCTGGGCCAGCGACGCGAAGTTGCTTTATTGCCGAGTGGAGCGCGACCGCTTCACGCACGTTATCATGGTCCACGGCAGTTTTGCGGAATGGCGCGGCAAGAGATTCGTTTCGCAGCAGGCATGGACCGAGAGTTTCGAATGGTCAAACCGTTCCGAAGAGAAAGAAGCTTTTTCTTCCGGGGAAAGCGACCAGCGATATCTGGGGATCGCTGATTTTGAGGTTCTTGAGTCTGTCCGATAATCTCACTTTCCAACTTACGGCAAATCGTTTTTGGAGCGCGACATGTGTGGAATAGCGGGAATCCTCGAACTCGGATCGGACGAGCACGCGGATGCCACGGCTTTGCGGCGCATGTGCGACGCGATGGCCCACCGCGGTCCCGACGACGATGGATTTTTCGCTGAAGGAAGGATTGGGCTCGGAATGCGCCGGCTAAGCATCGTCGATGTTGCCAACGGACATCAGCCCATGAGCAACGAGGACGGCTCGGTCTGGATCGTTTTCAATGGCGAGATCTACAACCACCGCGCATTGCGCGAGGATTTAATCGGCCGCGGCCACCGGTACCGCACCCAGAGCGATACCGAAACGATCGTTCACCTTTACGAAGAATACGGGAAAGATTGCGTACGGCATCTGCGCGGAATGTTCGCCTTCGCCATTTGGGACGCCAAGCGAAAATCTCTTTTTATCGCTCGCGACCGTCTTGGCATTAAGCCTTTGTATTACCGGTTAAGCGAGCGGACTTTCCTTTTTGGGTCGGAGATCAAGGTTCTATTTGCGGCTCGGGGAAGTCGCGCCGAATTCAATCGCGCTTCCCTTCCCGAATACCTGGCCTTCGGATATCTTTCTGGCGACGAAACTTTCTATGCCGGCGTGCATAAACTCATGCCCGGCCATTGGCTCGAAATCGGCGAGCATGGAAATCTTCATATAGAAGAGTATTGGGATTTACCCCACGCTTCCGGCGAGTCTCACAGCGAGCGCTATTACGTCGACAGTTATCGGGACGTGCTCGAAGGCGCGGTTAACAGCCACTTGATGAGCGATGTTCCTCTCGGCGTTTTCCTCAGCGGGGGATTGGACTCAAGCGCCGTTGCCGCACTGATGACGAAAATCAGGCGCGAGCCGATTGAAACATTTTCCGTCGGCTACGGCGAACAAAGTTACAGCGAATTGCCTTACGCCCGAACGATGGCTGAACACCTTCGATCCATTCATCACGAGGTGTTGGTAAGCCGCGAAGATTTTTTCGCAGCGCTCCCAAAGCTGATTTGGCATGAAGACGAGCCGATCGTCTGGCCATCCAGCGTTTCTTTATTCTTTGTAGCGCAGCTAGCCCGCGAGCGCGTCAAGGTCGTGCTTACAGGTGAAGGCAGCGACGAAACGCTGGCCGGGTATTCGCGCTACCCATTCACTCTGAAGAACCTGGCGTTCGACCGCGTTTATCGCGGCATGGTGCCCCGCGGCGTTCGACGCCGCGTTCGCGAATCGCTCGCGATCTCCACTTTGATCGGCGCCGCCGCGCGCCGCAAGCTTTCACATACATTTCTCGGCCTTGAGGGAGAATCGTGGACCTCATTTTACTTTGACAATTTTTTCTCGGCTTTCAATCAGAAAGATCAGACTGAACTGCTGACGGACGATTGTCGCGGCGAAATCGCAGTCGGTTCGGCATATGACAACGTCCTTAGTTACTGGGAAAAATCTTCCGGCGATCTTCTTCACCGGCTTCTCTACACAGACATAAAGACTTATCTGGTTGAGTTGCTGATGAAGCAGGACAACATGAGCATGGCGGCTTCGATTGAGAGCCGTGTGCCGTTTCTCGATCATGTTTTGGTGGAATGGGCAATGCAAGTTCCGGCCAGCGTTCAGATTCGCAACGGCTCCGGCAAACAGATATTGAAGAAAGCGATGGAAGGCCTGCTGCCGCACTCGATCATTTATCGGCCGAAGTTAGGATTTCCAACTCCGTGGAGCGGCTGGCTGGCGGGCGCTCAACTCGATGAGATTGCGCATCTGCTTTTAGAACCTCGCAGCACGAATCGCGGATTTTTCAAACGGGCGGCCATCGAAAAACTGATTAGCGAACATAGAGCCGGGTATCGAGATCACTATGATCGCATCTGGCGGCTGCTCAATCTGGAGTTATGGCACCGCGTCTGCCTTGAGGGAGAATCTCACGAATGGGCGGGCGAGCGCTCCGAAGTTAAATCGGTTCCGATTGTTTGATCGAGAGGCGCGTATTGGATTCCGCGACGGGCCGGCGTTTCACTCAAGCTCGATTCGCTCCAGGCGCACGAAACGGCTGAGAGGCGTATTCTTCATCCACTCTTTTGCTTCGAATATCGACGGATAAATCGCCCGCATGCGGACTGCGCGCAGGCTTGTAGTCCGAGCTTTCGAGGACAGACTATATCCAAGTTCGCGCAGAGTATCTCCTACGAGGCCCTCAAACGCTGCGAGCCGTTCCGGAGACAATTGCGTTTTAAATCGTCCAACGGGATTGAATGCACCCGCCTCGCTTCCGAATGAAGAGTTCGGTTCGCTGACAGACCCGATGCCGGCACGCCGAATTTGTTCGTAATCGAGATCGTGCCCAATAAATGCCCCGATTCGCGACAATGTCTCTTGCGGTTTCGAAACAAGTTCCTCAAAGCGGACTTCCTCGTAGTCTGCGCCTAAGTGTTTTCCCAGCCGCCGGCCTTTGCCGACCATCCACTGCCAATAGAGTCCGGCAACCCCAAGTTCATCGTGATCCCAGGGCAAAGGATGCGCCCAACCTTGCCTGGCGTAGGAAAGAGCAACGTCACGGCCATCGCGAATAATGTGGATGAAGAGAGCATCCGGAATTTGACGCTTGATTTCCCGCATGCAAAGCAAATGCTCGGGGGTGCAATCGGCCCAGCGTGAAACGCGCTGTGCGCAGGCGATTTCCCCCATTACGATGCGAAGGAAATCTCCGCCGCCGTGGCAGTCGGAAATTATTCTGGGGCCGATATCGGCGGAGTTCAAGCCGGAGACTCGAAACAACTTACTCCGCAACCAGACGCGAAGCAGTTCTTGACGGTAAGACACTGAGCGCATTCCTCGAAATCGAGGGACAAGGAGATTGAAAACGTTGGATTCCGCGCGGTACACCGCGAAGTCTCCCGCAGAAAGCAGCATGTGATAAAGAAGGGTAGTTCCCGATCTCGGGCAACCCACCACGAAGACTGGGGCGTTCTTCTTTACCGAAGCGACGGATATTTTATCGCCAGAGGCTGCGGTTTCATGCATCGATTTCACGGTAGTCTGAGTTCTCTCTTCCGGATTGGCTGAGTATTTTCAGCTGGAAGAACCCGGCTCTGTTCGATGGTTTGAGTTCCCGCTCTCACGGCACGATAAAGTTTCAACCATTGCTCCCGCGCGGCGGCCCATTGATAGCGGCCGGACTCTTCGTAGGCATTGGCCGAGAACCGGGAGCTTAACTGTTCATCGG
Source organism: uncultured Acidobacteriota bacterium (assembly GCA_963755225.1). Lineage (GTDB taxonomy): Bacteria > Acidobacteriota > Terriglobia > Terriglobales > Acidobacteriaceae > Sulfotelmatobacter. The sequence goes on from CAVWJE010000004.1 coordinate 227,244, forward strand.
TTAGCACGCGAAGAATGTTCTCCGCCAGCTTCGCCACATCCCCTGGCGGCGACAACAGCCCAGTGCGCTCGTTCTCCACGAGATAGTTCATTCCCTCCGGAGCGGTGCTCACAACCGGGGTTCCAGCGGCGAATGCCTCGAGAACGGAAACCGGCATGTTATCCAGACTCGACGCATTCACAAAAATATCCGCCTCGTCGTATACCCTGCCTATTTCAGCTCTCGACACTACGCCCAGAAACCTGACGCCCGAGATCTGAAGCTGGCGAACCAGGTCACGGATTTCAGATTCCGTGGGACCGGTTCCAGCCAAATCCAGGCGTGCATGGGGAAAAACCTTTTGAACCTCGGCAAAAGCTCGTATCACTAAATCGACCCGGTAATACGGATGAAATCCGCGAGTACAAATAAGATGGGGGCGAAGGGGTCCGCGCGCCCTGAAGCGAAACTGGGAAAGGTCCGTGATATTAGGGACGACGTCCGGATGCAATCCGAATTCCGAAAAGACGTCAACCAGATACATGGACGGAACGACCAGCCGATCCATTCGTCCGAGGATTGGAGCGGTGGTCGGGAACCGGCGCAAATGATCGCGAGCTTCGCCGCTGTGGTAATGGAGAATTATTTTTTTCTTTCGCAGCCGCGCCACCATCCACGCGGGGACCGGCGCAATAAAAAACGACCAATACGACGCCGAAAAAATATGAACGATATCGGCATTCTTCAAGCCGCGCCAAAGGTGATATGCATACAAAGGCTCGCGCAACAGGGTTCGCAGACCGGGGATTCTTTCGGCCCACTTGAGGCCGCGGGGGAGCGGAGGATCGATGGAGATCAGTTCGGCATGCACTTCCGGATCATTCCGCCAATTTTGCAACAGCAAATCGGCCTGCACCGACTGGCCCCCCACGTATCGCAATGAAGCGGCGACAATGGCTACGCGCAAAGGCCGAGGCGACGCCGATTGCGCGGCGCGGACGAACGAAGAACTTGACCGCCAGTTTTTTTTCTCGAGCAGTTCGGCATAAAGATCTTCATGCTTCTTCCGCATTTGTTCGATCGTAAAGTTGCTCAGGGCAAATTGTTTCGCGTTGCGGCCGAGGGTTTCCCGCAAGGAAGAGTCGTCCGCGATCGTTTGCACAGCCGTTGCCAGGGCTTCTTCGTCATTCGGCGGGAGCAAGACACCCCGGTCGCGCTCGATGAGTTCGGAATTGCCCCCAACGTTGTTTGCGATGACCGGCACTCCGGCAGCCATCGACTCGAGGATGGCGTTGGAAAGGCTCTCGGAAGACGACGGCAAAACGGTGACATCGAGCGAAGCTAGAATCGCCTGGATGTCGTGGCGGTCCCCGAGAAATTGGACGAGATCGGCGATTTCTGATTGCTCGGCGTGCCGCTCCAATTCGGCGCGCAAGGGACCGTCCCCCACCAGAACAATTTCGAGATTATGCACGCGTTTGCGAAGCCGGGCGGCTGCGTTGAGCAAGACTCGATGATTCTTGGAGCGGGCATTCATGCGGGCGATCATTCCTACGCGAAACGAACCTGGCTTTCGCGGAACGATGGGTGCAGCCTCTGCGAATGCGGCGGGCGGAAGACCGTTGCCGATGACGCGCAATCGATCCGCTTGCACGCCCTGTTGGATTAAGGCGCTCGCTGCGGCTTGCGAGTTGCAGATCACGCAGTCAGCCCATCGCAGCATCGCCACCTGAGCCCGCCGTTGGTTCGGAGTGAGCAGGTCGCCCAACTGGCGCTGGCTTCCAATAACGACGGAGGTCCGGGCCAGGTTGGCCGCGGGAATCAGGGCGAGGTTTGTGTAGTAATCGAATGCGTGAGCGATGGCAATTTTGGACTTTCGCAGATGGCGCGCAAGCCGTCGCCGGGCTTGCATCGACTGCCATCGATATAAGCTGCCGCCGAGATCGAAATGCTCCACCGGCTCTAGATCTTTCGGAATAGAACCCTTCGTCTGCAAACATCCTAAACTTAGCCGGAAAGCCGCGGGATTTAAGGCGCGAGCCAATTCGACGAACTGGCGCTCGCTTCCGCCAGTCTGAAAGCTGTCAGTCATTAGAAAGATGCCGGGCAGAGCGCCGGTCTTGCTCTCGGCGTCCGATCGAAGATCGCAATGGGAAGCTGCTTCAGAGGCAGATGCATCCGGATCCAAACGATCGGGACGGGAACCAACGGCGTGAAGAGATGAATCCGTCACGCGGTGCCTCCGCTCACATGAGCCGCAGGCTCCGGGCTTAGCATGGCGGGCGAATGAATTGTTTCGAGATAATTGCGGTGCCAGAGTTCGAGCATGAGCAGGCGCCAGATACGGCCAGCATGATTTCGCCGCCCGCGAAAATGTTCATCCAGCAACTGGCGGATGCCCGCAGGATTCAGATAGCCCCGCTGAAGAGTTCGCGGCTCGAGCAATACGGTTTGAATAAGGCCCTTCAATTCGTGACGAGTCCAGTGGACCAGCGGCAGAGCGAAGCCCCGCTTCGGCCGATACAAAACCTCCCGTGGCACGCCCAGTCTTTCCGCCAGTTTTCGCAGAATATATTTTTGCTCGTTGCCGCGCATCTTCCATTCCGAAGTTAATCCTGTCGCCCACTCCAGGAAAATATGATCAACCATGGGCGAGCGAGCCTCGAGAGAGGTCAACATGCTCATGCGGTCGACCTTGGTGAGAATATCCGCTGGAAGATAGGTTTTAGAATCGAGATAAAGCAAGCGGCTCAAAGGATCGCGTGCCGGAGCGTTTTCGATATAACTGCGGAACAAACCGTAGGGATCGGACTCGCCTGAGGCGGGCAGGATAAAATCATTCGACAAAAACTCGATCTGCCGTTGCACGGGGCGGAGGGAAATATCCTCGAGGTAACGTTCCGGCCAGGGCAGCGACAGACTGTAGCTGAGGCTCCGTCCGGGAACACTGCGGGGAACGAGCCGATAAAGATATTCGCGATAGAAACGGCGGGTCGATGCGGGAAGCCAGCCAAATGAGCGGTCTTGCAGGCATACGCGATAACGGTCATAGCCGGCGAATATTTCGTCGCCGGCATCGCCCGACAATGCGACCGTAACGTGCTGGCGGGCGAGGCGCGACACAAAATAGGTTGGCAGTGCGGAGGCATCGCCAAACGGCTCCTCCAGCGAATGCGTCAGAGTATCCACGGAACTTACGACGTCGGGCTCCAGAATTAACTCATGGTGTTCCGTGGCAAATTTCTGGGCGACCAGGCGGGCGTATGGAGTTTCATCAAAGTCTTTTTGCCGGAAGCCGATCGAAAACGTTTTTACCGGCCTGGAACTGAACCGGGCCATAAGAGCGACGATGGTGGAAGAGTCCGCGCCTCCGCTTAAAAAAGCGCCCAGTGGAACATCCGCGATAAGGCGCATCTTCACGGCCTCGGCCAGGCGATGTTCCAACTGCTCCAAACACTCTTCTTCGCTGGCGGGCGAGTGCGTGCCGTACTGCGGAAGGTCCCAGTATTGGCTCACCGAAAGCTTTCCGTCTTCCAGTTCGAGCAAGTGCCCCGGCGGAAGTTTTTTAATCGCGACGAACGATGTCGCCGGATCGGGAATATAGCCAAACAGAAGATACTGCCGCAAGGCCTGTCGGTCGACTTGCGCGAGTTCCGGCGCCACTGCGAGGATCGATTTTATTTCCGAGCCAAAGAGCAATCGCTTGCCATCGAATGCGTAATGCAGCGGCTTCTGGCCCATGCGGTCGCGCGCGAGCAAAACTTTTCGGCGGCGTTCGTCATACAGCGCAAAGGCAAACATTCCGCGAAGCTGGTGAACACAATCGCGCCCCATCTCCTCGTAGAGATGAACGATCACTTCGGTGTCAGTATGCGTGGTTAGCCGGTGGCCGCGGCTCTGGAGTTCGGAACGAAGCTGGGGAAAGTTATAAATTTCTCCGTTGAAAACGACGCAGACTGAACGGTCTTCGTTGAAAACCGGCTGGTGGCCTCCGGCCAAATCGATGATACTGAGGCGCCGCATGCCGAATCCGGCGCCGTCTTTGACGAAGATGCCTTCGTCATCCGGACCGCGATGCAGGATCGCGCGGCACATGCGCTGAATCGTGGCCGATTCAATTCGCCGGCCGAAAGCCGTATTTACGATGCCCGCGATGCCGCACATGCATTATCCTCTCACGTTTACCCTGGGTCCGATTTTTTCTCCGCTCATCGTAATGTGGATAACGCATTCGAGCGACTGGCGACGCGACACTGTAGCAGCCCGATGTTACAAAGCGATTACAGCAAGGATTCGGCGGCGGGGCAATCGAAAAAGCGGAAAGCCCGGAATCAGGCTTGTGGCAAGGGTTTCCGGCCGCGCACCGAAATCGGCACCTCGACAACGTGCAGGTCTTCGAAGCCGCAGCTTTCAAACCAGCGGAACACTTCTTCGTACGTGTGTTTCGACTGATATTGCGGAGAGTACCAGTCAAACGTATCGAGCACGCGCCACTGCGGATTGGGATTGCGATTGACGGGAAAGACGTGGCGGACAAATCCCGACATAGGCCGTCCAACGCCGGGGATGGAGCGCAATGCGCTGTCAACGGCATTTACCGCCGGGACGGCAACGCCGAGAATCCGGTGAAGCGCTTGCGGCGACAGCCGGTGTGAAAACTTTCGGTAAAAATCGCTGAACCGGTACCACGGGTTGTAAGCGCTGTAGAGCCATACCGCCATTACTCCCCCGGGCTTGAGATATTGCGGCAGAACTTTGACCGCCTGCTCGCAGTTCGGCGTGTGATGCAGCACGCCGATGCTATAGATGCAGTCGAAGCTCTCCGCGGCAAACGGAAGAGCGAACACATCCGCCTGAAAAGCGACGAAATTGCGATCGGCCAGATTACGAGCGGCTACTTCGGCGGCGGCGCTAAGGTCAATGCCGACCACCTGGGCTCCCCAGCGCGTTGCGACGTCCGCATAGCGGCCCATTCCGCAGCCTACATCGAGGATACGTTTTCCGTTGAGATCGGCCGGCGTTAAGCCGGTCTTGCGGCGGAAATCCTTTTCCGACTCGTCGCTGGCCGCGCCATCCAGTTGGGTGCGGGCATAACGCTGCCACTGGAAGCCGAAGCTATTCGCGTAGTTGCTGGCGTCCACGAAACGAACGATGCCGCGCTGTTGCGGGAACGAGCGCCGGCAGACCGGGCACACGTAGCCCTCGCCCTGCTGGTTCAAAGAACTTCGGCAAGCGGGGCAGCGGAGAAATTCCAGCAGTTCAGCGGACGGGTGTAAGGTCATTCGCTCTTCTGTTATCGACACTCACAGCTCCAAGTTGACGCCGCCAACCTCTTCCGGGCGCAGGCCCGACAGGCGCGGCTTTAGTTTGCGCAAGGGTTGCCACCAGAGCCGACGTATATGCAACCGCAAAATAAGGGAAGAACTGATAAGCCTCAGGGGCAAAGAGCGCACCGAAGGCAAAACCAACCATGGAACTGTGCAAGCCGCCAATAAACAACGTAGTGTGAACGTCAAGGTCTTTGCGGCGAAGCAGTTTGCGAAGGTTGGAAAAACCGCGCGCGAAGAACAGGAGATAGAGAATCAGCGCCGGAATTCCGCCCTCAACCGCGATTTGCAGATAGGTCATATGCACTTCGTGCCAGTCGCCGGAGTAGACTTCGAAATTTTTTATGCCCAAACCGAGGATGGGATAATGCTCGATGCCCTCAATCGCCCTTTCCATGAGGAATTTTCTAGCCTCGTAAGAGGAATGAGCTTCTCCGCCTTCGTTGTCGGCCAGCGCGTTCATGCGGTCGATGAGCGGCCGGCCCGCTAAAGCTAACAAGATGAAGACGGCGACTCCGCTGGCCACGATCAGATAAAAGCGGCGGCCTCTGACGCCAAAGTGCCACAAGCAGACGGTCCCGGAAATCACCAGAGTGATGAATCCAGCTCGCGAAGCCGTCAGGAATAACGTGAGCGCCATGATTAGAATCGCAACGATCCATATCAATTTGGTGAAAACCCCCTTCGCCGTCAGTAAAAATGCCAGACTGAAGGGCAGCGTGAGAACGATGGCGAATGCGAGGTCGTTGGGGTTGGAATAGATGCCGCCGATCACGCCGCCGAGCCTCGGCTTGTTGTGTCCAAGAATAATGGTGACCAGGCTGATCAGAGGCACGGAAGCGGCTTGGATGAAAATGATTCGCTTGAGCCTGGCAAAATCGGTGATCAACAGGAAGGTGAGCACCCACACGATCCAAACTTTGGCAAAATCCAAAGTATTTTTTAGCGCGCCGCCGATCCAGATTGGCGAAAACACCGCGGCGAGGACGAACACCCCGATCATCGCCAGAAGGTAGTTGGACTCGCGGGGAAGATCTTTGAACTTGCGCTCGGTCCTGCCCAGACTGTTCAGCAATCCAAACAGTGCGCAAACGCCGGTAATTTTGGCCAACGGAACATACTTCAGAATCGGAATCCAGTCTTCCGGGCGGGCGCAATAAACGAAGTAGAAGGCGCTCAGCCAGAAGAAGGCTCCGTTCAGACTGGCGGGCTTTCGCGCGTCAACTTTAGCCGATTCGAGTTGTCGATCCGTTTCTATCAAAGCAATCCCATTGCGTTATAAAAGCGAGCGTTGGATACGATTGTTTCACCCGCGAAACATTCAGCGAGCCCAAACCTCTTTTCGCCCGGTCACAAAATTTGCGAAAGCGACCACTGCGGCGGAATTCAGGACGATCAGCGCGAGGGCGGCGTTGGCCACGCGAGTAAGAGGTCCGCACTGCCGCTTGAAAACGGCGAACAGGCTCAACGCATAAAAAGTTAATTGCAGCGCCAATGCCGCGCGGTAGAAAAGGCCATGGGTGGCGGCGCAGGCTACCAGCATGACCGCCAAGGCAAACGGGACAGCAAGCCGCAGCAGCTTGTGGCTGATAAATCGCAGGCGCAGAGGGTTCGCGCCGCTCAAGACCCACGGCGCAATCTGCAACAACTGGTAATTTCCGGTAAGTGTGCGGACTTTGCGGCGAAATTCGCGTTCCGCGCCGAGGTCGGCAGCATCCCAGGCTCGCGCGCGGCCATCGAAGATAACGCGCTCACCCTGGCGCGCAACCGTGAGAGGCAAGAGCACGTCATCGAGAATGGTTTCGGGGGGAATCGGCGCCAACAGCGAACGCCGCACGGCATAGATGGCCCCCGTCGCGCCCACCACGGAGCCGGACGCGCTCTCCAGTTCCCGGATTTTTTTTTCCACCCGCCAGTAAAGGCCCATACGATCTTCCGCTTCGCCCGTAGCCGGATCGCCGAGCATCAGCTCACCGCTCACGCATCCTACGGATGGATCGGCAAAATCCTCCATGAGCAATCGCAATGCATCCTTCTCGATGACCTGCCGCGCATCGACAAAGACGACAATCTCTCCCTGCGCTACATTCAGAGCTTCATTCAGCCGGCGCGCTTTGCCCCCGGACTCGGGCGAAAGCAAAATGTGAAAGCGTTTGTCCTTGGCCGCTTCGGAAAGAATCGACGCCGTATTATCGCTCGACCCATCGGAGGCAACGACGAACTCCATGCGCTCCGGCGGATACTCGAACGATGCCAGGTTGCGCAGCTTCCCCGGCAAGCTCGCCTCTTCGTTGCGGACCACCATCACAATCGAAACCGGCGGCCGATTCGTTCCGTGAAGAACGGGTTTTGGACTCAGATGGCTCCAGAGCCACAACCCAGCCGCATATCCCAGGTAGGCATAAAACACAAACAGCGTGGCCACCCAGAATAAAAACTTCATTGCGCTCCCCGGCCCAGCAGCACAATCTTGATGGTCTGGAAGACGATCCAGAAATCCAATCCCACGGAAGCGTTCTTGATATAGAACAAATCGTATTGCAGCTTCTCGCGCGCGTCGTCAAGAGTGTTGCCGTACTTGTATTGCACCTGCGCCCATCCGGTGATGCCGGGGCGCACTACGTGGCGAACGCCGTAATAAGGAATTTCTTTACTCAGCCATTCGACGAATTCGGGACGCTCCGGGCGCGGCCCCACGAAGTGCATATCGCCTTTGAGCACGCACCACAATTGAGGAATCTCATCGAGCCGGGTGGTGCGCAGGAATTTTCCTACACGGGTGATGCGGGGATCGTCGTCGGTAGCCCAGGTCGCTCCGGTATCGGCTTCCGCGTCCACTTTCATGGTGCGGAATTTGTAGCAGGAAAAAACCACGCCGCGCCGCCCCACGCGTTGTTGGCGGTACAAGACCGATCCCGGGGAATCCAGTTTGACGGCCAGCACGATGAAGGGCAGAAGCGGCAGCGAGATCACGGTTCCAAGGAAGGCCACCAGGAAATTCAGCGAGCGGCGCACCAATCGAAAAAAACCGCTGAAGCGGAAACCTTCGGCGAAGATCAGCCAACTGGGATATAACTGTTCGACTTCAATGCGGCCAGAGATCCTCTCAAGCCACGAAGTCGCTTCCTCGACCTTCATGCCGCCCAAACGCAAATCGAGCAACTCTTCGACCGGCAGAGTGCCGCGCCGGTCAGGCATGGCGACGATTACACGATGGACGCCTTTTTCCCGCGCCAGGCCCAGCAAGTGGGACGCGACGGTTTCGCGGGTGAGTTCGCCTTCCACATCCCCGGTCCAGCCCACGACCTCAATACCCATCGCAGCGCGTTCGCGCAGACCTCTCACCAGCCGTTGCGCGCGTTCACCGGTTCCAAGAACGTAAATTCTCTCGCGCAGGAAGGGCTGGTTCACCATCCACATATAGGCGGCGCGCCAGCCAAATAATGTGAAGGTCAGAATAATGAGACCGGCAAGGGCCGATCCTTTTCCCGGCAGAATGGTGGGAAAAACAAATCCGATGGCCGACAGCGACAGGGCGACGACTCCGAGCACAAGCAGGATGCGGAATATCTGGTCCCACTTCGCTCCCAGGTGTGTGGAATCGTAGAGATCGAACCAATGCGACAGCAACAGCACGATGCCGGTGACCGCGAAAATTTTCACATAACCGTATTCGACATTTAGCAGGATCCAACTGTCTTCCCGGTTCTGCAACATGGTGCCAAGAACAAACGAACTCCAAACGATCAAGCCCTCGCCCACCAGCAGAACCAGTGTGCGGAGCGGATAATAAACTTTGAACAGCCGGATCACGGTTTCCCTTTTTTCGGCAGCGGTTCAATCTGAATCTGTTGCACTATGGCGGCCGTCATCCTGAAACGCGGGACATGTAAATTAAATTGTGCCGCAACCCTGTTCCCCTAGGACTTCGCCTGGGTCCCGTCTTTCACAAAAGCGTCGTAGTAATACCGCGAATAGGGAATCGCTTCTTCGCTGGTGCCATTCAAAACCACCCCCACCAGAGCCTGATCGGGAAATTCCTCGCGCGCCCTGCGCGCCATATCGATTGGCGTAGCGTTAGAGCGCACCACGATCAGCACGCCATCGCAGGCTGTAGCCAGCACACTGGCATCGGAGACCGGCACGGCGGGCGGCGAATCGATAATGATCCAATCGAACAAAGGCTCGACTCGCTGCAAGAAGAGCTTCAACTTGCCGTTGCCCACCAGCTCCGAGGGATCGGAAATCTCCTGGCCGCTGGGAACAAAGAACAAGCCTTCCAAGGCCCCGCGCTGCATGATCGAGAATTCGTCGGACCGTCCTTGAAGGTAGTCAGCCAAGCCGGGAGAAGCTGTGGTTCCCAACATCAAGTGAAGGCGTGGGGCGCGCAAATCGGCATCGATCAATAAAACACGGCGGCCGTGCTGGCGCACCATGACTTGCGCCAGATTTGACGCGGTAAACGATTTGCCTTCCTTGGGCAGGGCGCTGGTGACCAGCAGTTTCTTCAACGTCATCTTTTCGCGCAAGTGATACAGCCGGGAACGGAGCGTGCGAAATTCCTCGGTGCCGCGCGCGGAATCGTTGCCGTTGAAAAAAAGCATGGTCTTTGCGTCCGGGTTCCATTGCAGGGAGGCGCAGCGGGAGAGCAGGGATTCCAGGCTGAACGGGCTGGCGAACGACGGCATGGCCGAAACGGCCGTATTATTCGCAGCCGGCATCTGTTCGGCAGCGGGGGTAGACGGTTCGACCCTGCCAGCCACCCCGGACGGACCTGCGGCGACCGGTCTCCAGTGTGGGCTGGGCTGGACCTCCCTGCAATGCCGCCCGCTCCTGCTCGGCCTTCTTCAACGCTTCGTGAATTCTGCTCATGCTTTCCCTTCCTTAGGGAGGTCCTTGTTTTCTTCTTCGCGCAAGCGGCCGGCGAGAGTGGCCAATGTGCGCAAGGTCGCCGCCAAATCGAACTTGCCATTGTCCATGCCCTGGCCCACCGCGCCCTGGCCTACTGCCGGAGCGGGGACTGGAGCGGTCATGAAACCGGATGCGACGTTATCGCTCAGATCGAAGTCGCGTGCCACGGCATCCACGAGTGCCGGCAAAATCGTCTCCTGCTGATCAACGAAACCGCTCACCAGACAGTGCTCGCACAACAGATTGATCACGCGGGGAATCCCGTTAGAATGGCCGTGGATGGCGACCACCGCCTCGGGGTGGAAAATCTGGTGGCCGTTCGATCCCGCGATCCGCAGGCGCTGCTGGATATAGGCTTTGGTTTCCTCGAGTGAAAGCGCGTGTGTCCTGGCGCGCAGCGTGAGCCTTTGCCGCAACTGCCGCAATTGCGGATGCCTCAGCTTCTGCTCGAGTTCGGGCTGCCCCACCAGAACAATCTGAAGCAGTTTTTCGGTGAACGTCTCCAGATTGGTTAACATGCGGATTTCTTCCAGCACTTCCTCGGTCAGGTTCTGCGCTTCGTCCACGATAAGAACCGCGGTTTCGCCCGCGCGATAGCGATCGAGCAGCCAGTTGTAAAGCCGCAGCAGGATCTGGCTCTTGGCGTTCGAATCGCACGGGATGCCGAAATCCGCCATCATGTAATCGAGGAACTGGGGAGTATCGAGCCGCGAGTTGAAAATGAACGCGGTCGCCACTTGTTGCAGCCGCAGCCATTCCAATAATTTGTTGATGAGCGTGGTCTTGCCAGTGCCGACTTCCCCGGTCAGCAGAACGAACCCTTTGCGGCTTTGTATGCCATAGGTCAGGCAGGCCAGCGCCTCCTCGGTATGCCGCGTGAGGAATAAAAAGCGCGGATCGGGATTGACGTTGAACGGATTCGCCCGCAAGCCGTAGAACTCTTTGTACATGATCTTTGCCTGGACGAGTCGGCTAAACCCTTGCCGTTTCTCTCTCCTCGTGCTTCTTTTTTCGCTTCCAGAATCCGGCTTTGCCGTTGCCATTCGTGCTGGCATCTACAATCCAGGGAACCGCAACCAGCATGGGCAAGCCGACCGCGGCTTCGGCATCCGCCTCGGTGCGAATGCAGCGGTCACGAAACTCGAGCCACAAAGCCAGGGCAAAACTCAGCGCCAGGCCGGCGCCTAATCCGCCGCCCGCGAAGAACAGACGATTCGGAAAAGTGGGAGCGTCGGGCACGCCGGCTGGATCGAGCAGCGCCATTTGTTCCCCCTGCTGCTGCTGCTCCGCCTGCGTCGCCATCTTTGAAGTGCTCTGCTTGGCTAAATCGTCCTGGTAGACTTTTTGCGCGTTATCGTAGTCCCGGGCCAGTTCCTTGTATTCCTCTTCAATGCCCGGGCTCGAGGCCACGCGGCGCTGGTACACGTCGATTTCGTCTTGCAGCTTTTTCTGATCGCGCGTGGTCTGGGCAATCAAATCCTGATACTGGTGAATTTGCAGACGGAGTTGGCGAAGTTCCGCAGGTTCGGACGCCGATTCTTTATCGCCGGCCGTGTCGCCACCTTTTGACGCGGCATCGCTGATTTCCGCCAGCTTCTTTCTTACTTGTGCAATGTCGGCTTTGGTCTTGATTACGTCCGGATGGTCCTTGGTATATTTCCCTTCCAGTTCAATGAGCTGCGCTTGAAGTTGCGAAAGTTGCTGCTGCAAGGTTTGCGGATTGCTCGCCGACTGCGAAGCCTTCCACGCGGAAAGCTGCTGCGCCAGTATCGATTCGGCATACGCTTTATCCTGCGTGGCGCGGTTGAGGCTCTGCGTGTTGGCATCGAGCTGGGAGTTCAATCCCATGAGTATCTTCAGATTGTTGTCTTCGTCGCCGGGGAGCTGTCCTAAGTGCTGGTTCTTGAAGGCCGCGAGCTTTTTATCCAAGTCGTCGAGATTCTGCTTCGCGTCGGCTACCTGCTGGGTCAGGAACTGGGTTGTGCCCTGCGAGGAATCCTGCCGCGACTTGAGATCTTCTTCCAGCAACATCGACGTCAGGTCGGCGCAAATCTTCTGCGCCTCCGTGGGACTCCCCGAGGTGAAGTTCACATAGAAAGCCGGGGCGGAGGTGACCTGACTGGATTTTTTCTTGGCCCCCACTCCAATCTGCGAAAGATCGGTGACGACCGGCTCGATCGTCATGTTAAGCCGGATGTTGTCCATTACGTCATCGACGCTCATGCCGGGCTTGCTCAATCCAAGCCGTTCCACCATGGGGCGCAACCGGCTGGCGCTGAGCACGCGCTGCTGAATTGTGGCGATGTGCTGGGTGAGATCTTCGGTGAAAACTTGCTGCACGACGGCATCGGGAATCTTTGGAGCTTCCACGAGCACCAGCGCCTGTGAGGTGTACTTGGCGGAAAAAGCGAAAGAGACCAGAAATCCAGCCAGCGGAGCAAGCAGCGCCGGAATCAGAATAACCTTCATCCGGCGGCGAAGCATCGCCAGATAATCGTCCATCGTTAGTTCGCGATTTTCCATCTTCTCACTGCCCGTCCCGCCAAGCCCAAGGGCTGGCACTTAAATTTAATCGATCCGGACTGGGCGCGGAGTCCAATCCAATCCAATCGTACCGACGTGTCGTTGCGAGATTCGGTTGCAAGGGCCGGCGAGATTCGCCACCGTCGCCTGACAATAGGAATCGTCCAAACTCAAATAATTGAACTGATAACTGGCGAAAGCATGAAAGTTGCGCCCCAACATCCGGTGAACGCCTATGCCCGCAAAATCGTACTGATAGATATTACCGGCTAAACCGGGGCAATTGGTCGACCCAGCGGCGCAGTTGACCGGCAACTCGCGACTGTTGCGCGAGTAGCCGATATCGGAATACATGCTCCAAACGCGACTCAGTGGGCGGGTGACCGAAACTCGCGCGATATCGCTTTCCGCGCCGGCAAAGAAACCCGAGCCGCTGGTCAGGTAATGGAGATACGAGAGATCCAGGCTGGTTTTCGGAAAACGGTAGCGTAACGAAGCCCGGCCTGCGGCGCCGATACGAAAATCATTGGTGGGACATTCCAACTGAAAACTTGCGGAAATGGTACAAGGCGGGATGGTATCCGCCTGGGTAAGAGTTCCCGTGACCGGCGTTGGGATATTGTCGATTTGCGTGAATTGCGGGCCCGCCGAAATCAGAAAATCCATGCGCCCGGAAATCCGGTGGCCCCACATCAACTGAATTATATTGCTGTGAAAGTTGATGCCGACGGAGAAATCGAATCCCTCGTAAACATAAATAATGGCGCCTTGATCGTGCGGGCCAAATATGCGGTCGTAGCCCACCTCGGCGGTGGTTTGGTCGCTTCCAATGAAGGCAGTGTTCGTCTCCGGATCGCGTCCCAGGAAATGTACGATCCCGTAGGCGCCGATCGCCGTGATCGAGGACTTGGGCGTCAGATTTTCCACCGCATCCACCACGCTCACATTCATGATGCGTGGAACTTCGCCCAGCGCGCCGAGGGCCGTTCCGCCAAACAAACCCGTAAGCCCGCTCAAGCCCGCGCCCGTGGCGCCCACAGCCCCATAAGCGCTGCCGAAAGTACCTTCGGGCTGGTAACTAAAAGCGTCGCGCAGATGCACCTCGCCGCGCTTCCAGGTTATTTTCTGATCGAGGCCAAATTCTTCAATCTGCTTCAGGCCCAGATCCGGCGCGCTGTAATAACCGATGCCTCCAAGGTAGTCGAGCGAGAGATCGTAATGACTCCACAAGCGTTGCAGTTCCAGGCTTCCGAGCGCACGGGTAATCGTATTAAAGCCTGACCCGCCCAGCGCATTTTCAATATTCGAATCGAAAGATTCGCTTCCGTGCGCGCCCAGTTGCAAATAGCTTAACGGGGCGGCATGCGGCTCCAGGTTGGGCAGGTCCAGACCCGAGATAGGAGGGTTCTCGCTGTTGATCGGCGCAGGGTTGTCCGTGCCGAATGCGGGGACGGGCTGCTGCGGAGTCGCCTCCTGTGGCGTATCTGCCGGTTGCTGGGCGGAGCTATCCTGGCCCCACGCGGCGCCGAGCGCCACGAGCAACACAACGAGGATGCCAATGTTGACGCGTTGGATCATTGACTGTCTCACGGACTATGTTTTCACGACACTACATTTCACGGCACAACAATGGTATCGCCCGGCTTCAGCAGGATGTTTTCCTCCGGATGACGCCCCTTCACCACATCTTTGTAATTGAATGGCAGCTTCACTTGCTGGCCGTTTTGGTTGCGCAACAAATAAATACCCTTCAAGTTGGCAAACTGCGTAAAGCCGGAACCGGCCAGCGCTTGCAGCACAGTCATATTAGGCAGCAACGCCATCGCTCCGGTATGGGTTACCTCGCCGGTAACGAAAATCCGGCGGCTATTCATGGCGGTCACCACCACCGTGACGCGCGGATCCTCGATGTATTTTTTCAGTTTAGTCGTGATCGAGTCTTTAAGTTGCAGCGGCGTCAGGCCGGCCGCCTGAATGTCATCGAGCAGAGGCAGAGAAATCTTGCCATCGGATCGCACCGGCAGCGTAGCGCTCATGTCCGGTTCCTTCCAAACCGTCACGTGCAGCGTGTCATCGGCGCCGATCACATAGTCAGGCGGCAAGGTCTGCTCGGCGGATTGCGGCGGCGGCGCAATTTTCTCTGGCTTGGCGGTTGGCGGATTCGCGGGAGCGTCGCTTTGTGCCCAAACGGCAATCGTCGCGAATCCCATCACCGCCAGACAAGCCAGCTTCAGCACTATCCTCATGCATTCTCCTGTTAGAGCCGGGGAGGCGCACGGTCGCGCCGGGCATCCCGTCATTTCGTCCTACAAACCCGCAATCGGCCGCATTCTCTCACGCCGCCGATTAAAAGACGCGGAGAGCGCAAGACCACTCCACCTTCATCCTCTAGGCGAAACGCCGCCAGCGGATAAAGCACCTCGGTTTCTCTTTAGTTCTTATGCCTTAGCGCACATTCTGATCCCTCGGACCGACTGATTCATGCGGGAGAAATCCAGACCGTAAGTTGTGGATGGGCTCTTTCCACTACAAGCACGGGGAGTACCCTACCAATTTCCTGGCCGGGGAAGACCCCTCACGGTTTACTGCATTTTTGAAAACTATACGCCAACCCCCCGTCCAGAAAGGGGAAACCGGCACATCTTCACCTAGCCTACCCGTTTCTCGACAAAAGGGAAAGTAGCATTAGCATCGGGTAGTGGTGCAGTTTGAATTTTATCCAATGATTATGGGTCATCCCCCGAAGCGCGGCGTTCTTCAGCCTCGAGAGGGATCTCCCGCGAATGCCGAGTCGGCCGAGATCCTTCGCTACGCCGGAAAAACGGCTTTGCCTCAGGATGACAATCGTCTGGTGATGGGCAGACTGCCAGCGATCTCATTCCGCCCTAGTTACTCCGCGGTTGTCTTTTGATTGCTCACTTAAACGGGTTAGCCTATTCTGAGATTATCCAGCGATGGTACAGTCTCTTGCCATGAGCGAAGTTCTGCCATCGGAGCGGTCTGCCGCGGCAATGCGCGCGCCGTCTCTTCTGTCATCGCTCCCGTTGTGGCAGATCGTTGTTCTTGCCGGCCTTTTTCTTTGGCTCTACCTGCCAACGCTGGGGCGCCTGGTTGGGCAATGGTGGAGCGACCCCAATTTCTCCCACGGCTTCTTCGTCCCGTTGTTTTCTGCATTCGTAATCTGGCAGGAGCGGTCAAAGCTCGCCAGTTTGCGGTCAAAGCCCTCGTGGTGGGGCCTGCTGTTTTTGGTCTTCGGGCTGGGGCTGCTGATTTTGGGACAGATGGGGGCTGAACTTTTTCTTTCGCGCCTGTCGTTGTTGATCGTTCTAGGGGCGCTCATCGTTCTTTTTCTTGGATGGAATTTTTTTCGTGCCGTTTTATTCCCCTGGGCTTTTTTGTGGTTGATGATCCCGATCCCGGCAATCGTATTTAACCTCGTAACGTTCCCGCTGCAATTGTTGGCCTCCAGGGTCGCCAGCACGATATTGCCCTGGACGGGCGTACCGGTATTGCGGGAAGGAAATGTAATCGTTCTTCCCGCCATGGCTCTCGAGGTAGCTGAAGCTTGCAGCGGCATCCGGTCGCTGATGTCGCTGATGACTCTGGCCGTGATCTATGGCTATCTGATGGAACGGAAAGCGGCCGTACGCGTTCTGCTGGCGGTCGCGGCCATTCCCATCGCGGTCGCCGCCAACAGCTTTCGCATTGTGGGCACGGGACTGCTCGTCCAGTACTGGGATCCGGATAAGGCGCAAGGCTTTTTTCATGAATTTTCCGGATGGCTCATTTTCATGGTGTCGCTGGCGATGATTTACCTCTTGCACCGTATCTTGCAGGTTTTCTGGCACAAGGAGGACGCTGCGCCATGAAGCGGTTCGGCATATTACGTTTTATTTTCGCCGCCGCATTGATTGGCCTTACGGCCATTCTTTTGCAAGCCCGCGGCCGCAATGAGGTGTTTGCAGCCCGTGTGCCGCTTTCCTCTTTTCCCGAACGACTGGCGAATTGGTCAAGTAATGAAATTGTGCAGGACAAGAAAACTCTTGAAGTTCTCGGCCCTGGGGATTTCATGGAACGCGTCTATCAAGATCCCGCCGGAAAATTGCCGGCCGTCGATCTGTTCATCGCTTATTTTCCCAGCCAGCGCACCGGCGATACCATTCATTCTCCGCAGCACTGCCTTCCGGGCGCGGGATGGAACCCCGAAGAGAATGTGCGCGTCAGTCTTTCGGTGCCGGGGCACGCGCCTTTTCCGGCGAATCGCTATGTGATCGCCAAGGGGGACGACCGCCGTTTAGTGCTGTATTGGTTCTGGGCGCACGACCGGGGCGTGGCCAGCGAATACTGGGCCAAATATTATCTGGTGAAAGACGCGATTCGCATGAATCGCAGCGACGGGTCGCTGGTGCGGCTGGTCACTCCGCTGTATCCGGGAGAAACGGCGGAGCAGGCGCAGCGGCGGATTTATCCTTTTACTTCGGCGGTCGTGCCGCTGCTGGATGAGTATATTCCGAGGTGATGCAATCGATACTGCAAACCAGAAGGCGCGGGGACAGCCGCCCTCGGCTGCCCGCCGGGCGCAAGGCGGCTGATCCTAGCTACACAGGCGTGGCTGTCTTCCTCGCCGGATTGAAGAACGGAAGCGCCGTCACCTTAACGTTCGTCTTAAGCCGGATCGCCTCGATTGTAATTTCCATCTGCAACTGCGTGCCGAGTTTCGCATATTCTGTTTCCACGCTGGCCAGCGCAATCATCTTCTTCAGGATCGGCGACCAACTGGTGGTCGTCGCTTTCCCGATGTGTTTGTCTCCGGAGTACAAGGGGACCGCTACGCGCGAAGCCTGGCTGGGCGCTGCCGGCGTCAGACCGTAACGTTCGTAGAGCGCTTCCACATCGGTCCAGTCAACTTCGACGCCGACGAGCTGCCGCGCTACTCCGTTCTTCGCGTCGCGAGCTAAAGCATGTTTGCCGATGAAATTCTCCTTTTCCAGATGCACCATCTTGGCGAACCCCAACTCAAATGGCGAATATTTCTGTGATGGAATCAACGCCTTCTTCGAGCTCGAGTAATCCACTTCGATCAGCAGCAACCCGGCTTCTACCCGCGCCACATCCAACGCCAACATTCCAGCCGCGTGCAGATCAAACTGCTTGCCCTTTTCCCATAGCGCGTCCCAGACTTTCGCGGCTTCGTTCCACGGAACCCAAATCTCGTACCCCAGATCGCCGGTATATCCTGTCCGCGAAATGTCGACGGAAACGCCAGCGATCTTGCCGTGCGTGACGCGAAAGTATTTTAGGTTTGCGATGTCAGCTTCAGCGACCGACTTCAACAACTTCGCCGAAGTCGGTCCCTGCAAAGCAAGCGCCGCGACTCTCTCGGAAATATCCTCGACCTGCACATCCATGTTCAGGCCGTTCTGCCGGAACCAGCGCAGGCTGGGGTCGGCGGCCGTCCAGCGATAAACATTTTCTTCCAGCCGCGAAATCGTTCCGTCGTCGATGACCTTGCCCTCTTCATCGCACCAGCAGCAATAAATCACCTGCCCCACTTTCACCTTATTAATGTCGCGCGTGATCACGCGGTTCACCAGCCGCGTCGCGTCTTTGCCCGTGACCAAATACTTGTAGAGCGGCGAAATGTCGATCAGTGCCGCCGCGTTGCGGATGGCGTTGTACTCGTGCTCGTGATGCACCTCGTACACGCTGACGGTGTAGTAACCGGACCACTCGCGGTAGTTCAAGCTGTGGCAAAGCGGAAAAGTTCTCTCGTGAAACGCGGTTCCTATGGGCAAAGGAATGGCCTCGACTAGATTTGACTCGAAGGCAAATTATACGTCAGAGCCCTCATCAAAGGCGTCATCCCGAAGCCCCGCGTTCTCTCCAGCGGGGCGAGGGATCTCGCGCGAATCTCCACCGTGCTCTGGCTTGTAGACATCACCCCATCGCTCCGCCAAGTCGTACCAATGCGGATTCATCGACTCGATCAGCTTGATCTTCTTGCTCCGTCGCCAGCCCTTGATCTCTTTTTCACGATTGATCGCGGCATCCGGATAGAAAAAGCACTCGTAGTAAACCAAACGTGTCAGATTGTACCGGCTAGTGAATCCAGAAACGACTTTGTTTTTGTGCTCCCAGATGCGCCGCGTCAAGTTCCCCGTGATGCCGGTATACAAAACATGAGAACGCTGCCGATTCGTCATGATATAGACATAAAACTGTTTGGCGGGTCGCATCGTTTTCTTCTAGCACACCGGCGAGCGCAGGTCTGTGACGGATGACCGCGATTGGCCGTACGCGCGAGATCCCTCGCCCCGCTGGAGAAAACGCGGGGCTTCGGGATGACGCCACGTTCCATGGATGAGGGTGGAAGAGCGACACGCAGCGATCCGCTCGTTCCCACGACTTCTGAATCTATATTTCGCTCTTAAGCTGCTTGCTGGCGAGCCGACAATTGCCATACCACATCGCAAGAGTAATCCGCAGCTAAGGGCAAAAATTCCCCATGCCAATCACACTCGCTACAACGAACCGATATCCTTAAACACTCCGCCCGGTCCTTAACAGAACATGCCCGCTCTTCATGTTGAGCAATAGGAATGGGGCGGTAACACTTGCCGCACTTAAAAAGCATTAGGTGAACGTTTCTCTCGATTCCGGCATCTTGAGGCATAGTTTAGGGTTCTCTCTTCCTCGAAGTTGTGTCGCGGGGGTTTTATCCGCCGGCCTGGGTAGCAGTCGGGAAATTCGGACTACCTCAAATAAGCACTTCGGCCTCCGGCAACCATCACAGCAAGCTAGAACCATGCAGCAATTTAGAGAAGAACTGCTGTGACGCATGTCACACATCCTTCTGTGGATTACGCCGAAACTGAGACCTAATCCACACTCCTACAGACAAATCCATGCATTCCCGATAGAATGACGATTCGACTTCAGCCATGCGCACACTCATCCCAATCCTATCGAATGCCCTCCGCAACTGGGGCGTTCTTCCCAGCGGCCTCTAATAAGCGCGCCCCCAAACTGCGCTAATATTCCTCGTCTGAATTCTCAACCAGCAATCCACTCGCTAAAGGCTAATAGCTAAGACTTTATGGCTAATTCATACGACGTAATCGTGATCGGCGGAGGCCACAACGGTCTGGTCAACGCCGCCTACCTGGCGCGCGCCGGAAAGAAAGTTCTCGTCCTCGAGCGCCGTCACATCCTCGGGGGCGCGGCCTGCACCGAAGAAGTCTTTCCCGGCTTCAAATTCTCCGTCTGCTCCTACGTAGTCTCGCTGCTGCGGCCGGAGATCATCCGCGACCTCGATCTGCCGCGCCACGGCCTCGAAATCCTCCCGCTCGACGGCACCTTCACGCCCATGCCCAACGGCGATTACCTCTGGCGTGTCAACGACCATGGCAAAACGCACCGCGAAATCGCCCGCCACTCCCGTGTTGACGCCGAAGCCTACGACGAATTCGGCAAAGCCATGCAAGCCATGTGCCGCTTCGTGAAGCCGATTCTCAGCATGGTCCCGCCCGACCCCAACACGCTCAACCCGCGCGAGCTGATGAAACTGCTTTTCATCGGCAAGCGTTTCCAGGGCATGTCGAGCAACGACAAATACAACCAGGTCCAGCTCATGACCATGAGCGCCATCGATTTTCTCGATCAATGGTTCGAGACCGACGTCCTCAAAGCAACGATGTCGGCCTCGGGGATCATCGGCACATTCCTCGGCGTGCGTTCACCCGGCACCGCCTACGTTCTGCTCCATCACTACATGGGAGAGATCGACGGCGCATTCCGCGCCTGGGGCTTCGCCCGCGGCGGCACCGGCGCAATCTCCAATGCCATCGCCGACGCCGCCCGCGAAGCCGGAGTAGAAATTCGCACGCTCGCCGCCATCGCGAAAATCATCGTCAAAGACGGCAAAGCCAAAGGGGTCGTCCTCGCCAATGGCGACGAAATTTACGCGGAAACAATTTCTTCGAGCGTCGATCCGCGACTAACGTTCAATAAGTTCATCGAAGCCGAGCATCTTCCCGCCGACTTTCTCGAAGACATTAATCGCTTCAAGTATCGCGGGTCTTCGGGCAAGGTAAATATGGCGCTCGACGCCCTGCCGAATTTCAAGTGCATGCCCGGCGTCGGCCCGCACCTGCGTGGCGCAATTTCAATTTCGCCGTCCGTCGAATATATGGAGCGCGCCTACGACGATGCCAAGTACGGAAATTTTTCGCGCAAGCCTTATATCGACATGGTCATCCCGTCCCTCACAGATCCCTCAGTCGCGCCGCCGGGCAAACACGTGCTCTCCTGCTTCGTGCAGTACGCGCCATACAAACTGCGTCCGGGTCTCAACTGGGACGACCAGAAAGAAGCCTTTGGCGACACAGTCGTCAAAACCATTGCCGAGTACGCGCCCAATATCAAAGACATCATTCTTCATCGGCAGGTCATCACTCCGCTCGATCTCGAACGCGAGTGGGGGTTGAGCGAAGGCAATATCTTCCAGGGCGAACTTTCGCTCGAGCAACTTTTCTTCCTGCGTCCCGCGCCGGGTTACGCGCGCTTTCGCACGCCGATTCAGAATTTATATATGTGCGGCTCGGCCACGCATCCCGGCGGCGGAATCATGGGCGCTCCGGGCCGTTTGGCCGCATTAGAAATGTTGAAAGATCTGGGAGGCGCCGCTTAACATGCCTTTCACCTCACGCTCTCCTGCTTGTCATCCTGAGCGAGGACTGTTCTTCGCGCCTCAAGCGCGAAGAACAACCGCAGTCGAAGGACCTGCTGCCTCTGCCTTGCACTCCTATGCCCCAAGGCGTTTTCGCCGTACACTCAAGGCGCTTCCTCTATGAACAAATCCCGCGACGTGCTCATCATCGGCGGCGGCCACAACGGCCTGGTCACCGCGTTCTACCTAGCAAAGGCGGGATTCAAGCCTCTAATCCTCGAGCGCCGCGCCCAGGTCGGCGGCGCGGCCATCACCGATGAATTTCATCCCGGCTTCCGCTGCTCCACACTCGCCCACACCGCTGGTCCTGTGCGTCCGGATATCGTCCGCGACATGCAACTGGAAAAACATGGCCTGCGCTTCATCACACCGGAGACTTGCATCACCGCGCTCTCGCCCGAAGGTCGCGCGCTTTCGCTGTATCTGGATGCCGACAAGTCTGCCCAGGCAATCTCAGCCTTCTCGCAAAAAGACGCGGCCAAATATCCCGAGTTCGAAAAGTCCCTCAGCAAGATCAGCAAAGTAATCGCGGAAGCGCTCGCCACCACACCGCCCGATATCGATCACCCCAGCAGCGGCGATCTGTGGAGCATGTTGAAAACTGGCCGCGCCCTCCGCAACATGGGCAAGCGCGATATGTACCGCGTGCTGCGCTGGGGCCCGATGGCCGTCGCCGATCTGGTGGCGGAATATTTTGAAACTGAATTATTGCGCGCTGTCATCGCAGCTCGCGGAATCTTCGGAACCTTCCTCGGGCCGTGGTCGGCAGGAAGCGCTCTGCAACTGCTAATCCGCGCCGCTGGTGATTCTCATCCCGCCGGCTCTGCATTCTTCGCTGCTGGGGGGATGGGCTCGCTCACTCAAGGTATGGCTTCCGCCGCGAAAGCTGCCGGTGTTGAAATTCGCACCGGCGCGGAGGTCATCGAGATTCGCGTGAAAAACGGCGCGGCAACCGGCGTTCTTCTCGGCACCGGAGAAGAAATCAGCGCCAAGGCCGTCATCTCTAACGCCGATCCCAAGCGCACGCTGCTCAAGCTCACCGACCCCACGCATCTCTCGCCCGATTTCGTGCAAAAGCTGCAACATTATCGCGGTAACGGCACGGTCGCGAAAGTCAACTTGGCTCTTTCTGCGTTGCCGACTTTCACCGCGTTGAAAAACGGGGACTCCAACGCCCTTAAAGGCCGCATTCATATTGGCCCGGAGATCGACTATCTCGAGCGCGCCTTCGATGAATCGAAGTACGGCAGCTTCTCGCGCGCCCCTTATCTGGAGGTGGCGATTCCAACGCTGACCGACCCGACGCTTGCGCCCGACGGTAAGCACGTGATGTCGATCTACATGCAATATGCGCCGTACAAGCTGAAAGGCGACTGGGAGAGCCAGCGCAAAGCGCTCGGGCAGACGGTGGTGCAGACGCTGGCGCAGTACGCGCCCGACTTGCCGGAAAAAATTCTGACGCACCAGATCATCACGCCGCTCGATCTGGAAGAGAATTACGGGCTCACGGGCGGGCAGATTTTCCACGGCGACCTGGCGCTCGATCAGTTCTTCACCATGCGCCCGCTGCTCGATTGGGCGCGTTACAAAACGCCGATCGAGAATCTTTATTTGTGCGGCAGCGGCACGCATCCCGGTGCGGGCTTGACCGGAGGGTCGGGCGCGAATGCCGCAAGAGAGATTTTGAAGGAGTTGAAGCGTCCCTAAGTTTTCTTTGACACGCCGGAACTGGCCTGCGAAGTCGAACCCTCTGCGGTCATTCTGACAACGGTGGCACCCATTGCAAAATGAAATCAACGTGGAAGTCCTCCGCCGCCAGTTCGGAATGTTTATTGCTGAGATTCTCCGCGTTTGAACCGGTCGCTACACTCAGGATTGAGCCGTCAGTAAAGTGAATGATAATTAACTCACTCTGGTGAACATTTTTCATATTCTCGCGAAACCCGAACTCCACGTTGGAGATTGTTTTTCCAACCATGTGGCGAGCCTCAAGAACTGTCATTCCCGACAACTGAGAAATCGAGTATTGCCCCTCGGATGGCTGGACTAGCTTTGGTAGTTGTAGAACCTTTCGCCACCGATCGTTGCTCTTTTCTGCATCCATTCCACAAACTCCTTCTAGCAGGCTGCTGAAAAACTTCGGTCGGGCTGGTTTCGGGAAGGGCACGACGTTCAGTCGTGCCGTTAAGTCCTTTAAAACTAGCCGCGCTTCAGCGCCCGAGGTTCGCTTTAGGTAGCCGAAATGAGTTTTTCAGCAGCCTGCTAGGGCACTTCGTAACTGATTTACCCCATCAATGCAAAGCCTAAGATCTGCTGTGAATTGCTCAAATGCCTGAAAAGGGTGTGCAGCCTCCCGAACTTTATGGGTTGCTTGACGCCGTTGTTCACTAACGAGTGAATACGCTCGGGCAAAAGCCGAAGACGCGTCATTAAGAGCCGGCAGTAGCCTTTTTAATACATCGACTGTTCTGCTAGAACCAATGGCAAAACTGACAGAGACACGCTGCGCTAGAGCCTCTAAGCAGACTCTATCGATACCATCAATTAGGCATTTGTAAAGCTCACCATGGGCATCCTGATACCTGTGTGTATTTTGGGCACTGGGAAATTGCAAAGTCTCTGGTAGTACATTGCTAAAAAGCGGCGTACCAAAACAAATTGCCGTAAGTCCTCGGATCGTTTCGATGACCTCTCCCAACTGCGAACGAGGACCGTTCTCAACGTCCCAATCTCCATCGAGGTAACGCCTGCACCACAACTGAAATCGTTCATCTTCTTGGAGCCATTCCGGATTCTGCAACAAAAAACCACGCCAAAGCGCCAGATGGGTCGATGACTTCTTTACCAAGTCAGGAAGCCAGACCACGATTGCAAGGTCACCGCTTTTGAGTGCTCTATATCCAAATCGAATATCCAAATACCGCTGGCTGTCCTCCTGTTCTAATTGCCGATAATACGCATCGGTTATGCTGAGATGACCTTCGAAAAAGTCTGTTTCGACAATCCACTTATCGGGTTCGTCGCGATATGAGGCAAGGACCCGCTGATCAAAGAATCCGATCGGGGCTTTGGAATATTCGTTCATGTTCGTGTCCTTAGAAATCCACCCATATTCTCGATTAGAATTGCACCCAGAAATCCTAACTACACATGAAGAATTCCGCCATCCTCCTCGTCTCCTGCCCCGACGCTAAAGGCGAAGTCGCCACCATCGCCGACTTCGTCTACCGCCATGGCGGCAACATCCTGCATGCCGACGAACACGCAGACGAGGAATCCGGACTCTTCCTGATGCGCGTCGAGTTCGATCCCAAAGACTTCGATATCGACCTGGCTGGTAAAAACCTTGCCGACTTCAGCAGGCATTTCTCTCCTATCGCGGATAAGTTTCAGATGAAGTGGCGGCTGGCGCAGTCATCGCATCGACCGCGCATGATCATTCTGGTCTCGAAGTACGACCACTGCCTCGTCGATCTCCTCTACCGTCATCGAAGCGGCGAACTCTCCTGCGACATCCCGCTGATCATTTCCAATCACCCTGACAATCAGCCCATCGCCGACTTCTACAAAATCCCTTACGCTGTCATCTCAATCACCAAGGACAACAAGCGTCACGCCGAAGAACAAATTCATTTGCTGATTGCAGATCACAAAGCCGACTTCATGGTCCTCGCCCGCTACATGCAGATTCTCTCCAACGATTTCGTCAACCGCTATCCGCAGCGCATCATCAACATTCACCATTCTTTTTTGCCCGCCTTCATCGGCGCAAAGCCGTACCACCAGGCATTCGAGCGCGGCGTAAAGCTGATCGGCGCAACCAGCCACTACGTCACCGAAGTCCTCGATGACGGTCCCATCATCGAGCAGGATGTTGTTCGCGTCTCCCACCGCGACAATGTCGATGACCTCATACGAAAAGGGCGCGATCTCGAGAAAGTCGTGCTCTCACGCGCGGTCCGCGCGCACGTCGAAAACCGGATCTTGCTTTATGGGAATAAGACAGTGGTCTTTTAGCCCAAAGGCGTTCTCCCAATTCAAGAAAAGCCTCCCTCAGGCGCTAAAGCGCTTCCCATTTCCCATCGGCTAATAGCACGAGTAAAAACTCGTGCCCCAGATTGCTGACAAACTCGTTTGAAGAAGCTTCGAGTCGCCACAGCGGCTAAAGCCGTTAAATTTCGGGCGACCTACGGCACGAGTGGAACTCGTGCCCTTCCCGATCATGCTCGATGCGGGGGTTTTTCAGCAGCCTGTGGCACAAGTAAAAACTCATGCCTTTACCAGCATCTCTTAATCAGATTCCCGCGACTCCAACCCCTTGCTACGCGAAAGTTCATGCACTTCCGCGGCGCGCTCGAGAATCGCTACGTGAGTGCCGCTCCGGTGGTAACTTGCCAAGCAGATGACTCTCGTCTTAACTAGAGACCGTAGTAACAGAATTCCCTAATCCGGCGGGGAGAATCTCGCTTGCGGGAGCGTTTCTTGGCCGAGGACTTAAAGTTTGAACTGTCGATCCTGGCGACGGTCCAGGGTTTTTATCAGAAGCTGATGCAGGAGTCGCTCGGCGGCGATGTGCCGATTCCGAGCGGGCTCGATGAACTGTCTCTGCGCCATTCGGAAAAAGATCTTCCCGATACTCTTTCGCGAATGTACCGCTGGCTGCATGTGCTCGATATGGCGATCACGCCCGCGATGCTGCGGCAGGCGCTAACCCCCGACACGGATTCCGAGGTCGCGGAGGCGTTGCTGCGCTATTTCGTACGGCGGCGCGAAGCCAACGAAATCAATCGCGACAAGACCGACTTGATTTCGACTTTTCTTTATCGTCATCCTCGCGTTCCCGGCCAATGGCAACAGCACGGCTACGGGTTCGATGGAGCGCTTCCGCTTTCTCCCTTCGAAATTGCACTGATCGAAATTCTTGCGGATACAGATGTTCCTTCGCTGCCGGAAGAGCACGTGCAACTTCTCAGAAACTTCGATCCGCTGCGCGAAGAGATTTCCCGTTATCGCGATTTTAATGCGCTGATGGACTCCGGCATCGTGTCGCGGGTGCGCGAGTTGAAGCGCTGGCTGGATGCCTCGTTCTACCATCCTGGAGTGCTGGCGACCGTCGCCGCGCACAATGCGGCGTTTGGCGCGCGTTTCGACCAACTGTTTGCCAAGGCTCTCGGCGAGATCAAACAATTTGCCCAGGCTCTTGACGAGATGGGCGGCAGCATTCTCAGTACGGTCGATGGCGTGGAAGTGACGGTCGAGCACGTGGCGGCGATCGAGCAGAAGGAAATGCTGCAAGCCGATTACGGCAGCGCTCTGGAAAAATTCGGCCGGGTTTCGCGCTTAAAGAAAGAATTGGATCGCCGGCCGCCGATTCGAAAGTCGCTGCTCGCGCCCAGTGTGGGCAGCGCAATAAAATCCTCCGGCGCCGGCGCGGCCGCAAGAACGGCGCGCGCTGCCGCTGCCGCTGCCGTGGCCGCTCCCGCGCAGGCCTTCCAGCCGCCGGCGATTACCGCTCAACAAATCTCGATTGAAGAAGGTAAACTTCGCCGGGTGGAGGAATCGATACGCGTTTTTGTCCGGGTGGCCGATCCGAAGTATCGGCAGGTAGTGCCGATGCGATTTTTCAACCTCACTTTGACCGCCCCCGAGGCCGAGGCCTACAATGCCGGATTCCTGGAGGAAAAAAGCCTTCGCGCCGAGGTCGCCCGCGCGTTGATTCGTCTGGTTTCGTGCGTGGCTCGCATCAATACTGAACTTGAGGAACTCAAGCGCAGCGAGACTATGTCCTCTCTATGGAAGTTGCATGCGGATGCGCTCGTAGTTTTGCTCGACATCGCCGGTACGACCGTCGAGGATGCGGAGAGCGTAGCGAAGATGGCGGAAAGCGGCGAGGCAGGCGCATCGGCCGAGGCGATTCGAGAGACCGCGCAGAAGTTGCGAGGGAGATCGGAACTGGCCGTGAAGGCGCTGGCGCAGGCGGGGAGCTAGGGCAGTTCTCAGTTCTCAGTTCTCAATTCGCGGTTCGCGGTTCGCAATCGCCATCCTCAGCCTCATAGCGCTGACCCTCCACAATAGCCGCTGGATTTTGCAGCTAAGGTCTTCTGACTCGTCTGGCAACGTCGGGGCCGCACATCTGGAAGTGCCTCTCGTTGTCGGTATAGATGGTCTCGGCTTTGGCTTTGATTGCACATGCGGCCAGAAGCGCGTCGTAGATGGTGGCTCCCAGTATCCCGTTCGCCGCGGCTTGCCGGATGGTAGCGGAGTACTCGGTGGCGTCCAAAGATACGATGGTGAGATGCTCCTCCATATCCGAGAGAAAGAGCATCGCCTGCTCACGGCTCGCTCGAAAAGCGCCCGGCAAGCGCGTCACTCCGGCGTAGACTTCGGCGAGGCTGTGGGCTGCGCAGCAGGCGACGCGCTTATTGGCGGGAGCGTACGCGGCCAGGCAGCGCTCGTGGCTGTCGAGATCTTCGACGAAGGCGGCAATTAACACCGAAGTATCGAAGAACCATTTCACTTGCTTTGCCCGGTCCGCCGACGAGGCCGGCGGAGATTATTGTTACTGAGATCATTGACACGAGGATCGTCGATATCGACTCTTCCGCGCTCATTGCGAATCTTGCGGATGGTTTCGCTGACGACCTCCGCCGAAAGGGGCTTGCCGGCGCTCATCACCCATACGCCTTGTTTTTTTCGCATGGTCGCGGCTCCACGAACAGGCCTCAGAACGATTGCGTTCTCCGAGATCTCCAGCTCCAGGGAATCTCCTGCGGACAGTTGCAGTTCTTCGCGCATCGGCTTGGGCAGAACAAGCCGTCCGGCTTGGTCGATTGTCACGGTAGCAGTCATGGTATCAATGTTACCATCATGATTACCATTTAATATGGCAACAAAAAATGATTTCGTGCGAGGTCTGTACCCGAATATAAAAAGGGACGGGCAATTTTAAGCCCCTCCCGTTTCGAAGCTGGCAACCAGCCGACCGCTAGTTAATGTCGAACTGCTCCTGATGCAGCGCCGGGTCGCTCTTCACGATGATGGTGCGCTTGGTGAGCTCTTCCATTTCGTTCAGCAGGCGGCCGTTGTTGCCTTTTAATTCTTTCGCGACATCCGGATGGACACGCAACATTACGTCTTCCTGTTCCAGATGTTTCGCCATCTTGCGCATCTCGACATAAATCTCGTTGGCCACGGTCGTAAGCGATTTTACGTAGCCTGTCGACTGGCAATAAGGACAAGGCGCGCCGATGGTTCGCTCGAGCGATTGCTTCACGCGTTTGCGAGTAATCGCGACCAGACCGAAATCGTTGAACTGGAGAACTTTCGACGGGGCGCGATCGTGCCTAAGCTCTTCTTCCAAAGCCTGCATCACGCGCTGGCGATTGCGGCGCTCATCCATGTCTATGAAGTCGATGATGATGATGCCGCCCAGATCGCGCAGGCGAATCTGCCGCACGATTTCTTTGATCGCATCGACATTGGTCTTTACGATGGTGTCCTCAAGGCGCGAAGTCTTGCCGACGTACTTGCCGGTGTTGATGTCAATGGCGACCAGGGCCTCGGTCTGGTTGATCACGATGTAGCCGCCGCTCTTCAGCCAGACTTTCGACTTGAGCGCCTTGTCCATCTCTTCTTTTAAACCGAATTGCTCGAACAGCGGAGTCTCTTTGGTAAAGAGCTTCACGCGCTTTACGAGGCCGGGCTGAAAGCGGTTGAAGAAACGGAGAATGCGCTCGTACTCCGGTTCGGTATCGACCCAAATCACGGAAAAATCTGACGTAACCTGATCGCGCAGCACACGCTCGACCACGTTGAGATCGTGATAGATCAATGCAGGCGGCTTGGAGGCTTCGGCGCGGGTCTTGATGTCGTTCCACAAGCCTTTCAGGAAGCGAATATCGGCGCGAAGTTCGTCCTCGCTTGCGTTCATTGCCGCAGTGCGGACGATGAATCCGCCATGGCTGTTCTCGCGCTCGCTCATCACGATGCGCTTCAGCCGCTGACGCTCTTCGTCGGAGGCGATCTTGCGCGAAACGCCGGTGTGATTCACGGTCGGCATGTAGACCAAGAATCTTCCCGGCAGAGCGATATGGCTGGTGATGCGCGCGCCTTTCTTGGCGATCGGTTCTTTCGCGATCTGAACCAGGATTTCCTGTCCTTCTTTCAGCAAGTCGCTGATCTTGGGAACTTCCTGCGATGTTTGGCGGCGTGGGAAACGGCGGCCGCCGCCGCGGCGTTGGCCTCCACGCTGCCGGTCGTAACCGGGGCGCGGACGCGGCGAGCGCTGCGTGTAGCCCGCAGTTCCGGCTGGGGCGCGAACTTCAGCGCGCGCGTCCACTCCCGCGCCACCGGCTTCGGCTGCCAGCAGGGCTTCAGCCTGGGCTTGCGCTTCTTCCAATTGCAAGTCCTCCGAGTCTTCTTCGGAGGCGCTGTCCTCCGCGGACGGCGCAATGCCAGCGTCGGCCAGAGAAGTCATGTGAATTTCATCTACCGTTGCGCGGACCTCCGCCAGTTGACCGGCGGCGCGCGTCTCTTCTTCGAACTCGTCGTAGGCTTCGTCGGACGATTCCACGTAACGGGCAGTATCCGCCTCTTCTTCGTCGATGGTTTCTTCCTCCAGCGTGCCCGGAGCGGCGAACAGCGGCGCTTCCGGCTGGCGTGCGGGCTGGATCGATTTCTCGGGCGCGGCAACCATTTCTTCTTCGTCTTCGACAAATTCCTCTTCGATAGCCGGAGCTGCAATCGGCGGCATAGCTTCGCCGCCCCTCTCGGATCCCTGTTCCGGTTCCGCATCACGCTGTTCCGCATCATGCCGGTGGAACTCACGGTTCCGATCCACAGAAGTCGACGCAGCCCGAGCCGTGGCCGTGTTGCCGCGATCTTCTTCTTTGCCTGAACCGCTGGGCGTCTCTTCCCGGTCTTGTTTTTCTTTGCTCGAGCCGGTGAGCCGCTCATTGGACGTTTCGATCTCCGGAGCCGTCGCGGCGGAACTGGCGAAGATCGGTTCGTCGTCGGGGAACGACGGGGCGGCAGCAGCCTTTGGCTCAGAGTAAGGCGAATAGGTCGACGCCGCGGCTGGAGCGGCAGAGGCTTCGCCGCGCGTTTCCCGCGGATGGCGTTCCTGAATCCCGGGCGCTTGCGCCAGACCGCGGTATTTCGAAATCGATTCGCCGGGAAGCAGAATGGGCTGGTATCCGGCTGGAGGCCCAAACTGCTGCGCTCGTACCGGTTCCTGGTGGCGGGGGAACTACTGGAGCAACCACTGGCACCGGAATATTTTCGCTTATGGGCCGGGCAACGCGCGGTTCCGGTCCGCGGTCTCGCCCGTCGCCTCTGCCGTCGCGGCGACCCCCGCGACGGCGTCGGCGCCCTCGATAGCCTCCTCGTTCACGATCCTGGGAAAAGCCTTCACTGGGAGCGTCGGGCGAGGCCGCAACCGGGAGCTGATTCGATTGCTCCTCCTCGCCTTCGACAAAATCCGAAGCAGTGCCGCTGGCGAAACTTACGTCCTCTTCGCCGCTGCTGGGATATGGCGCATCGCTCGACGCGGACTCCTCTTGCGGCGATTGCTGCCGCATATCCTGAACCCCGCGATTCGCGGGCACGACGTCGGTCAAATCCTCGTCGTGCTCTTCCAACTCCATAAAGTCGGAGACGTAAAGGAAGGCGTCGCGCTCGAGGCCGATATCGACGAAGGCGGATTGCATGCCGGGCAGCACGCGGGTGACGCGGCCCTTATAGATGGAGCCGGCTAATGTGTATTCGTTTTCGCGCTCGAGGTAGATTTCCGCGAGCAGATCGTCTTCCACCAGCCCAACTTTGGTTTCATGGGGCGTGGAAGAGACAAATAACTCTTTATTCATGGAAACTCCGGTCCCGGCGACTTAAAGTCGCGCGAGATTCACCGGCGTGGAACGAGGAAGAAAATGGGAGGATCGAGCGTCGCGATGTTCGCCCCGAACGGGGGACGGCTGGGGCCAGAGAGGTTTCTCGCTGTCCGAATCCGCTGCACAAGCTTGGGTATCTTTTGCACTGGTTCGCTTTACGTCTGCCGGGTTTGTGACCGCACTCTCAGACCATTAAAGGTCGGGGGGCCGTTTCCCTGCCAGCAGCGTTATAGCTTCAATCCTGCCCGGCCTTCCGACTGCTCCACTGGCCGGTGAAATACCCCCTTAACGCGAGGGCGATCGATATTTTTTGGGGCTGCGCCGTGGCGCAGCAACTACACGCAACTGCTTCCTGCTGCTAATTCGGTTCGGAAATCCAAGTCCAGGATCGCGAACCTGATGCTGAATCCTGCTGAATGACCCGGCAGAGCCGGCTAATTCACGAAGCGGCGCATTCGGACGTTCATTACCATCCCCAGCGCCAGGAACATAAACAATACGGAAGACCCGCCGTAACTCATTAGCGGCAAAGGTATTCCGGTGACCGGCATAAAACCGACCACCATGCCGACGTTGACCAGAATATGGAAGCTAAGCACAGCCACCACACCCATCACCACGAACGTGCCGGCGCGGTCGGGCGCCGTTTGCGCGTTCTGAGTCAAACGCATCAGCACCACAAAGTATAACAGCAGAACTCCCAACGCGCCCACGAATCCATGCTCCTCCGAAAATGCGGCGAAGATGAAGTCCGTTTGCGGAATCGGTAGAAAAGCGCCGTGTGTTTGCGAGCCTTTCCCTCCAAAAAGGCCCCCGGAGCCTACCGCGATCATGGATTGCTTAACTTGATACCCCGAACCCTGGGGGTCGGAGTCGGGATCCTGGTAACTGGTCAGGCGCTGCTTTTGATACGACTTTAGAATGTGAACCTGAGGAACGTAGAAAGCCACGCCGATGCCCGCAACCGCCAGTAACGCAACCGCAATCCCCTGCTTCCATTGGAGTCCGCCGAGGAACATCCCCATGGCGGCGATTGGAATATAAGTAAGCGCGGTGCCTAAGTCGGGTTGCTTCAACACCAGAAGCATGGGAATCCCGACGATCGCTCCGGCTTTAAAAAAATCCTGCCAGGAAAGCTCGCGCTGTTGAAGCTCGGCGAAATATTTGGCTACGGCGAGAATCAAAATAAGCTTCACCCACTCGGAAGGTTGAAAGTGATTTCCGCCGGGCATTTTGATCCAGCGTTTCGCTCCCAGAGCTTTGGTTCCAAATATCAGCACTCCCATTAAAGACGCGACCGCGGCAATGTAAAACCAATGAATTCTGTCGAGCAGGATCTGGTAGTTGAGCAGGCTTATCAGAAACATCATGCCCACGCCGCCGAGCACCCAATAAATCTGTTTGACGTGAGATCCGGCAAACTTGGTGTGCATGGTGGCGCTGCGAATCTCCATGACACCCAGGCCGCAGATCATGAGGACGAAGATCAGCAGCAGCCAGTCGAAATCGCGAAATGAAACGTAGCGTGACATCGAAAATCAGTTCTCAGTTCTCAGTTCTCGGTTCTCAGTTCTCAGTTCTCGGTTCTCGGTTCCAGTGATAGCGCCGACATTCGGCAAACTTCGGCGACGTCTAGGCAATTGGCATATTCAATTAGCCGGCGCAGCCCCGGCGCAGCGGCGGCTAGTAACCGAGGGCGCTTGGGTAATTTCGCGGCAAATCGCCCCGCCCCAAGTTTGTCGCTGCCAGGTGCGGTCCACAGAGCGCCCATGTCGATGTTGCCGTCTTTATTCGGATCCTTCGCCATCTTGGTGGGCAGGCGCCGTTGCTTGTCGACATAGGCTTTGAGCACCTGAGTGGCGATGCGCGCCGCCAATTTGCCATGCTCTCCGCCTTGAAACAGCACGCAGACGACAACATCAGGATTGCGGCGCGGCGTAAATCCTACAAACCAGCCGTTCTGCGCGAGATCCTCGCTGTTCTTAAATTTTGCGCGCGTAGCCAGCGAGACAATCTGCGCCGAGCCCGTCTTACCCGCGATATCGATTCCGGCAATATGCGCCGATGGTGCGGTGCCTTCCGGAAGCAGCACCCGCGACATCGCATCCGTGATATAGGCCCAACCGTTGGGATCGATCGGAATATTCCTGGTCTCGGTTACATGGCTGGTCTCGACGTAACCGGGAGGAAGTTCCTGTGGGTCCACGACGTGCGGCACAACCATGGTCCCCCCCATTGAGATCGCCGCAATCGCCCGGGTCAATTGCACTGGCGTAATGGCGACCGCTCCCTGGCCAATGCCAACCGAAATGGTTTCTCCGGCAAACCATTTTTGTTTAAAGTTCCTGATCTTCCATTCTTCGGACGGCATCACTCCGTTCACTTCGTTGGGCAGATCGATTCCAGTCTTTTCGCCAAGGCCCAGAGCACTGGCATATTTGGCAATGCGCTCAATGCCCAATTTCTCCGCCAGGGTGTAGAAGAAGACGTCGCAGGATTGGTAAATCGCCTTCTCCAAATCGACGCCGCCATGGCCGCCTTTCACCCAGCAGCCAAAGCGGCGGCCGTAGAATTCCGCGCTGCCGGTGCAGTTCACATGCAGGGATTGCGCAATTCCCTCCTGCCAGCCCGCAACCGACATGATGATTTTGAAAGTCGAACCGGGTGCCAGCTGCGCCTGAATCGCTTTGTTCAGCAGGGGCTTGTCGGGATCGGTGACCAGCTTATTCCATTCGTCGC
Source organism: uncultured Acidobacteriota bacterium (assembly GCA_963755225.1). GTDB lineage: Bacteria > Acidobacteriota > Terriglobia > Terriglobales > Acidobacteriaceae > Sulfotelmatobacter. The sequence goes on from CAVWJE010000004.1 coordinate 261,338, forward strand.
GCGAGACGTGAACGGAAAAGCTTTGGGGATCGAAGGTTGGCCGGCTGACCATGGCGAGGATTTCGCCATTGCGCGGATTCATCGCCACGATAGCGCCATTTTTTCCATCGAGCGCTTCCTCTGCGGCAATTTGAAGATCGATATCGACCGTCAGCTTTAACGGCTTTCCGGGAATCGCATCGGTCTCCTCGAGCAGGCCCACTTCGCGGCCGTGACTGTTCACCAACTCCCGCCGCGCGCCATTCTGTCCCATAAGTGCATTGTTGTACTGGCGCTCAACGCCGGACACACCGACCACATCGCCGGGACTGTAGAGCTCGAACTGGGGCTGGTTCAGCATATCCTCGGTGACTTCGCCGACGTAGCCGATCAGATGGGCCATGAATCCATTGCGGGGATACAAACGCCGATGCGCCACGATCGTGTCGAGTTCGGGCAGTTCGTTGCGATGCGCGTCGATAAAGGCGAGTTCGTCCTGCGTAATGTCTTCTTTCAAAAAAATGGGCTGGTATTGCGGCAGGGAAGAAAAGTGACGGATTCGGGCGCGGACTTCGTTCGGATCGAGGTGCAGTCCTTGCGCGATTAAATCCGCGTCGGCACTTAAATCGCGGGAAGAGTCGCGCAACAGCAGAGCGGTAAAAGAGGGATAATTTTCTACAATGGGGCGGCCTTCGCGGTCGAGAATCTTGCCGCGAGGGGCGAGAATCGGCACATTGCGAATGCGATTTTTCTCGGCGAGGTTGGCGTAGAGACCGCTCTGCATCACCTGCAAGCGCCAGAGTCCGTAAGCCAACAAAAGGAAGATGGCCAGGATCACATACTGGGCCGCCGTTACGCGGATTTCCGATACTTTGTCGTCACGGCCGAACATCGGGCTGCGGCTTCGGGCTTCACAGCGGAAAACTGCCGGTTCGGCCCGCGCTCAATGATCCTTTCGGGAGGTTAGGTGTAATTGTAACGCGGCAGCGCGGGCTGTGAAGATAGGTTTTCCATGACCAAGGTCACTCCCCGCCTTTGAGGGATAGGTCCGCACCAGCTCGAGCAATGGGAAACGGCAAATGACTCGCCGGACTGGAGATTCGGCATTGTCAAAGGCTGTATATAGCTTCGAAGATCAGGAAACTGGGCAGATTAGGTCTAAGCCTCCCGCGTTAATGACGGACTGGCATATCCCGGCTTGATATCACGGGCGTTCGGAGGAATGAAAATAAAAGTATGTATAAAAGCCCCGGCCCGCGATGCGGATTTTTAGAGCCTGAAGCCGGGGCTAGATAGGGAACGCCACGGTTCCGCAGCCCCAAGGCATCCCAAGCGCAAAATCGTAGGCTCGGGGAGACTCCTTGTCAAGGACACAATCGAATGTACAAAAAGCGGCAAATGGCCGGGAAAAAATGGCTCCTCAGGTAGGACTCGAACCTACAACCCTTCGGTTAACAGCCGAATGCTCTGCCATTGAGCTACTGAGGAGTGAGGCAACCAGCGCGGAGCGCAAGCGGGTTGCGTTGTCGTGGAATATCATATCATCCGCAACGGGATGACGAAAACCTTGGCGGGATCCTAATTTGGCAGCAAAGCCTTCGACCGCAAAGAACGCGAAGGACTCATAAAGATCGCGAAGGAAAGCTCAATCGAAATTAAGATACCACTGAAAATCTGGCTGGGATCTTAAAGTTGCGTTTGGGACCATTGCCAAAACCTCGCTTCCAAAAATAGCGACTTGCGTCCAGTACTGCTCGACTGAGCCCCCGCCTCTCTCGCATAACTGCGAATCCTGGATTTAGCAGGCTGCTGAAAAACTTCGGTCGGGCTGGTTTCGGGAAGGGCACGACGTTCAGTCGTGCCGTTAAGTCCTTTAAAACTAGCTGCGCTTCAGCGCCCGCGGTTCGCTTTAGGTAGCCGAAATGAGTTTTTCAGCAGCCTGCTAGGCGGCTAAATTCGAGTCGTGCGGGGGCAATCCCACCTTTTTCACTGTTAGTTCATGGCCATCGGCACTGGCGTTCCACAGGAGAAGCTTCCTATCATCTCCGGAAGCTCAGTTGATGAAGCTTCATGGCTCAAAAGCCTAGCACAAAGGTTGTAGCCCATAAGTCCCTCAACCAAAGTGATATGGCACAGTTAGGGTTTATGCTCTAAGGTCGTTCCCGTACCTTTAGCTACAGCGAATCCCGTATTAGTACTCCCAAATGTAGCCAGCCGCCCCGGGCAATTTATAGGCGGGCGAGCCTCCCCGGGCTGGTTCCGATCCGAAGCAAGATCCTCGGCTCTACACCTTCGCTCCTGAGGACCAATGCGCAGTACAAGTCTTGCAATCTTAGTGCTCCTGGCACTATCGACCCTATCTCTTGCCGGCTCTTCTTCTTACGTGGTCCCGACCACCACGCTCACAGCCCAAGCCGCCAACAATACCAGCGCCGCGAATAGCTTTCTTACCCAGACCAATGGCAACCACGGCGCGGGAAACATCAGCAAGGTTGACGTTCATTCGCTGCTCTATGCCGGCGCGACTACCAAGGTCTACGCGCACCTTATGCTTTGGTTCGGCGGCTCGAACCATATGAACGTCGGCTACAATTCCGACGACGCAACTGAGGTCAATAATCAGATAAACGACATGATCAGCCGGGGCATCGACGGCGTCATAATCGATTGGTACGGTCCCGGAAATTCCATCGATCAGGCTACGCAACTCGTGATGGCGGCGGCTGAAACTCATCCCGGCTTCACCTTTGCGATCATGATCGATCAGGGCGCCATCGAGTGGGATTCCTGCTCCGGGTGCTCACCGCAACAGGCGCTGATTGCCCAACTGCAATATCTCGAGCAAACTTATTTTTCGTCTCCGGCCTATATGAAGCAGGGCGGCCAACCGGTCGTCACCAACTTTGACATCGATCTTTCTTATTCCATCGATTGGAGCGCGGTGACCTCCAGCTTGAGCACCCAACCGGTTTTTCTGTTTCAAAATAATGACGGCTTCACGCACACCTTGAGCAACGGCAGCTATTCGTGGGTCATGCCCACGGACAGCAATTTCGGACTGAGTTATCTCTCCAGCTTCTATCAAATGGGAATGGCGTACCCCAGCGAACAGACGGTCGGAGCCGCATACAAAGGATTCAACGACACCCTCGCCTCCTGGAGCGCCAATCGCGTCATGAGCCAGCAGTGCGGCCAGACCTGGCTGCAAACTTTTTCGGAAATCAACAACCTCTATTCGTCAGGCAAGCCGCTGCCGGCTCTGCAACTTGTCACCTGGAACGATTACGAGGAAGGAACCGAAATCGAATCGGGCATCGATAATTGCCTGTCGGTTTCGGGTTCGGTGAGCGCTAACTCTTTGCAGTGGAAAATTACCGGGAACGAAGACACGGTCGACCATTATCAGGTTTACATCAGCAGCGACGGCCAGAATCTGATGCCGCTCAGCGAGGCAGCCGAAGGAATCCATTCGCTCAATCTGTGCAGTTTTCCCGTTCCCGGCGGCAGCTACAAACTTTTCGTGCAAGCCGTCGGAAAGCCGAGCATGGCGAACCAGATCACCGGCGCGGTTTCCTATAACCCTTCGTGCGCGTCGACCGCACCCTCGTCAACCACGATAGCGTTTAGCGCCACCCCGAATTCGATTACCATTCCTACTGGCGACACGGGAATTTTCACCGTCACCGCGCAAGCACAATCCGGCTCGTTCAATACTCCGATCGCTCTTTCTTGCAGCGGAATGCCAAGCGGACTGAATTGCTCGTTCTCTCCCGCAGCCATCACGCCGGGCTCGGGCAGCGCATCGTCCACGGTGACGATCTCGTCCACATCCGCCTCTTCGGCGAACGCGCCAGGCCCCCGCAGGTCGACGCGTATTTATGCGGGATTGTTGCTACCGTTCGGCATGTTTGGATTTGTTTTCTTCGGCAGTACGCAACGCCGCCGCGGAGCCCAAATGCTGTCCCTCTGCGCTTTGCTCGGCATCGGGATGTTCGGAGCCTCTTGCGGCGGAGGGAGTACTATCGGCAGTCAGAACGCTGGCGTAATGAAATCCGGAGCCTATTCCGTTGTCGTGCAGGGGAAAGCCAGCGCCAGCCAATTGTCCACTACCGTCACCATCATTATTCAGTGAAGAACCGTGATGCGGTGAACCCTGCAATAAGGGTTTTCGCGGGCTTCCATTTCCCGGCCACGATATGGCGGAGCGCTGCACCCATCCCATCGAGTTCTTCGTCATCAGGCGCAGCATCAGCGATTGCGATGGAACCCAGCCCGGCAACCTCCGGAAGCGGGTAATCTGCTTGAGCGCTTCAATCCGCTGCTCCAGTTCAAAATGCCGCAGATATTTCTGGACAATAGTCGGCATCGTCATGCGTAACGCCGAAGAAAAATTCTGAACTGCCATCGCCTGCTGTTTGCCGGGATCGGTCAGAAACTGAATCAGGCAGCGCGCCAGGTCCTGCGCGTTTCCCGGCTGATAAAACTCGATGGCCAACTCCTCGCCGTCGGCCATCTGGCGGAAATCTTTCAGGTCCGCGCACACAATGGGCACTCCATAGGCGCAGGCAAGATGCGCGACCCCGCTGCATCCCGTGGACGACGAATAGGGCATTACCGCGACCGATGAACTCTGGAACAATTCCGGAAGCCGATCCTCGTCAACATATCCGGTGAACTCAATCGCCGAATTCTCCGCGTGTTGCAGCTTGAGAGACTCCACGTAACCCGCGGCCTGCGGATGATTGCCCCCGCCCACCACCAGCTTCGCATTAGGGACGGCGGCGGAAATAATCTTGAACGCTTCGATCATCAGTTCCAGCCGCTTGTAAGTTCCCCACTTTCCAAACGCCAGAATGCGATGCTCGGGATTGCCGCGCCGCGCAAAATCGGGATACTCCGGCCGCCTCGTCAAGACCCCGTGCGACCGCAAATGCACGTTATCCCGACCGTATTTGTCGTGCAGGATTCTGCGATAACCGGGCATCAACACCGAGACGGAATTCGACAACAGTAAAATCCTCGTCGCAATAGCGCCCACCGCCCGGTAAACACGCGCGTGACGCACGCCCGCGTCTTTCAAATCCACCGTATCCATCAGATGATGCAGTGTCACGTGGGTATACTTCCCGCTCATCCGCGCCAGCATTGGCGTGAGCAATCCCAGGAAGGCACTCGCCGGATTGCGCCCGAAGGTGCTGAACAACAAATTGAACCACACCACATCGGGCTTGAGTTTGGCAATCGCTCCGAGAATATGCGCGGCATTTAAAGGATCGTCGAACGACCAGCAGCGCTCCACGGAAAATCCCTCAAGCTCCGGCTGCCCCGGCGGAATTTTGTCGGCGAGGATCGTGAGGCTGAGGAACGGATTGCGGCGAAGCTCCTCGGCGATGTGCAGCCCGTATTCGCTCAATCCGCCCTGACTTGGCGGAAAAGTTGTGACCAGACAAATTTTCATACGGACTCCGGCCTCATGGTCATGCCTGTTTCGATGAGTTATCCGAAGCAGATGTTGGCTGAGTGTGCGGACGCAAACGCCTATTGCAACGCCGGCAAGCGGGAGAATTCGGCGGATGAGTCTGGAAGCTTCTTTAGATAAGCTTCCTTGATTTTTGCCGAGGCAGCGTCGACAGGAAGAGGCTCGATCACGCTTATGCCATCCACGAGCCGGCTCAGCGCGAGATATGCGGCGCGGTTTTTGCGCAAAAACTCCAATGGATATTCCGGCTTCCGCGCACGAGCGGCGTCCGGACTGGCGTCGAGAAAAAGCGGAACATCCGGCGTTGGAGAGAATTTCAAGATTAGTTTGACGAACAGGCGGGCCGCTTTTCGATTCAGCGGAAGATTCGCAAGTTCATCGTAGATATAGCGGTCGAATATCAAGACATCGGCATCGCTTTTCGTAGCCGCTCGAAACTTCCAACGAAGACTGACCGCATCCGCCAAATAGAAACCGAATCGCATTGCCGTCACCGGCCACGACGTAACGTTCTTGTCGCGCCGCTCCAGCGGCTTCTCCGGGCTGCCGACACCTTTGTCGCCCTTGAAGGCGCGAAGACTCAAGTACTCGCGAAATCCAGAAAAGGCGGCAATATTATCCCAGAAGGTAAGATGCCGAACTTTGAGTCCAGCTTGCCTTAGCCAGGCATCCAGCGCGTTGATCTGCGTAGTCTTTCCCGCTCCATCGATTCCAGAAAAACTTACGGTCGTCATGAGAATTGTATGAATAACGCGAGGCCAACCGTATTCGGCTGTTCTCTGAGCGTCAAAGCTAGTGCGTCCCGGGCGGCTTACTCGAAGTCGCCGCAGTCAAAGCGACGACGGTTCCTACAGCCGCTCCCGCTGCGATAATGGCGCCCACGCGTATCACGATAGTGCGCGCGCGCCGCTGCTTGGCCGGGGCGATCGCCACTCCCGCCGGTTGCGAAGCGGCGACGCCGCTGGCATTCGGAGCCTCAGCCGCCGCCGTCCCCACCGGTTTTTGCGGCGCGGCATTCTGTTGCGTCTGAGATTGCGGCTGCGTTGCGGAAGACTGTTGCGAACCCGTGATCGCCTCTCCTTGCGCCGACGACGGCAACTCTGAACTTGGATCGACGGCGCGAGCCAACAACGCCCCCGGACTATCCGGCAATTCGTTCGCGCGAACGGAATCCGCCGGAGCCGCGGGCACTCCCGGGTTTGCTTTCGCGTTAGCTGTCTGTGCCGCCGCCGGCGACACCACTACCGCCAATACAGCGACGCACAACAAGCTCCAGACCAAAGTTTTCAGCATTTTTCCATGCCCCCATGGCCGCCTTCCTCGCGGGAGGTGGAATGCCCTAGCAGGCTGCTGAAAAACTCATTTCGGCTACCTAAAGCGAACCTCGGGCGCTGAAGCGCGGCTAGTTTTAAAGGACTTAACGGCACGACTGAACGTCGTGCCCTTCCCAAAACCAGCCCGACCGAAGTTTTTCAGCAGCCTGCTAGCTTGCGGACTTCAAATCGGCCAAGCCATATTCCGCGGCATACCACGGCAAACTGGCTGGCCCTTCCGGCGACGCCACCGCGTGAAAGCTTCGAATCGCCTCTTCCGTGCTCTCGAAAACTTCAAACAAGCGGTCCACCCGCATGAGTTCGAGAATTGCCGCCGCCGACGGCGAAACCGACGCCAGCTTCATGTCTCCATCCCGTTTCATCGCTTCGCCCATGCAGTGCAGCAGAATTTCGATGCCGGCGCTGTCCATATTTTTTACCTGCGAACAATCCAGAACCACACGTGGACGGTCAGTCTCCAACAGTGGCTGCATTTCGCCAAGAAATGTCTGCCCCTCCACTTGATTTAAGCGCTCCGGAAGTTCCATTACGATCACGGGATTATTATTGCTATTCATTGCTCTCACCCCTGAATAAAATTAGCTTCCAGGCCGCAGGTATCCTGCCCGGGAAGCCTTTCTTCTTTTTGAGTCACAACACTTCTCTGCGGTATGCGGGTCAAGGCCGCTTCGGTTACCGGCTTCTTTACCGTAGAGCGCAACACGCTGGCATCGGTAATTTCCAGCACCGTGTCGCGTTTCAAGCTCACGAGCTTGTTGCCTTCGGCGACCGCCTGACAAACGTCCAGCCAAATACCTACATGCGTGTTCTTCAGGATCGAACTATCTTCGATCACCGTTCCGTAATCGATATAGCAGCCTTCTTCGATATTGCTACAACGCGTAAGCAGGGTGTCCTCGCGTAACGTCGCTCCACGGCCGATGTAGGCGGGGGCGACGATCCTCGCCCGTCTGTCGACTTGCGCGCCCTCGTCCAACCAGATACCCCGCTTGACTTCGCGGCCCGCCGGACGACTGCCGCAGCATCCGCGGAGCAGATCGGAAGCCATACGCCGAAGATCCTGCGGATAATTCAAACGGTTTACATATTCCCTGACGAAATATGCCGGGCCATTCTTTGCGGCGGTTTCCAGCAATTTATCGAGATCGCCTTGCTGCGCCTTCTCGCAATTCACCACCCAAAGATCCATGAGCCCATCGCGATTGCGGGCTTGCGTTGCGGCTCGTCGCCCTTCGCGGTGAAAATAAAAAAGGTCGAGCACATCCGTTTCCGCGAAAACATTTCCCGCTGCCACAAACGAATGACCGATCCCCCGCTGCGCGTGGTTCTTCAGGGTGTGAAGAATCGCCGAATTCATATCCGCCACGACCTCGCACTCCACGTTCCGCAAAGTGCTCGAAAATGGCTTGCCACGGAAGGAACCCGCCTGTACGAGCACGGAAACCAGTTCGGCCTCCGCGCATGCGAAGCGTTCGATCATTCGGTCGGCGACAGAGCGTCCCAGGATCTCTATGCACTCCAGCGGCTCTGCCAGCACAGCCTCTTTCAGCCCTTGCGGCGCCAGCGAAAATATATTCTCGCTCGCCGCGCCGATCACTACGATGGCTCCTGGCCCCACAGACTTTATCCTCTCTAATCACTACGCTGGGGAACTCTCGCGTCCCCATTCTTGCTCGCGAAAATAATTGCCGCGGAGCGCCTTCCGCAGATCCCTATGCTGTGGGGGCGGCAAACTGATTCGTTGCGGAGCGGCGCAATACTCTGCGCTTCGGGAAAAGCAGATCGCGCATCTTCATCTTCGCCTTGTGAAGCTGCGACTTGGAATTTCCCACCGAGCAATCCAACATCTTGGCGATCTCGTGATGCTGATAACCCTCGACTTCGTGGAGGGCGAAAATCTTGCGGCAGCCTTCGGGCAGTTCGAGCATGGCGCGCCGCAATGCAATGCGGTCAATGGCGCTGAACAGGCTGGCATCGGGCTTGCCCACATCGCGTTTCAACGATGGCGAATCGTTCGAGACCGGCTCGTCCAGCGAAAGAAGGGGAGGCGCTTTACGCCGGCGGAGCTTCATCAATACTGTGTTCACCGCAACGCGGTAAAGCCAGGTGGAGAATGCCGAATCGCCACGGAACGATCCCACGCTGCGAAACACCTGCATGAAAGCTTCCTGCGTCAAGTCTTCCGCGTCAGCGACGTCTTTCGTCATCAGCAGGCAAACCGAGTAAACTCTCTTCTTATGAGTCTGGAAGAGCGTGGCAAAAGCCTGCTCGTCGCCACTCTGAGCCCGCTGCACCAGACTGCGTTCGTCTTCACGGCTGTTGTCTTCCCTGGCCACAACCATTTTCGGGGCTGGAACCGGAATCACGTTATTTGCTGAAATCGCGCAAGTCGCCACGGTAGTCTCCTTCGTTCAAACTAGGGTGCTTGTCTGTTTTGCTCTTAAGTAATTCCAGGAGCATCAAACTTCCAGATGAGAGTAGCGGTTGCCTGCTTTTCATCCCATCAGGATGCTCCTGTACTTGAATACGAGACTTGCTGTACCGTCCCTTAGGTGTGCGAGGGGATGCGAAACCATTGAATCGTTTGTATTTCTTCGTCAGCGAAACTTTTTATTCCTACGAGTGTTATGCGGCCAGTTTGTGTTTGCCCGAAACAAAAAGTGCCCGATTGCGTGTAGTCAATCGGGCACTCTTAATCCAATTAAACTAAGGTGAAGCGTGGGATTCGCTTGCGCGACGATTAGTAAAGCCGGAAGCCCACCTCTACGCTGATCTGCACATTCACTGGATGACCATCTTTCATGGCCGGCTCGAAGCGCCACTGCTTCACCGCATCGACGGCTTTAGCGTCCAGCCCGAAACCCAATCCGCGCACCACCCGGATATCCCGCGGATGACCCTGGTCGTCGACGATCAGCCAGAGAATGCACGTTCCCTGAGCCTTGGCGTTGCGCGCTTGCTCGGTATATTCCGGATCCGGAGTGGAGATTGCCTGCGGAGCCGAGATCCCTCCGCCCACTTTGAAAACTCCACCACCAACGCCGCCACCGCTGCCCACACCCACCCCGGGACCGTGGCCAACGCCAACTCCGCCGCCAGAACCAGAGCCGATCCCGCCGCCCGATCCCACACCATTCGATGGCGGAGCCGAAGGCATCAGGGCAGCGGAAGGATTTCCCAGGCTGGGTATTTTGTTCTCAGCCAGCCGCACTTGTGGAGGAATCACAACCGTTGGCTCTACTGCGAGCTTTGGATGTTCGTTGCGAACTACGATTGCCGGAGGAGTAATCTGTTCCATTGCGGGCTTCGGCAGTCTGCCCTTTGGCGCTTGCAACTTATCGTGATCTCCACCACCACCGCCGCCGCTCGCAATTTTCTTCGCCACAGGTAATGCGTACGAATCAGGAGAGGGTGCGATTAACGTCACGGTTTCGCGTGGTTTCACCTGCTCCACGACCTGGTGACCGAAAGTCGCACCCGCCAAAATCAGCCCTAAGGCAACCACATGCACTGCAACCGATCCCGTAAGACCGCTGGATCGATAATTATTGAACTGACCCCAAATTGCCTCTGGAGCCAAAGCTTTTTCCTGTTGCAAGCGGGACGTCGCATTCACCCCGCGAACCGGCCGCTCGCGCCCCGCATATAAATGTTCCAACACTGCCGTGGAAGACGAATGAGATGATGGCGCTGGGAAATAGGAATCTGCTGAATGACGAGAATTGAATTGGTTCGGCATTGACGCTCCTAATGCAAAAACTTCGATCAAAGCGGCTGCCCTTGCGCCCGGGCCGCCGCGGATTTAATTCGGATGAATTAAGGTGGAAGCCGAAGCTCCCACCGCCCGAAATCTCACAACGTGGTTCTGACAATCCCCAAGTCCAACCTGTCACAAACGGCCGGCCAAAAGAAGCACAAGAAGCACAACCACCACCAGACCCAACCCGCCGCTGGGGTAGTAGCCCCATCCGCGGCTGTAGGGCCACGTCGGTAGCGCACCCAAAAGCAACAGAACTAAAACGATCAACAGAATGGTCGACATGAAAGCCTCCTGGATCCTGATTTTTATTCTTTGAAAGTTAGGGCCCGGCTCCCAACGATCCGGGCTTTACAAAAACTCTTTGCCTACCGGCTTGCGCGCATCGGACTGCCCGCCGAAGGCTTCATTTGCCCGCGCTCCCCATGCGCCTGCCCCGAATACTTGCTTACGGCGGCGAGGAACGGATCGCTGCCTGCCGGAGGCGGAACCTTTCCTTCGAGGATGTCGCCGAAGGGCACGAATTTCCCGTACAGCGTTCGCGTCTCGTCCTTGTCCTGGCGCATCGACGATCCATTCAGGTCGATGCCCGCGAATACGCCCCGGGCGCGCGAGTAGGTAAGCACTTCAGCCTTCATCTTCCAGTCGGTATCGGCACCGGCATCGCGTCCCACTGGCCCCGCAGCCGCCGAAGCATCCGCGCCAATTTTGAACTTGTCGGCAAGGAGATGTTGCATCCCTTGATCGTTGGTCACGATCATTATCAAATCCACTGCCTGTCCGCCGAGTTGTAATCCCCAGCTCCCGCCTGTAATTGTGATCGGCGCTGGTGCGCTCCAATCTCCGTTCGCCCCGCGGCACGACGCTACGCCTTTGCCGTGGCTCCCGCCGAAGCCGACCGCAATTTTCACCATGGAGGGGATCACGGCAATGCACTTCGCATCCCTCATCACCTTGTCTGGAATCGCTTTGTCGGGTGTGGCCATCACTTCGTTCAGAACTCTTGCGGATGCATCAATACGTTTTTGAATGTCTGAATCATCTTTGTCTGCGGCGAACGCCAGACCGGCAAGGAGCAACGTAGCGCAGCTGATAGCCAGAACAGTTCTCGGCAGTGTGGAACTGAATCTCGTCATAAATAAATCCTTGTTTCCGTGCTCACGACGAGCATGGGGAATTTTGCCAACACATGGACTCTAACTTTGGGGGGATTTCGCTGCCATCGGGATCAAGCTGTAAAGCGCATCCCTTACTCCTGCAATGCTCTACAGTCTTGACCCTATAACTTCGGTACTTGGACACGACCTGGCTTTCGTGCCGGATGCCCGGAACGTAAAACCCCCAAAGGCTGTAAACCTTTGGGGGTTTATCTGTCTTATGCGCACCAAAACAGTGGCACATGGCCAACTCTATCGACTGGCAACCGCGTACTCGTTCCAGTTGTTTCCAACTTGCCGTGATCGGCCGCCTGGTTCGCATACTTCCGAACCGCCGCTTCAAACGCTCCGCTGCCAGCCGGCGGACGAACCTTACCCGTAAGAATCGCGTCGAACGGAACGAACTTGCCATAAAGAAGATGCGTTTCGTCTTTGTCCTGCGTGATTGCAGCGCCGGAAAGATCCACGCCTGCAAACAGGCCACGCGCGCGCGAGTAAGTCAGCATTTCCGCTTTCATCTTCCAGTCGGTATCTGCGCCGGCGTCTCGGCCTACCGGCCCTGCCGCTGCGGAAGCCTCAGCTCCGATTTTAAACTTGGTGGAAAGTAAATGTTCCATGCCCTGATGATTCATCACAACTAATACAAGGTCGACAGCCTGGCCGCCCAATTGCAAACCCCAGCTTCCGCCGGTGATCGTAATCGGCGCAGGTGCGCTCCAACGGCCATTTTCCAACCGGCAAACAGCTACTCCCTTGCCGTGATTTCCGCCGAAACCAACCGGCAATCTTCACCATGGAAGGAATTACCGCGATGCACTTCGCCTCATGCATCACTTTGTCCGGAATCGCCTTATCGGGCGTGCCCATAATCTCGTCGAGAACGTTCGCGGACGCATGAATGCGCTTCTCGATGCTGGACTGCTCTTTGCTATCGTCCTGCGACCAACCGGTCGCGACTAGCATTAGAAAACTGGCACCGAGCACCAGGAGACATCTCGGTAAATTCGAACTTATCTTTTTCATACGACCTCTTCTGTGCTCGAAATCGAGCAACGCTTTGAGTTGGCTGACGAAAGCCACTCTAACGGGGGGATTCCCGTGGTTCCATCCGGTTCAAGCTGTAAACCACATCCTCTCCAGCCTCAGGAACCTAAGGTTTTCGCTGTAGAGAACAGGCCCGAAAAAAAGCTAAAGCCCAATGGAAAATCGAATTATGAACGGCTGGATAATGGAAGATTGCGTAGTATCAGTTCGAAGGGCCCGCCTGTTTTTCGAGGGACGCGCGCGCCACGAAAAAAGCCTCACGCTTGCAACATTGCGGCCGGTTCGCGCAGCACCAGGCTGGAAGGCATCACGAGTTCCACAAGCGTTCCGGGCTGGACATTGGACAAGCGTAATTCGCCGCCGAATTCTTTTGCGCGTTGCTTCATTCCTCCAATGCCGACTCCCACGCTATCCGGTTGCAATTCGGCAATTTTTCGGTCGATTCCCTTGCCATCATCGCGAACCGAAACCACAATCGTTCCGTCCTTTTGATTCAGTGCGATCCAAACCCTGTGCGCCTCCGAATGCCGGAATACGTTGGTCAGCGCCTCTTGCACGATGCGGAAACACCGCCGTCTCCACTTCACTCGCCAGCCGCGGAAAATCGCGCGGTTGCACTTCCAGCGAGGTTTCGATCCCGCTGCGTTTCGTCAATCCTTCGACATACCAGCTCAAGGCGGAAACTAAACCGACTTCGTCGAGCAACGGAGGATGCAAAAGATGCGACATGGTTCGGACCTGCTGAATCGCGCGATCGACAATATCACTGGCCTGCGACCAGGTTTCAGGGGAAGGCGGTCCCGACTTTTGCAGTTGCATCCGGTCCAGAACCATCTTGGCGACCGCCAATTCCTGTCCCAAGCCATCGTGCAGATCGCGTGCGATGCGACGCCGCTCCTGATCCTGCATGGTCATCAGCCGCACCGACAAACGGCGCAACTCGTCGGTTCTGCGATCGACCATCTTCTCCAGTTCTGCGGCGTTATCGCGAATCGATTGCTCCAGCAGCTTGCTGTCGTGAATATCGGAACAGGTGCCGTACCATTTCGCAATTACCCCATCGTCTCGAATAGGGACCGCGCGCGCGCGAAACCAGCGGTAATCGCCATTGCTGGATCGAAGGCGATACTCCACTTCGTAATTCGCTCCCGACTCGACGCACCGCAGCCAGTCGACCATCGCCTTGTCTTTGTCCTCGGGATGAACATAGTCGAGCCACCCAAAACCATTCGCCGAACCTGCAGCCGCTCCGGTGAATTCGTAAAATCGGTCGCTGATGTAATCGCTGCGCGCCGTCCGCCTGCCGGCTGAAAATGATGTCGGGCGCGGTGTGAACGATGGCGTCGAGTTCCTGATTCTTGCCACCAATTCGGAGTTGAGCTGCTGTAGCAGTTCCGCTTTGCCCTCCAATTCTTCCGTGCGTTCCAACACGCGCTGTTCCAGTTCGCGATTCAAAGCCTCCGAGTTGGCGCGTTTTGCGGTGAAGATCGGCGAACACGCTGAACTTTCGCTCGCAGCAAGTTCTGGAACCACGGGAACCGAAATGTAATCGACCGCGCCGTGCTCGTAACCTTTGAGCCGGTCCAGATCGGTCAGATGCACGGCGGAGATGAAAATGATCGCGGTCCTCTGAAAGCGCGGATGCTGCCGAATCATGGCGGCCAGTTCAAAACCATCCAGATCCGGCATGCTCACGTCCATCAGCACGACGGCAACATCGGTCTTCAGCAGAACTTCGAGCGCTTCCTTGGCGGAGTTGGCTTTGATCAGATTCTCGCCCAGGCTCGCCCAGCATGACTTCATAGCTGAGCAGCTTGGCCGGCTGATCGTCCACCATGAGGATGTTGACTTTTTCGTCTGCTGCTCATCATTTCTCCTTGCGAGTCCAGAAGCCTGACCATGCTACCGCAAGCATCTCGCCATTCTTACCGGTGAAGCCACATGCGCAACGACGAAAGCAGTTGCTCGGTGTTGACCGGCTTCGCCAGATACTCCGACGCGCCGGCTTCCAGACACTTCTCGCGATCGCCCTTCATCGCTTTTGCGGTCAGAGCGATGATCGGCAGGCGCCGGAACGAGGCGTTCTGCCGGATCACCTGCATCGTCTCGTAGCCATCCATCTCCGGCATCATGATGTCCATCAGCACGATCGCCACATCGGGAGTGGACTCCAGCTTGGCGATCGCTTCCCGGCCGGTGCCGGCGGTGATCACCGTCATACCGCGGCGCTCGATCACGCTGCTGAGGGCGAAAATATTTCGCACGTCGTCGTCGACCACCAGCACCTTCTTGCCCACCAGAGCATCATCGGAATGATGCAGCCGGTCGAGCATCCTTTGTTTTTCGGTCGGCAAGATCCGCGACCACGCGATGCAGGAAGAGCGCAGTCTCATCCAGCAACCGTTCCGGCGACTCCACGCCCTTGACAACCACGCTGCGCGCCAGCGCATGCAGCCGCGCATCTTCGTCCGGCGAAAGTTCTTTGCCTGTGAAGACGATCACCGGCAGATCGCCCAACGCAGGCGTATCGCGGAAGCGCTCCAGAACATCGAAGCCCGAAATATCCGGCAGCCGCAAGATCCAGCACCACGCAGTCGAAGGGCTCGTGCGTGACGGCTTCGAATCGCCTCTTCGCCCGTCGAAACAACCGTCACATCGATGTCGTCATATCCCAGCAACTCCTTGATGCTCAAGCTGCTCCGCCGGATTATCTTCCACCACCAACAACCGCTTGCGCCGCGGGGCGGAATACTCCTTGATGCGGGCCAAGAGCCGTTTCCAGACCTTCCGGCGTAGTCGGTTTGGTGACAAAGGCAAACGCGCCTCGCGCCAATCCATGATGCCGGTCTTCATCCAGCGTCAACATCTGCACCGGAATATGCCGGGTCGCCGGATCCTGCTTCAGGTGGTTGAGCACCGTCCAGCCCAGCATATCGGGCAGGAACACATCCAGCGAGACGGCCGTCGGATGATATTCATGCGCCAGCGCCAGCGCTTCGGCCCCGCGCATTGCCACCAGAACCTTAAATCCCTTGTCGCGCGAAAGATCGCAGCAACACGCGTGCGTAGTGCGGATCATCCTCCACGATCAGCAGCACTGCGTCGTCGGGCTGGAGATTTTCCCGGTCGTCGGGAATTTTCTCGATCGCATGTTCCGCGACCGACACCGACGCCAACTGCGCTGGCGTGATCGAGGACCTGGAGCCTCCCCTCCGCTGCCGCTGCGCTCGCCGACGCGCTGAGAGGTCCGACATAGGTTTGCGGCAGGTAGAGCGTAAATGTACTGCCGTCGCCCGGAGCGCTCCGCAACTGAATTTCTCCGCCGAGCAGGCTCGCCAACTCGCGGCTGATCGCGAGTCCCAGTCCGGTTCCGCCATACTTGCGGCTGGTGCCTGCGTCCGCCTGTTGAAACGCCTCGAAGATGATGCGCTGTTTTTCGAACGGGATGCCGATGCCGGTATCGGAGACTTCGAACGCTACGACCGCCGCGGCCTTGCCCAGAATCGGATGATCCTCGCTCCACCCGCTCTTCGCCGGCGACACCGACAGCCGCACTCCGCCAACTTCGGTGAACTTAAACGCATTCGACAACAGATTTTTCAACACCTGCTGCAAACGCTTCGAGTCGGTAACCACGCTCCGCGCCAGATGCGGATCGGGCTGAACTTCAAACGTGAGGTGCCGGTTCTCCGCCTCGTGCCGGAATGGCCGCCCCACCGCGTCGAGCATGCTGGCGAAGAAGACTTCCTCGGCCTCGACCGACACGGTTCCAGACTCGATCTTCGAGAGATCGAGAATGTCTGTGATCAGGTTCAGCAAGTCGGTTCCCGCCCCGTGAATGGTGCGGGCAAATTCCACCTGCTTTGGCGTGAGGTTCCATCGGGATTGTCGCTGAGTTGCTGGCCCAGAACCAGAATGCTATTCAGCGGCGTGCGCAACTCGTGTGACATGTTCGCGAGGAACTCCGATTTGTATTTCGAAGTCAACGCCAGTTCCTTGGCCTTTTCTTCGAGGGCGCGGCGAGCCTGCTCGATTTCCTGGTTCTTGCGTTCGACTTCAACGTTCTGTTCGGCGAGCTGTTGCGCCTTCTGCGCCAACTGCTCGTTGGTTTGCTGCAATTCTTTTTGCTGAACTTGCAGCTCGGTGGCCAACTGCTGCGATTGTTTCAACAATCCTTCGGTCTGCATCGTGGCTTCAATACTGTTGAGCACGATGCCGATGCTGGCCGTCAATTGCTCGAGAAATGCCAGATGAGAAGTCGTGAAGTTGCCGAGCGATGCCAGTTCGATGACCGCCTTCACGCGGTCTTCGAACAGCACGGGAAGCACGATGACGTTTCGCGGAACCGCCTGGAACAATCCCGAGCGAATCGAAATCGTGTTCGGCGGCAATTCCGAGATCAGCATCCGCCGTTTTTCCGACGCGCACTGTCCAACCAATCCCTCGCCGATTTTCAAGCGCCGCAGATGCCCGTCTTCGCCATCGCCGGCAAAAGCCGAGAGCAGCACCATCTCCGACGAGTCCTCCGATCCCATCTGGTAAATCACGCCTTGTTGCGCGCTGACCAGAGGCGCGAGCTCCGACAGCAACATCCGGCCCACGGTCGCCAAGTCGCGTTGCCCCTGCAACATTCCGGTAAAGCGAGCCAGATTGGTCTTCAGCCAATCCTGCTCGGTGTTGCGATCCGTCGTGAGACGGAGGTTGTCGATCATGGTATTGAGGTTGTCTTTCAGGTCGGCGACTTCGCCGCTGGCTTCCACCTGAATGGAACGGGTGAGATCGCCCTTGGTAACGGCCGTGGCGACTTCCGCGATCGCGCGCACCTGGTTGGTCAAGTTGTCGGCCAGCAGGTTCACGTTGCCGGTAAGATCTTTCCACGTACCGGCTGCGCCAGGCACGTTCGCCTGACCTCCGAGACGGCCTTCCACGCCGACTTCGCGAGCCACGGTTGTAACCTGGTCGGCGAAAGTAGCCAGCGTATCGGTCATGTTATTGATGGTTTCCGCCAGCGCAGCGACTTCGCCTTTCGCGTTCACCGTGAGTTTCTGGGTGAGTTCGCCGTTGGCGACGGCAGTCACCACTTTTACGATTCCGCGAACCTGCTCGGTCAGGTTGGCCGCCATCACGTTTACGTTGTCGGTAAGATCCTTCCAGGTTCCCGCCACGCCCGGCACTTGCGCCTGACCGCCCAGTTTGCCTTCCGTTCCCACTTCGCGGGCCACGCGCGTCACTTCGGCGGCGAACGCGTTGAGCTGGTCGACCATCGTATTGATGGTGTTCTTCAGTTCGAGAATTTCGCCTTTCACATCGACCGTAATTTTGCGCGACAAGTCGCCGCGCGCCACGGCCGTCGTAACTTCGGCGATGTTGCGCACCTGACCGGTAAGGTTTCCGGCCATGGCGTTCACCGAATCCGTAAGATCCTTCCACGTTCCCGCCACGCCAGATACGTTCGCCTGACCACCCAGCCTGCCCTCTGATCCCACTTCGCGAGCCACGCGCGTAACCTCGGCGGCGAAGGAACGCAATTGCTCGACCATGGTGTTCAGCGTTTCCTTCAACTGCAAGATTTCGCCGCGCACGTCCACCGTGATCTTCTTCGATAAATCGCCATTCGCAATGGCGGTCGCAACTTCGGCGATGTTTCGCACCTGGCCGGTGAGGTTTGAGGCCATGAAGTTGACGTTATCCGTAAGATCCTTCCACGTACCTGCGACTCCCGGCACCTGCGCCTGCCCGCCCAGCTTGCCGTCGGTCCCTACTTCGCGCGCCACGCGCGTTACTTCTCCGGCGAACGCATTGAGCTGATCGACCATCGTGTTGATGGTGTTCTTGAGTTCGAGAATTTCGCCCTTGACGTCGACCGTGATCTTGCGCGACAAGTCGCCGCGCGCCACCGCCGTTGTAACTTCGGCAATGTTTCGAACTTGGCCTGTCAAGTTGCCGGCCATCGAGTTCACCGAGTCAGTAAGATCCTTCCAGGTGCCCGCAACTCCAGGAACGTTAGCCTGTCCGCCCAGCCGGCCTTCGGTGCCGACTTCACGAGCCACGCGCGTCACTTCGCCGGCGAAAGCGTTGAGCTGGTCGACCATCGTGTTGATGGTTTCCTTGAGCAGCAGAATTTCGCCGCTCACGTTTACTGTGATCTTCTTCGAAAGATCGCCGCTGGCGATAGCCGTCGCCACTTCCGCAATATTCCGCACCTGACCGGTCAAGTTGCTGGCCATCGAATTGACGGAATCCGTGAGATCCTTCCAGGTTCCGGCGACGCCGGGCACCTGCGCCTGCCCGCCGAGCTTTCCATCGGTTCCCACTTCGCGAGCCACGCGCGTTACTTCCGACGCAAAGGCGCGCAACTGATCCACCATCGTGTTCAATGTATCTTTGAGTTCGAGAATTTCACCCTTCACATCCACCGTGATCTTGCGCGATAAATCGCCGCGAGCCACAGCCGTCGCCACTTCCGCGATGTTTCGCACTTGGCCGGTGAGGTTCGAGGCCATGAAGTTCACGTTGTCGGTGAGATCCTTCCAGGTTCCCGCCACGCCCGGAACCTGCGCCTGCCCGCCTAATTTGCCTTCCGTACCCACTTCGCGAGCGACACGCGTTACTTCGCCGGCGAATGCGTTCAACTGATCCACCATCGTATTGATGGTATTTTTGAGTTCGAGAATTTCGCCTTTCACATCGACCGTGATCTTGCGCGACAAGTCGCCGCGAGCCACGGCCGTGGTAACTTCGGCAATGTTACGTACCTGGCCGGTTAAGTTTCCGCCCATCGAATTGACGGAATCCGTTAAATCTTTCCAGGTACCGGCAACGCCAGGCACGTTCGCCTGACCTCCCAAACGCCCTTCGGTTCCGACTTCGCGCGCCACGCGCGTCACTTCGCCGGCGAAACGGTTGAGCTGGTCGACCATCGTGTTCAGCGTTTCCTTCAACTGCAAAATTTCGCCGCGCACATCCACCGTGATCTTGCGCGACAAATCGCCGTTCGCAATCGCAGTTGCGACCTCGGCAATGTTTCGCACCTGGCCGGTCAGGTTCGAGGCCATGAAGTTCACGTTATCGGTAAGATCTTTCCATGTGCCGCCGACGCCCGGCACCTGCGCCTGCCCGCCCAGCTTGCCTTCCGTGCCGACTTCGCGGGCCACGCGGGTGACTTCGCCGGCAAATGCGTTTAGCTGATCCACCATCGTATTGATGGTGTCTTTCAACTCAAGAATTTCCCCCTTCACGTCGACCGTAATTTTTCGGGATAAATCGCCGCGCGCCACGGCGGTCGTAACTTCAGCGATGTTTCTCACCTGCGCCGTTAAATTGCCGGCCATGGCGTTCACCGAGTCCGTAAGATCCTTCCACGTTCCGGCCACGCCCACCACCACCGCTTGCCCGCCCAGCTTTCCGTCCGTACCTACTTCACGAGCCACGCGCGTCACTTCGGAGGCGAACGAGCGAAGCTGGTCCACCATGGTGTTGATGGCTTCCTTCAACTGCAAAATTTCGCCGCGCACATCGACCGTGATTTTTCGCGAAAGGTCGCCGCTGGCCACGGCCGTCGCCACTTCCGCAATGTTGCGGACCTGGCCGGTCAAATTGCTCGCCATGGAGTTCACGGAATCGGTCAAATCCTTCCAGGTACCTGCGACGCCCGGAACCTGCGCCTGTCCGCCCAGTTTGCCGTCGGTTCCTACTTCGCGTGCTACGCGCGTAACTTCGGCGGTGAAGACGCCAAGCTGCTGAATCATTGTGTTTACGATGTCGGCCGATCGCAGGAACTCGCCTTCCAGCGGACGCCCATCCACATCCAACCGCACCGTCTGCGTAAGATTTCCCTGCGCCACTGCCGCAATTGCTCTGGTCACACCCTCCGTCGGGCGCAGCAGGTCTTCGATCAGGGTATTGATCGAAACTTCCATCTCGCCCCAGGCGCCTCTCGATTCATGAAAGCGCGTACGTTCCCGCGTTCGCCCTTCCTTACCCACAACCTGCCCCACGCGCTTCAATTCATGCGCCATCTGCTGATTGGCGGCGACGATGGAATTAAAGGTATCGGCAATTTTCCCCGCCAGCCCGGTCCACGACCCCGGCAAGCGCACGGAAAAATCTCCTTCGCGCATGGTTTGCAAGCTGGACAGGATCACGCTCAAATCCGCCGGAACCGGCTCGGCGACCTGGCTTGAATTTCCATTGCTCTTGCTCTTGCTGTCCGGCTCGTTGACGCCGTTAGCCACGGCAACCGAGCCTTGATTATTTTTCTTCATATTCTCTCCGGAACCGGGGGCGACGGGTGTTGGGATAGTGGGAAATCCATGCGTCTATCTGGCTTCTTAAGTCACAGGCATTTCCAAACAGGGGGCAGGCGGAGGCGCCGCCGAAATCAGCTTCAACCCTAACCATTTCGAGTGAAGTATAACCAGATGCTTACCGCGTGATCCTTCGATTCGTATCATGGAAAACCCCTCCCTGCCTCTAGGGTATTTGCTGTATGACGTGCGGCGGACCGGGCAGAGGTGGCATCCAACCCGGTGAAGCTGATGTTAACATTGAGCGGAGCGTTGAGCGGAACATCGCTATCGAGTCATAACTCGAATCGAGTAAGCCGCCGTTAGCGTTAAGGATTCCAACAACCACCAATGGTCGTTTAGCAGTCGCTCTGTCGAAAAGCCCGCGCACTCAATGCAATCGGACTCTGGCAATACCACCGCCGCTTTGCGCCGTTACGGCCTTGCCGTGCTGGTGGCAGTTCTCGCGTTACTGCTTCGCGCTCTGTTGGCGCCGCTTCTGGGCCAGCATAATCCTTACCACACGGTCTGGGCGGCGGTGGTTTTTTCCGCCTGGTATTGCGGTCTCGGACCGTCCATCCTGACCGCTTTGGTCGGCACCGCCGGCGTCTGGTATTGGTTCCTACCGCACTTCCATTCGCTCGAAGTTACGGACCCCAAAGAGGCAATTACAGGGGTGGTTGGCTTTCTATTCTTTTCCGGTTTAATCATCGCCCTAGCCGAAGCCAATCGGCGTTCCATCAGCAAGAAGCAATGGGCGGAAGAACAATTAAGGGCGGCGCATGACGAATTGGAACGTAAAGTGGAGGACCGAACCGCAGACTTGAGCCGGGCTAACGCGGGCTTGCGAGAACTCTCGGGCCGGCTCCAGCAGATGCGTGACGAAGAGCGGCGCAGAATCGCGCGCGAATTGCACGATAGCGTGGGACAATCCCTCGCCGCGCTCAGCATGAACCTGGGCATCGTGCGGCAACGCGTTTCCGGATTCGATCCGGCCGCTACACGAGCGCTGGACGAGAATGCCGCCATGGTTGAGCAAGTGAGCAGTGAAATCCGCACGATCTCGCACCTGCTTCACCCTCCTCTACTCGATGCCGCCGGGCTTTTGTCCGCTTTGCGCTGGTATGTAGATGGATTTTCCCAACGCAGCAAAATCAAAGTGGATCTCGAGCTTCCGGACGGGTTGAGCCGGCTGCCTGACGAAATGGAAATCGCGATCTTTCGCATGGTCCAGGAATGCCTCACCAACATTCACCGCCATTCTGGAGGGGATTCCGCGACGATCCGCCTGAATATCCGGGATCAGGAAATTTGCATTGACGTGCAGGATAACGGCAAGGGCATCCCGCGCCAGAAACAATTGGAACTGATCTCCGGGCGCGCGGGAGTGGGATTTCGCGGCATGCGCGAACGCCTCGGGCAACTGGGCGGAACCGTTGAGATTCTCTCCGACGGTACCGGTACCACCGTTCGCGCGGCGCTTCCTCTCGCCAGTCCTACGGATCAGGCGAAACCGGAAGCGAGCTAAACTTCAGATTCCCTTCGCGAACGTGGATGTGCTTAGTCGTGGAAATCACGAGCGATCAAGGAGACAAACGGGAGGATCCGCGCGACTGCCTGCGCGAAGGTCAAGATAAAGTTCAACGAACGAATGTCAACCGGAAAAACTGCCTTTCCGCACGCCACAATTAACCAGCAGTTGTCGCTTCCGGTTCGGCCGCAATCGTAACCTGCACTTCGGCTCCGGGCTTTAACTTCACCGCATCGCCGTTTTCATCCGTCAGTTTATTTTCGATGCGAATCTCGCGATAAAGATGGTCGGCGCCTACCACCGCGATCTGCGCCTTCTCCGGCTCGTGGGAAGATCGGGATGGGATTATCTTTTCGACAGTTGCAGGCAGAGTGGCGCTGGGCTTTTCGCTCATGGGAATATCTTCCTTATTTACCGGGAAAGTCCGCCTTCGCGGCGCGTGCCCGAATTATAAAGCCTTCTTGCGCCAACCGGGAAATGTTCGATGTTTCCTCCGTGACGCTTCGCGATTGGTTAGAGAGAAACCGCCGTTTCCCCTATTCTCGTTTCGATCTCAAATCTTCTTTCCCGCCGGAATCGTTCTTGTGTCCAAAATCCAAACCAAAATGCGGCGCCCCTTCAGTCCCCGTAATCTTGATAGGAATCTCCGTGCCCACCCCATCTTTGCGGAAGAACGGGTTTACCGGCTTCAGCAAAATCGACTTCCAACCGGTTGTCATCTGCGAAACCTCGGCCGCCAAGCGCGCTTTCCCGCGAAAGTCAAAAACCTTTCCATCCAAAGTGTAATTTCCCGTCATATCGACATGCGTCCCGGGAATCAGGAAATGCAACAGGGAAAATGCAAGCGCCCCATTCTTCAGCGTAAAAACCCCGCGTAGATCAGACCGGCACATCTTTACCTTCATGCTCCTTCGCCTCCCGGGGTTTGCCCTGACTCACCAAACTCAGCCAGTCCAGCTTGCTCTGCACCTTTTCGTTGGTAAAATGCGCGGCCGGCACGTGAAACTTTCCCGCAAGTTTCAGCCTGTCAACCACCGTCTTTTCGCCGGGCACAAGGCTCAGCTTCGTCTGCATTTCCACGTCACCCGTCATTACCGGAGGCTCGGTTCGCACTCCCAACTGCAACAAGTCCTGAATTCGGGCTCGGTCCAGCGCCACATCAAGCTCTATATCGTGTCCGTGGCCCGCAGTCATTCTGACCACCGACCCCTTCGCCGTCAGGGATGTTCCCAGGAAGGTCGCCTGCACCGGATGCAGATATGTATCTCCCGAGGTTCCATCCACGGTGGCGTGAAACTCGGTATGCAACGCCACCGGATGTCCACCGGTTGCGATCGTAAAGTCGGGTGTGTCCGTTTGCCCGTGAACGACTATGTTGCCGAGAGTCCCCGAATAGTCGCCAGTCGAGGAGAGAATTCCTCCAATACCTTTGATTGTGCTCAAATCGGCGTCGCGGAACGAATAATCGCCCTGAACGGGGGTGTCCCTCGGTTCATCTTGTTGTAAAGGCCCGAAGAACCCCGTGGAATCGATGTTTCCCACCGGCTTAGGATTCACCAGCGTGGCATGAAACTGCATGGGTTGCCCCTGCCCAACATCCTTCATCTGCAAATTTCCAATGGCAAATTGCAAAGGTGGCTTCCTGGAATTTGCCGTGTTGATGATGAGCTTCGTGTCTTCGCAAACGAACTTGTCTACAACAATCGACACCTTCCCCGTTTTCTTGCGAATCTTCGCCATTTCCTGCCGGTCTTTTTTCGGAGGAATGTTCAGATCCAATCCCTTTACGTACACCGTATCCACATGCATCGGCGAACGGAACAAGCTGCGCAGCGCGGTTCCAAAGCGAAATTCTCGTACGTTAATAAGAGGCTGAATCCCCGGCTCGTAAGTATTGGGATCTTTCGCGCCGAATATCCGCAGTCCGTTTCCCGAAACCTGGATGCCGTCGACTACCGAAACCTGAAAGCTGTCCAGTTCCACTTTGCTCTGAAAGCGATTCGATAAAGTTTGAATCACTCTCGCCCGCACAATGGGCTGGGCACGGGCAATCACCCATCGCACCGTCAAAAACGTGGCAGCCAACAAGACGATTGCGGCAATCCCAATCCAGCGCAACGTTCTGATTTTGCTAGAGCCTCGCTGCGAGGGATTTTGTGTCGTCGTCATTCGGGTATTTTACCTTCTATTCCCAGCTAAATTCCGTAGGCCACAATCAAGCGAATTCGATGTGATCCGTTTCCCAAGGGTTTTTTGCAGCAGCGATTTACCGCCGCTTCTACAGGGAATCCTGTAGCCCTCGCGATTAATTTATTTGGCGCCGCCTTCCCATCCAAACACAAAACAGGGCTTATTATCGCAATTAACTTTATCTTCGTCCCAGCCCGCGAATTGCGAAGGGACCACAAACCTTTGTGTGAAAAAAACCGTAAATTTCGCTTTTTTGCGTACAGGGTTTCTGATAGGCTAACTACAGTTTTTGGCTGATTGATTTCGTAATTAGCGCCGGAAATCAATCTCAGCTCTCGGGTCGCTCGTCACTTCCTCCGAATCCCTTTCGTGCCTCCGGTACGCCTGGGTTGTTTCATCGCAGTTCTGTGGTTCAGTAGTTCGGTAGCAAATACAAAAAATCGGAGATGTTTGTAATGGTTAAGCGTTTAAAGCTGATCGTGTGCCTTTTTTGCGTCTGCGTTCCCGCCGCATTCGCTGGTGTCACCGTAACAAGTCCCGCAAATGGCGGCACGGTTTCCGGGTCCGTATCGTACGTCGCATCCGCCACCACTTCTACTTGTTCTAAAGGCGTCGCTTCCATGGGAATTTACACTGCGCCTGGGGTCCTGGCTTATGTCGCCAATGGAACTTCTTTAAATACCAGCCTTAGCCTGAGTCCCGGCACTTATAACACGACTGTTGAGGAATGGGATTATTGCGGTGGCGCAGCCACCACTCCGATCACCGTCACTGTAACCAGCGGAAGCGGTTCAAGCGTCACCGTTAGTGCGCCAAAGGCCAACGGTAGTGTCGGCTCCCCGGTAAACTTCGTGGCCAGCGCGACCACGACATGCTCCAAGGGCGTTGCCACAATGGGGATCTATACCGCTCCGAATCAACTGGCATACGTTGGCAACGGAGCCAGCCTGAATACCAATCTCACGCTCGCCTCGGGAACTTACAACACAACCATAACGGAATGGGATTACTGCGGAGGCGCCAGCTCCATGCCGGTCACAATCACGGTAAGCGGGAACGGAACCGGCAGCGGCGGCAACTCTTTCACCAACGTCCAGCATGCCAGCGGCTGGGGTAAGTACGGACAAACGGCTCCCTCCTATGTCGATTGCTCTCCATCGCCTTGCGAAGGAGTCACGTTCTCGATGTATCAAAATATTTCATCGCCATCGATGAGTGGAGAAGCCACGGAATTCAACCTCAGCGGCAGCACCGATTTCGGCGACGCTCTCTTCAACAATCACCTCATCGGCTCGCAATCTTCGGAAGGCATGCCCGACAACAACCACGACGAAGTGAATACTTATCACAACTTCACTTACGACGTGTATTTCTACGGCACCGACCTCGGCGCGGCTCAAGCTCTCGAATTCGATATCAATCAATTCTTCGACAGCATGGGCTTTATCTTCGGCCACGAATGCCGTATCGCCGGCGGCAACGAATGGGACGTTTGGGACATTGCCACTTCGCACTGGGTTCCCACTGGCATTCCGTGTTATCCCAACAACAATGCGTGGAACCATCTGACGATTCAGGTGGAGCGCACTTCCAGCAACGAACTCACTTATCAGTCGATCACGCTCAACGGCGTGACCAATACCTTGAATTGGACTTATAACCACGGTTCGGCCCCTTCGAGTTGGTGGGGCGTCACCGTCAACTACCAGATGGATGGCAACGACAAACAAACTCCCTACAGCGTTTATCTGGATGAACTGACCTTTACGTACGAATAATTCTTTTGCTTATCTCTCCGCTAAAGGCACGCCGCAAGGCGTGCCTTTTTTGTTGCCGAAATGTGGGGACGGCGGCCGCTTCGACAAGCTCAGGGCAAGCTATCGGACCGTGCGTGAAGCAAGCTCCATTTTGGGTGGTGGCTCAATTTGAATTAATTCGGCGTCATCCTGTCTCTAACGACGCTGCCTCCTGTCAAGCGAATTTAGGCGAGACTTCTCCGCCGACGCTTTTGCTTTTAAAAAAAGCGCCATTTCGCTCTGTTGGAAGCCTTTGATTTTGACTTTACAGACCAAAGCTCGTCACTCATTTTCAATCTCGCAGCGGAACCCAATCAGGTCCCACCATCCATCTCTTCGGCACTTGCGCCCACGATTGCTCAGTTCGATCTCCCCGACTTTTCAGGGAGGCAGGCTGCCCACTCAAGCGCTCGGCTCGTTACTCGCCGGCCACAGAATGACTCGGGCTCGCCTGCATGACGGCCTGACTCAGTTGCGCATAGGTCCACTGCTCGCGCAACATCAGGTACAACCGCGTGGCCAATTTTCTGGCCACGGCCACCTTGGCGACGCTGCGATTTTTGCGCGCCGCCAATCTGCGATAGAAGCGCTTCAGCTGCGGATCGTAGCGCGCCGCCGTCTGTCCCGCCTCCACCAGCAAAAAGCGCAGAAACGAACTGCCCTGTTTGCTGATCCTGCCCAGCCGCTGTTTTCCGCCGCTGGAATCCTCGCTCGGAATCAACCCGAAATAACTCCCCACTTGCTTCGGCGATCCGAATCGTTCCGCCGGTCCCAGCGTCAGCACCATGGCCAACGCCGTCACCGACCCCACTCCCGGATGCGTCATCAACCGCACCGCATCCGGCCTCTGGCGCGCTTCTTCGGCCACTCGCCGGTCCAACTCGCCGATCTCCGCTTCCAGTCCGTCCAGCGCTTCCAGCAACTTCTTGCGCCGCTCGGCCGCGTACGGCAGCAAGGGCAACTGCTCCAACTCCGTGCGCCCCGCCTTGGTCCACAGCTTGTGTTTTTTCTGGATGCCGCAGCTCAGCGCCATCGCCTGCAGTTGATTCTTCGTCCGTGTCCGCGACTGCACCTGCTTGTGACGATGCACCAGCAACTGCCGCACATCCCGCACCTCCAGGCTTGGCACCCAGATCCGCGGAAACCGCTTCTCCATCAGCAGCCGCAGCAGATGTTCCGCGTCCCGCCGGTCCGTCTTCTGCTTGCGCACCGCCGATGCCCGCACCTTCGCCGCATCGCCGAACCACAGTTCGATGCCCGTCTCTTCCAACAACCGCTCGAACCACGGATAGTGCCCGCAAGCCTCCATCCCCACCCGCACTTCCCGGCCCGCCAGCGAGCGGTAAAACTGCTCGGCCTCGGCACTGTGCTGCAACCGCTTCTCTTCGATCTCTCCCGTTAAGTTGTCAAAGATCGCGATCTGCTGAAACCCAGGATGAAAATCACAGCCTATAATCAGCATGACGTTGGCTCCTCTCAGTGAGCCTTGGTCTTGTTTTGTCGCAACCAATCTACTCCCTGCGACCAGCCAACGTCGTTATGCAATCAAGCGAAGCCGTTTTTCAGATGGGATGAGACGGCTGGTCTCGCGGAACGAGCATATGATGCTGTCCGCAACGCACTCGAAGTGCAAAAGGAGACCAGCCATGAAGAACAATAGCAAAAACAACCTGCGAAAGTCGCAACCGGAACACACCGTGGGAGTGGATTTGGGAGACCGTTTCAGCCACTACTGCGTGTTGAACCGCGATGGAGAAGTGATGGAAGAAGGCCGGATACGGACCTGCGAGGAAGGCTTTCGGCAACACTTTGAAGGCGAAGCGCGGCAGCGCGTGGTCATGGAAACCGGGACGCACTCGCCCTGGATCAGCCGTCTGTTGCAGAGTTTAGGCCACGAGGTGATCGTGGCCAACGCGCGCAAGTTGCGGGCGATCAGTCAAAACGAATCCAAAAACGACCGCCAGGATGCGGAGATGCTGGCGCGGTCGGCTATAGCGACCCGAGATTATTGCGGCCCATCCGGCATCGCAGCGCGGAGCGGCAACGCGATTTGAATCTGTTGCGCGCGCGGGACACATTGGTGCGGGCGCGCACCATGCTGATCAACGCGGCGCGCGGATTGGTCAAGAGCGCGGGCGGACGTTTGCCGGCAGCCTCGTCGGGAAGCTTTGCCGCCAAGGTGGCGACCGCAGTGCCGGCCGAGTTAGCCGCGGCCACGCAACCATTGTTGGAGCAGATCACCAGCTTGACGGCACAGATCCGGGGGCTGGACGGGGCCATCGAAAAACTCGCGCAGCGTTATCCGGAGATCCATATTTTACGCACCGTGCCCGGAGTAGGACCGGTGATCGCAGCCGCCTATGTCCTGACCCTGGACGGCGTAGATGCGGTGCAGCACAGCCGGTCGGTGGGCGCATTTCTGGGCTTGCGTCCGCGGCAGGGCCAGTCGGGCGACAGCGATCCGGAACTCAACATCAGCAAGACGGGAAACATTTACCTGCGCCGTCTGCTGGTGCAAGCGGCCCACTATGTGCTGGGACGATTCGGGCCGGACTCGGCGCTGCGCCGTTGGGGACTGAAGCTGGCCGGGGGAGGACAACGCGCCAAAAAACGCGCGCTGGTGGCAGTGGCCCGTAAACTCGCGGTGCTGCTGCATCACCTGTGGCGGACGGGACAGAGCTATCGGCCCTTTCCCGACGCTATCTCAATCCCGGAACCTGCGGCCGCATCGTAAGAACAGAGTTTTTTGTTTGCCGCGTCATTTTGCCTTGCGGCAATCGGCGAAGTTTGCAGTGCAGCAGAAGTTTTTTTACGCAACCCAGCTCTTACACAGGAGTCAGCCACGGTTTTGTTAAGTTCATTGCCAATCCGAGTTCCGGCGACTGCGAGCTACGCCTCGGCCCTCCAAGGCCGGTTTTCAGATAGCAGCGCCACTTCATCACCAGCGGACACCAACATGCACCGCGCCCCACACCGGGCGCACTCGAGTGCGGATAGAAGCCCCGCGATGAATGAACCCGCGAACCAAAACCCAACCAAAACCCTCCATCAAAGGAAAATCAACCCCCAAATCTTTTCCCTTGACCCACACCAGCCGTCTCATAGAAGGCGGAGCGAAGGATCTCACTCTAATGAGTCTTTGCGGGAGATCCCTCACACGGCTGAAATACGAGCGTTTCGGGATGACGACCGTTACATCGGGATAAATTCAAATTGACCCACTACCCCATTTGTACAATCCAACATCGGGGCCCGACCCGAAAATAAAAAGCGGATCCGACTGGAAGCGGATCCGCGAGGGGAGGGCTAAATCCAGATTAATGGGAAGCGGTGGGGGGACAAGGCGACCCGTTCGGCGACGTTTGCGCCGTTCCCGAATTATTTGCCGAACCAGACGATCCAGAATTAGGTGATCCTGAACTGGACGAGCCTGAACTGGACGAGCCCGAACCGGAAGTATTCGGAGAGTTATTCCCCGCCGTTCCCGGCATGGTGCCGCAGGGTGACCCGCTCGGCGTGGTGCCCGGCGCAGCCGAGGTATTCGGATTCACTGTGGAAGGCTGTGTGGCGCTGCCCGGCGTCGGAGTCTTGGTGGAGTTCGCTGCCGGCACCGTGGAAGGCGCTGTTGAACCGGTCGGTGGAGCGGTTGTGTTGCCGGTGGGAGGCGCTGTCGTACTGCCAGTAGGGGGCGCTGCGCTAGTGCCTGTCGGAGGCGCCGAGTGCGACTGTCCCGCCGGACTTCCTGCCGCACTTCCTGTCGCACTTCCCGCCGGAGCCGATCCGCCCGCAGGCGCGCTCTGAGCCACTACCCACGTTCCGCAACATAGGATTACGGAGAGAAAAGTAAGTTTCGTCATTGACATAGCAAAACTCCCTAAGCTGAATTTTTTTGGATTTCTTGAGCGGCGTCCAGCGGCGTTCGATAAAGAAATCAATACTCGATTGAGTCTGCGCCCCACTCAGGGATCAACCCATCCGGGGTATGCCGTAATCTTCCACCGACAATCGGGTACGCTTCAGAGCAGGAGAAGTGGGATTGCCCCGGTTTTCGAGGGGTTCGGACCGCTGAACGGGCCTTGGTTAGATTCGTACAAACGAACGTAACTTGGGCTAAAACCATCGTTCGGTAACAATAGAAAGCGGCAACCTCTCTTCCACCGCCGGGAAGAGCGGCTTCAAGCAAGCGCACCGCCTCGGTTACGACACGGACCGAATCATGGATGACCGAAGAATGGAACGTTTCGGACGTTACGAAGTCCTCGCCGAATTAGGCCGAGGCGCAATGGGTGTCGTGTACAAAGCGCGCGACCCCAAGATCAACCGCGTAGTCGCGGTCAAGACGATCAACCTCGCCGGCCAGCCTCCCGAGGACGAACGCGAATACCGCGAACGTTTTCTGCGCGAAGCCGAAGCCGCCGGCCGTCTCTCGCACCCCGGCATCGTTACAATTTTCGACGTCGGCGAGGAGCCCGATACCCGCGCTCCTTACATCGTCATGGAGTTCGTAGGCGGGCAAACTCTCGACAAGATGCTCGCCACGGATCCCGATCACAAACTGCCCGTGGAAAAAGCCCTTCAGCTCACGCTCGAACTGGCCGAAGCCCTCGATTGCGCCCACGGCCAGGGCGTGGTTCATCGCGATTTGAAACCGGCCAACATTCTCGTGACGGAAGAGGGCAACGCCAAAATCGCCGACTTCGGCATCGCCAAACTTAACCTGGCGAATCACACCCTTGCCGGACGCGCCTTGGGCACGCCCGCATTCATGTCGCCCGAACAACTAAACGGAGAACCCGTCGATGGCCGGTCTGACCTCTTCTCGCTCGGGGTGATTCTTTATACCGTGCTCACGGGCTATCGGCCGTTTCAGGGCAACAGCGCCATGACGGTTTCCTATAAGGTGGTCAACCGCCAGCCTTTGCCTGCCACCGTTCTCGATACGGAATTGCCGCCGGCTCTCGACTACATCATTTCGCGTGCCATGGCCAAAGATCCGGCGAACCGTTATCAGCGCGGAATGGAATTGGTTCTCGACATTCAGGAATTGCGGGCCGGGCGCGAACCCTGGAGCAAAGCCAAACAACCCGATCCCGTCGCCGGCATGGCCCCATTTATCACCGAGAGAATGAAACCTTCGGGGGCCGGTCAGCCTGGAGCGCTTCCGCGTAATGCCAACCCCGGCCATCCCGCTGGTGAGCCGAGCGCGGTAAGGGTTCTCAAGAAACTGAATCATTCTTACTTCGCTGCGGCCGTATTCGCGCTCGGGCTGCTCATTGTCGGCCTGCGAATCGGTTATGCGTTGTGGCCTCAGGCCGCTGCCGCATCCCTCCCTATGCCCCGCACCACGCCATCGGCGCCAGTTCTGGCCGAAATGCCGCTCAGTAAAACCCCGCAGCTTGCGGCGAAAATTTCGCCTCAACGCGTTGTAAATAAGCCGCCGAAGCATGCCGTCGTTATTGCCGCGATTCACCACTCACCCTCACCAACCATCCAGCCGGCGAAGGCTTCGTTGCCTATAGCGCCAGTTCCGGTTCCCCCAGCTATGTTGGATATCGAAGTCGATCACAAGTTCACCCAAGCCAGCTTATCGGTCTGGGTGGATGATCGCCTCGCCTTTACTCATCAGTTGGAAGGAACCGAGAAGAAGCGCTTGGGCGTGTTCCACCATGTGGAAGGCCATGAATTCCACGCCATGCAAATCCCGCCGGGAAAACACGTCATGCGTGTGCAGGTGACTTCCGAAGCCGCCAACTCTCCGCAAACAGCCACTGTCTCCGGCGATTTTTCCACCGGAGCCGAACAAATGCTGCGGGTTCAGTTCAGCAAAACCGGCGAAATGAATCTGAGCCTGCAATAGACCTGGTGATGGGTTAAATCCCCAGTTTGAGGCCGGAGCGCCGCTCGGGCGGCAATTCTTTCTTGGAACTCGCCAGCTTTACTCCCGCCAATTCTCTCAGCCGCTCGGTGTGCTCACGAAGCGCGGATTTCAACTGCGAAATAATCGACGCCAAGTCTTCGTCCGACGCCGATACTGTTTTGGCGCACAGTTCGCAGATTCGGTCTTCGAGGCGCCTGAGCATGAGTACAGGACGGTTACTTAAGATGCTAATGATTGAATCGCCGTCCAGCACAATCGAAGATTTTTGCGGGAAATCTTTGCGGGAAATCACTATTTAATATTGCTTTAATAAAGATTTGCCCTTTACTGCTTCGGCCATCTTCCAGAAAATCTCGCCAACAATGCGCTATCGGCGCACAAAATCACGGCTTAGACTTGGCACTCAAGCTCTTCGATGCCTATTAACGCGGAACTCGGCTTTTCACCCTGGGATCAAAAAATCAGGACGGAATCTCATGAAAGATTCCGTCCCGTTTCTCGGATCCTAATCTTCGCCAGCATTTGGATCCTATTTTCGTGCCCCTCCTCGCGGCGCCGGGGCCTGCCTCTGTTGTAGCGCCTGGCGCTGTTGTACATGTTTTTGCTGCAATTGTTGCGTCTGCTGTTGGTGCTTCTGCTCGAGTTTTTGTGTCTTAGCCTCCGCGCCGTTTTGCTGACCGATGTTTTGATGCTCCCGATCCTGCTGCTGCTGGAGCTTCTGCCGCTCCTTGTCCTGCTGTTTGGCCAATTTGTCCTGCTGCTTCTGATACTTCTTATCCAGCTTTGCGTTCCCGGTGTTCGGCGCCGCGGGCCGGTCCATCGGGGGCAGGTCTTTGGGATGCACCGCCGCCGGCCGGCCACCATTCTCCTCGGGACGAGCGGTTTCCGGACGATTATTTTCCCCCGGACGAGCTTCGGTGCCGCGATTTTCCGGAGCATGATAGGGCGCGCCAGCCTCACGCGCCGCTACCACCCCGCGTCCGCTGAATTCCCCCGGCTTTTGTGTAGCCGCAACCGAAGGTCTCCCTTGATTCACCGAAGCCCGCATCTGCGGATTCCCCCGAGCCGCCTGCATGTGCTGCGTCTGCGCCGCCACCGGCCCAACGTGCCGGTCGCGCGCCGCCGCATCTTCGGCCGACGTAGGCCGCGCATCGATCCCTCCATGTCCGTTGTAACTCACGTGATTTACGGTTTCGTGGTCGACCCTCACGTCGTAAACGTTGCGAATCTCGCCGCCGTTTACATTCATTACGGCGCGGTTGTAAAAGAAGTGCCCATTATCCCAACGCCCGCCGACAAAGCCCACGCCAAAATAGCCAAAGCCGTAGTCGATCCCACCGTAAAAACCGATCTGCGGACCCCAGAATCCCTCATGGAAAATAAACGCTTCGCCGCCCCAGCCCCACCATCCGGGCGTCCACAAGAAGCCAACCTCCGGCGCTAACACCCAAGTGCCCGGCACCCAATAGTAGTCGTCAATGTCGTTGTCCCACGCCCAATATCCCGGCGTCCACAAATAACCATCGCCGGGACACACCGGCTGCTCATACACCGGCAAAGCCGGCGGCCCAAACGCCACCGACACCCCAATCCCGATCTGCCCAAATGAAGCTGTCGAAAAAGCCAGCATTCCTAATGCAAGCGGTAAACAACGGAGCAACCATGTGCGCAGAGTCGCCGCTCGAACTGACTGTGCTATCGCTCTAACCCTCTTCTCTTGAACCGAAAAAAGCTTTCGCATAAGCCTTCCTTTCGCTTCTCTTCCTGCGCCTGGCGCTCTACAGCTTTCCGGCGACGCGCTGCGCGGATCGATAAGCAGATCACCCCTCGGCCCTAGAGACGATATCCAGCATAGTTCCGTAGGCACATCCCCTGAAGCCTGTACTTGCTTTTTGCCGCTGCTGTATTTCCGCCTCCGCCAAACCCGGAGCACTTGATGCAACGACAACCGGCATTATGTGGTTCTTGCCTCCCGGAAGTTGCGTTGTACTCCGAAATCGCATCAATATTTGAACACCATGCCGCTCCCACTTTCCAGCAGCTATGCCCCGATGGAAGCTATGCCTGCGACCCAACTTCCTGCCGGCCCCAACTGGCAATACGAGCCCAAATGGGACGGCTTTCGCTGCGTCGCTTTCCGCAACGGCGGGCATGTGGAACTCATGTCAAAGTCCGGCAAGCCTCTTACCCGTTATTTTCCCGAACTCGCCGCCGCTCTGACGGATCTCAGACCAACGCAATTTGTTCTCGACGGAGAAATCGTCATCCCGGTAGATGGCACACTCTCCTTCGACAGCCTTCTGATGCGAATTCATCCCGCTGCAAGCCGCATCGAGAAGCTTAGCCGCGAAACCCCCTCTCTTTTTATCCTCTTTGATCTTCTTGTCGACGACAAAGGCAAATCCCTGGTGAACGACCCGCTCGAAGCCCGCCGCGAAGCTTTGGAAAAATTTATTAGCAAATTCTTGAAAGCGAATCGGACTATGCGTCTTTCTCCGGTTACGCAAGATATCGCTGTCGCACGCAAGTGGTTTCACATGGGAGTGGCTCTCGATGGTGTGGTCGCCAAACGACGCGATCTGCCGTACCAAA
Organism: uncultured Acidobacteriota bacterium; assembly: GCA_963755225.1. GTDB lineage: Bacteria > Acidobacteriota > Terriglobia > Terriglobales > Acidobacteriaceae > Sulfotelmatobacter. Next base: position 296,360 of record CAVWJE010000004.1, read on the forward strand.
CCGGCGAGCGCACCGGCATGCAGAAAATCAAGCGCCAGCGCACCGCCGACTGCGTGGTCGGCGGCTTCCGCTATCTCGAAAAGAAATCTGAAGTCGGATCCCTTCTTCTCGGCCTTTACAACGACGAAGGCCAGCTCGATCACGTTGGATTCACGTCGTCGATTCAGGCCAAAGACCGTCCGGCGCTCACCAGGAAACTAAAACACCTAATCAAGCCGCCCGGCTTCACTGGCAAGGCTCCCGGCGGCCCCAGCCGTTGGAGCACGAAACGCTCCACCACCTGGGAGCCCCTCGACCCCAAACTCGTTGTGGAAGTTCAATTCGACCATTTCACCGGAGGCCGATTTCGCCACGGGACAAAATTCCTCCGGTGGCGCCCCGAAAAATCTCCCAAAGACTGCACTATGCTCCAGGTCGAACGCGAAAACCACTCCGCCCTAGCAGGCTGCTGAAAAACTTCGGTCGGGCTGGTTTTGGGAAGGGCACGACGTTCAGTCGTGCCGTTAAGTGCTTTAAAACTAGCCGCGCTTCAGCGCCCGAAGTTCGCTTTAGGTAGGCGAAATGAGTTTTTCAGCAGCCTGCTAGACTTGCTCTAGGAAGATTTGCTTTTGTAATGATTTACAGTGCGGAGATCCGTTCTGACGCTTATGGAGCGGCGGACGCCCCGTCCGCCGTTTTCGGGTTCTTCGTGAGCCTTCGCGCACTTAGTGATTTACGCTTTTCCTATCGCCGCACCCAAATGGGTGTAGACTTCTGGTCAGCATTTTGCGGCTAGGCGCCCTGCCTTCCGATGTCGGAATTCTATGCTTTCGTCAATTGAAATCGGATGTTCCCCGGCGCGTAAGTTCGCGCTGAGATTTTCGGCCCTGGTTCTGCTTGGCGTCTTCTCGTGGTGTCGCCTTCCCATGCTCGCGCAGGACGCGCCCATTTCGAATTCCGAGATCTCCCAGGACAAACAAGCCTCCTCCGAACTTACTTCCCACGACGAGCCGACCACTTTTAAAGTGAGCGCTAAGCTGGTGCTGGTTCGCGTCGTGGTCCGCGACTCCTCCGGACACGCCGTGGGCAATCTGCGCCAGGAAGATTTCGAAGTCTTCGACAAAGGCAAGCCGCAGATTGTCAGCCAATTTGAGGTCGAACAGCCGGGAACGGTTCTCGCCAAGGCGCGTCAAATCTCGCAAGCGGATTCGTCTGATTCTCAAAGCCGGTCAACCGACAAGAGAGAAGATGGGCCAGTCACGGTCCCCGAGCGCTTCGTCGCCTACATGTTCGACGATATCCACCTCGAGTTTGGCGATCTTGTTCGGGTACGCGAAGCCGCGCTCCGCCATTTTTCGACCTTGCGCCCGACCGACCGTGCCGCTGTAGTCACCACATCGGGCCTGGTCGCACTCGATTTTACGGATGATCGCGCCAAGCTTCGCGAAACCCTCATCCATATCCAGCCCCACCCCGTTCGCAGTGCCACGGCTGATTGTCCCGACATCAGTTATTACCAGGCGGATTTGATCGTCAACAAGAATGATCTTCTGGCGACCCAGCTTGCGGCCCAGGAAGCAACCACATGTTTGCCAGTTGGGTCCGCGCCCGGTTCGCGCCAGCCTGTGGCATTGGGAGATCCCGCCGCTCTTGTGATTGCCGCAAGCATGGCCGCAATCGCCACTGGCGAACAAGAGAGCAAAGTCTCGCTTGTCACTCTGAAGCAAACGGTTAACGGTATCTCCCGGATGCCCGGCCAGCGCAGCATTGTGCTCGTCTCTCCCGGCTTTATCGCTCCGCAACTGGAATTCGATTACAACCAGATCATCGATCGCGCAGTACACGCGCAGGTTGCCATCAACACCCTCGACGCTCGCGGTCTTTATGTAGTAATGCCTTTCGGAGACGCCAGCCATACTGCGCAAACGCCTCCGCCGCCGGGCAAGACCCTCATCGAGACTGCCGCCGCCAGTGCGAATGACGATTTGCTCTCCGTTTTCGCCGACAGCACCGGCGGGGTTTTCTTTCACAACAACAACGATTTCGACGAAGGCTTCCGCCGCGTGGCCGAGGCCCCCGAGTATTCTTATGTACTCGGCTTTGCGCCGCAGAACCTCAAGCTCGACGGCAGCTACCACATTCTGAAAGTTAAGTTAAAGAATCCCCAAAAGCTCAGTCTCCAGGCGCGGCGCGGCTATTACGCTCCTAAAACCTCCGCCGATCCCGGCGAGCAGGCCAAGCAGGAAATCGAAGACGCCATGTTTTCCCAGGAGGAGTTACATAATCTTCCAGTGAAGCTGCACACGCAATTTTTTAAGTCTGGAGACGACGCCAAGCTTGTCGTTCTGGCCCACGTCGACGTCAAACAACTGCACTTCAATAAATCGGAAGGCCGCAATAACAACGTCCTCACCTGCGTCTCGGCGGTATTCAACCGGAATGGCAATTTAGTGCAAGGCACCGAAAAAACCGTGACCATGCACTTGAAAGACGACACACTGGAGCACAAGCTGGCCTCGGGCATCACTCTGAAAACCAGTTTTGACGTGAAGCCCGGAAATTATCTCGTACGCCTGGTAGTGCGCGATTCTGAAGGTCAACTCATGTCCGCTGAAAACGGCGCCGTAGAAATTCGTTAGGCGACATCATGGAGGTAGTGGTATGCGCAATCGCCGGTTCGTCATGCTGATCGGCCTGATTAGTGCCGTTAGCGGGTGGTTGTTTCTAATTTTCAGCCCGCAAATACCCGCGGCTCATGCCCAGCAATCTTCCAGCGACGACCTCGGCGTCTTCCACGCCGAGTCGCGTCTCGTGCTTGTCGATAGCGTTGTCACCGACAAGAAAGGCAACTACGTTCGCGACCTCACCCAAAAAGATTTCAAAGTTTGGGAAGACGGCAAAGAGCAAGCCATCACCAGTTTTTCGTTCGAAGACAAAGCCACCGCCCCGGACTCAAAGCCTAGCTATATGGTTCTTTTTTTTGATAACTCTACGATGGAGTTTGGCGACCAGGCAAAAGCTCGCGAAGCGGCGGCAAAATTTATCGACGCCAACGCCGGCCCCAATCGTTTAATCGCGATCGCCGAATTCGGCGGCGCGGTGCGCATCTCGCAAAATTTCACCGCCGACGCGGCGCGCCTCAAGCAGGTCGTAAAAAACATTAACGGATCGTCGGTCTCCCCCAACGCGCAACCGGTTTTGGTGGCGTCGCTTGCGTCCCCGCCGAGCGCGCCCTCTTTCGCCAACATGGAATCCGACTTCGGCATCCACACCGTTCTCATCGCCTTGCGAACTCTGGCTAAGTCCATGGCAACGGTTCCGGGACGCAAGTCGCTGGTCATGCTGACCTCCGGCTTTCCGCTAACCTTCGAATCCCAGGCAGAAGTCACCGCCGTCGTCGACACCTGCAATAAAGCGAATGTTGCGATTTATCCCATTGATGTTCGCGGCTTAGTGGTGCCCGAAATGAGCAAGCCGCAAAGCCGTCTGACTCGACCTTCAGTCCATATGCCAACGGCAACACTCGTGCCGGCCGCATTGCACCCCGCTCCCAATCAGCCCGCTCTCGTGCTGGCCGCATTCGCTGAACCGGCACAACACGGTGGAGGAGGTGGTGGCGGCGGGGGCGGTCATGGCGGAGGTGGTGGCGGCACCGGCGGGGGAGGCGGGCATGGCGGCGGTGGCACCGGCGGAGGAGGAACTGGCGGCACGGGGGGCGGCGGTAAATCCGGCGGCGGAACCACGGGCGGCGGAGGCGTGGTCTCTCCGATGACCAATGGAATGTATAGCCCCTACTCTCAGCCTCGGCAAATTGTTCCGTCGTTCCCGCCCAGCGCCACCAACAACCAGCAGGTGATGTATCAGCTCGCCGACGGCACCGGCGGCTTCGTGATTCTCAACACCAATGACTTGTTAGGCGGCATGCAACGCATCGCCAACGATCAAAACCAGTATTACCTTCTCGGATACAAACCCGCCGTTTCCGCCGAAGGAAGTTGTCACAGCCTCAAGGTGAAGGTCGAACGTGGCGGCACAAATGTCCGCGCCCGCAGTGGCTACTGCAACAGCAAGCCCGCGGATCTTCTCGCAGGAAATCCCATCGAGAAAGATTTGGAATCCCGTGCCGGCGGCGAGATGAAGGGCAACGTCACCGCATCCATGCTAGCTCCTTTTTTTTACACTTCGCCCAATACCGCGCAGGTTCACCTCGCCGTCGAAATCCCTTCCTCCGCTCTGAAGTTCGAAAAGGTAAAAGGCAAACAGCACTCCGCGCTAAACATTCTTGGCATCGCCTACCAGTCCGACGGCTCAATTGCCGCGCGTTTCAGCGACACTGTGAATCTCGACTTCGACGGCAAGAAAGAAGTCGAAGAATTTCAGAAGCAGCCTTTTCATTACGAGAATCAGTTCGGGATTGCCTCCGGCACGTACAATCTAAAAGTGGTGTTCAGCTCGGGCAACGATAGTTTCGGAAAGCTGGACACGCCGCTCGTCATCGACCCCTATCGCGGCCAGGATTTCAGCCTTAGCGGCATCGCTCTCAGCAACCAGATTCGCCGCGCCTCCGATCTCGCAACCGATCTCGACAGCCAGTTGCTCGAAGACCGCACTCCTCTATTATTCTCGGGCCTTCAGATTTCGCCCTCCGCCTCCAACCATTTCAAGAAGACCGACACCGCGGCTATTTACGCCGAGGTCTACGAACCGCTGCTCAAGAACCCAAATCCTCCCGAAGTTGCCTACGAAATGATCGTCGTCGAACGCAAGAGCGGGCAGGAAAAAGTCCACATCGGCGATCGCACTCCGAAAGGAAGCGCGGGCAATCCCGTCATCGCTCTTGGATTGAAACTTCCCGTGGCCAAGCTAGATCCTGGCTCGTACCGTTTGAACTTGCGCGCCGTCGACTCGGCGGGCAACTCAAGCAAAACCCGCTCGGCCGATTTCGAGGTGGAATAACTCGTGGGAAGAGGCCGTCTTTTACAGTCGTCTGGAGGCCTGATCGAAATAGCGCGCCGACTTACCAGGTCTTGAATCGGTCCGGTTGCACGGAAAGCCACATTAGGCGGCGATCTTGCGGCCCAGTTTGCGGACCTTACGAACCACTTTCGGCTCATTCATTCTAAGATCGTCGGTATCGACGCTGGCTTCCCAAGGCTCGTCCACACCCATGAGAGCAAGCGCGCCTCCGGCAAGGGCCGTGTTCTTCATGAAGTCGATCATGTTTTTTGTGCGCTTCTCGGGATCTTCGATGCGCCAGAAATCGTGCATGACAGGAGAGACTCCGGCGAGGAAACCGAGGATGGCGAGCGATCCCAGCTTGGGCTTGAGGCCAAGCAGAAGGCTGGCGCCGCCGATGATGAGCGGAATTCCCGATAACCTCACCGCCAGTTCGGCAGCGGGCACACCCTTGGACTCGGCATAGGGCGCCATGTCTTTTGCGTGTTGGAAATGATTGATTCCGTTATAAATGAAAAAACCGCCGAACAGGATGCGACCGAGTAGAAATGGAGCCTTCATGGATTGCCCTTGATGTGGTGAGCGTAAGATTCGGCGGAGGCCAGAAGTGTTGCCGGAATTCTGAACCTGCGCCGTTCGTCTTCAGCGTTCGGGCCATGCGGCACTGAGGAATTGTCCGAACGCTTCACTGGTTCTTCCGGGACGCTTGTCGATTTTCGTTTTAACTGGCGATAAAACGCGCAAAGCCAATTACCATGAGCCTCGGAAAGTTCGACTTCCCGCTTTTCTCTTCACCACTTTTCTCTTCGCCGCTTTTTTGCCCACGTTCTCCCGACCACCAAGTCGCTACGGATAGTTATTACTAACTCTACGGACTCAACCGGATTCATGCGTCCTCTCTGTTGAGCGCAGATTAGGAGCGCCCTTCGTCGCGTAGAGCTCCCGGCTCACAACCAATCCCCCACCTATCAAGGTGAGCGGAGGGAGCTACGAAACTACAGCCGGAGTTAGTCATGAGCAGCTTGTATAACGGGAAGTTACGTGCGTCGAGGTGGGTGCGCTCGACGTTTGCCGCGGCCATTGCAATGGGATGTGTATTCAGCGCCACTTTGTTACTTGCCCAATCCAATCCGACCTCCGTCTATTTGCAGACGCCGCCGCTCACTACTACGGCGACTACGAACGTGACCTCACCAGTACATTTTCAAGCCACGGCCGAGAGCGCCAGCGGGATTACGGGTTATGCGATTTATGTCGACAACAATCTGGTTTACTTGAACTCGCTTACCACACTGGATACGTGGGTCGTGATCTCCAGTGGAACGCATAACGTTCATATTACTGCTTGGAGCTGCGGCACTTGCTATCTGACGATCCCCAGCCAGAGCGGAAACTACTCGATTGACGTAACTGGATTTGCGCCGCCGACTCCGCCGGCATCGGCGCTGGAACGGAACGTGGATACAACTTACTCGTGGGCCAAGCAGACCGGTGCGGGCGCACCATGCGACAGCGGAACGATCGTCACGCCGTGGACAAGCAGTTCCAATCCGAATACGGCCAACGCCCCCGACCCGACCGGCGGCCAGCACTTCGACCAATCGAATGCGAACTGCCCGAGCGACGAGGACAACACTTTGTTTGCCTGGAAGGACGATCCCGATGCAAGCAATGCGCTCACCAACTTCCTGTGGGACTTCTGGTTTTACGTGCCGACAACGACCAATCCCAACAATATCCAGGCGCTGGAATCGGATTTGTTTATGGCGGTCAAGATGGAGGATGGCGATGTGCACGAGTTCATGTTCGGATCGCAATGCTACTACGACGGAACGGCGAAGGGCGCAGGGTATGACACTTGGGAGTTCGCATATCCGCAAAGCAACGAGTGGACTGACTCTCCCGGTTACTCTTGTCAACCTACGCGACCTGAATCGAGCACAGTGCAGTACTTTACCGAAGGAGAGTGGCATCACGCGACTTACTATTATCAGCGAGTAACGCCGAACGGAAGCTCTCCCGCATATCAGAACATTGTCGGCAGCCCGAGTTCTTCGAATGATACAAATACGGAAGGGCTATTTGGCACGTTGACAATCGACGGCTATACCTACTACGCAGGCGATGTAGTGCAGTCGTCAATTCCGAGTCCGGCATGGTCGCCAGTGCTCGGGGTGCAACATCAGTTGGATATGCCTCCGGAAGCGACCGCGACGATTGATGAATATGTGAACGCGGAGATTCTACATGCGTGGTGATTCGGAAGCTGGCCGCGAACCGTGCGAAAGATGACAAGTCTCCGAAACTCCAGATAAAACCCGCTACACGCGAACAGCCGCCTCTCAAGAGGCGGCTGTTCGATTGCGTTAACGGTTTCGCCCGCTATTGCTTGAGTTCAAACACGATCCCCGAGCCGCCCATGCCTCCGTTCGCCGCCGTTCCCCAAACGTCACCGGCGGAATCGACAACCACCGGAGCCTGCGGAGCATAGCCATCGGCGCCCGCAGCAAACAAGTGCAGCACATGTTCGTGCCAGACGCTGCCGGAAGGCGTCAACTCAAACACCGATCCGCAGCCAATTGTGCCGCATACCCCGCCAAACAATCCGCCGTAATAAGTGGTTCCATACAAGTTTCCTTCGCTGTCGAAGGCGAGTCCGGCGTTCGGAAACGCGCCGTCTCCATCGACTCCACGGAAGCTGTACAAAATCGATTCCGTCCACGATCCCGTTGCCGGCGTCAACTTGTAGGCCAGCCCGACTCCATAAGTGCCGCCGTAGTTAGTAACTCCGTATAGGTTTCCTTCGCTGTCGAACAGTAAATTGCCCGCCGGGTTATAGCCGTTGCCTTGAACCGAGAACGAAAACGAATACAGTATGGTCTCTGTCCAACCGCCAGCCGAAGGCGATAAACGATACACGCCTCCGGAAGAGTATTCTCCATTTCCGCCAACGCCATACAGATTGCCGCTCTTGTCCAGAATTAATCCCGAGGTTGGCGGGGCAACGTCTGGAACCCCGGCGAAGGAATGCAGCAGCGTTTCGGTATAAGTTCCGCCCGTCGACGGACTCAATTCAAATGCCGTGCCGACACCATAAGTTCCGCCCGAGGCGGTCGTGCCGTAGAGGTTTCCAGAAGAATCCATCGTCAAGCCGTATTGCGGATTTCCTCCGTCCGTCGTGCCGCTGGCAAATTCGTGGATCACCGTTTCCGTCCACTTGCCATTTCCGTTCGGCGAAAGCTTGTAAGCGATGCCGCATTGATCGAGGCCACCTAAACAGTAATTGCTGAGGCCTCCGTACTGCGTCGTCCCGTAAAGGTTTCCCTCGGAATCGAGCACAAGATTTCCCGATGGATAAGAGCCGTCGCCGTTGGTGCCGGTAAAGCTGTAGAGCACCGCCTCCGTCCAGCCCAAACCGGAGGGCGTTAGCTTAAAAACCGTTCCGCAACCAATATAGTAAGTGCAACTGGCGTTGGTGCCACCTTGCGTGGTTGTTCCGTAGTAATTGCCCTGCCCATCGGCCAGCAGCCCGGCGTAAGGATGCATGCCTTCGGTCAGCACAGGAAAATCGTAAAGAGCCATTCCCTTCCAATGCCCTGAAACCGAAGCGAGTTCGAAGACTGAGCCGACTCCGTTGCCAGCCGTGTAGGTGGTCGTAAATAGAGCGCCGGAAGATTCTCGCAACAGCGTGGCGTAGGGTGCCGCGCCATCGGTGCCGCCGGTAAAATCGTAAAGCGTAGTTTCGGTTCATCCGGAAGTTTCGTGCGAAACTTCATAGATAGCGCCGCACCCCGCTTTATTGCAATCGTTGAGATTGCCACCGCCGATGGCAGCTCCGTAAACATTTCCCGCCGGGTCCAGGACGACGGCGCCGTTCGGCCCGTAGAGACTTGTGGAGAATGTGTACAGTGTCGTTTCTGTCCACGAACTGCCCGACGGGCTTAATTTCGAAAAGACCGCCGTAACCGTAATCACCCGCGCCCGTCACATACATATTTCCGGCGCTGTCGAAAACCACTCCGGAGAGCGGCGTGTCGCCGTCGTAGAGTCCAGTAAGACTATAGATCGTCGACTCGCTCCAGCCATTGGTTCCGTGAGTAAGTTCGAACACCGTGCCGCAGCCGTAGTAGTAGCAATATTCGCCCGTGCCACCTTGCGCCGCCGTGCCATATAAATTCCCCGACTTGTCGAAAGCCAGGTTCCCGGAGGGATAACTTTCGAATTCGTTGCCGGTATCGAAGTTGTAGAGAATGGCTTCGCTATAAGCTCCACCTGCTTTCGGCGAAAGCTCATAAGCAGTTCCACATCCGAAAGGCGGGTCGCCCTGATCGTCGTTGCAGTCGCCGCTGCCGCCTTCGCCGGTCACTCCGTACAAACTGCCAACGGAGTCAAGAATCAAGCCTCCCGTGGGATACGCTCCATCCAGCGGATAACAAGCGAAGTTGTGAAGAATCGTTTCTTTCCAGGGTCCGTTGGGTGTTGGCGAGAGTTTATATGCCGTGCCGCAATTGGAACTTCCGCCAGAAGAAGTTGTTCCATATAAGTTTCCGGCGGAATCGAGCGCCAGGGTACCCGAGGGATTGCTTCCATCCGGCCCAGAGTTCCCGCCGGTGAAACTATGCAGCACGGTCTCGACCCATTGCCCTTGCTGGTTGCGCGAGAGCTTGAAGACGACTCCATAAAACTGTCCCTTCACGGTGGTGCCGTAGAAATTGCCGGCAGAATCGGCTATTAGCCCGGCCTGCGGATTCGCGCCGTTCGGAGTCGGGTTGAAGGTATGGGCGATCGTCTCGGTCGCAGCCGAAGCAACCGTAGAGCATGCCAGCGCGAATGCGGCTACGTAAACCACAGAAATTTTCGATGAAAAAGTGCTTGGCATGATTAGTTACCTCCCTTTCCAGCGGTGGAAGACTTCGGCTGGGTTGACGAATGAATGTCAGGCAATCGAACGCCTCCGCTTGGCGTGCCAGGCGGGTAAAGGATTCGCACCGCTGGGGGGCCTCCGCATTGGGGATCGAAGGCTGAGTCAGATCCAACTGGAAGACCGCTCCGTTTCCGTCGTCGCCCCCCGCGCCCGCGCCATATAAAATATTCGACGAGCTTAACAGCAACTGGCTTGCGTCATAGACATCATGAGGATTGGTTCCGAAGGAGTAGAGAATTGTGTCCGTCGATGTTCCCGATGAAGGACTGAGTTTGTAAATCGTGCCGCAGCCCGAGGAATTATTGGAGAGGCACGGTCCGCTTCCTCCGGCTACTGTCGTCCCATAAATATTCCCCTCCGCATCGACAATCGGCACGGTTAAAGGATTAGAACCGTCAGTGCCTCCCTGAAACGTATAAAGATTTCTCTTCTGCCAGGTTCCTCCAACTTGTGTAACTTCAAAGACCGCGCCGCAGCCGTAATAGCAGTTTGTATAGTTGCCGCCTTCGTAAGTCACGCCCACCAGCGTGCCCGGCTTCAAGAAGACCAAACCGAATGGAGAGATGCCGTCGGTCTTCGTTGTGAACGCATGAAGAATCGTCTGCGTCCATCCCGAAGAGCCGGAGGACAGCTCAAACGCCAAGCCGCTTCCAGTCGTTCCGCCCTGCGCCGTTCCGTAAAGATTGTCCGCGGTGTCGAGGACAACCGGCCCCGGATCGTAGCCATTCGTCCCGCTGAAGCTAAACAGACTGGCGAATGTCCATGAGCCGCCGGAAGGAGACAACTCGAATGCTGTGCCTTGGCCCAACGTTCCTCCACCAGTCGTGGTCCCGTACAAGTTGCCGTGCGAATCGAATACCAAAGACGAATTCGATTGCGCGCCGTCGGTGTTGACAAAACTGTGAATCACCTGCTCCGTCCACTTCGCTCCCGAGGCGGGACTCAGTTCGTAAACCACGCCGCAGCCGCTGTTGTAGGCGCAATCGGGAGTGCCTCCGTTATACGTTCCGCCGTAGAGATTGCCCGCGGAATCGAATACCAGTTTTCCGCTCGGATTGCCGCCATCGCTCCCACCCGTAAAGCTATAGAGCACACTTTCGGAATATCCGCCTCCGCTTTGTGGGGTCAATTTGTAGAGCGACCCATAGCCATAACCGCCGCCATACTGCGCGGCCCCGTACAGATTTCCTGCACTGTCGGCGACAAGTCCGCCGTTCGGATTTAAGCCATCGCCGCTCGCGGTAAACGAATACAGCAACGAAGTCGTAAATTTCCCCGAGGAACTCCTGGTCAACTTGAAAACCGTTCCCGCGCACCGGTCGACGCCGATGCATTCGGTAACCGCAGCCGGCGAACCGCCAAGCGACGCAGTTCCGTAAAGATTTCCCGCCGAGTCCAAAATGACTCCGGCAAGCGGATTGTTTCCGTCGCTTCCATTCGGGAAGCTGGCCGATCCCCCGAAACTATGCAGGACTTTCTCGGTCCACGCCAATCCTCTTGTAGGGGTAAGCTCGAAAACCGTTCCGCATCCGTAGGAGCAGCCGCTAGTCGAACCGCCTGCGGCGGTCGTGCCATAAAAATTGCCATTGGAGTCTTCCACCAGACCAGAGGCCGGGTCCTGTCCATCAGAGCCGCCGGCAAACGTATAGACAATACTGTAGGTCCAACTGCCGTTGCTGGCCGCAAGCTTAAATACCGTGCCGCAACCCGCCGAGCAATTAAGCCCCGGACCAAATTGCGTGGTGCCATAAATATTTCCTTGCGCGTCCAGAATGATATTGCCCAGAGGCAGAGCCCCATTATCCCAGTTGAACGATTGCAAAACGCTCTCGGTCCAGCTCCCGTTCGAATTGGGCGTAAGTTCGAACACCGTCCCGCAACCATAAGGTTGATATCCCTGGTCGTTGTCACAATTAATATCTCCACCCGCCGAAGTGGTTCCGTAAACATTCCCCGCCGCGTCTAAAGCGACGCCCGCCACGGGCAGACCACCATCGGTTTCGTCAGTGAAGTTGTAGAGAATGTTCTCGGTCCAAGCTCCGCCCTCGGCCGGCGACAATTCGAAGACGATGCCATACTGCCCTGTGCCGCCATATTCCGTTGTGCCATAAAGATTGCCGGATTTGTCGAACACCACTCGCCCCAGCGGAAATCCGCCGTCGCCCATCGCGCCGAAGTCGTGCAAAACGGTTTCGGTCCAGGTTCCGTTGGAGTTCGGCGAAAGCTTGAAGACGGTGCCGCAGGAATCAGCGAGGGCGCAGCCGGATCCGAACTCATAGATTTGCGTATCGCCCGAAGTGGTGCCGTAAAGATTGCCCGCCGAATCGAAGACCAAACCCGCGACGGGCGCGCTTCCATCGATGCCGCCCTGAAAGCTGTAGAGAACCGTCTGCGTCCACTTGCCGCTCTTGGTCGGCGATAGCTCGAAGACCGTGCCCCAACCGTAGGTGCCGCCCCATACAGTTGTGCCGTATAAATTTCCGAAGGCGTCGGAGACCAGCGGCGCCTGGGGTATCGATCCGTGGGGCAGCGCGATGAAATCGTGCAGAATGCTCTCGGTTTGCGCGAATGCGAGCGGACTCGCGATGAACATCATCGCGGCAACAAACATCGAGATGAAACGTACGACGTGGAACGGCGAGGAAGTTGGAAACTTCAGACGCGGCATAGACAGTCCTCTCCTCTGGAAATTCTTACTAGCTTTTAGGAAGTGGCGGGACCGGAATCCAGGAGTTTGGGCTAACTCTTAGATTAGACGAGAGGATGCTAGCACAAGCTATCCTGGAAATGTAATATGCAGAAAATTGCAATACGTCGACGTTCACTGCCGACCATTAAGTAATGCTTGGGATTGTTGGGAGTGAATGTAGCTGAGCTTCCTAAGTCCGCTGCTTGAACTTATCCAGCGCGTAATATAATCCTATACCGAGTACCCCATTCGCAAGGCCTGCGAGGATGCCGCGGCTCCAACTCCAGTTCAATGTCAGGTTGACCATGCCGCGCGCCACGGTGAAGTAGACGGCTGCGTGAATCAGGTAAAAACCCAGCGTTACCAGCAGGCGGGCTCCTGCGTTTTCGACGTCCAATTTCGCTCCCAGGGAAGACGCCCCAAAACCGACGACTGTCTTTGCGATTCCGTAGATGCCGATCGGATAGGGGCCAAGCATATCCTGCACCAGACCGATGGCCGCGCCAGTCAGCAATCCAGAAATCGGATTGCGCCGCGCCATGGCGAAAAAAATCGTAACCAGCAAAGGCAGGTCGAAGATGGAAAAAAAAGGAAAGCGCCGAGGCAGGAACGCTTGCAGAAACAACGCAAGCAGCGGGATACCCACAGTAACCGGAATACTGAACCGGTAAACTTCAATCTGCTCCCCCGAGGTGTAAGTGATGGGCACGCTAGTGGGGAACATCTTCATTAGCGGGGGTTTGAGGAGCGGGAGTTGGGGTCACTGTCTTCGGAGTCGATGTCTTCGGATTCGATGTCTTCGGATTCGCCGGGACTGCAACCGCATTGACCGGGAAAGTCGTTGTACTTGCTGAAGCCGGCTTTGGGGCGTCGCCGACGCTGGAGGTTTGCTTTTGCACCGCGGTCTTCAAAACGTCCGAATTCACAGCCTGACCCGAGACAGCCGTCCTGTGCGCAATGTTCGCGCCTTCAACAGAAACGGCGGCTTTAGCCGGATTGTTAGAAGCGGCGGCTCTAGCCGGCGGATTCTCGGGAACCGAAGGTAGACGCTGGGCTAGAATGTCGGCCGCCCGCATTCGCGGAGCGGAGGTTTCAGCCAGGGGCTCACGGACCTGTTTTTGCGTGACGACCAGCACTTCCTCAAGCCGGCCCAAGTCCGCCGCGGGTTTTATGTGGATGTCAAGAAACAGCTCTTTTCCGGGAGTTACTTTGCTGACTGTACCCACCGGCAATCCTTTGGGGAAAATCTGATCGCCGCCGCTGCTTAATACGGTTTCACCAGGAGTAACGGTTTCGTCACTCATGATCCGTTCGAGAATCAATTCGCCATCGGGCGTACCCCGCAATACTCCTTGTAACCTCGATTTCTCGAGCAGCGCGCCCACGCCGCTGGTTTGATCGTTAATCATGAGCACGAGCGAAGTGGCAGGATACACGCGCAGAACTTTGCCAACGATGCCGCCTGGGGTGATCGCCGCCATATCCTGCTCAAGACCGTCGTTCGAACCTTTATCGATATAGACCGAGCGCGAAAGGTCGCTTCCACTCGATCCGATTACCTGCGCCGCAACGGTTTTGGAGATAAACTGCTCTTTGAAGGCCAGCAGCGTTTGCAAACGGCGCGCCTGAGTGGCATCTTCGCTCATCCGGACCTGCGCCAGCCGCATCTGTTCGATTTGCTCTTTGAGTTCGCGATTTTCCGCCCGGACTCCGCGCAGATAAAAATAGTTATGCCACAGACCGCTGCCGCCGCCCTGGATCCACATCAGCCCGCGCTCGAATGGAATAATCGAATCGACCGCCCAGATGCGGATCAGCCGGGTATGCTCGGCGTCGCCGGCGCGTTTCACCTGCACCGCCAGTCCGAGCGCCTGGAGGAACAACACGCCTACAAGGATGGTGAGATTGCGATAACGGCCGAGTACAGATTCCATAATGTAGCGCCGCCGTCTCGGCGGCCCATTTGCCGGCGGGACGCCGGCGCTACCTGATTACTCTATCGAAATTTTGCGCAGCAGCTTGAAATCGCTGAGCATTTTGCCGGTGCCCAGCACCACACTGCACAGCGGATCGTCGGCGATCGAAACCGGCAAGCCGGTTTCTTCGCGAATGCGCTTGTCGAGATTCTTTAACAGAGCGCCCCCGCCGGTCAGCACAATGCCGCGGTCGCTGATGTCGGCCGAAAGTTCGGGAGGCGTACGCTCGAGCGCCACGCGAATCGCATTCATGATCGTCGATACACATTCACTCAGAGATTCGCGAATTTCGCCGTCATCCACCGTGATCGTCTTGGGCACACCTTCGATTAGGTTGCGGCCCTTGATTTCCATGGTCATCGGCTTGTCGAGCTGATGGGCCGACCCAATCTCCATTTTAATCTGTTCGCCGGTGCGTTCGCCGATCAGCAGATTATATTTCCGTTTCAAGTAATTCATGACGGCTTCATCCATCTGATTGCCAGCCATCCGCACCGAACGGGAATAGACGATTCCGCTTAACGAGATCACCGCAATATCCGTAGTGCCGCCCCCGATATCGACCACCATGTTGCCGCTCGGCTCCGTGATTGGCAGTCCCGCCCCAATCGCGGCGACCATGGCTTGTTCCACCAGATGCACTTCACTTGCTTTGGCGCGATAAGCCGAATCCATGACCGCGCGCTTTTCCACCTGGGTAATCTCCGACGGAACTCCGATCACAATCCGCGGATGCACCAGCATCTTCCGGTTGTGGGCTTTCTGAATAAAATAGTTCAACATCTTCTCGGTGACTTTAAAGTCGGCGATGACTCCGTCTTTCATGGGCTTGATGGCCACGATGTTGCCGGGAGTGCGGCCAAGCATCTCTTTGGCTTCTTTGCCAACGGCTTCCACTTCGCCGGTGTTCTTGTTGATAGCGACAATCGATGGCTCGTTGACTACGATGCCCTTGCCTCTGGCGTAGACCAAAGTATTGGCCGTGCCAAGATCGATGGCCAGGTCGCTTGAGAAAAGGCTGAACAGGGACCTCAGGTTGTGAGAACGCGATGAATGAAATCCGTTATTTGACATTGACGAGCTCTTCTCGCGATCGACTTGGATCGCATTATTTTGGACCGCATTATTTTCGGGCGAACCCGACCTGCTTTATTCGATCTTTAATTATTCGATCTTTTTAATTCGATCCCGTTTCATTTCGCTAGGCCATCCGCTCTCCTTAGTCTATGAGAGCATCGCCAACCCCGCCTGAATCGAAAGTTCCTCGTACTACTGAATAATGATCTTCTTTTGCTGCGTATTCACCCCGCCTTGAGCGGTTTGGGCGGTCACGGAAATTACCGCTTCGCCGGTCGCCAACGGCGGAGTGAAGTAATGGAAAGTCCCGTCCGTTGAAACCATCGGAACCTCCGCCCCATTTACCATCACCCGCGCTCCAATCTGGGTCTTCCCGGTCACTTCAATCACGTGCCCGTGCTGAATAAAAGGGTCAAGCTCCAGATCGATGCCCTGGTTCTGCTTTCCTTTCGGAATGATGGTAAAGCGGTTCTTCTCGCTCTCCACCGATTCCTTTCCCGAGGCTTCGTACGACTGTACCACCCAGTAGTAAGCGCCTTCGCCCAGGCTGGTGACCGTAACAGCGGCGGTATTCACTTTCTTATCGACTAAAGTGGAGGAAAAGTAGGGGTTTCTTGAAATGCGCAGGCGATAGCCTACGGCATTCGCCATTGGGGTCCAGGAAAACTCGACATCTTTTGTGGTTTCACCCGTGGTGAAAATCGGCGCCATGTTGGCTGGAGAAATCGGCGTTGGCGGCCCCGCATCCTTCGCTTTTTCCATGTGGGGCTCGGCCGCCTGAAAGCTTACTTTCTCCCAGCTCGCCAGTTGTACGGTTTCGCCGTTGCGCGTGACTTCGCCGCCGCCCTTTTTCATCAAAATGTCGTGCTGATCGAGCTTCGGATCGTTATGCACCTGCGCCGTCGATTCCGGAGCCAGCGACGCCGTCGCGCCCGCCACAATGACCTGTGATTTCGATCCCTGCGAGTATGTCGCCGTCGAAAGATCGACGGTTCCAGTGCTCACTGCGACGGCCACGTTGGTCTGCTGCTGATCATTGGCCGAGTTTTCCTCGATTACGATCAGCGAATCCTGCTTTACGGTATAGCTGGTGCCGTCATTGAATACGACTTTAGCCATGCCTTCGGAGCCGGTCTGCACCACATCTCCTTTTTCCAAGGGAATGTTGTAGTCGGCCGCGACCCAGCTGTTGTCGTTGCCCTTCTTTACGCGAACCGTGCCATCGAGCGCGGTAAAGTGGGCCTGTTGCGCGGTAGAAACGCCACTACCGGCCTTCGGCGCCATGCCGGCAACGCTCTCTAAAGCTTTGTCGGCGACGCTACCCGCGGCTTTGATGCTGTTTTCGGTAAATTGCGGAAAAGTGAGCCGGATGGCGACCAGAAACACCACCGCGCCCACCAGTATGAGCAGCGCCACACTGCGGTACGTGACAGTTTTCCAAGCAACGTGAATGCCCGGTTTGCGAGTCTGCGAAGACACGTGGACCTAACAACCCTGTAAATGACTTTTGAAGTTGCGGTTAATTCCAACGTTACCATAAGCCTACCGCCGCCAAAAATGGGTAATCACTAAGGAACATTACCTTCGTTTGAGGTTAGCGGAGTCCGCTGCCAATTGCGCTTAGCACTTTACTCAGCGGTCTAGCCTGCTAGCATCTCTAGCAGGCTGCTGAAAAACTCATTTCGGCTACCTAAGGTGAACCTCGGGCGCTGAAGCGCGGCTAGTTTTAAACGACTTAACGGCACGACTGAACGTCGTGCCCTTCCCAAAACCAGCCCGACCGAAGTTTTTCAGCAGCCTGCTAGATCAGGGCAAGGGCTACGTATCCGAGGGCTATGAATGGCTCCAAATCTCGCTGCCGAACTGAGTCATTTGAGACGACGCAAATGACATCTCGCTACCTCTACCGCTATTCTTCTCCTCCATGTCAGGCGTTCCAGCCATGATTTCCGCCCCCACACGCGACCGGAAATCTCTCTTCGCCTCCAGCATGGCCCTCATCTGGATGATCGCCTTCGCCAAGCTCCTCTTCCATATCTACTTCAACAGCCGCTGCGGCTACTTTCGCGATGAGTTCGATTACATCGCTTGCGGCGATCATCTGGCCCGGGGACGTGCCGATCAGCAACTGCTGATTCCTTTTCTGATCACACCTTCGGTGAAAGGGCTTACTATCGAAATGCTCGCCAGAACGAACGGTTCAAGGAACTGCTGAAAATGCGAAGCTCGGGCTATGTTCTCGGTATCCTCTGCGGAGTGTTGCTGCCGGTCTCGGCAAGCGCACAGAAGCCGCTCTTTTGGGCTGCACCAAATTGGTTCGAAGTCGGCGTGACGTACCCGAAGTCCGCTCCAGTTGCGCAGATAACTTTGGGCTGCGCCGTGGATAAGTACACTAATTCTGTAGATTGGGGCGACGGAACATCAACTCAGATGAGCACTCCGGGAGCCGAGTATAAGGTCGCCTACCAGGGGAAAACGAGAACCCTGGTCGGGCCGGGTACTTTCTATTTATACGCTACGTCTGACAAGGAATTTGGGCCGGAAGCTGCGGAAAATCCGCACACGGCGAGTATTACCTCCACCCTGCATTGCCTCGACGCAAGCGAAACAGAGCACTGGCAGAGCACCCAAACTCTGCACGTGAGGGCGCGTGCTCCATTGAGAGCGATTGGCCTCTCAGCTTCGGCCGACAAACCCGACGGAACAACCTTGGATGTCAAGGGAGGCTCGGCATTCAAAGTCAGGATCACTACGATTGACCGGGTGAGCCTCGCAAAAGGACACGTCGATCTAAAGTGGGCCGATCCCGCAAACGTGCTGGTTTCGCCGCCGACGTCAGTGGATGTGCCCTTTCTTTATACGAACGTAGAATTCGTCGTGCAGACGGCAAAAACAAAAAAGGAACAAAGCGTCATGCTCAGGGCGAGTACGATTGGCGATCCGTTGCAGGCGACCATCAACATCGTTCCGTAGGTCTCCCGGGATCAGGGGGGCAGGCATGAATCCGCCAAAGCGGGCGTGAAACGTCTTAATTTATCGTCTTTATCGTTGCTTATTTGTCGTTGCTTTTTTGGTCAGCGACCGCCGATATGTCTATTTGTGCCTCACAGGTAAGAGGTCCGGTCCCATTGCAGATCAATGTAACGGTTCCTTTCCCGATGGTAAAAACGTTATGTCCCATAGGGACTTGCTTCTCAACTCCCGGTCCGGTCACATAGCAGCTCGCGTTTGCGCCTGCGGCGCTGGTACATGTCACGCTCGCTGGTCCACTAACTTTGGCTGTGCCCGGCTGCTGATTTCCGCCGGCGTCAGTGTAAGACTTGATGATGCGTGAACCTGCTGAAGCGACTTGCAAGAGGCCGGCGGCAAACACCACACTTATCGCGATGAAAACCTTCATAGGGAACGTCCTCAGGGTCGGTGTCCGAAGTCGTACTAAGAATACCATGCTGGAAATTTGCCTTCCTTCAGCTTGACAGCGCCAGACACATTCATCAACACTTGAGTGACGCCGAAAACCGATGAGTCATTGGTGTTCGCTCCAGCAAATGTCACGAGGTAATTTCATGTTCATTGCGGCCCGTCTGGCCCTCTTTGTTTGCCTGCCTTTTCTTTTTGCCGCTGTCCTTTCCGCCCAGAGCATCACGGTCTCGCAGTCAACGATGTGGGCCGCAAAGCCGGATATCGCGGCGTTCGAAAAAATCGAGAATGACCGCCTCGCCGCCGGACAAAAAGCCGTCGTTACTTTGCTGGCCGCAAAAGGGCCGCGCACCATCGAAAATACGCTGGTTCCCTTCGACGAAGCGATCCAGCAAATTAATTCGGCGGTATATTTCGCCGGACTGATGGAGCAGGTGCATCCCGAGACCGATTTTCGCGATCATGCGACGGCGATGCATCAGAAAGCCAGCGCGGCACAGACTACCATTTCGCTGAATCACGAAATCTACAATGCGCTTGCCGGGCTTGATCTTTCCAAAGCCGACGCCGCCACTCGCTATTACGTGCAGCGCCAGTTGCTGGAATTCCGCCTCGCTGGCGTCGACAAAGACGACGCCACGCGCGCCCGGCTTAAGAAACTGAACGACCAATCCACGGAGGAGCAGTCGATGTTCGACCGCAATATCTCCGACGGACAGAAAGTGATCGAAGCCGATCCTTCCGAACTTGATGGACTGCCACAGGATTTCATTGATCGCCACAAGCCTGGCGCTGATGGCAAAGTGCACATCACCACCGATTATCCCGACGCTTTCCCGGTTTTCACCTTCGCCAAGAGTGACGCCTTGCGCCGCCGGCTTACCCTCGCCTTCAATACCCGGGCCTACCCCAAGAATCAGGAAGTTCTTACCAGCCTGATGAAGACGCGCTACGAAATCGCCACTCTGCTTGGCTTTTCCTCGTGGGCCGACTACAACGCTGCCGACAAGATGATGGAGAAAGGCCACAATATCGCCGGCTTCATCAAACAAGTCAACGACGCTTCGCGTCCCCTGGCCGAGCGCGAATTCAAAATGCTGCTCGCCGAGAAGCAGAAGACCGAGCCCGGCTCGAAAGAGATTTGGGATTACGAACGCACCTATCTCTCCGAATTAGTTCGCCGCACCCAGTACGATTTCGACTCTCAATCCGTGCGTCCGTATTTTCCGTTCAACGAAGTGAAGCAGGGCATCCTCGATACGGCCGCCGACCTTTTTCACGTCAGCTTTCAGCAGGAACAGAATGTTCCCGCGTGGGATCCCGCGGTGGAAACCTGGATCGTGATCGACAGCGGCAAGCCGATCGGCCGTTTCTATCTCGACATGCATCCTCGCCATGGCAAGTACAGCCACGCGGAAATGGCTCCAGTGCTGGACGGTATTCGCGGCAAGCAGTTGCCCGAGGCCATTCTGGTCTGTAACTTCCCTGCGCCGACTGCCACCGATCCCGGTCTTATGGATTACGGCGATGTGCAGACTTTCTTCCATGAGTTCGGCCATCTCATGCACCACATACTCGGCGGCCAGCAGCAGTGGGCTGGCATCACCGGCATCACGATGGAATCCGATTTCGTGGAAGCTCCTTCGCAGATGCTCGAGGAGTGGATCAGCAGCCCGCAAGTTCTCGCCAAATTCGCGCGCCACTATAAAACCGGCGAGCCGATTCCGGCTGAACTAGTTGCCCGCATGAATCGCGCGTCGGCCTTCGGACGCGGAGCATGGGTCGCGCGGCAGAACGCACTCAGCGCCATCTCTTACGACATTTACAAAACCAAGCCTGACACCGTCGATCTGGACAAAGTAACCAGCGACGACAATCGCAATCTAACCCTCTTTACTCCTCTGCCCGACACGCACATGTGGGCGTCGTTCGGGCACCTCGGCGGATATTCCTCCGCTTATTACACTTATTTGTGGGACAAAGTGATTGCCGAAGATTTCTTTCTGCAATTCGATCACAACAACCTGCTGGCCGGCGATGCGCCTATGCGCTACCGCCGCGTGGTGTTGGAGCCGGGCGGGTCGATGTCGGCGAATGACCTGGTCAAGAACTTTCTTGGCCGGCCGCAAAATATGACCGCGCTGCAACGCTGGATGGGCGAAGAATTTGCCGGGCCGGCCACAGGGGCAAAATCCGCGGGACAGTGAGGATTGGAATACAGCGCGCGTTTCGTCGCAATGGCTCGCCGCTGTTTCTTTGCGTGCTACCATTCCTTCGTGCCGATTCGCGACACAACTTCCGAAGCGGAAGCGGTGCAACTTGAATTGCACCGCGCGATGACGGGCGAGCGGAAGATCGCTCTCGCTTATGAGATGAGCATGTTCGGGCGCGAGCTGAACCGGGCGCGGCTGCGGCAGGAACATCCGGAGTGGACGGAAACGGAAATCGTACGCGAATTGCTGCGCCTCGCTTTTTTCCCTAAGCCGCTTCCGGCCGGCTTGAAATGACCGGCTTAAAATGATCGTCCCGGAAGCCCTACAGCGGATTGCGGCGAAGCTCAATCGCGCCGAAATCCCGTACATGCTGACAGGATCGTTTGCCAGCGTGTTTTACGGTTCTCCGCGTTCTACCCAGGACATTGACTTTGTCATCGCGGTGAATCCTGAGCAGCTACGCGCCTTCCTCGACAATCTGCCTCCGGACGAATACTACGTTGACGCAGACGCGGCGCTGGAAGCTCTCAAGCGCGAGTCTTTATTCAACATGATCGATCTCAAGACTTCGTGGAAGATTGACATGATCATTCGCAAATCCCGCGCGTTCAGCCGGGAGGAATTCGCGCGCCGACGATTGTCGAACCTGGAAGGCTTCTCGCTGCACGTCGCGAGCGCAGAGGACGTTATCCTCGCCAAGCTGGAATGGGCGAAGCTGGGGCGATCGCAACGGCAGATTGAAGACGCTGCGGGAATTCTAAAACTACAGGAAGACTTCCTCGATCGCGCGTATCTGGACAAATGGGTTCGCGAGCTGAATGTGACGAAGGAATGGAACGATGCGCAGCTCTGTCTTTGACTTGGCCTTCATCCTGACTTCCCTGTCCGCTGCCTTTGACGTTGCTTTTGCCTCTCCTGCGACCCATGATCGCTCCTATCCCGCATCATTGTTATTGTCATTCCGACCGGAGCCGAGACCGGAGCGCCAGCGACGGCGCAGTGGAGGAACCTGCTGTTCGCCTGCTGCCATCGACACCCCTGCCCGTTGCTCAGGGGAGTCCGTTTCCGGTACCCTAAGTCGATGGAACTCCATTTCACTCCCGAACAGGAAGCGCAGCTTGCGCAGATCGCCAGCCAGGAGGGCACCGATGCCGAACGACTGGTGAAGGAAGCCGCTTTGCGCCTCCTTCAAGAAGATGCCCGCTTTCGTGCTGCTGTGCGCGAGGGTATCGCACAAGCCGACCGCGGCGAGTTCATTGAGCAAGAGGAAATGGACGCCCTTCTTGAGCAGATGTTGCGCTCATAAAAAACGCGTATCCGTTGGACCCCAGCCGCCGCCAGGGACCTTCAGCGCATCAGCGATTATCTCAGAGACCATCATCCGCACTACCGGCAGGCAACTATCCGCAAAGTGTATGCTGCGATCCAGTCGCTCACAAAGTGGCCGCATCTTGGCCGCCCGGGACGCGAAGAAGGAACCCGAGAGCTTTTGTTTCCGCCCCTGCCCTATGTCGCTGTGTATCGCGTGAAGGAGCAGAGCATCGAAGTCGTTAGGATTTATCACGGGGCCCGGGACCGGGGCTGAATATCCAATCGAACATTCACGATTTCACCGACCCCTCTGTGATAATGGTCAGGGGGCATGAAATGGAAGTGATCGATACACCCAACTGGGAGACCTTTGAGCAGAAGATCAAGGAACTACGGGCGGAGCATAAGAAGGAATCCTCACCGCTGCTTTTCCGCGGGCAATTCCGATTGGCTTCTGACAACCACACTCGAACGGTTCGGGGGTGGGAGCATGTTGTTCAGCGAATATTATCGGCTGATCTGCGCAAGCATCGGCCCCGAAGTTAAGACCTTTGCAGGCGTGGATGTGCCCGACTATGTTCCCTCCGTTGATACTTTTCGCGACACCCAACTGCTCTGGGACCAAAAATGGCCGCCCGTCCCGCTCTATCGGTACATGGCTTACCTACGACACCTTGGCTTTCCTTCGCCGCTGCTCGATTGGTCGCAATCACCGTTCGTTGCGGCATTTTTCGCCTTTCGGGACGATCCCAACGGCGCGAAGCCCGCGAAGAGGCGGATCTACGCCTACTGCGAGAGACCGATGGGAGGGAAGGGAATGACTCATGGTGAGCCTTATATCCATCCAATAGGGCCGTACGTTCAGACCCACCCTAGGCACTTCCGCCAGCGGTCCTATTACACGATATGTGGCCGATTCGACACCACCTTCGAGCAATGGCGCTTCGATTCACACCAAAACGCCTTCGATGACGCCGGACATCCTGGCCTAGATTATCTCTGGAAGTTCGACATCCCCTCAGACGAGCGACTCAAGGTGCTGAGTCTGCTGAACGACTACAACCTGAACGCATTTTCGCTATTTGGTTCTGAGGAAGGTCTGATGGAAGCGATGTGGTTCCGAGAGCGGGTGTTGCGGAAGCAGAACTCAGTAACATGAGCACGGCTCACTTAACGTAGTAAGCTCCCGCCTTGCCGCACCCTCCCCACCCCCTATAGCATCAATATCCAAGCATTCATAAGGAGCAATCATGGCAACCGATACCCTCCCCACCCCCGCGACTCTTAGCGACACGCAGGCTAAAGTTTTTAAGAATTTGATCGACGGCGAGTGGGTTGAATCTTCCACCGGAGAGACTTTCGAGAATCGCAATCCAGCCAACACGCGCGATCTGGTCGGCATCTTTCAGAAATCTGGCAAGGACGACGTAAACGCCGCCGTGGATGCGGCCAAGCGCGCTTTTGCCAAGTGGCGGCTCGTGCCTGCACCGCGCCGCGCCGAGATGGTTTTTCGCGCCGCCGAAATTCTGATCGGGCGCAAAGAGGAACACTCGCGCGAGATGACCCGCGAGATGGGCAAAGTGCTCAAAGAAACCCGCGGCGACGTGCAGGAAGCGATCGACGCCGCATACTACAACGCCGGCGAAGGCCGCCGGCTGTTCGGTCCCACCGTGCCTTCGGAATTGCCCAACAAATTTGCCATGGCCGTGCGGCAGCCGATCGGTGTCTGCGGCATGATCACGCCGTGGAATTTTCCCATGGCCATTTCTTCGTGGAAGCTGCTGCCGGCGGTGGTCTGCGGCAATACCTGCGTCATCAAACCGGCGCAGGATACGCCGCTCTCTACATTTAATCTGGTGCGCGCTTTTACCGATGCCGGCATTCCGAAAGGTGTGGTCAACATTATTACCGGATATGGCCCCGAAGTTGGCACGCCGCTTGCCGAGCACCCGGACGTGCGCGCGGTTTCTCTCACTGGATCTTCGGCAGTCGGCCGCATTATTGGAGGCATCGCGGCGAAAAGTTTCAAGCACTGTTCGCTTGAACTTGGCGGAAAAAATCCCATGATTGTGCTCGACGACGCCAATCTCGATCTGGCTATCGAGGGCGGACTCTGGGGAGGGTTCGGCACCACCGGCCAGCGCTGCACCGCAACCAGCCGCATCATCGTGCAGAAGGGCGTTTATCGCGAGTTCGTCGAAAGATATGTGGCGCGCGCGAAGAAGTTAAAAGTCGGCAATGGCCTCGATGAAACTGTCGAGATGGGCCCTGCGGTCAACGAAAAACAACTTCAGACCGATCTGAGCTACGTCGAGATCGGGCAGAACGAAGGCGCGAAGCTGCTGTGCGGCGGCAATCGCCTCGATAAAGGTGAATATCAATATGGCTGGTTCATGGAGCCAACCGTTTTCTCCGATGTCGATGCGAAAATGCGCATCGCGCAGGAAGAGATTTTTGGCCCCGTGGTTTCGATCATTCCTTGCGACGATCTCGAAGACGCCATCGAAATCGCCAACGGCATCGAGTACGGACTGTCGTCCGCGCTTTACACCAAGGATGTGAACAAGGCATTCGCCGCCATTCGCGATCTTGAGACCGGCATTACCTACATCAACGCACCGACCATCGGCGCCGAGGTGCACCTGCCCTTCGGCGGAACGAAAGCCACTGGCAATGGACATCGCGAGGGTGGCATCGGCGCCATCGATTTTTATACCGAATGGAAGTCGGTTTACATCGACTACTCGGACACGTTGCAAAGGGCGCAGATCGATCGCGCCGAGTGATCGCCACATTCATGCAATAGCGATTGTTCCGCCTGCATGGTACCGACGTTGCAAAATTTGGCGCTATGCAATTTACTGCATAGCGCATACTTCCGTTTTGACACAGACAAAAATTTACGCTTTAAATTTCTTTTTTCGAGGTAGAATTCTCTACCTCCTCCCCGGCGAGAATTCGCCGCGTAAACGTGCGGCCGAGCGGTTCGCCGCGCATCCTTATTAGACGAGTCAGAGTTAGACGAGTCAGAGTTAGCGATTCAGATCGGAATTCCTTGAAATGGGGATGATTGCATGCATACGAAGTCGGGATTAACTATCCTCCAGCGGGTATCGACCTTATTGTGTTCCAGCGCGCTTTTTTTCCTTCCGGCCGGGGCGCAAGCGCAACGCCTCACGATGACGACGCACGTTCCGGAAGTTGTAAGCAGTGGAGCGGCTCCGCTGGTTGGGCATTTTGCCGGCACTGAGCGTCTGAGTCTGGCCATTTCTTTGCCGTTGCGGAATCAGGCGGAGCTTGACGACTTGTTGCAGCAGATCTATGACCCGCAAAGCCCGAACTACCGCAAATATTTGAGCGTGGAAGAATTCACCGAGAGATTCGGCCCGGTAGAGCCGGATTACGAAGCGCTAAAGCAATATTCGCGCGCCAATGGCCTCGACATAATCGACACTCCGGCCAATCGCATGGTATTGGACGTCGAAGGTCCTGCGGCAACGATTGAGAGCGCGTTCCACGTAACCATCAATTTGTACCAGCACCCGACGGAAGAGCGCGCTTTTTACGCGCCCGACCGGGAGCCGACCGTAGATTTGGACGTTCCGCTGTTGCACATCTCCGGCCTGGATGACTTCTCGATGCCGCAGGCGAAAAGCTTCGTCTCCGATTCTTCGGTGCATTCGAACACAAAAGGATCGGGTCCCGGCGGATCATTCCTGGGCAGCGATCTGCGCGCGGCTTATTACGGCTCGGGATCGCTCAACGGCGCCGGTCAAACTCTCGGGATTTTTTCGTTCAAGGGATATCAGATGAGCGACATCACCGCTTACTTCAACAATGCCGGTGAACCGCTCAACGTCCCGATTGTGGCGATATCGGTAAACGGCGCATCCACCACCTGCCCTCCGTCGTCTTGCAATGATGGCGAGCAATCGCTGGATATCGAGCAAGCCATCTCCATGGCGCCCGGGCTGAAGCAGCTTTCTTTTTACGTGGGAAAGAGCAACGTCTCAGTCTTTAACCAGATGGCGGCGGACAACACGTCGAAGACCATAAGCTGCTCCTATGGGTGGAAAGATAACGAAAGCAGCCTCGATCCGATTTTCGAAGAAATGATGTCGCAAGGGCAGAGCGTGTTTGTGGCCACTGGCGATCAAGGCTCCGGCACAGCCGCGGACGTGGTGTGGCCGTCGGATGATCCCTACATTACCGCGGTCGGGGGAACGGACCTCACGGTTAAGAGTGCCGGCGGAGCCTGGTCCTCGGAAACGGGATGGGCCAATAGCGCTGGCATGCCTTCCCCGAACGGCGTTCCCATTCCCACCTGGCAAAAAACGGCGGGCGTTATCACCTCTTCCAATAAAGGCTCGACGACGCTGCGAAACATCCCAGATGTCTCTTCGGAATCGAATGCCAACCAATACGTCTGCTTTCAGGGACAATGCGCCAATCACGGAGGCGGTACCAGTTATGCGGCCCCGCTGTGGGCGGGCCTTATTGCGATGGCAAACGAGCAGGCGGCGGCTAATGGCGAGCCAAATATTGGCTTCCTGAATACGGCGCTTTATTCGCTTGGCCTGGGAACCAATTTCACCAGCGATTTTCATGACATCACCAGCGGCAGCAACGGCAAGTATTCGGCAGTAAAGATTTTCGACCTGGTGACTGGATGGGGTAGTCCGCAAGGCGCAAACCTGATCAACGCACTGGCGCCATCGAAGAAGTGAGGAAAGAGAAAAAAGCAGAACGCGAAAGGCACAAAGTACAGCGAAGAATTGAACCTGGTTTCCGCCCAAGCTTTCCTTCGTATACTTCTGCCCTCGATGGTTAATTTGTTCGCTGGGCGGCAATCTGCGGTTAGAATTTGTTCATGCCCACCCAGCAAGTCCGCGAAGTTATTGCCGCGAAGCGGCTCGAGAATGTCCGGTACGCGATTCGCGATTTAGCCTGCGTGGCTGACGAAGTCGTTCGGCAGGGACACAAGGTTCTTCCCCTCAACGTCGGCGATCCGCTCAACTTCGATTTTAAAACTCCCCCTCACATTATTGAAGCCGCTTATCGGGCCATGCGGGATGGCAAGAACGGATATGCGCCGTCTCCCGGCATTCCCGAAGCGATCGAGGCAATTCGTGGCGAGGCTGAGCGCAAAGGCATCACCACGGTACGCGACGTGTTCGTTACTTCGGGCGTCAGCGAAACCGTCGACCTTTGCATCTCTGCGCTGGTCGATCCTGGGGAAGATATTCTTACGCCGAAGCCGGACTACCCGCTCTACTCGGCGGTTCTATGCAAGCTCGGCATCGCGCTCAACGCCTACGACTTGAACGAGGATGACGCCTGGCAGCCCGAGGTCGCCGATATCGAACGCAAACTCACCCCGGGCACGCGCGGCATTGTGCTGATTAATCCGAACAATCCAACAGGTTCGCTGTGCTCGCGGCAGATGCTGGAGCAAATTGCCGATATTGCGAGGCGACACAATCTGGTTGTCTTCTCCGACGAAATCTACGACAAACTGATTCTGGAAGATACTCCGCACATCGCTTTTGCATCGGTCGCGCCCGACGTTCCGTGCATCACGTTCGGCGGAATGTCAAAGAATTATCTCGTGCCGGGCTGGCGCATTGGATGGGGCATTGTCTCTGGCGATGAAACGACCATTAAGTCTTACGTCGAAGGCATTCACCGCTTGTTGCGAGCTCGCCTTTGTGCCAACCACCCTGAGCAGTATGCGGTCAAGCCAGCACTCGAAGGGCCTCAGGATCATCTGATCGATGTGCGGCGCAAGCTTCGCTCCCGGCGAGACCTCACGCAGAAGTGGTGCGAGTCCACGGCGCGCGTGAGCTGCGTCGCCCCGCGCGGCGCGTTCTATGCCTTTCCGCGCATCGACATTCCTGACAGCGATGAGATTTTCGTCAAAGAACTGATCCGGCAGAAACACGTGATGGTCGTGCATGGCTCCGGCTTCGGACAGAAGCCCGGAACGCAGCATTTCCGGATTGTTTTTTTGCCGGATGAAAAAACGCTAACAACGGCTTACGCGGGGATTGCGGATTTTATCGAGAGCCGGTATGACGCTGCTTGATCTTTGCCAGGCTCATCTGAGACTAAAGAGCCGGATAATGAATCGTGTACGTCTTATGACCATGGTATAATGACCATGATCGGAAGGGTCCAGCCAAATGAAAACGATGGCAGCGGGCGAATTCAAGGTCCATTGTCTAAAGGTCATGGATGAAGTTCAGGCGAAGCGCCAGGCTGTGCTGATCACCAAGCGTGGCAAGCCGGTCGCGAAGCTTGTACCTGTGGAGCAAGAGAAGGATGGCATCTTTGGCTTCTTCAAAGGCAAAGGCAAGATCGAAATCAAGGGCGACATTGTCTCTCCGGCATTCAGTCCCGAAGAATGGGGCGATCTTTATTGATCCTTCTCGACACGCATGTGGTGATCTGGCTTGCGCAGGAATACAAGCGGATATCAACACCGGCTCGTGCCGCAATCGAGCGCGCACGTGATGAAGATCGCGGATTGGCAGTGTCCGACATCACACTCGTTGAAATCGCCCAGCTAGCGAGTCATGGACGAATCAATCTGATTCCGGACGTACAAACGATTCTCGCCGAAGTGGAGCACCGCTTTATTGTCCGGCCCATTACCTCGAGCATTGCAATGCAGGCATTCGCGCTGCCGGCAAATTATCCCAGGGATCCTGTGGACCGCGTGATTGGCGCTACTGCGGTCATAGAACGACTGACCCTTGTAACCGCGGACCGGGCCATCCGCCAATCGAAAGCCGTGCCAACCATCTGGTGATCCGTGGTTACCAGTGATCTCCTCGACTTTCTCTTTCCCCGCGAATCTGCTTAAATCATTTCAAGGCAACGTCACGGTTGCGGTATTCATTCATTGTGGTCGACATTCATTCGCACATACTTCCGGAAGTGGACGATGGCTCGAAGTCGTGGGAGATGTCCGTCGCCATGTGCCGGATGGCGGCGGCGGATGGCATCACCCATCAAGTAGCCACGCCTCATGCCAATGACCGCTACCACTACGATCGCGATTATCTTAAAAGCCTGGTTACACATTTGCAGGAGCTGGTCGGCGACTCGATCAGACTAAGCCTCGGCTGCGACTTTCATCTCTCCTTCGACAATCTGCAAAATGCGCTGGCCAATCCCGGCCGTTACGCGATTGAGGGATCGCGCTACATGCTGGTCGAGTTGAGCAATTACAGCGTGCCGCAGCAAACGTCGGATTGTTTTCAAAAGCTGGGTGACTGCGGCGTCACTGCCGTTATCACGCATCCTGAACGTAATCCGATCTTGCGGGAGAACCCGCAGCGTGTATTGGAATGGGCCGAGCAAGGGTGCGTGATCCAGGTGACGGGGTCGTCGCTCACAGGATTCTGGGGAGAGCGCGTGCGCCGCGCCGCCCATTGGCTGTTCGAGCATAATGCGGTGCACGTGCTGGCGACGGATGCGCACGACACCGAGAAAAGAATTCCGGTGCTCTCGACGGCTCGCGAGGCCGCCGCGGAAATTTGCGGCGATGAAGTGGCTGAAGCGCTGGTCGAGAGAAATCCTCGCGCAATTATTGAGTCGCAACCTCTACCGTTTTTTCCCCGGCCGAAGATTGGAAGCTATCGAAAGACATCCAGCGGCTAGCAGGATCGCGAGCAGTTCCTCCCTGTCGAGCTATCCCTTACTAATCTGTCATCTACGTTGTCATGCGAGCTGCAAGAGGAACCTCTTTATTACTCGGCCAGCGTTGAAGCCGGCGGGGAAAACCAATATCCCTCGCTGCGCTCGGGATGACAATTCTGAGGGTGAGATTGTCACTCGGACGTTGGCGAAGGGCTTGCCATCGGCGGAGCATCAGTCGCGGGGTTTAGAATTTGCGCTCACCGGCGCTCCCGGAACTGCGCTTTGCGATGCCGGCGTTAAGGAAGACGAGGTAGGCGATTCCGGGCCTGTGGTCATTGCGCTTTCGGGGTTGAGCAGGTGATCGTGATTGGGTCCAAGCCCGAGGCTGATAAGAGCTCGCGCGTCGGGAATGGTTTTGGACTGCCAACCGTGATCGGCTTGATACCGCCGCATCGCTCCTTCACTAGCTTCATTCCACGTTCCCGTCGGTTCGCCGCTCATGTAATGCTCGCGGATTAAAGCTTCCTGAATGGCCTCAGCCCTCTCGGGATCGATCTTCTGCTGGCCACGCGCGACTGTCCTTTTCTTGCCAACCCTTCGCGAACTCGCGTGGGTAGACCCAGTACGGGCGACAGCCGATTTTGAATGGCTCCCTGTCGCGAGGCGTGAAGTAGTATGGGGCTTTGCCGCCGATTTGCCGGTCTTGGCGGAAGAATTCTTCGTCGAAGGGGAGTGCTGCGTAATAGGCTTTTTAGCGGTCTTTGTCTTCGCCGTCTTCGGCGTTTTCGGGCTATCTTTAGCCGCGGGAACATCGCCAGACCCCGGGGACTGCGCCCGCACATTGCTGGAAAAGACCAGGCAACTCAGCGCAAGAGCGCACGTTGTGGCCAACGGCCTAAGCTGCCTCATTGTCGAAGGCTTGCGTACGAGGATCCTCAAAGCTTAACTCCTACTCCCCCTGAAAACTTCCAAAAAACAAAGGCCCAACGGAAACCGGCAGCTTATCATCCCCGATTCTTATAGGGAACGCCAGTTCCGTTGGGCTAATCTCCAGGTTACGGAAGTGTTCCGGCCAGGAAAATAGTTCCATCCTGCCGTGTCGAACCTCGCGGGCGAACCAGGAACACCACGTCCTGGCCGCTCTTCAGGATTGATTCGATGCGCGCCAGATCGTCTTCACTATTGACCGGCTGCTTGTTGACTTCGAGGATCACGTCGCCGCGGTTCAAATTGATGTCCTCGGCGAACGAGCCAGTCTTGACATCCTGCACGATCACGCCTTTACCGGACGGCACGTCGAGTCGATCCGCCATCTCCGGTGTCAGCTTGCGCACGGTGAGCCCGAACTTGTTTTGCTTCGGCGTGCTTTCGTCGTTGCCGCTGTCATCTTCATTCAGCCGAGCGGCGAAGAGCTTGGCACGATCCGCGATAGTAACGGTGGTCTGCTGTTGTTTGCCGTTGCGCAGGAAGCCGAGTTCAACCTTTGCTCCAGGTTTGCGCGAGGCGATATCCCCCACCAACTCGGCGCCCTTAGTCACCTTGTGGCCGTCGACAGTAGTAATCGTATCGCCAACCTTGAGGCCGGCCTGATCCGCGGGACTTCCCGGCACCACGCTCGAGACAGTCACTCCAGTACCCGCGCCGTAAACGCGGGCAATTGCTGGATTTTCCACCGAATCAAACATAATGCCGATGGAACCGCGGGCCACTCGATGCTCAGGGCCGATCAACTGGTTGTAAACCTGAACGACGGTGTTGGAAGGCAGCGAGAAGCCCACGCCGGCGTAGGCGTTGGTTTCGCTCAAAATGGCGGTGTTGATGCCGATCACTTCGCCATCCATGTTGACCAATGGGCCGCCGGAGTTTCCGGGGTTGATGGCGGCATCGGTTTGAATGAATGTCTGGAATTGCCGCCCGGGTACGATATCCCGGCCCTTCGCGGAAACGATACCGGCGGTCACAGTCCCAACTTGCCCAAAAGGACTGCCGATCGCAAGCACCCAGTCTCCAACTTCCATGCCGTCTGAGTTTCCGAGTTTTGCGGAGGGGACGCTGCGCTCCAAATCGATCTTGATAACGGCCAGATCGGTTTCCTGATCTTCCCCGATAACTTTCGCGTCATGTTGCACGCCCGGGGGATCATCCTGCAAGCGCACGCGGATACGGTCGGCCTTCTCGATCACATGCCGATTGGTAACGATGTAGCCTTTGGGGTCAACGATAACGCCGGAGCCCAGCGAGCGCTCGCGAATCGAGCCATCGCCGCCCAGTGCGCCGCCCTGGCCGCCGGGACCGCCCGGTCCGCCAAAGAAGCGGTTAAAAAAGTCGTCCATTCCGCCATTGCCGTTACCGCTGTCGTCATCGTCCGGACTCTGGCCCCCGCGCTTGCGATGCGGACTCTTGATCGTGGATTCGGTATTGATGTTCACCACGCACGGGCCTAATTGCTTGGCGATCTGCGAAAACGCATTCGAAAGCTGTTTCGGCGAAGCCACCGACAACGGCGTGGCATCGGAAGGTTTTTGACCTTCCTTGCCCTTTACACCATAAGAGACGACTGTGCCAATTAAGATTCCGAATGCCAGCGTCGCCGCAATGCTGAACGTATAGACCCATCCCCGGGTCTTCAGACGCATCCAAACTGAACGCGAATCCATATGCCTACCTGCCTCCAAACCCTCAAGCTGCCTAATTATACCCGTTTGCAGTGCTGGCCTCTTGCCTGTTACGCGAACGGCGCAGGTAAACGCAACCGTCTCCATCTGTATTAGACGCATGAACCGTGGATTCTGTTCTACGGGAATTCCGAATTCACTTCCGTGCCCGTGTATTACATAAGGCGCGGACTGCAAGCCGTCATTTCGCTTCGTAAACAGTTTTTCCGCCAACGACCGTGCGAAGAACTTTAGTCGCCAAAATCTTTTCTGGAGAAACCGCAGTGACATCCCGGTCCAGGACCACGAAATCCGCCAGCATTCCCGGCTCCAGTTGCCCTTTTTCTTTTTCTTCGAATTCGGCAAATGCAGATCCTGTCGTGTAGGCCGCAATGGCTTGATCGATAGTGATTTTCTGCTCGGGGAAATATTCCTGCGCGCCGTTTTCGCTCCTGCGCGTGATTGCCGCATACAATCCGCGGAATGGCGTGACCGGCTCGACTGGATAGTCTGTGCCGAAGGCGAGTGGGACGCCTTTGTTTAAAAAGGACGCCCAGGCGTAGGAGGTTGCGGCGCGCCTCGGGCCAAGCCGGTCTTGCGCCCAACGCATGTCGGTGAGGACGTGGCTGGGCTGCATGGAGGCGATCACCTTCAATTCCTTAAATCGCGCAATTTGCGCCGGAGTGGTGACCTGCGCGTGTTCAACACGCAGCCGAAGATCTTTGCCGCCGTCGGGGCCCTTCATATTCTGTATAAACCACGCCGTCTCCGCCCCCGCAAAGGCATCAAGAGCCATTTGCACGCCTTTGTCGCCAATCGCGTGAAACCCAAGCTGGAAACCCGCCAGCACTCGCTCCCTGGCCATTTCATTCAGTGTCGAGGGATCGTATCGCGTCAATCCGGATTGCTGCGGATCGTCGGCGTATGGCTCCAGCAATGCAGCCGTATGCCCGCCCAGGGAGCCGTCCATAAAACCCTTGAGCATTCCGGTATGCAGCATCATGTCAGAGTGGGCATGCGAATCACGCTTCTTTTTTAACTCCTCGATGGAATCGTTAAATGGCAGCCATTCAGAAATTCGCGCTGTAAGCTTGCCTTCCTTCTCAAGTTCTTCATAGATTTTAAAATTCTCCCATTCCGGGGAATAATCTTGCGCCGAGGTTACGCCGTGCGCCACAAGATCGGCGAGCGCAACCTCAATCCCATGCCGCCGCATTTCGTGATTCGGTGGAGGAATTACCGTCCGCACCGCCTGCGTCGCCGCGTCGCGCAAAATCCCAGTGGGCTGGCCATTCTCATCGCGATCGATCCTTCCGCCTTGTGGATCGTGGCTGGCCAGCGTGATGCCTGCTAGCTGGAGCGCGCGAGTGTTTGCCACGGCCAGGTGCCAATCCACACGATCGAGGAACACCGGATGGCCGCCCGAAACTTCGTCCAAATCCCAACGGCTGGGGAGGGTATTTACCGGCCACATGGTCTCATCCCAGCCTCCGCCCAGAATCCATTCATCAGGCTGCGCGGTTTCTACCTTAGACAGCACACGCTTGCGGAATTCGTCCAGCGTCTTCACTCCCGTTAAATCTACGGTTAGCTTTTTCAATCCGGCGTCAGAAAGGTGGAGGTGCGCGTCGTTGAATCCGGGCATTACGAAGTGCCCGCCCAAGTCGATCACCTGAGTTTGCGGGCCTTTCAGCTTTTCAATTTCTATATTCTTGCCAACAGCCTGAATGCGGCCGCCGCGAACCGCAATCGCTTCTTCGCGTTGGATCGAACTGAACTGCGAGTTCGCGGGAACGCCGGTGTAGACGTTGGCATGGATGTAGATGGCATCGGCTTTGGGATTGGTATCCCTGGCTTCATTCGGACTGCCGGGAGCGGCCACTTGCGCGCTGCACAGAACTGCCATCAGCACAACGAGACTTTCAGTGGCGCAGCGTTTCAGCGCAACGGATAAGCCTTTAGTATGCTGCAGGGCTTCGACGCCCGCGGTCGCAATCCTCATCACTCCTCCACTCCCGCCAGTGCGAGCAACGTCAGCAAAATTCGTTTTAATCCCAGCTCGCGTCCGTTGCCGTCAAACCACTCCTGCAAGGTGTGGGCGCCGCCGCCCGAGCCGCCGCCGCCGATGGCGATCGCTTCCAACCCCAGCGATAGCGGAATATTCGCGTCGGTGGAGGCGCGTTGTATCTGCGCCGCATTGTTCAACTGCGCGTCTACCGCGCGAATCACATGCAAAATCCGCGCACTCTTGGCCAATTCCCCTGCCGGACGGTTGCCGATCGGCACCACTTCGCAACTCACTCCCGAGGGCCGTTTCTGCAACTGCGAGCGCATCTCCGCCGACATGGTCTCGTCTTCCACCGCGCGATTCAAAGCCAGGCGCAGCGTTTGCTCCAACCGCTCCATCTCCGTCATGGAAGTCGAGCGGATATCGACCTTCATGCTGGCGGACTCGGGAATGGAATTAACCGAAGTGCCGCCGCGGATCACCCCGATGTTGAACGTCGTCTTCGGAGTGTTCGGCACAGGGGTGGCGCTAAAGGTATCGATCGCGCGGGATAAAATCACGATGGGATTGGGCGCGCCAAAATCGCTCCAGGAATGGCCGCCAGGTCCGCGCACAATTACCTCGAACCTCCGGCTGCCTAAAGCTTCAGCCACAATGGTATCTGCGCCGGCACCATCGAGCACAACGCTGTAGGCAATCGAATCTTTCCAGCGCGGCGTCGAAAAAATGTGCCGCATGCCGCGAAGGTCGCCTTCGCCCTCTTCGCCTACGTTGCCGATAAATACAAACGGCAGCGCGTGCCGCAGACGCACAGACCGCAGCAAGGCGGCAATCGCCAGCATCGCGGCCACACCGGCGCCATTATCGGAAAGTCCCGGGCCGTAGAGGCGGCTTCCCTGCTGCCGAATATTCAGCGGCGTACTCGCGGGAAACACGGTATCGATGTGCGCGCTAAGTGCGACATGCCGCCGCCCCACGCCCGACCCCATAAAACCTGGACTCAGCCCGAAGACGTTGCCCACATCGTCGACGCGAACGTCATCGAGTCCAACTTCGCGAAAGCGCTCGGCCAGCCACGCCCCGCGGGCTGTTTCGCCGAACGGGGGCGCAGGGATCCGCGCCATCTCCATTTGCCATTGCGCCAGTTGCGGCTCCTGCAAACGCAGGCAGTTAAATGCTGAACGGACCTCGGGCGACGCTGCAATCCGCGCCACTTCCTCCTGCACTGAGGAAGCGATCTCGGGCATGTCCGCGTGCGGGGAAGTGGGGCTCATGGAGGTACTGCGTCAGTGTATAACGGCAAGCGAAAGGAGATGACGCTCGTCGCAGGAAACGGCTGATGCGCCGCCATTTGTTACCCAAGTGGCTCCGATACTCCGGCTCTTTGTCTGACTGCGGCCACAAGCTTCTCCGTGGCCGGAACTTGGATGCCATGTTTCTGCGCGCCGCGAAGAATTGGTTCCGCAATAGCTTCCAACTCCGGAGTCTTGTGCTGCTCGACATCCTTCTGCATCGAGCTGCGCATGTTTGGCGGCATGGCGGCGATGCCGGAGAGGACGGTCTCGGGGTTGACTTTGGCGCCTTCGGCTTGCCCGACGGCGCAGGCTTCGCGAACGCATCCTTCACCGAGATTTCGCCAGTGCGGGTCGGAGAGAATCTCGCCGACGTTCTTATCGGCGGCGGATGTTGCCAGCGCAAAAGGCGCAAGAAAAACCAGCTTGCCCCACATCAGAGTCGGCTCGTCGTCGATGAAACGGCATGCGAAGCCAAGGTGCTGCAATTTATCGAGAGAAGTCCCGAGTAGATCGCGTCCGGCGGATAAAACATTCAGACGCGCAAATGGCGAGCGGTGAACGATGTGTCCGGGATCAACGCGTTCGGTCTCGACCGCAATCGTTGCCGGGATCACGCGTTCCGCGCCATATTTCGCGCGCAACACCGCCACATGGTCAATACCATTCAGCAGAGGAACGATGCCACGAATCGCATCGGGCTGTTTGATCGCGGCTAAAGATGGCGTCAATTGCGTCGCCTTGACCGTGAGCCAGAGCGCGTCGACCGCAGGGACTTCCGCCGCAACAGCGACGTCAACCTCGAAATTGCCGAAAGGACTCTCCAACCTCAGCTTGTTCGGATACTGGCCCATCGTTTCAGGGCGAACCACCAGCGTGACAGAGTCGCCTGCACGAGCGAGGCAGGCGCCAATGAGTCCGCCGACCCCGCCGGCTCCGAGAATCGCGTGTCGCATGGACTTTAAATTTTTTCCCGGCATGACCGTTAGATTCGCGGAGGTTAGTTTTGCTTCACGATTGCAGGAAGGCAATCTGCAATTTCAGATTCAGTCAGCGTGTGATCGCTCGCTTTTGCCCGCTGGTAAATGCGATCGACCAGGTCGTCGGTCGCTGGAATGCCGCGCTGCTCCAGCCAAAAAAGCACATTCGATTTTCCGCTCATGGGGCCGATATCGATGATCTGCTCGAGGCCAAACACATGCGATGGCACACCTGAGTAAACGGTGTTGGCCAGCACAATGTCGTTCTTCTTAAATGCCTTAATCACCGCCGAGGCGTGCACGCCGGTAGCGGTGCGGAACGCATCCTCGCCAACCACCGGATAATTTGCCGGGATAGGCACGCCTGTGGCGCGGGAAACAGCCTGGCAATAATGCTTCAGTTTGGTAAGGTCTTGGCCGGCCCACGGCTCAATGCCCATGAGCTTCAGATTCACCAGCATCTGATCCATCTGGGTGTTGCCTACGCGCTCGCCGATTCCGATCGCGCACGCATGAACGCAATTCGCGCCCGCGATCAGCGCCGCCATCGAGTTTGCGATGGCGAAACCGCGGTCGCTATGTCCGTGCCAATCCACGCGAATTTTCTCGCCCGAGGGTTTGACCACTTCGTCGATAACGAATTTAACCAGAGCCAACGCGCCCATCGGGGTTGCATGGCCAGCCGTATCGCAAATCACAATGGCGCGGGCGCCGCAGCTAATCGCGGTCGAATAGAGCCGCCTCACGGTTTCGGGATCGCAGCGGCTGGTATCTTCCGTGACGAACATGGAATCGAGTCCGAGCGAGACAGCATATTTGACGGCCTTCTCCGTGGTTTGCAAGAGAAAATCGTCGGACCAGCCTTCGGTAAATCTGCGGATGGGACTGGAGCCGATAAATGTTGCGGCCTCGATGGGCAGGCCTGTTTTCTGGACAATCTCGGCGATCGGGCGGATATCGTTTTCGTGCGTTCGCGCCGCGCAGTTGGCGCGAATCTTCATCTTATTGGCGACAATTTCCTGCGCCAAAGCGGTGACGTGCTCCACCGCTCGAGGCCCAGCTCCCGGCAAGCCAAGATCGAGCGAGTCGATCCCGAGAGCTTCCATCAGATGCAGGATTTCGATTTTTTCGGAAACCGAGGGATCGCGAACCGAGGGCGATTGCAATCCGTCGCGCAAGGTTTCGTCATTCAGCATCACCGGGCCCGGCGGTTTCAGGCCCGGCGAATAATTTTCGTTCCAGTCGTAGATGAGTTCGGAAGTATTCATGAGTAAGCTGTCAGCTGTCAGCCGTTAGCCGTTGGCTCTTAGTCGTTAGCTGGAGTGCATCGGTCAGAGCTAACGGCTAAGGGCTTTTTTTCGGAGGCAGCGTAAGTCCGAAAACTGAAATCATTCCCTGCCCGGCGACATTGAGTTTAGCTTCCTCGGGATTTGGCAAATATAACGTCTGGCAATGTTCGCAGCGGTAGACCTCGGCATTCGGCCCCCAGGCTTTTTCCGCATCTCCGCACGCTTGTTCGACGACGTCAGTAGTGTAGAACCAGCGTTTCAAGTGCCCGCCGCAAAATTTTCCCTTTTCGTTTTTTTCATTGCACGCGCGTTGCCCGGCCTTCTTGACCTTCACTTTGTGACAGGGAAGCTGTGGAGGAGTGGGGCTGCTCGGAGTCGTAATTTCGCCAGTCGCCAAAAGACTTTTCCTCGCTCACGTGGCGCGAATGCCGCCGGATTCGACTTCCGAGCATAATTGTACTCGAAGGCGAAAGGCGGGGACAAAGTGGAGATGTCGTATCCTAAGATGTTACTGCGGCAGGCGGCCATTTCGGCAAGAGCACCAGTCCGTGAGGTAAAAAGGAATTCATGATCACAATCGTTTCAGGACTGCCGCGCTCCGGAACTTCGTTGATGATGCAAATGCTCGCCGCGGGCGGGATGCCGGTGCTCTCCGATGGCGAGCGCAGGGCCGACACCGACAATCCGCGCGGTTATCTGGAATGGGAGCGAATCAAACAGCTTCCCAAAGATCCTGGATGCATTGCCGAAGCTGAGGGCAAAGCCGTAAAAGTAATTTCGCTTCTTCTGCTTTCTTTGCCCGAAGGACACGAATACCGCGTCATTTTCATGCAGCGGCCGTTGCCGGAGGTGCTGGCGTCGCAGGATGTGATGATGCGCAATCGCGGAACGACCACGCTTGGGGCGAATGCCGCCGTGATGGCCTCGGCGTTCGAAAAAAATTTGCGCGCCGTGAATGCCTGGCTCGACAGCAAGTCCTATGTGAAAACCTTGCGCGTGCCCTACCACGACGTGCTGAGCGAGGCGGGAGGCACCGCGCTGAAAGTGGCGGAGTTTGTAGACGCGGGATTGAATGCGGAGGCAATGGCGCGAGAAGTAGATTCCACGCTCTACCGGAACCGCTCTTAAGGAGCCACCGTCAATCTGCGGCGCGCGGCGGGCTCAGAATTCCCGCTTTGGCTGGACCTGATCTGGACCGACGCGTCCTGGCAATATCTCCGCTTCGTAGTAACTCTCGCTTCTCACCGGCGCACCCGCCATTCGCCGCAGCATTACAATCTGGCCAACGTGAGTAAATGCATCGGCGATCGGGCCCTGCAATAATTTTTCTGGCAAGGTATGCAGCGGCTCACTCGAAGCGAGGTAGTCGTCGAGTTTCTTGACCGCGGCGAAGAAGCGGTCGACCTCTTGCACCCACGGGAGTGGCTTAGAATCTCTCCACTCGCGCCTCCCCATCGCGATGGTCAGCGCCCAATCCATAAGATCCCCAATGTGCGTGAGAATTCGGCCAGGAGTGCGAACGCCGTCCGATGCCCGAAACGTTGACAGGTTCTCCGGAGCATTCCTGACCGCTTTGCCGCCTCGATAAGCCAAAGTAGCCAGCGCATGACGAAGCAGTTCGCGTTGGGGATCCGAACCGGAAGAGTTCTTCATGGATAAAATATACACTCAGCTTCGGAGGGACGAAAAGCATGGTCAAGGGCACGCGCAGTCCGGCTTGGTTAGCCGCGAAAGGCGCGTAACCGTCGTGCGATCACAGTCACAGCGGTCTTCTTCGTAGCAGTCCCACCGCTCGCAACGCTCCGCGCATGCGGCCAGGGAACGCCCGAGCGAATTGGAAATCGAGAAAACCTTCCATCTGCCGCAAGAAACCTAGACCGTATCCGTACCACCAAACTTTCTTCATTCCCGGCATCAAGTCGATATCCAAATATTTCAGCCGGACCATTGCTTCCAGGCCGAGGCGGCCGTGAGCGCGGCCAATGCCGCTTGACTTTATGCCGCCGTGCGGCGCTTCGCTGATGCCGAAGCATGAAATCACATCGTTCACCATGACTGTGCCCGCTTGAATGCACCGCGCAACGCGCTCGCCGCGAGCTTTGTCGCGAGTCCAAACGCTCGCAGCTAGACCGTAGTCAGAGTCATTCGCCAGGCGGACTGCATCGTCGTCGGAATCGAAGGCCATGACTGGAAGCACCGGCCCAAACGTTTCTTCGCGCATGATGCGCATCTGGTGGGTCACGTCCGCGAGAATGGTTGGCTTATAAAAATTTCTGCCGATCTCCGGAAAACGCGAACCGCCGATTAGGATTCGCGCTCCGCTGGCGCGCGCATCTTCAACGTGCTCTTCGACCAATCGCAGTTGGCGCTCGTTGATGAGCGGTCCAACGTCGGCGTTATGATCTTCGCCGTGAGTCACAATCAGCGACTTCGTTTTCTCGACGCAGGCTTTCAGGAATTTTTCATACAGACTGCGATGGACGTAACAACGCTCGACCGACAAGCACGTCTGTCCGGCGTTCAAGAACGCTCCCCACACCGCAGCGCTCGAAGCAACGTCGATATCGGCGTCGTCGAGGACGAGCATAGGATCTTTGCCGCCCAGCTCCAGGACCACCGGCAGCAACCGCTCGGCGGCTGCCCCCGCAATGCGTTTTCCCGTGGCGACGCTTCCAGTGAATACGAGCTTGTTTATTTGCGAATGAACGAGGGCCGCACCGCTGGCCCCGTCTCCGATAACAACTTGAAAAACGTCTCTGGGAACGCCGGCGACATGAAGCAGCGACTGCAACTCCAAAGCGATAAGAGAGGTCAACTCGGAAGGCTTTAGCACCACGGCATTCCCCGCCACCAGAGCGGCCAAAGTTTCGGTTGCAGGAATGGAGAACGGATAGTTCCACGGCGAAATGATTCCGATCACGCCGTAGGGTTCGCGCAGAAGCCGGCCGCGTTTCAGCTTGGCAGCGAGATTGCCATGAGGAAGCGGTTCGTCACGCAGAATGCGATAGGCGTTATCGATCAGGAAGCGGGCAGTATCAAGGACCACCAAAACTTCGGTCGTAAGGGCTTCTGCTACGGGCTTACCCGCCTCGCGCGTAATGGCTTCCGCAATTTCTGATTTCTTCTCCAGCAGCCTGCGCTGGAATTCGCTTATAACCTGGATTCGCCTTCGTACACCGAGTTCGGCCCATGCAGGCTGGACCTTGCGCGCGCGCAGCACGGCACATTGGACATCTTCTGCGGTTGCGCACTCGAACTTGCGCAGAACGTGGCACGTCGCGGGATTTATCGAGGAAACTTTGCGAAGCGCGATTTGTGTTGGCGTAACCATTCACGAATCGAACAGACAGAAGGCGCATCGGCACGAGAGCGATGTCAGCCGCGCTGAGCCGCGGTCAAATTTAAATTGAACTTTATCGGCGCGCCATGAAGGCGCGCCCTTTCAAAATCTTCGAGATCCAGCGACAGCTATAAGTTCAGTACTCCACATTCACCAGATACAGCCCGCTGGCTGGCGCGGTCGGGCCCGCCGCCGATCGGTTGCGCGCCTCTAGTATCCGCGTCACATCATCGATCTGCAACGTCTTTTTGCCGACGAGAACGAATGTTCCCAAAAGATTTCTGACCATGTGGTGCAGAAAACCCGAGCCTCTCACCGTATAAACGAATTCGTCCTGCTGGCGCTCCCATCGAGAGGAAAAAATCCGGCGGATGTTTGAAG
This sequence comes from uncultured Acidobacteriota bacterium, assembly GCA_963755225.1. Lineage (GTDB taxonomy): Bacteria > Acidobacteriota > Terriglobia > Terriglobales > Acidobacteriaceae > Sulfotelmatobacter. The sequence continues at coordinate 338,493 of CAVWJE010000004.1, forward strand.
GTTTCGGAAACCCTATTTCCCTCGTATTCGCCCCGGGCATGAATGCCGGCGGGACGCCGGCGCTACGTTCGGGATCGACGGCGGCAAACGAGGTGAAATCATGTTCGCCTTCCACCAAAGCCGCTGCCTGCTCCATCGCAGACTCATCCAAAGGATACGGATAATGCCAAACATACCGGGCGAGGAAAGGCGGACAGATTGCCGCGCGATAAATCCGATAACGATAGGTCTTGGCGCGTGCGGAATGCCGCGCATGAAAATCGGTTGCGGCCTCTTCCACTTCAAGAATCCGCACCGATTTCGGCAAAATACCGTTTAGCGCGTTCAAGAAATTTGCCGTGGGCACGGAAGAATCCGTCCCAAATGTCGCCACTTGGGCCAGGGCGTGCACGCCCGCATCGGTTCTTCCCGATCCTTGCGGCAATACCTTTTCTCCGGTGATTCGTCCAATGGCTGAGGCGAGGGCGCCCTGCACGGTTGAGGCGTCGGGCTGTACCTGCCAGCCGGCAAAGTCCGATCCATCATAAGAAAGAATGAGTTTGAGGTTGCGCATTCCGATCTTTCGAGTCCGACTGGGGCCTTGGCTCATCCAAAGAAATTCGCGCGGCAAATTGCCGCGAGTCGTGCCGTTCCGGCTTAGCTGTAGAGGCTCGACTATCGCCAGCACTTTATCAGTTTTCGGCCACGCGCGTTCTTAAGGGCAGCGGCTTTCGTCGGATATACTAATGCGTTCATCCAACACTTCATTCCGGCGAAAGATTTCTGCTTCAGCCTGCGCTGCGCTGAAAAGAAACTGCGGTTCGAATCGCTCTCGGGTGTAATTTGCGGAACTCCGCTTCCGCCAATTGCGTATCAATCCAAGAGTGGAATGCAGAGCAGATCCGTGTTTTAAGGCGACTCCAGGCAGTCTCGGGTAACGACCAAGTCCTTTTGCTACTAAGGTTTTAACGAACGGAGACAAGTAGATGCTAGTGCCATGTTCAATTACGGCTATCCGGCGAAGCGCCGCTGCGGCTTTGTTCGCGGCCTTGACGATTGCCTGCTGCGCGCAGGAACCGCCTGCCGCGCCCACTCCACAAAATACTCCGGAGACGCAGCCGGTTCCTGTGTTGAATTACGCGCAGCCGGTATCGCATTTTCCGAACCCGGTCGGACCCTATACGCCCCGGCACGTGGCCCCGCCCAACCTGGCTAACACTTCGCGCATTGACTCCCTCATGCACGAAGGCAAGGTTTATCTCTCGCTGAACGATGCGATTGCGCTCGCTCTGGAGAACAACCTGGATATCGCCATTTCGCGCTACAACTTAAATATTGCCGATACCGACGTGCTGCGAGCCCGGGCGGGCGCCAGCATTCTTGGCGTCAACGCGGGAACCGTGCAGAATACGCCAGGCGGCGGCATTGGCGGTATCGGTGCGACGGCAGGAGCTTCCACTGGCGGGACTAGCTTAGGCGCGGGAGGAATCGGCGCGGGGACTAATGGCTTGGTCAGTTCCACCCTCGGCTTCGGACCTCCAATCACCAGCTTTGATCCCGTCGTCACAGGAACGTTGCAGGAGGATCACGCGGAGAGCGTATCGTCGAGCTTATTCAATGGCGTGCCAGTTCTCTCGCAGAACACCGGCACGGTGAATTTCGCCTACACCCAGGGTTTTAGTTGGGGAACAAATTTACAGGTGGGATTCAACAACAGCCGCGTCACCTCCAACGTGCCTTTTACCACCTACAGCCCGCTGATCAATTCGCAACTGCGCGTGCAGTTAACCCAACACCTATTGCAGGGCCTGGGATTTCCCTCCAATACCCGCTTCATCCACATCGCCAAGAATAATCGTGAACTTACGGATGTGGCGTTCCGGTTGCAGATCATCAACTCGGTGGATCAGATCGAAAACATCTACTGGGATCTCGTTTACGCCTATGAAAATGCGCGCGTGCAAAACGAATCTTTGGCCTTCGCGCAGAAAACCTTGTCGGACACAAAGAAACAGGTTGAAATCGGCAGCCTTGCTCCCATTGAGACGGTACGAGCGCAAAGCACTGTCGCACAGGATCAACAGTTGGTCACGCTTGCCCAAACGAATTTGCAACTTGAGCAATTGCTGATGAAAAATGCTCTGACGCGGACTTTGAAAGACCCCGCGCTGGGCAGTGCCGAGGTTATTCCTACATCGACCGTGGAGATTCCCGCGCAGGAACAGATTGCGCCGACCGAGGATCTGATCAACGACGCTTTGCGCCGTCGCGCGGAACTAGTGGAATCGCGGATCGATTTGAACTCACGCGACTATAGCAATAAAGCTGTGAGAAGCGCCCTTCTGCCTACGCTCGATCTGTTTGCTTATTACGCAGGATCTGGCTTGGGCGGCTCACAAAGCCCGGCGAACTTGTGTGCCAACCAAACGCCGGACCAACTGCTGCTGGGCTTCTGCGCCGGTCAGAATCCGGCCACTGGAATTACAGAGATCCCGCCTGCCTCGCCTACCAGCATCACTGGAACTTGGAATCAGCTTGTGAATTCCACCGCTCCCGATAAAGGCGTCGGTCTGCAACTAAACATTCCTCTGCGCAACCGCGCGGCGCAAGCGGTGCAAATTCGCTCCGAACTGGAATACCGGCAGGCGCAGATGCGCTTGCAGCAGATCGAAAATCAGGTGGGGATCGAAGTCCGCAATGCACAGTATGCCGTGCAGCAAAACCGCGCCAGCGTCGATTCCGCCAGGGCCGCGCTTGATCTGGCCCGGCAATCGCTCGACGCCGAGCAAAAGAAATATCAGTTCGGCACTTCGACGACTACGCTGGTTTTGCAATACCAGAGCGGATTGGCGACAGCGGAATCAACGCTCGTAAACGCTTCAGTAGCCTATGAAAAATCGCGCATCGAGTTGGACCGCTCCACCGGCACGCTGCTCGACCACAACGGAATTAGCGTGGATGACGCGGCGCGGGGCCAAGTTACGCATATGCCGAACGTGCCTTACATCGCGCCGCGCAAGGATTTGCCATCGGTGGCCCAGCCCGCCCCGCAGTAGCGCTGGAAAGAGCCGGATATTGGTTAGGGTCTGGAACTCGCGTCCAGACCCTGGATTAAGCCATCGCTTCCGCTCGCACTACGTTATGCATCGCGGCCGGGGCCTAAGGATATACTCCGATGCAGTCATCCTCAAGACTACCTTGTCCTGGTGACTCCGTGAATCCGAGAGTAACCGAAGCTGCGGCTCTCGTTTCAACGATAAGATGCCCTCCGCCCAAGTTGAAGCAGTTTACTGTGTACGTGCTCCCAGCGAAGGAAGCGGGCCAGTTGAGGGTAAAGATGCACGTGCCCTGCGACCCTGGGGTGCACGAGCCACGTGCGCCCTGGATAACCTGAGTTGTTGGCGGTTCTGCGTTATCGGCGGCTGAGTTGGGAGAGGCTTGAGCTATCGCTTTCCTCATAGGAGAGACGAGCGCGACCGAACCCAGTGCAGCCAGGCAAACTGCTATCGTCAGTATTCGAAGTTTCATATGCATTCTCCTCTCGCCCTCCGCATGGGCGTCCTCGAGAATAGCGATAGGATTCCTAAGCGTCAACATGAAGGAAAGAGTCCCCGCCTCTCACAATTCTTTACATTCCGTTTCCTCGTGCGCCTCAGCGTCTTCGCTAAGATGGAAGTCCTTATGTTCTCATCGAATTCTAGAAACCATTCGTTTTCGACACGACTGATCTCAATAAAACGAATTTGTGGTTTCTGATTTATTTCTGGCAAGGAGACAAGCAATGTCTGGGTTCTTTTTCTTAAGCATCGCTTCCGCGCGGCGAACTATTTTTTCGTTCGCGGGGTTCGTGATTGTTGTCTTTGCGTTTATCTCTCCGTTCCCGGCGTTCATACGCGCTCAGGAGGCGCCATCGGCTCCGGCGTCGCTCCCCTCTGCCGCGTTGGCCCAGCCGCAAGCGGTTCACTTGCAGGATTATTCCAGGCCACGCTCGGCCTTCCCGCACATCCTTCAGCCCTACATGCCGCAAGAAGTCGCGCAACCAAACCTGGGCAACTCGCCGCGCATTGACTCATTGATGCATGAGGGCAGGATTTATCTCTCGATCGACGATGCAATCGCGCTCGCGCTGGAAAACAACCTCGATATCGATATCGCGCGCTACAACCTGAACATTGCCGATACCGACTATCTGCGGGCGAAATCTGGCGCGAACATTCTTGGCGTGAATGCCGGCATCGTACAGAACACGCCCGGCGGCGGCGTTGGCGGACTCGGTGGGACCGTAGGCTCCGGTGCCGGAGGTACGACCGTTGCCGCTAGTGGAGTAGGCACCGGTACCAACGGATTAGTCAGTTCGACGCTCGGAATTGGCGCACCGATCACCAGCTTCGATCCGGTCCTCACCAGCACGCTGCAACTCGACAAAGACGATGCGGAATCCGTAAGTGTGTTCAGTCCAGTCCCGGTCATCGACCAGAATACCTACACTTCGAATTTCGGTTATACCCAGGGCTTCCAATGGGGAACGGCGATCACCGCCGGATTTAACAATACGCACGTTACCACCAACAATCCCACCAGCCTGCTTACTCCGGATTTAAGCTCGAGTTTTCAATTCAGGATTACGCAAAATCTTTTGCAGGGTTTCGGAGCCGGCCCTAATCTGCGGTTCATCCGCATCGCGAAAAATAATCGCGAAATCTCCGATGTTGCCTTTCGCTTGCAGGTCATCACCACGGTCGATCAGATCGAAAATATGTATTGGGATCTTGTCTACGCCTACGAGAACGTGCGCGTGCAACAGGAATCGCTGACTTACGCAGAGAAGGCGATGGCCGATACCAAACAGCAGGCCCAGGTCGGCACGGTGCCGCCGATTCAAGTGGTAAGCGCGCAGAGCACGGTCTCGACCGACCAGCAGAATCTGATTCTCGCGCAGAATAATCTTCAGTTGCAGGAACTGTTAATGAAGAATGCGCTGAGCCGCAGCATCGAAGATCCAGTGCTCGCTGAGGCTGAGGTGGTTCCGACGTCTGGGATGCAAATTCCACAGCAGGAAGCGGTGGTTCCCATCCAGGACATGATTAACGACGCGCTGCGGCACCGAGCAGAGCTTGCCGAGTCGCGCATCGACCTCAATTCTCGCGATCTCAGCAACAAGGCCGTTCGCAACGCCATGCTGCCCACGCTCGACGCATTCGCCTATTACGGGGGATCGGGAGTGGGAGGCAATATCAATCCCATCGTGCCTTCGTGTTCGGTCAACCCGGGCGCCAAGTACTGCTACACCCAGGCGGAGAACCCGCCGCCTTTTCAGTCGGCAACCTCCGTCGGTTATGGCAGCACACTCAGCCAACTGGTGAATTCGACCGCGCCCGATAAAGGCGTAGGCCTTTCGTTGAACATCCCGCTGCGCAATCGCGAGGCGCAGGCGAACCAGGTGCGCGGGGAACTGGAATACCGCCAGGCGCAAGTGCGGTTGCATCAGCTGGAAAATCAAGTTCGCATCGAAGTGCGCAATGCGCAGTTCGACGTGAAACAGAACCGCGCATCGGTGGAGGCGGCGCAATACGCCGTCGACTTTGCCCGCCAGACGCTCGACGCCGATCAGCAAAAATTAAAAGTTGGACTCACCACGACAACCGCGATCTTGCAGGACGCTTCGGTGTTGACCACTTCGGAATCGAATCTGGTATCGGCTAAAGCGGCTTACGAGAAATCGGTCATCGAACTGGACCGCGCCACGGGATTGTTGCTCGATCATGCCGGCATCGACGTCGCTGAGGCAACGCGGGGACAAGTTACGCGTTTGCCCACCGTCCCCTATGTAGTGCCGCGGCAGGATGCCGTGCCTGTAACACAGCAAACGCCGAAGCCAACGCCAAGTCGGCCTTAGGCTGGTCATTCGCTGCGATCAAATTCGTTGGGTACACCGCCATTTTCGCGGAAGTACAAGGTTTGCCGTATAACCCGGCATTTCCACAGCGGCTATGCTCGGCTGTTTTAGCAAAATTGTCGACTCGTCAACTTCACCTAAACGGAAGGAATTCAAATGAGAATGCGAAAATACGCTTTAGTTCTGTCCTTAGCGGCTACTTTGGGAGGTTCTGCCTTTGCTGTGCCGCAAACGGCGAAGCAGGATATGAAGAACGCGGGACAAGATACGAAAGACGCGGCGAAGGATACCGGAAGCGCTACAAAAAAGACCGCCAAGAAAACTGCCAATGGCACAAAGAAGGCCACCAATAAGGGAGCACAAAAGACGAAGCAGGGGGCGCAGAAGGTGCAAGACAAGACTTCGCCCAACTAGCCTAAAGAGTAGACGCGGCAGCGCGGCCTGTGAAGCCGTGCGGGTTTATCAAACCTGATAAACTCGCCCGTGATGCGACGACCGAACTTCTCCCTCGTTCCTAAGCCTGTCTGGTGGATGGTCGTGCTGTCGTTTGCTCTCCAGTTGGCGGCGGTCGGCCTCTTCCGCCAGTATCACATGCGAACGGTGGAAGAGAATTTCGGCTTCGGCTTCGAGATGGGCCGGGTTGGCCGGTCTATCGCTCTGGGACAGGGTTTTAGCAATCCCTACGGAGGAAACACCGGGCCCAGCGCGTGGGAGCCTCCGCTTTACCCTTTCCTGATTGGCGGCGTCTTCAAGGTTTTCGGGATCTATACTTACGCATCGGCGTGGGTTCTTTTCTCGATCAATAGCATTTTCGCGTCTATCACGACTATTCCTGTTTTTCTGATTGCACACCGATGTTTCGGCTCGCGGGTGGCCATCTGGTCAGCTCGGGTGTGGGCGCTCAATCCTTACGTCTGGTATTGGTCGGTTCATTGGATTTGGGATACCACCTTCACTCCGCTGGTGCTGGCGCTCATCTTCCTTGTGGCGCTCGAAATGGAGCGGTGGCCGGGATTGCGGGGATGGATTCTGTTCGGCGCGCTGTGGGCGATCGGAGGATTGGCCAATCCGGCGATGCTTGCTTTTCTGCCGTTTTGCGGACTTTGGGTCTGGTGGCGCAGATATGGGAGTGGTCTGCCTTCACTCGGCGGCGTCGCGCTCTCTTCATTTGTCTTTTTCCTCGTGCTCTCCCCGTGGCTGATTCGCAACTATGAAGTTTTTGGACGAGTCGTTTTTATCCGCGACGATTTCGGATTGCAGTTGCGCATTGGCAATAACAAGCTGGCAGACGGCATGGCGATCGTCACGCTACAGCCGAATCTCAACAAGCTGGAGTTCGAGAAATTCGCAAGCATGGGCGAACTGGCTTACGAGGCCGATTGCCGGCGCTTGGCTTTCGAATGGATCAGCCAGCATCGGGGACGATTCGTTCTCATTAGCCTCAAGCGTTTTTTCTATTACTGGAATGGTGTGCCAAGACCGACTGACAGCCACGCGCCCTGGGACTTTCGCAGTTCGTTATTCTTGCTTTCTTCGGTGCTTGCGATCTGGGGGGTGGGACGCGCGGTGCGGCAAAAGCGCCCTGGAGCGTGGCTGTTCGCCGGACTAATTCTGACCTATCCTGCGGTGTATTATTTCGTGTTTCCGCACGCGCGCTACCGCCATCCGATTGAACCCGAGTTATTTATTCTGGTGGTGTTCCTGCTTTCCGAGGTGCGGAGCTGGAGACCTGTTGGTTGAAGCTATTGTTGATTTGTGATTGCTGATTGATGATTAAAAACCAGCGTTTTTCTTCAATGAGCAATTAACAATCATCAATCATCAATTCTTGCCGGCACAAACAGCCGCCTTAAACCCTATGACAATCTCCGTGGCCATCGTAGCGGTGGACGAAGAAGCGAATATCGGCCGCACTCTCGCCAGCGTCGCATGGGCGGACGAAATCGTGCTGGTCGACTCCGGCTCGAAGGATCGCACCTGCGAGATCGCGTGCGCCCACGGAGCCCGAGTCGTCGTCGAACCCTGGAGAGGCTACGTGGCTCAAAAACAGTATGCGATCGAGCTTTGCACCAAGGAGTGGACCCTGCTGCTTGACGCCGACGAAGAGGTGAGTCCGGGTCTGGCGGAGGAGATCAAGGCACAGATCGCAGGCCCGGATGCGGCGAGCGGCTATTGGCTGCCGCGAAAGAATCTGTTCCTGGGCCGCTGGATGCGCCATGGCGGTTTCTACCCGGACCCCAAGCTGCGCCTGTTCCGGCACGGTTATGGATTTGTAACCGGCCATGATCCTCATGATCGCTGCGAGTTGAAATCCGGCGTTCCGCGAATTACGTTACGACTCAAGAACGCGCTCGTGCACTACACCTATCCCAATCTGGCTCTTTACCTCGGCCATATGAACCGCTATTCGTCACTCGGCGCCCAACTGGCGGTTGCCAAAGGACACAAAAACTTCAGCTTCACCAACATAGCCCTGCGCCCCATGGCCACGTTCGTCTATAACTACTTTATCCGTCTGGGCTTCCTCGATGGTAGGGAAGGCTTGTTGCTGCACCTGTACCATGCGGGATACGTCTCGTGGAAGTACGCGAAGGCCTGGGAGTTGGGCCGCAAAGCGCCAAAATCAGGAGCCCGCCATAACGGATAAGGCGCGCCGCCAATTGCCGGAGATTGAGCGCCGCGGAAACGCGATTGTTGGCGGCTAACATTTATGGCGCCGCTGGCGTCCAAGCATTTATGGAAAGATTTATGTTCTTCTTACGACTGCGAACTCTGACTTTTTTTTTCCTGCTCCCGAGCCTGCTCCCGCTTGCCGCGCAAGACGCGAAACCTGCGGCGCCGGTCAATCGCATTCAGTTAACGCTCAATACCGACGAGGCGGAAGCCGTGCTTGCGATCCTCGACAAAAGCGCGGCTGGGAGTTCAATCGCCGACTCCGATTGGCAGCGTCTTTTCTCAACCGAGCCATACGTGCGTCTCAAGAAGCGTGAGGCATTCATGCACCGCGACTTCACCGACGAAGATTTTAAGAAATTTGTATTGTCGCCGGAGTTTGCAGCCAAAGCGTCTTCGCTGCGCCATACGCTCGACGCCTGGCGCAAGGCCGACCTTGATGCTTCTGCGCAACGGGCGCTCGCTTATCTGCCGGAGCAGGCGCATATTAAAGCCAAGATTTTCCCCGTAATTAAGCCCAAGCCTAACAGTTTCGTTTTTGCGACTACTACCGACCCAACGATTTTTCTTTATCTCGATCCCGAAGAATCGGCGGCGAAGTTCGAGAACACGGTGGCGCACGAACTGCACCACATCGGACTGGCGAGCGTCGATTCGCAAATCGCGGCAAAAGAAAAAGATATGCCTCCGAATGTCAGGCCGGCGGTCGACTGGATGAGTGCATTCGGCGAAGGCTTTGCCATGCTGGCGGCTGCGGGCGGTCCGGATGTAGATCCCCAGGCCGCGAGTTCTCCCGAAGAGCACGCTCGATGGGAGCGCGACATGGCCAACTTCAATCAGGACTTGACCACGCTGCAACAATTTTTTCTCGACGTCATCGACCAAACGATCAAGGGCAAAGATGAAATCGATAAGAAAGCATTCACGTTCTTCGGAGAACAAGGGCCCTGGTACACCGTTGGCTATAAGATGGCGGTTGTCATCGAAAAACGGTATGGCCGCGCACGCCTGATCGCATGCATGCTCGACCCCCGCGAGTTGCTGGCGACTTACAACCGCGCCGCTACGGAGGCGAATGCAGGTAGCGCCGAGAAACTCGCGCTGTGGTCGCCCGAACTAATGCAGCAGTTCGGCGCCACTGAAAGTAGTTGCCACCTGGGGACGGTGCATCGGGCGCTTCGCTGACGCTGGCGAGCGCATCGCTGTTGCGATTCCGGAACTCTGGTGCTTTGGCTACACAGCTAATGGATCACCCCTGCATACATGCATACTTCCCTACCGCACGCCTCTTACGCGGTTCTACGGCACGCTGGCATGGCGCAGATTGAATCAGTCTTGACTCAAGAATCGTTGGCAAAGAAAACCCCTTGCCAGTGACGGCAGAGGGTGAGTGAAGCAAGGAAAAAGTCTACAGCAGCGAGAAGACCGGCGAAGGGTATGATTACGTATGGCTAAGCAAAGAGAACCCGCCGACGTGCGCCGTTATCGGGAAACCCAAGAAGCCGAAAAGAGAAACCGCGAGAGAGATGAAACTGCGCTTCAGCACCTGAGGGACGCTCTCACCAAGGTCGAGAAGGAAATTGAGGAAGAAAACAGACAGGAACAGAAAAAGCCCTGAAGACCAACGAGGTGAGAGATGACCAGAATGGGGGTACGATGAAACACATTCTGATTTTATTCTCCATGCTCATGGCATCACTAGTGGCATTCGGACAGACGGCAGAGCCTCGACAAGCTACACTCGCCGAACAGAAAACATGTTCGGACGGCGCAAAAAGGATGGCTGATAAGTGGCGGGTGAATGCTCGCAAACTTGTTAACAAGAATGCCGAAGTATATGAAATCAATCACTTCCAAAATGAGCGTTGTCTAGTCGCAATTACACAGTACGTTCCGCGTGACAGCAAGATGGTGAGAATCATCGACGTGTTTCAGAACAACGCGCTGGGCGATTATCTCGAAATGAATGATGCCGATGAGCCGACAGGAATTAGAATCTCCGTCTGTACGGTCGATCACACGAAGTGCTCAACCTTTCCAGAGTTTGAAAAACTAATGAGGCAGAAGTTTGGACTTACGGCTTCAGACTGAAGGTTGGGTATAGTTTTGCGGGATGCCCTTTCTGCTGCCCAGGAAAATAAGATGCCTGATACCGAGAGCTACGACCTCATTGCCTATGACATCGACACAAAGAAGGAAGTATTTCACTGGCGGGATGTAGCCGAGAAGTCCGGTGCTATTTACGGTGTCGGTGGAAGTCCAATCAACAACGACTCAAAGCTCTGGCGAGTCGTAGCGATCCGCCCAACGAGCACGCAGCGCGTAAAGCATGTCGATGTAAAGCGCGTGCCGAGATTCAATCTGCGGGACAGTGTGGTGAAAAGCGGAGAGCAGAAAGTGCGAACCGTAGAAGAAATCCGTGACGGCGCTGGTACAGAACCCACTTACTCAATTCAGCTTGGCAGTGACTTCGCTACTCGCATCTGGGCGAAGGAGTCTGAGCTAGAGCCACCCACACCCGAGAAGTGAAACCGTGCAGCCTGAGTAGTGTCAAATTGGGACAGGGCGCGATCGACCTGCGGCTGGCAAAGACCAAAACCTAGCAGGCTGCTGAAAAACTTTGATCGGGCTGGTTTTGGGAAGGGCACGACGTTCAGTCGTGCCGTTAAGTCCTTTAAAACTAGCCGCGCTTCAGCGCCCGAGGTTCGCTTTAGGCAGCCGAAATGAGTTTTTCAGCAGCCTGCTAGAGCGTACTGCTCGCTTCCACCCCGAGGCAAACTGACCGACCGGTCGTCCGTTCACCATGTAGCAACTTGCCCGGCGGGGTGCGCTTCCCTATCATCGGATAGAACGTATTCGGGTAGAACGTGGGGTGCTCATGCCGGAGAAAAAGCCATCTAAGCCGCTGGTTGCAGAAAATCCTATCGCCGATGTCTTCGACAATCGCCTTCCTTCTTCCGGCGAAAAAAAGTGGGCTGAGAACACGCTTGCGCCCACGCTGGAGAAGAATCCGGAACGGCCGATTGGCGAGCCCACGGGGACAAATCTCGACAGTAAGGGCCACGCCCGCTTCACGACGATTTCGGGCGTGCCGATTCGACGGCTTTACACCTCGGCGGACTTGCCCGCCGATTGGAGCGAGGAAAAGTATCTCGGGTATCCCGGCGAGGCGCCTTTTACGCGCGGCATTCACGCCACCGGTTACCGCGGCAAGCTTTATACCATGCGCCAGTTCTCGGGCTTTGCGTCGCCCGAGGAAACCAACCAGCGTTACAAATATTTGCTTGAACATGGCGGCGGAGGACTTTCCGTTGCGTTCGACCTGCCCACACTCATGGGCTACGACTCGGACCACCCTGCCAGCGAAGGCGAAGTGGGCAAGTGCGGAGTGGCAATCGATTCGCTTGAGGATATGGAGATTCTCTTCGGCGGAATCGATCTGGAAAAGACAACGGTTTCCATGACGATCAACTCGCCGGCGTCGGTACTGTGGGCAATGTATCTGGTTGTCGCCGAAAAGCAGGGAGCGGATTGGAAAAAGATTTCCGGCACGATTCAGAACGACATTCTCAAGGAATACATTGCGCAGAAGGAATATATCTATCCGCCGGCGCCGTCCATGCGGCTGGTAATCGATACGTTCGAGTTTGGATCGAAGTTTACGCCCCGATTCAACACTATTTCCATCAGCGGATATCACATTCGCGAGGCCGGCTCGACCGCCCTGCAAGAACTGGCGTTCACGCTGTACGACGGGATCGAGTATGTGGAATGGGCGCGGCGGCGCGGGCTCGACGTTGATGAGTTCGGCCCGCGCTTGAGTTTTTTCTTCAATGCGCACAACGACTTTTTCGAGGAGATCGCCAAATACCGCGCCGCACGCAAGATTTGGGGGCGGGTCATGCGGGAGCGCTTCGGCGCGAAAAATCAGCGTACCTGGTTAATGCGATTTCACACTCAAACGGCGGGCGTGTCGCTTCCGGCCCAGCAACCGAGGAACAACATAGCGCGCGTGGCTTTACAAGCCCTGGCCGCGGTGCTGGGCGGGACGCAGTCGCTGCATTGCGATTCTTATGACGAGGCGCTGGCGTTGCCTACCGAAGAGGCGGCCCGGATTGCGCTCCGGACCCAACAGATCATCGCGTATGAATCGGGCGTAACGCAAACCGTCGATCCCTTGGGAGGATCCTATTTTCTCGAGGCACTAACTCTCGAAACGGAGAAAGGCGCATTCGATTACTTCGACAAGCTGGATGCAATGGGAGGAATGGTGAAAGCCATTGAGCGCGGCTATCCGCAGAAGGAAATCGCCGAGGCCTCGTATCAATATCAGCGTGCCGCGGAAGCCAAAGAGAAAATCACCGTTGGCGTGAACGAGTTCGTCATCGAAGAGGAGTCGCCGCATATCCTCTATATCGATGAAAGCGTCGCACGGCAGCAGACGGCCAAGTTGAAGAAGTTGCGCGCCTCGCGATCGAATCAGGAAGTCCAGCGCACTCTAGCCGCGCTCAAGAAAGCCGCAGCGCAGGAGCCCACAGCGGGCGCGAATGGAACCATCTCTCCCGCCAACACGATGCCTTTTATTGTAGACGCCGTTCGTGCCTATGCCACAGTGGGCGAGATATGCGCGGCGCTTCGCGAAGTATATGGCACTTATACCGAAGTGAGCATCACGTAGGCACGAGCGCCGCGTGAAAGGCGCCCGCACTTCCCCGCCGCGGGCCCGATCGATTAAGATCGTGAAATTAACGCCGCCGTCATCTCGTTGCGCCGTGCCGCGGGCCACAATCCGTTAGCCGCTATGGGGGTGGTATTGGTTGTCATGTTCGCGGTCTTCGCGGTGTTCGCGCCATGGATCGCGCCGCAGGATCCCTCCTTCATTAATCTTCCGGCGCGCCTGGGCCTTCCCACAGCCGCTCACTGGTTTGGCACCGACGAACTGGGGCGTGACATCTTCTCCCGCATCGTGTTCGGAGCGCGCATTTCCATGCTGGTTGGAAGTTGCGTGGTCTTCGTTTCGCTGGCGCTCGGCCTCATCATCGGCTCCGTCGCCGGCTATTACGGCGGAGCTATTGACCGCTTCGTTAACATCGTTCTGATGAATGCGTTCCTTTCGTTCCCGGGCATTCTTCTCGCCATCGCCTTCGTCGCATTCCGCGGCCCCGGCATTTTCAATCTCGTGTTGGCGCTTTCGCTCGGAGGATGGGTGGGCTATGCGCGGCTGGTTCGCGGGCAAGTACTTGCCGCGCGCGAGCGCGAATTCGTCGAAGCCGCGCGCGCCCTCGGCGCAGGCGACTTGCGCATCGTCGTTCGCCATATTCTTCCTAACATTATTCAGCCGGTGATTGTGCAGGCCGCAATCGGCATGGCTGGAGCCATCCTCGCTGAAGCCACGATGAGCTTTCTCGGACTCGGCGTGCCGCCACCGACAGCCAGTTGGGGCGCCATGCTCAATGACGGACGAGCGCATTTGTTCGACGCGCCGCATCTCGTACTCATTCCCGCAGTCGCCGTGATGCTGGCCGTGCTGTCGTTTAATTTCATCGGCGACGCCTTGCGCGATTACCTCGATCCCCGCTCGCGCATCGAAGCCGGACTGTGAGAGATAACCGTGGAAGGAGTGTTCCGGCGAAATCCGACAGGCTCACGGCTCTCAAAAAAGAAGACCGCGTCGAGCGGTTGGTGGCCGAGCTGAACACAAAGCGGGGCGCGTAGTCCGGGGATTATTATGGAGGCCACGAAGGAGAAACCAAATGTACATCGGGAGAGCAAAATTGAAATCGGCCGCAAGTATCTCTGTGTTCATGTTGCTCTTAATTTGCCTGCCCGCTGGGGCCCAGCAAAAACCGGAGCAACTTGCGCAGGCTTCCGCGGAATCGTGGCTCACGTTGGTCGACGGTGGAAACTACGCAGAAAGCTGGCAAGAGGCGGCACGCCTTTTCAAGAACGCGGTTTCTCAGGAGCAATGGGCAAAGATGGCCCAAGCCGCCAGGGACCCTTTGGGCAAGCTGCTCTCGCGCAAACTAAAGAGCGCCACTTATACCACGACACTTCCCGGCGCTCCCGATGGCGAGTACGTCGTGATCCGATATGACAGCAGCTTCGAGCACAAGCAAACAGCGGTGGAAACTGTGACGCCCACGCTCGACAAAGATGGAAAGTGGAAAGTCTCGGGGTATTACATCAAGTAGCGAACGGCTGCAAGGTCGCCATCGGAAGCTCGGCGTACTTCGGCGAAGCGGGGGACCCTCCAGATAGGCTGAATGGCAGATCCTTCGTTAAGCCGGAAAAGCGGCTTCGCTCAGGATGACAACGTCATGTAAAGGCCCATGCTGCACCACTATCTGACCCTTGCATCCATTGACCCACCAGCCTGCATCTCTGTAATCTTGCAGAGGAAAATGCCGCGCAGAATCTCAGAATTCAAATTCCGGATTAAGAAGATTCCAAGGCTCAAGGACAATTCATGAAGCAAGTTGTATTCCTGTTACTGCTCGCGATGATGCTGAATGGGTGCAGCGGCAGCACGCCCGCGGCGCAGGTTTCCTCGGCCGCAACCTGGCAAGCGGCGTTAAGTGGGGGCGAGGGCGCCGCCTCGGGGCTAAGCTTCAACACGCAGTTCACCATTAATAGCAACGGTTCGCTTAACTTCTCCAGCTTTCAATTGCTGAACTACAACAGCAGCACGAGTTGTTTCGCCCAATCCGGAGAAGCGCTGTCCGGTGCAATCACGAACTTCAACGTCAACATCAACACCGACCAGGTGACCGGGGATGTCTCGATTACCGTTCAGGACAACAGCAACACATTGACCCTCACCGGCACGCTGACTGGAACCGAAAGCGGCACGGTGGTGGGAACGAATAATACCGGCACTTTCACCTCGGCGACGGTGACAGGCAGTTGGACGCTCACAGGCGGAACGGGATGCACTGGCACGGACGGCAGCTTTACGATGACGCTGAATCCATCGACTTCCTGATAGGGCTCAGAACCAGTCGCTGCGGTAGGCTACCCACCACGAAACGAAAAGTATTGGAAACGTGGCCGCCAGGCCCCACCAGATCGGCAGCAGAAAATCCGCCAGCAGGCCGAGCACGGTGAAGGTCATCCAAAAGATTTTCCGTTCCATGAATCCAGTGTAGGCTAGAGCAGGCCGGAAGGCAGCAGCGCCGTTGGGCCAGCACTTTCGTCATCCCAGAGTCCTTCTGTACATTTGAACTGGTGAAGCGTTGAACTTATGAAGCGTTCGACCGCTGAGATCGCTGCGGAACTTGAAGCGCGCCTGCTGGGGGATGGAGATTGTGAATTGAGCGGCGTGGCCAGCATCGAATCGGCTACGAAACGCGATCTCGTTTTTGTGGAAGACGAGAAATATCTCCTGCGGGCGCTGGCCTCCGAGGCCGGGGCGGTAATCGCCGGGGAGTTTGCGGCGGAGGCAGCTTTCGCGGCGCCGCAGCGGAAACCACTGCTCATCAGTCGTCACCCGAAACTCGCTTTTGCGCGTGCGGCGCGACTTCTGCTCAACCCGGATATAGCCGCGCAGATCGGCCGCTTGGCGGCGACTTCCACAGTGCATCCCTCCGCACATCTGGGTCCAGGCGTAGTGGTCGAAGCATACGCCGTAATTGGCGAGGATACACAAATCGGCGAGCACACATTTATTGGCTCTGGATGTGTGGTTGGGCGCGCAGTGAAGATTGGGCGCGCTTGCTACATATATCCGCGGGTCACCATTTACTTGGGGACAACCTTAGGCGACCGCGTGATTGTACATGCGGGTGCGGTTCTGGGAAGCGACGGTTTTGGATATGTGCGCGATCCCACGGGCGGAGGATACGAGAAGTTTCCTCAGGTCGGCACACTAGCAATCGAAGACGATGTCGAGATCGGGGCCAACACAACCATTGACCGGGGCGCGCTGGACGAAACACGCATCGGCCGCGGCACAAAGATCGACAATCTGGTGCATATTGGCCACAACTGCCAGATCGGGCGGAACGTTGTAATCGCCGCGCAGACCGGCCTTTCGGGCAGCATTGTGATTGAAAACGATGTGGTGCTGGGCGGCCAGGTGGGTATCGGGGAGCATGCGCGCATCGAAGAAGGAGTTATGCTGGGCGGGCAGGGCGGCGTGCTTCCCAACAAAGTGTTGCGCGGCAAGGGCGTGGCTTTCTGGGGAACTCCGGCGCAGCCTGTGCGGAAATATTTAAAGCAGTTGGCGGCGCTGGCACGCTTGTCCGGGAGAGAGAAAAAGTAGCAGCTTCAGGTCGAGGCGAGCTAGAGCCGAATTCCGAAGCCTGAAAGCCAGAGGCCGGAACCCGGAGCCCGGAACCCGGAACCGGAAGCCGAAAACATGGCGATCATCGTAATTGGCGGGCATTCGCGAACGGTGGGAAAGACCAGCGTGGTCAGCGAACTGATCGGCGCATTGCCCGAGTGCGCTTGGACCGCGGTAAAGATTACGCAATACGGGCACGGTATTTGCTCCGCGAACGGAGCGCACTGCGACTGCGCGACCGCAGATCATTCCTGGGCAATTTCGGAAGAGAGAGATCGCAGCGGCGAGTCGGATACATCGCGTTTTCTACTGGCCGGCGCGTCACACTCGCTATGGGTACGCACGGAGCAAGGCCGGCTGGCGGAAGCCATGCCGGCACTTCGTCAGCGAATCGAAGGCGCTCGTCATACGATCTTCGAATCAAACAGCGTGTTGAAATTCTTGCGTCCGGATTTGTATATAACCGTTCTCGATCCCGCGACGGCAGATTTTAAAACTTCGGCACAGGAGTTTATGGATCGCGCCGATGCCTTGATACTTCACCAGAGGAACGGATTTTCCTGGCAAGGAATCTCGCTAAAGCCGGTAGCCGCTCGCCCGCAATTCCCAATAACTTCTCCGCCTTTCGTCACTCCTGAGCTAGTGGAGTTCGTGCGCGCTCGCCTAACCTCGCCAGTTGCGGGAAATCGCTGACTGCAAACCGCGAACTGCGGACTGGGAATTGAGAACTACGGGAACTGAGAGCTAATTTTGTTATCCTTTCGGGTGCGGCAAATTCATTCCAGCGCCTGGATGTTGATCGGCATTTCGTCGCTTTTGCAAATTCTCATCTTCCCCCTCCCCGGCCTTTATGTTTTGTCATGGCTGGCATTCGCCCCTCTGATTGTCGCTCTGCTGCGGGCGCGGCCAGCGGGCGCGCTTGAGGTCGAAGGAGCGGTAAGCCTTCGTGCCGCGACTCCCGGCCAGGGCTTTTGTCTGGGATACATCTCTGGAATTATTTGGTATGCGGGCACTTGTTATTGGATTTACGACACAATGCATCTGTATGGCGGCTTAAGCGCGCCGCTGGCTTTCCTGGCTTTATTTCTGTTTTGTCTTTACCTCGCCCTTTATCACGGACTGTTCGGTTTGCTCTTCAGCCTGACTGCGGGACCCCGGCGTGATAATCGTTTCGCCCTTGCGGCCGCTCCTTTCCTATGGGTCGCGGTTGAGTTCGCGCGGGAGCGGGTCACCGGCTTTCCCTGGAACCTGCTCGGCACCGCCCAGGTCGACAACCTCTCGTTAAGCCGCATCGCTACCTGGACGGGGGTTTTCGGAGTTTCCTTCGAGATCATGCTGGTGAACGTGGCGGTGGCCGCAGCATTCCTGGTGCCGAGAAAAAAAGGAATATGTTGTTAATCGCCTCGTTGACTGCGGCGGCGGTGCTTCAGGCGGGAAGGCTAATCGACGCTCCGCCCGTTCCCTCGGATCACGCGGCATTGCTCGTGCAAGAAAACATTCCCGTCGACAAAACCTGGACCCGAAGCGCATTCGAGAGCACTCTGCGCGAGTTGATTAATCTCAGCGTAAAGTCGACGAATGCTGGCAGCCCGGGGCGGTTGAATACAGGAAAAGTTGACCTGATCGTGTGGCCGGAATCTCCCACACCATTTTTCACGAGCGATCCGCTGTTTCGCGAGCCGGTGAGCGGAATGGCGCGCGAATCGCACTCCTGGATCATAACCGGCGCGATCGGGACCAACCCCGCGACGCAAGCCGGCAGCTCTGCATCGCAGGTGTTCAATTCAGCCGCGCTTGTCAGCCCTTCCGGCGAGTGGAGCGCGCGCTACGATAAAGTACATTTGGTTCCATTCGGAGAATATCTTCCGTTTCCGCGTTTGTTCGCCTTCGCCGGAGGGTTGACGAAAGAAGTAGGAGAATTTCATCCGGGAACGTCGCGCGAGCCGATGGACGCGGGCGGCGAACGCGTTGGACTTTTCATTTGCTACGAATCCGTATTTCCCAGCGAAGTGCGGCAGTTTGCGAATAACGGCGCGGAACTATTCGTGAATCTATCGAACGACGGCTGGTATGGAGACAGCGGCGCATATGCGCAGCATTTGAATCAGACTCGCATGCGGGCGATCGAGAACGAACGCTGGATTTTGAGCGCCACCAATACCGGCGTGACGGCCTCAATCGATCCTTATGGAAGAACTGTCACGCGACTTGCGCGCAAAGAACGCAACGCTCTTATTGCGCCTTATGCCCTCACCTCCGTAACCACGTTGTACACGCGGTATGGGGATTGGTTCGCGTGGCTGTGTGCGATAATTTCAGCAGCGGCGCTTTTCATGCGCTTCGGCCTTCGCGGCAAGGACAATAAGAAAGCGGAAACATCCTCATGAATCAAGAGTTGGAACAGGAATATGGCACGCTGAGCAAGAAGGTTCGCGAACTCCGGGAGTATCTTTGACGCGGGCAGGCTCCGTCCGCAATTAACCGAAATCGAAAAGCAGGCTGCCGAACCGGATCTGTGGTCGAATCCGCAGCGTTCGCAGCAGGTCATGCGCGAGAAAAAGCGCCTTGAACACCTGTTGGACACGGACGCGGACCTCGGCCGGCGCGGCGACGATATTGCCGCTTATTTCGAAATTGCCAAAGAGGGCGAGACGGTCGAGAGCGACCTGCGCCGCGAATTGGATTCGCTGCGTGAACTGGTCGACAAGCTAGAAACCGAAACTTTGCTCTCCGGCCAAAACGATCCGCTGAACGCGATTGTGACAATTCATCCGGGAGCGGGCGGCACCGAGTCGCAGGACTGGGCAGACATGTTGTTGCGCATGTATCTGCGCTGGGCCGAA
The DNA here is from genome assembly GCA_963755225.1 of uncultured Acidobacteriota bacterium. Classification (GTDB taxonomy): domain Bacteria; phylum Acidobacteriota; class Terriglobia; order Terriglobales; family Acidobacteriaceae; genus Sulfotelmatobacter. The sequence goes on from CAVWJE010000004.1 coordinate 358,165, forward strand.
AGGCGGGGCTTCGAAACGGTTCTCTACGATTATCAACCGGGCGAAGAAGCTGGATTAAAATCCGCGACCTTTGCGGTGAATGGAGAGTATGCCTTCGGGTTATTGAGCAGCGAGATCGGCGTGCATCGCCTCGTGCGAATTTCGCCTTTCGACCAGGCCAAGCGCCGTCACACATCGTTTGCCAGCGTCTTTGTTTCGCCGGAAATCGACGACACTATTGATGTGGTGATCAAGCCCGAGGATATTCGCACCGATACTTATCGATCGAGCGGCAAGGGCGGGCAGCACGTAAATACCACCGATTCAGCCGTTCGAATCACGCACATTACCACGGGACTGGTTGCCAGTTGCCAGAACGAACGCTCGCAACATAAGAATCGTGAGCGCGCCATGAGCATGTTGCGCTCCAAGCTCTACGAATTCGAAATGGAGAAAAAACGCGCGGCCACCAAGAAAATCGAGGATTCCAAACTCGACAACGACTTCGGGTCGCAGATTCGTTCCTATGTACTCCAGCCTTACCGCATGATTAAAGATCATCGCACCAAGACCGAAGTCGGTGACGTGGATCGGGTACTCGACGGCGATTTGCAGCCCTTCATTCGCGCGTATCTTCTGGCACGCCGCTCGGAGAAACAATAGTGGTTGCCAGACGGAAGCCGGCTCGATCCACCCGAAAAAAGCCGGTGAAGCTCGGGCCGCGGTTTCTGCGGGCGTTTTCATTCGCCGCCGAAAAACATGCCGGGCAAACTCGCAAGGCTTCGACTATTCCTTACATCTCCCATTTGATGGGGGTTGCTTCCCTGGTTCTGGAATTCAGTGGCGACGAAGATGCGGCAGTTGCCGCGCTCTTGCACGATGTGGTGGAAGATTGCGGCGGTGTGCCGATGTTGAAGGAAGTAAGCCGCCGATTCGGGCCCCGCGTCGCCAAAATCGTGAACGGATGCACAGATTCTTACACTGAACCCAAACCTCCGTGGCGCGAGCGAAAGGAGAATTACCTCCGTCACTTGAAGCATGCCGATTCGGCCACCAGACTGGTATCAGCCGCGGATAAACTTAACAACGTTCGATCTATTCTTTCGGATTATCGCAATGTTGGCGAGTCCGTCTGGGAGCGTTTTAATGGCGGCCGCGAGGGTACGATTTGGTATTACCGGGCTTTGTTGCGGGAGTTTTTGCGGGTAAAACCAAATCGTTTGGTTCGGGAGTTGGAGATTGCGGTGCGAGAACTTGAATCGGTAATTAATCCTTCCGGCCAGGCAGGAACTCACAACTGAACTATGCCTCGTATGAACTATGCCTCGTACAATTGATCTAATTCGCGCTTCCAAGCTGCCCTCAAATATGATGCAGTTCGCGGCCAAGGGCGCGCTTTCCGTGCCACCGGACGAGTGCGTTGAAATCCTGGTGTACTTGGTCCGGCACAACAAAGTTTTCGCCGATCTGGCGCGAATGACTTTGGCCGGTTGGGATGAGAAGGCTTCGCTGGCCGCCGCCGCCGATCCGAAGACCGCCTCTGAAGTGCTTCACTACTGGGTTGAGCCCGACAATCTGCGCACCAAACTACTGCCTTCGCTTCTGGAGAATCCCTCCGTCGCAGAGGGCGAGTTGGCCAAACTTGCGGTCGCCGCATCGCGCGAAACCATCGAGGCCATGCTGAAGAGTCCACGCGTATGCGCCGCGGCGACGGTGCTGGATTCGCTTCGCTCGAATCCCTACCTAAAAGCCGAAGAAGCCGGCGTGATTGCGAAGTTACTGAATGCGAATTCCGCACAGGATTCTTCCAGTTCCAGCGACAGTCCAGTTCTCAAAGCTGACGATTCGACCTCCGCCGAATCTACTTCGCCGGTTCAAGAACTCGAGTCGGTCCCGACCGAAGAAGGCGAAGGAGTTCCCGACGAAATTGTGTCTGCGTACCTGGCGGAACACGCCGCGGCCATTGCGGTTGAGCAGGATAAGCCGTTCCACCCGGTCGGCGGCATCGTGGAGCTGCTCGGTTCCGAATATTTTCCCGTGTCGGAAAACAAAGCGATGACCGACGTCGCGCATAGCACGGGAACGAATGCCGGTGCCAGTGCCGCTTCTGGAGCGGCAACTGCCGCGTGCCCCGCTCCGATCACGGCAACACCTCAGCCACGCGCAGCGGCCAAGCGCGAGAACAGCATGCAAAAAATCAACGGTCTGGATGTGAAAGGCCGCATTCAGCTAGCGCTAAAAGGAAACAAAGAGGAGCGGTCGATTCTGATTCGCGACGGCACGAAGGTGGTGGCGCTCGCCGTGCTCGAGGCTCCCAAGCTTTCCGACGGTGAAGTGGAAAAGTTCGCTCTCCAGAAAAACGTGCTCGAAGCGGTGCTGCGCCAGATTCCCCTGAAGCGCCGCTTTATGAAGAATTACATTGTCGTGCGTAATTTGGTCGCCAATCCGCGAACGCCGCTTGATTTGGGACTGGGTCTGATGAAACATCTGCTCACTCAGGACTTGAAAAATATTTCCGCCAACAAGGAAGTTTCCGAGACCGTCCGCAAACTCGCTCTGAAAATGTATAAACAAAAGCTGGAAGCCGCGAACAAGAAATAGAGCCAAAGACTAAACTGGCGTTGCTTAACCGATGGCTTCTTTTCCCCAACTCGATCCCATCACCGAACTGTTGCGATCGGCCAAGACCGTCGCCGTGGTTGGTCTCTCCGACCATCCCATGCGTCCCAGTTACGGCGTCTCCTCTTATATGCAGAGCCGCGGTTATCGAATTATCCCCGTGAATCCGCAAATCGATTCCTGTCTGGGCGAAAAGGCTTATGCTTCGCTGCGAGATGTTTCCGAAAAGATCGACATCGTGAATATTTTTCGCCGTCCTGAGTTTGTGGAAGAGATTGTCGACGAAGCGATCCAGTTAAAGGTTCCGGCGATCTGGATGCAGGAAGATGTGATTCACCAGAAAGGCGCAGAAAAAGCGCGCCAGGCCGGGATCTTCGTCGTGATGGACCGCTGCATCTTGAAGGAACATCGGCTGCGTTTTCGATGATGGACTAAGGTTCCCTGAACCAATCCGATACAGTTTGCGTATATTCACCAGGCGAGAACGGATTTCGCCGAACGCAGATTTTTGCTAAACAGATTTTGCAAAACAGATTTGCAAAACAAGGAGAATCTTGGATCCTGACGTGACGTTGACGCCCGACGCCAGACCACAAACTGCGCAGCCCTCAACCCTGCGCGGGATTTTCTTCGGTCACAACGGCCTCCGCGCCGGTTGGAGTTTGCTGATTTTCATCGCGATATTTGCCGCCATTGTCGTCGTTGTAAACTTCGTCGGACACAAACTCTTCCCTTCCGCCGTAAAACCTCCGAAGCCGGATTCGGAAGGTTCGCTGTCTTTCTTGCTCATCGCCGAGTCGATTCCTTTGGTTATTACGGTTCTCGTCACATGGATCATGTCAAAGATCGAGCGGCGGCCTAATTCCGCGTACGGCCTCGGCGGCAGGAACAGTGTGAAGTATTTTTTCAGTGGCCTTGCGTGGGGCATAGTGTGCCTGTCGCTTTTGATCATGGTCCTCTGGAAAGCCGGATTTCTGGTCATCGATAACCGCCTGCTCTTTGGCCCGGACATTTTTCGTTATGGCGCGATCTGGATGCTTGGGTTTCTCCTGGTCGGATTGCTCGAGGAATACTTAACTCGCGGGTACCTCCAATACACTCTTACGCGCGGACTCGCAGGTGTCTACCAATGGGCGTTTAAGACGCGCCACAGCATGGCTCTGGGGTTTTGGACTTCAGCCGTGATTTTTTCGATCCTATTCGGATTGGGACATGGAAAGAATCCTGGCGAGTCTCCGATTGGACTGCTCTCCGCCGGCCTGGCCGCGATGGTTTTCTGCTTCAGCCTTTGGCGAACTGGTTCTCTCTGGTGGGCGATCGGGTTTCACACCTCGTGGGATTGGGGCCAATCGTTTCTGTATGGTGTCGCCGATAGCGGAACCATGGTGCAACATCATCTCCTACACACTCATCCTGTAGGGAAGCCGCTTCTTAGCGGGGGAACGACCGGTCCCGAAGGCAGCATTTTCATCCTCGGCGTTTTGGCGCTGGTCGCCGTAATCATTATCGTCACCCTCCCGCGCTCGGAGTATGGCAGGAATTTGAGCGCAGCTAACCCCGCTCCGGCGAGCGAAGCTTCCTGATCTCTTCCATCCGGTCACGAATGCGTTTCTCGATGCCCTCGCTCGTGGGCTTATAGTAAACGCGGTCGCGGAGATTATCGGGCAGGCATTGCATGTTGGCGACTTTACCTTCGACATCGTGCGCGTATTGATAATCCTTCCCGTAGCCCAGGCCTTTCATCAGACTGGTGGGCGCGTTGCGCAAGTGCAGCGGCACCGGTTCGGCGGCGGTTTGTTCGATGTCCTTCTGCGCATCACCGTACGCGGTATAGAGCGCATTCGATTTTGGAGCGACTGAAAGATAAACAACTGCCTGCGCGAGCGCGAGATTGCCTTCGGGCATGCCGATAAAATCCACCGCATCGCGCGCTGACATGCAAAGCGAAAGCGCATTGGGATCGGCGAGGCCAATATCTTCCACCGCCATTCTTGCGACGCGGCGGGCGATGTAGAGCGGATCTTCGCCCGCCTCGATCATGCGCCCGAGCCAATAGAGAGCGGCATCGGGATCGCTATTGCGCACCGACTTATGGAGAGCCGAAATCAGGTTGTAGTGTTCTTCCCCGGCTTTGTCATAGAACAGAGTGCGCTTCTGTAGTGCATCGCGAACGATATCGTCGGAGATTTCCGCCGGCTGAGATGCCGATTGCTGTGCCAAACCGGCCGCGACTTCCAGTACGTTATAAGCGCTGCGCGCGTCGCCGCTGGTGTAGCTGGCAATTTTCCTGAGCATATCGTCAGACGCGCGCAGCTTCATCGCACCCAAGCCGCGTTCTTCATCGCTCAGGGCTCGCCTCAATAACTGCACAATCTGATCTTCCGTCAGAGGCTTCAGCACATAAACCCGGCAGCGGGAGAGCAGCGCTCCGTTGATTTCGAATGATGGATTCTCGGTGGTGGCTCCGATCAGCCGGATATTGCCCTTTTCCACATGAGGCAGAAAGGCATCCTGCTGGGCCTTGTTGAAGCGATGGATCTCGTCGACAAAAACGATGGTCCGCGTACCGTATTGGCGCGCCCGTTCGGCGTCCGCCATGACTTGCTTAATCTCTTTGATCCCGGCGAGCACTGCGGAGAATTCGATGAACTCCGCTTTGCTCATATTCGCGATGATCTTCGCCAGCGTTGTCTTGCCCGTCCCCGGCGGTCCCCATAAGATGAGCGAACCGGTATCGTCGCGCTCGATCTGCGTGCGCAATGGCTTGCCGGGGCCGATCAAGTGCTCCTGGCCGGCATATTCTTCGAGCGTGCGCGGACGCATGCGATCCGCCAGCGGCCGTATGCGGTCAGTGGCGCTGGCTGCGTCCGGAATGGGTTGAAAGAGTCCCATAGGAACTTTTCACCACCCGAGGCACGAAGACACAGAGAAAAACAAAATATTTGTTTAGGTTTTCTCTGTGCCTCCGTGACTCCGTGGTGAACAATCCTTTACTTTCTCTGCCTTGCCGCTTCATACAATACGATGCTGGCCGCCACACCGGCGTTGAGAGATTCTACTTGGGCGGCGTGCGGAATGGCGATAGATTCATCCATCTTCGCCATGACGTCGCGCGGCAGGCCGGAACCTTCATTACCGAAAAAAATCGCCATGGCACTCTTCAAGTCCGCTTGATCCAATGGCGTTCCCTTGTGCGAAGAGGTCGCGATCAATCGCACTCCCTGGGCCTTCAGCTTTTCCGAAACGTCCTCCAGCTTACCCGCGGACTTTCCCGAACTCCCGTGCCGATGGACTATCGGCATACGAAACACCGATCCGGCTGAGCCGCGAATCACTTTCGAATTGAATGGGCTGACGGTTCCCTCGCCGAGCATGACGCCTGCACTTCCAAACGCCTCGGCCGAGCGCAGAATCGTTCCCAGATTGCCGGGATCCTGTAATCCGGCAAGAACAATAACTGGGCCTACGTGCAGCCGTTCCAAAACGTCTTCGAGCGAAAACGGCTTTAAGCGCACTAGCGCCGCTACGCCTTGCGGAGAATCGCTGGGCACAAGGCTGTCGAATAGTTTATCCGGAAGCAGGAGCGTGTCGACCTGCGCGCCCATCTGGGGCAGCAGGCGCTCGGCGCGGTCCTGCGCCGATTCGCGAAAGAAAACCGCGCTGAAGCGCAAGCCGCTGCGGATCGCTTCTTCGAGAATATGCATTCCCTCGATGGCACAATCCCCCTCCTCCGTCAGTTCCGCATGCGAGAAGGCCTGCCGGAGTTGCTTGACCAACGGATTATGGCGGCCCTCGACGCGGCGAAGCCTCTGGCGGATGTTCGAAGCGGATTCTGAAGTATTTTTCATCGGATCGTGATTGAATGATACGCGGCCCACCCGATTTTGAGCTCTTTGCCGTATTATGGTAGGTTCCACGGGAAAAATGCTCGAGTATCCGGATCAAACGAAGGGAATGCTGTGCGCGCCGAAATCCTAAAAATCAGTAGCGAAACTCCCCAAGTTTCGCTGGTAAAGTATGCCGCCGATCAGATTCGCGCGGGTGAAGTGTTGGGCATGCCAACCGATACTTTTTATGGCCTGGCGGCCGATCCCTTTAACCTGCGCGCCGTCGACCGCGTGTATGAAATTAAGACGCGTTCGCGCCACAAGCCTCTGTCGCTGTTGATCGCAAGCGTCGATCAGGCGGAAGAACTCGCCAAGGAGTTGCCGGAAGAGTTCTATGCTTTGGCGCGAAAATATTGGCCGGGACCGCTCACTATCATTGTGAAAGCCGGCTCGCGGCTGCCGTTAAAAGTAACCGCCAACACGGGCAACGTAGCTTTGCGCGTACCCAACGCAAAAATCCCCCTCGCGGTTGTCGAGGCTGCGGCGATTCCAATCACGGCGACGTCCGCCAATCTCAGCGGAGCCTCGGAGTGTACCAGCGCCGAGCAGGTGCGCGACCAACTCGAGGGCCGAATCAGCATAATCGTGGATGGCGGCGCTTCTCCTCGCGATATCGCCTCCACAATCGTGGACCTGACTGACGAAGGCGCGCGCTGGCGGGTTATGCGCGAAGGCGCAATTCCAGCCGGCGATATTTCCACGTTTTTCGCCAAAGGATGAATCACGACTCCGCCAAACGCAACCCTTGGGGCCGCTGGTTTTTGTGGCTCGAGAGTTTGCTGTTGGCTTCGCTTCTGTTATTTCTGGCATTCACCAGTTTTCGCATTGCTCAAGAAGCGTCGCTTCAGGAGTTGCACTCCGCGGATGCCATCGTTGTTTTCGGTGCCGCGGAGTATGCCGGCCATCCTTCGCCGGTATTGCGAGCGCGTCTCGATCGCGCCTTCGAACTGTTCCAGCGCGGTTTCGCGCCTGTTGTGATTACCACCGGTGGCGCGGCTGCGGACCCCAGTTTCAGCGAAGGCGGTGTGGGGCGCGACTATCTCGAACACCGCGGAATCCCGGAGCGCAACTTGATTGCCGAGACTCAAGGTTCGGACACCGCGCAATCGGCGGTGCGCGTCGCCGCGATCATGCGTGCCAATGAACTGCACAGTTGCGTGGCTGTCAGCGACGCGTATCACATGTTCCGCATCAAGCGCTTGTTGGTGCATGAAGGCATCAGTCCGGTGTATGTTGCGCCCAGATCCGACTCGCGGCCGCGCAGCATCGGGCAGCGCACCTACGCAGTGTTGCGGGAAGCTTGCAGCTATTTATTGTGGAAGCTGGGGATGAGTTAGAGGCGCGTTTTTGGCCCGTCTTTGCAACTTCCAGAATGCGCATCAGGCGCAACCCCCAGTCAGTCCTACGGCGTTATCTTGTAAATGGTGCCGTCGCCCGCCCCCGCCATGAGAGTCATTCCGTAAAGGTTGCCGGCGTCGTCTAGCGTTAATCCCCATGGCTTTCCGCCATCGCTTCCGCCAGTGAACTCGTGTAAGACCTCAAACAATCCGTCGGAATGCAGTTCGAACGCGATTCCACAGCCATCAAAGCAGGCTGGGCCACCGCCATTCTGTGTCGTGCCGTATAGATTGCCCGTCGAGTCGGCGACGACTCCCGACCAGGGATTTGATCCCAGCGCGCCTCCCACGAAGGCATGCAGAACTGAAAAACTTCCGGCCGAATCCAGCTTGAAGATGTAACCGCTGCCTGCGAGCGACAAACCTCCCTGGGTGGTGCCGTACAGATTACCCCCAGCGTCGCGTAGTAGATGTTCATCCCCCGGCCATTCCCCGCCGATGCCGCCGTAGTTAAATTCATGGAGAATCGATTCCGTACCAGCCTCTGTGATCTGGAAGATAGTTCCGCAGCCTACGTTGAGGCCAGGATTGCATCCGCTCAGTCCGCCACCCAACGTTGTTCCGTAAAGATTTCCCGAGGAGTCGGCGACTAATCCACCTACGGCATCTCCCCCGTCGCCGGTGTTGCCGTCGAAGTTATGCAATACGGTTTCTCTTCCAGACGGCATGACTTTAAATACGACTCCCCAATTGGTGTCGCCTCCCAGCGACGTCATCCCGTAAAGGTTCCCGGCCAAATCCCGGTAAAGGCCACCATAGGGCGAGGCTCCGTCAAGGCCGCCGCGGAAGTTATAGAGCACCGTTTCTTCCCCGCTCGCAGTGACTTTATAAACCGTTCCACAACCGTACTGTTCGCAGGCAGCACCGGATGTCCCGCCGCCATCGGTAATTCCATAGAAGTTTCCAACGTCGTCGCGAATCAAAGTGCCGTAAGGATATTTACCGTCCGTCGTGTTCGCTCCAAAACTATAAAGCACGGTAAATTTGTCTGCAGGAGTTAGTTTGAAGAGCACTCCGCACCCTCCGCTGCAAGGGCCGCTACCTCCAAGAGAAGTGGTTCCATACATATTTCCCTGCGAGTCGAAGATCGGACTTCCATAGATCGGATCTTGTCCGTCGTGGGGGCCGCTTGCAAACGAGTGAAGTACTGTGAAGGTTTGTGCTTGTACCGTTAGCGTCGTCGCCACGAGTGCCAACAGGGTGGCTGTCAGGAACATTGAGATCGCTTGAACAAATGGAAGTGTGCGTTTTTGGTTTCGCATGGATGCGCCTGGGACGGAATTCTCCTCGCAATCAACTGCGGGTGGCAGAGGGCGTGGCGCCAAAACAGACCTCGGGGAAGCAGAGGCAATGCTAGCGCAAGACCAATTGATGGACAATATGCAGGATTTTGCGCTATCGCGCGGCAGGAAGGATAGACAAGCAAGCGTGTCTTGTCCGCTGGAAGTGACTTAGCCGGACAACCGAGTCTGGACGTAATAAGCTCGACTCAGTAACTATCGATGCCGTTGGTGGTACGAATCCTGAACCAATCATAGTGAAGGTTATAACGCCACAGTCCGTTTCGCACTTTCATGAACACATGCTGAATTCGCACCTCGAGCATCATGTTGCGGCCGATCGTAAACTGATCGTGCCGCTGGCCAATATATTCGGCCCGGCGGCGGCCTTCGCATTTTTGATAGTCTCCGCCTTCGCGGCACATTTCATAACCGTTGCTTTGGTTTTCCTCGCGCAGGCTGCTCACCACCTGATTGTGCTGAATCGCAGCTGCCAAGTCCTGATCATAGCGCTCATACCAAGCCTGCACGGCGGCTTCGGTCTCTTCCGGAGTGTGGCTCTGTTTATATTCGCCTATGGCCCCGATGATCTCATCGCTGTTTTCGGCCCCATCCATGCGAATCTTGGGAAGCTTATTGGCCAGCGCATCCATGTCGTCTTCGGTGATAACTTTCTTGGCCAGTGCGGTCGTTTGCTTTTTCGAGTTGCGGACCATGGTGCCGAGAGGCTCTTCGGTGCCTGTGCCCGTCGGCTCGGGCGCCGCCGGCGCAACCGGTGTGGGCTGCTGGGCAACCGCAGCTGCGACCATGAGTGCGAAGACAAGACCATGCCAAAGCGGGCCGCGTCGGTAATGGCTGAATGATGGCGGGAAAAGGCTCACAATAAATCGTATCCGCCGGATGGATCGGGAAAAAGATGACCAAAGTTATCTCGGGAGAGTGCCCAGTTGCCGGTTTCTAGTTGCCGGCGCTGGGGTATGCTGCAACATCTCAGAAGATCAAGGGAACCTGACGGCCGAAACCCGAATGCCCAAGCCCGAATGCCCAAGCCCGAATGCCCAAGCCCGAAGCCTGCGTTACCAACCATTTCTCTCCCGCAAGTTCGTGATATGCCCCACATGATGCCTTCCATGCCACGCATAGAGCGCCAAATTCTTTTCCAGGCTCATCGGTCCCAGGTCGGGATGGCGAAACGTCCGCTTCCAGTCTTCCGGTCGCAATGAGCGAAGCAGCCGAAGCCAGCGGTCGTGCAGCGCATCCAACAAAGCCAGCGAGACTTCAATCGGCGTAGCCTGCGTATCGGCAAGCCGCGCCCAGCGGTCTTCGGCGTAAGGCTTGATGGTGGGTTCATCCTCGGTGAGAGCCAGCTTGGTGCGGATGTAGGCGTTGAGATGGCTGTCGGGGACGTGATGCGCCACTTGGCGCACGCTCCATCCCTCGGAACGGTAACGTGTATCGAGCTGCTCGGTCGATAGGCCATGTACAGCGGCGCGAAGGCGTGAAGGCGTCTCCGCGAGTTGCTTAAGAAATTCCTGCCGCTGCTCCGGCGTGGGCGGGCCTTCGTATTTGAATTTGCCGATGGGATAGCGCAGGTCGGTCATGATCTTTTCCGCGTCTACATTTCGGCGAACGTGCGGGTCGAGATGATCCGAGTCCCTTTGTGCTGTTCGAGCACCAGCAACCCGCGTTTGTCGCCGGTCACAAGATAATCAGCCCGGCCCGCTTCGGATAAGGCCAGCAGAAAATAGTCGGTGGGGTCCGGAGATCGGCGAACTTGCGGCAAAGCCTCCACCCCCTCGGCCAGCTTCATTATTTCGTTCACCAGGCCACCGCCTTCGTAGGGTTTGATGCGCCGCGCAATCGCGGGCTTGCGCAACGTGGCGCGCAGTTCGTCAAGAAGTTCCTCGCAGGTCAGCAGGGTGAATTGCCGCTGTTGCCAGGCGCGATAGACCGCAGTGGGATTTCCCGTTTGAATCATAATGGCGGAAACTAGAATGCTGGTATCGAGCACGACGCGCATCAGGGTTTCTTGTACTTTTCCTGGCCATAACGTTCGGCGCGTACCTCGCGTACGCTTTCGTCGATAATGCGCTGCAATTCGTCGGGATCGAAATCGGCGTTGCGTTTCCGGATGTCCTGCACGGTAAGGTTGAACACACGCTGGCGCACGGCCTCCTCGATGAATTTTGAGAGGTCGCCTTTCTTAGCGCCCTGCGCACCCAGGAAAGTGCGCAGAGTGAGATCGGTTTGTTTCGAGACTTTGATATTCCAGCGAACCGCTTCTTCCATGAGCGCCTATGCCAGTTAGGTAGATAAACACTTATACACCTATAATCAACAGGCTTCAACGATCTCTCCCAGTAATGTGCAGCTGTGACGCGGAATGTTGCTGAGCGAGCCACAATGCACCGGCCACCATCAGAACAAGTATAAGGACAATGATTTTCTTCGGACCATAAAATGGCTAGCGGCGGCCCAAATACGTTTATTGGCGTCCTCCCGTCGAAGGAGATGATATTACCAGCCGCAGAAGTAACAATCCCTGGGCTGTCGACGGATGGCACGGAGAACCTATTGCTTGATCGTGGATACACATGTGGGTACAATAAAATATGGAATTCAGCTGGGACGAGCCCAAACGCGAGTGGGTGCTGGCTGAGCGGGGGATAGATTTTCTGCGCGTTGCCTTTGAGTTGTTCGATGGCCGTCCCCTGCTCACGGGTGCCGACTCAGCGGGACTATGAAGACCGATTTGTGAGTATTGGTTCGATGGAGGGGAAAGTGTTCGCTGTCGTCTGGACGTGGCGCGACAACGCTGTGAGAATTATTACAGCTAGGAGGGCAAGAAATGACGAAGAAAAAGAGTACCGTAAGCTATTCGGCTAAACAGATTCAAGCCAAGATTGATCGGGGCGAAGATCGGACGAACTGGGCCGAAGTGAATGCGGCGACTGGCGCCAGGCTGGAAGCATCAATCCGCGCCGACGCGGATGATATTCAAAGCGAGACCGGACTGGACACTGAGCGTGATGGGCGTCCCGGCAGCTAAGGACCATATCAATATCCGCATCGATCACGACGTTTTGGAGTGGTTCAAGGAGAATGGCCGAGGCTACCAGACTCTGATGAACAACGTGCTGCGGGCCTTCGTGCAGACGCGCCAGCAGAGCGAGCGCCGAAAGCGAATCGAATATTCTTCCAACCTCGCCTGAACGAGCCTCATCGGTTAACCACAACCCCTAGGGCAGCACCGAGTTCCACCCCATTGACTGTGGCTTCGCATTTCGATTCTCCCTGCGTTAAGATTTGTGCATCCAAAGCTCGTTTGTGGGCTAAACTCGCAATTCTGGGCGGGTTAGGCGGAAAGTAGCCGAGCTTGCGGCAGCGCGAGAACAGCCGATTCCTCCGCGCGCCGATCGATGGACTTCGTCAATCGATTGGCTTGGTCGGAATGACAAAGTAGAGAGATCTCAGGAACGAGGCTTTAACGAGAGGGAACGATGCCATCGTCAGTTTGGTCTGGACACTTAACTTTCGGGCTCATTTCGATGCCGGTGCGCTTGTTTTCGGGCGCGCGCAGCAGCGGCATTTCATTCAACATGCTGCACCGTCCCGATAAAGTGCGGGTGAAACAGCAATATATTTGTCCGGCGGAAAATGTGGTCGTGGACCGCAGCGAGATCGTCAAAGGCTACGAATTTCGCAAGGACGAATACATCGTCATCGAGCCGGAAGAGATCAAGAAGATCGAGCCGCAGACCGCCAAGACGATGGAGATTCTCGAGTTCGTCAAGGCCAGCGATGTCGACCCGGTTTACTTCGAGTCGTCGTATTACATGATGCCGGAGGAAGCGGGACGGCGTCCGTATGCGCTGCTCACCAAGGCGCTCGAAGAGAGCGAATATGTCGCAATCGCCAAGATCACGATGCACAATCGCGAGTACACGGTGTTTCTCCGTCCGCATGAAGGCGGGATGATGCTACACACCATGTACTACGCGGAAGAAGTGAAGAAAGTGGAAGGCTTCGGCGCGCCTGACGTCGAGTTGAAAGAAGCCGAAATAAAAGTGGCGCACCAGCTCATCGAAGCGCTGGCCGACGAATGGGATCCGGAAAAATACAAAGACAGCTTCCAGGAAAATCTCAAGAAGCTGATCGAAACGAAGCTGGAAGGCGGAGAAGTTGTGGAGGTCGAGCGACCCAAGAAACTTGCTCCGGTAGTCGATCTGATGGCCGCCCTGAAGCAAAGTTTGGCTCAAATGGAAGGCAAGAAAAAGCCGGCTGCCACTGCAAAGGCAGAAACGCCAGCCGCCGCTGCCGGCGGCAAGTCGCGCCGGGGACGCTAGAACCGGGCTCCGGGCTCCGGGCTTCGGGCTTTCGGCTTCGGCTTCGGGCATTTGATCCCTCCATTTCGCCGGCCCGGATATCCCTCCATCAAACCCAACCCGTCCTGGGAGCATCACAGAAACAGCAGTGAACACCGAACCCGGAGCCAGAAGCCCGGAGCCAGAAGCCCCGAGCCGAAGCCGGTCCACTGGCGTAGATTGTGCCCAGCCGTTAGAATGTTCAATTCCTTGCAGTAAGCTAAAAATTTTCAATCGGGGTGCCGATGAGGTTTCGAAGTGTGGGCCGATTGGCGGCCGCGTTGTTTCTGATAATGCTGTGGGCAGCCTGCGGACAGGTGTACCGCCCAGTCGTAATCCCGTGTTCCTCGGGAGGCGTTCCGGGATGCCCCGTCGAAACGCCTCCCACTCCCGCCAACTTCCACGCGGTTTTCGGCATTTACAACAACCTGGCGAACGATCCCGGCGGAGCCATGCAGATCGACGTTGCGGGTGACGCGATTATCGCCGAGACTCCCAACTCCGACCCCAGGTTCGGCGCGAATCCTACGCACGCAGCGATTATTCCGAACAATACCAAGGTGTTTGTCGCGGGAGCCGGAAGCATGGCTGGCGCGCCGGATACAATTTCTTTCTTTAATCCAGTTTTTCAATCTTCGCCGGGCAGCGGATTTGGCGCGGTAAGCGCGATCAGTTTACCCAGCCAGACTTCTAATATCTCCTCAATCAGCGAGAGCGGCAACACGGTTACGGTCAATCTGAGCACGGGCATCACGAATGTTGCCGCCGGTTATTCGATCGTGATTTCCGGCGTGATTATTCCGCCCTGCAATACTCCGGGCTGCACTTCGCTCCCGCAGAACGCATACGATGGCGGTTTTACGATCCTCTCAGCTACCGTGTCAGGCGGCTCGACGACTTCCCTCACTTACACGGATTCAACCTCTGGACTGCCGTCGATCACGACCGGCGGCACGGTTACGTTCCCACCGCAGCCCGTATTCCTTAACAGCAGCCAGAACACCTCGATGTTCTCGGCCAACTACAACACCAATTCGGTCTTTTCGATCAACACCACGACCAACGTAGTCGTGAACACCGCAGCGGTGGGAGTGCATCCCGTCGCGATCGCCGAGATGCCGAATGGCCTGAAGCTCTACGTGGCGAATCAAGGCGACAACAGCGTCAGCAGCCTGAACGCCGTCGATCTTTCTGCGAACACACTAACCGGTTTTACCGGCATCAATCCCGTTTGGATGGTGGCTCGCGGCGACAGCCAGAAAGTCTACGTAATCACCCAGGGCGATGGAAAGCTGATTACGATCGATACGGCCACCGACACGGCGACTACTCCCGATTGCTCTGCAACACCGACTCTGTGCGTCGGCGCTGGCGCAAACTTTATTTTCTACGATCCGCACCTGAATCGTCTTTATGTTCCCAATCCTTCCACCGGACTACTTTATGTTTTCTCCGATACCGGCGGACCGAACGATACGCCCAGCCTCCTGACGCCAAATGGACTGACCATTCCTGGCCTCGGCGCCTCGACCACTCCTCCGTGCTCGACATGCGGCGCTGTGATTCCGGTTTCCGTGACCGCTCTGGCCGACGGCAGCCGCTTCTATGTGGCCAGCTACCAGATCGCAAATCCTTGTCCGGACTCTCTGGCTGGAACGACCACGACCTGTGTGGTTCCGACGGTGACTATTTATAATGCCAATAATTTCGCCTTGCAGTATCCCTCGGCGCCAACCTTGACTCTGTTGACCGATCCTCCGTTCGCGGCGAATTTCACGACCAACCAATACCAGTATGCATTTCCTCCAGTCACAGCCTGCGGTCCGATCCCGGTGCCGGTTCCAGCGGCCTTGTACTCGCCCGGCAGCACGCGCTTCCGCATTTTCACCGTTGCGTCGGTTGATAGCACACGCGTTTTCGTGAGCATGTGTGACGGGGGGGCAATTGCCGTAATCGATACCACCGATTCGAATGCCAATAACACCGGCGGAAGCGGCACTTCGGCGGACACAGTGGTCACGGACCTGCCGGCCGCCTTCAGTGCAGGTGCCGCGCAAGCCAACGGCGAACCGCCGAATCAGAATCCGATCTTCTTGTTGACCGGACAATAGCAGTAGACAATAGCATCAGACATTAGCGAAGATCGACGAACTTCGCCCTTTAGCCGTTGTCATCCCGAGCAACGCGGGGGACCTTGGCGTTCGTTCGCGCTATGAGAAATATTGCGGCAAGCAAGAACCAGGATCCCTCGCTTCGCTCGGGATGACAACGGCTAATAAACGATGACAAAGCTAATGAGGAACGACAAAAGCAATGGGAGGGATTGGAACTGACCTAACTTTGGACCGGGACTTCTTCCGCCCGGTTGTTTCGCGCCGCGTAATGTGAATCGACGTATTCGTCGAGAATCTGGATGAACTCGGCCACGATACGGTCACCCTTAAGCGTGGTGAACAGGCGTCCATCCACGTAGACCGGAGCCTTCGGCTCCTCGAACGTTCCGGGAAGCGAAATTCCAATGCTGGCATGCTTCGATTCGCCGGGGCCATTGACCACGCATCCCATCACCGCGAGTTTCATCTCTTCCACGCCAATGTAACGGCCTTTCCACGCAGGCATCTGTTCGCGGAGATAGGTCTGAATCTGTTCGGCCATTTCCTGGAAAAAGGTGCTGGTCGTGCGCCCGCAACCTGGGCAGGCCGTGACCTGCGGTGTGAAACTGCGAATCCCCATGGATTGCAGAATCTGTTGTGCCACGCGAACTTCTTCCGTGCGGTCGCCGCCGGGCGCGGGTGTAAGCGAGACGCGAATGGTATCGCCGATGCCTTCCTGGAGCACGACGCCCATCGCTGCGGCCGATGCGACGACGCCTTTCGCTCCCATGCCCGCTTCGGTAAGTCCGAGATGCAGCGGATAATTGCAGCGCGAGGCCAGTGCGCGGTAAACGTCGATCAAATCCTGCACGCCGCTAACCTTCGCGCTCAGAATAATCTGGTCGGGACGCAGGCCGAACTCCTCCGCCCGCGCTGCGGAATTAAGGGCGCTCACTACCATCGCTTCCATTGTGACGTCGCGAGCATCCTTGGGCTGCGCCAGCGTTGAATTTTCGTCCATCATGCGCGTGAGCAGCGTTTGGTCAAGCGAACCCCAGTTCACGCCTATGCGCACCGGTTTCTGATACTTAACCGCGACTTCGATCATGGTGCGGAAATTCGAATCGCCCGTGCGGCCAATGCTCGCGTTGCCGGGATTGATACGGTATTTGGCTAAGTCGCGCGCGCACTCGGGATATTTTGTGAGCAAAACGTGCCCGTTGTAGTGAAAATCGCCGATGATAGGAACTCGAATTCCCTGCCGGTCAAGCAAATCCACAATGCGTGGAACCGCCGCTGCCGCGTCTTCGTTGTTCACCGTGATGCGCACCAACTCGGAGCCGGCACGGGCCAAGGCGGCGCATTGCTGTACGGTGCCGAGAATATCGGCAGTGTCGGTATTGGTCATGGATTGCACCACAATCGGTGCATCCGAGCCGACGCGCACGCCGCCGACGACCACAGTCGCTGTTTTCCTGCGTGGAACAATAGCCATAGGAAACTTCATTTTATCATGTGGAAATCGGCAGTCACCGAAGGATTATGACTTCGGGAACGGCTGGGACCAACGTTCTAGCCGATGGAGTAAATACTTTGTCTATGACTAAGAGCGTCCCCAAGTCCAGGTCTGCGCTAGATATCCTGGTGGAGTCTGTCACCCGCATTCGGGCTGAAGCGAGAGAGCGAATGTCGGAAGAAGAGTTTCGCCAGGCAGACGAAAACGTCCATCAACTCGCTAACAAAGTCCGTGCTTCTCGCGGACGTAAACGCGAAACTGCATAATCAGGCTACGTAATTCTTCCTTTCACAATTGAGGCACTTACGAAGGCTACGCAAGCGTTTAAATGGCCTTTAGTTTAGCCGTGCAAAGACCGAATACGTGGCGCTGAAGCGCCCGCTCTTCCACGGCCGCGCCGGCAAAAAGCAGGTTCCTCCACTCCGTCGTCGCTGACGTTCCGACTCCGGTCGGAATGACAAGGGTCGGTCTTCGGCGTGCCGTTACCGTCATTGCAACCCACTTCCCGCCCGTGGTAGCCTCAACCTTCGGAAGGGGATAGGCCTTGCAGGCAAAGGTTCCCGCCGGGCTGGATCGCAAGGAAACGGAAATCTACCGGCAGCTTGATCCAGAGCGGCTCCCAGGACACATCGCGATCATCATGGATGGCAATGGGCGCTGGGCAAAGCGTCGCCACATGCCGCGCGTGGCCGGTCATCGCGCCGGAGTGGCAGCGGTGCGCTCGACCGTCGAAACGGCGGCGCGCATCGGCATCCATGCGCTTACGCTTTATGCTTTCTCCGAAGAGAACTGGAAGAAGCGGCCGAGGAGCGAAGTCGACTTTCTGATGGGATTGCTCAGCCGCTATCTCAAGGCTGAAGTGCCCACGCTTAACAAGAACAATATCCGCCTCGAATACATCGGACGCCAGCAGCAATTGCCGGACGACGTGCAGGAGCGCATGGCTTGGGCGCGCGAGAGCACGGCGCAAAATACCGGCACGGTGCTGACGCTGGCGCTCAATTACAGCGCGCGCAGCGAACTGGTGGATGCGTTCCGCTCCATGGTGAATGCGGCGTCGCAAAATGGCGGGATAGAGCATCTGCGCATCGACGAAGACACAGTGGGTCGAGCACCTTTACACGCGGCATTTGCCCGATCCGGATTTGGTGGTTCGGACTTCGGGGGAGATGCGGCTGAGCAATTTTCTGTTGTGGCAGTTGGCTTATGCCGAGATTTATGTGACTCCGACTTTGTGGCCCGATTTTCGTGGCGTGCATCTGCTCGAGGGCATTGCCGAATATCAGAAGCGGGAACGGCGGTATGGCGGATTGAATGGGAATTCGCACACTGCGTTCGCGAAGTAGACCGTTGGGCACTTCTCAAAACAGCAGGTTCCTCGACACGCTTTCGCCGCTTCGCGGCTGCAAGCGGCTCGGAATGACAAAGATTATGTAAGGATCGAAGCTGACTTGCTGAAGCGGATCGCGACTGCGATTGTTCTGGTTCCGATTGTGCTGGTGTTGGTGTTGCGCGCGCCGGTGTCTGCGCTGGCAGTCGTTGCTGCGGCGGTGGCGCTGATTACGATTCATGAATTCCTTAAGCTGACGGAATCTTATGGCGTGCGGCCGATGCGCTTGCCCACTTACATTTTTGTCGGCTTGTTATTTCTTCTGTTTGCGTTAAGCGCGGCCCAAGAAACTCCGCAGTTGGTAGCGGTGAAGTTTGTGCTGGGCCTCGGATTCGCCGCCGCAATCGCTCCGTTTATTTTTCTGACGAGGGCCATGCGGCGGATGCAGATGGCGGCGCGGATATCCGGCGGCAGCGGCTTCGTCGTTTGCCTTCGTGTATATCGCGTTCCGATGGCAATGCTGGTGCAATTGCGCCAGCAATGGGCGGGCGCGTTTTGGCTGCTTTATTTATTGCTCGTGGTTTGGGCGGGGGACATTTTCGCTTACTTTGTAGGCAAGGCAGTTGGGCGGCATTTGATCGCGCCGCGCGTCAGCCCGAAAAAAACCTGGGAGGGCGCGGCGCTTCGCTGGCCCAGCGTTGCGGTCGGATAGGCTGCTGTTTACTTATGCCTTGCCGATCAGTTCGTTTCTGTTGCGCGTGGGATTGATTGAGCGCCGCGACGGACTGTTTGGCCTCGAGAAGCCCGGAGATGTGGCCGATCATTCTGCTCACAATTGTGTTGAATATCGCGGCGCAACTCGGAGACTGGTGGAATCGCTGATCAAACGCGGCGCGAGAGTGAAAGATTCGGGAGCGATTCTTCCCGGTCACGGCGGCATGCTGGATCGTATTGATGCACTGCTATTTGCGGCTCCGGTGCTGTGGTACTATGCGGCTTGGCGCGTGATGCAGTAGGTTTTGAAATGGCGGACTCGAAGCAGTTCCCTCCCCTGAAGTCACTCCATAATGGAAAGCTCTTGAACGCGGCAAACTCGTCGAAATACGAACAGCTTTCGACAAAGGTATCTGTCGAGCTCACTGGTCGCCGGGATAAAGAAGGTTGCCTGAAAACCCGGCCAGACGGAACTATACTGGATGGGCACCATCGGATCCACGTTCTTCGCAGGCGTGGCAGGACGGTAGATGAACTCCCCAGAGAAATCATCGTGAAGGAGCGAAGATAGCAAATCATGTCGAAAAGAATTTATTGGCTTGATGGGCCGTGGCCCGGAAGACTCGGCGTAGTCCGCCCGTCCGCGAGGCGGCGGAGTGGCTCGGCGAGGAGTTGCGGACTGGAGGCGCGCTCGCGTGGGAGCGTGCTTTCGCTGCTAACGCCGGAAGAGGAACGGGATTTCGATCTTCAAGAAGAGGCCAGTCGAAGTCAGATCGCAACGGACTGGAGTTCGTTTCGTTCCCAATTCCAGATCGCCAAATGCCGAAGTCGGAAACGAAGTTGGCAGAGGCATTGGAGAATGCGAGGATGCTCTTTCCGACTGGCAACGAATGTGTTCGTACATTGTCGTCAAGGAATCGGTCGAAGCGGGCTGGTCGCGGCTTGTTTGCTGGTGAGAAGCGGAATGAGCTCCGGGGCAGCTGTCGAGGTCGGTGTCGGCGGCACGGGGAGTGTCCGGTGCCGGAAACGATAGAACAGCGACAGTGGATCGACCGCTACGCTCCTGCGTTCGCGAAATAGGAATTCCGGCAGTCTTTCGATTAACGCTATGAGACATATCGCCATTCTGGGTTCCACCGGCTCGATTGGGCGCAGCACTCTGAGCGTGGCGGAGTCGTATCCCGACCGGTTTGAAATTGTGGCTCTGGCGGCGGGCGGCAACTGGAAGCCGCGTTCGAGCAGGCAAGGCGTTGGAGGCCGAGTTGATTTCAATGGCGGCAGAGACCGATGCCGATACTCTCCGCGCGTCGGCTGAAAGCCGGGGGCATCAGCGAGATCGAAGTTGTTCACGGCGCTGCGGGAACGTAAGATGTCGCAACGCTTCCCGAAGTCGATTTTGTCGTAAGCGCGATCGTCGGCGTGGCGGGCCTCGAGGCAACTTATGAAGCCGTCAGGGCGGGAAAGACGGTTGGAGTTGCGAATAAGGAATGCCTGGTCGCCGCAGGTGAGTTAATCACCGCCGAGGCGCGTAAGCGGGCAAAACATTGCTCCCTCCATCGACAGTGAACACAACGCCGTGCACCAGTGCATTCGCGGCGGACGAATGGAGGAAGTCGAGCGAATGTGGTTCACCGCGTCCGGCGGTCCGTTTCTGAATACGCCGACGATCGGAGTTTGCCTCCATCACCGTGGAACAGGCGCTCAATCATCCCACTTGGAAGATGGGTAAGCGCATCACCATCGACTCGGCAACTTTAATGAATAAGGGGTTCGAGGTCATCGAAGCGTGCAGATTATTTCACTTACCACCCTCCAAAGTGGAAGTAATGGTCCACCCGCAGTCCACGATTCATTCTTTCGTGGAGTTTATCGATGGCAGCATACTTGCTCAATTTTCGGTGACGGATATGCGCCTGCCGATTCTTTATGCGTTGACTTATCCTGAGCGGATTCAATCGGATATGCGCTTCCCGGTCAGCAACTTGCGTCATCTCGACTTCTGCCCCCCTGACGTGAGAAAATTTCCTTGTTTCGTATAGCTTATGAGGCGGCAGAGGCCGGAGGGGCCAAAACAGTCGCATTGAATGCCGCCGATGAAGTGGCGGTTGCCGCGTTCCTGGACGGCAGCATTTCATTTGATGAAATTCCCAGGGTCATCGAGAATGCAGTTTCAGCATCTAATTCCGGGGAGTTGGGTTCTATTAGAGCGGTGCTCGAAGCCGACGCCGAATCCCGCCGATATGCTCAAAGGTGGATTTCGGGAATGAGAAAGCAATCATTGCAGCCGCAGCCAACATCCGCGGTGTAGGCGAGTGAATCTAACGGGGGAGCGGTTTACGTACTTCTATTATGTCTGATTTCTTTATCTCCATCGTTGCCGTCGCTGTCGTTCTTGGCTTCATGATTCTGATTCACGAGTTCGGCCACTTTGCCGTGGCCAAGTTGCTGGGCGTGCGCGTGGAACAATTCGCCATTGGCTTTGGTAAACGCCTGGTTGGCTTTCGCAAGGGCGACACCGACTACCGCATCAACATTCTGCCTCTCGGCGGCTACGTGAAGATGAGCGGCGAGAACCCCATGGACGACCGCACCGGCGATCCTGCGGAGTTCATGTCCCACTCGCGCTGGCACCGGTTTCTGATTGCGATTGCCGGGCCATCGATGAATATCCTGCTGGCGATTTTCTTGCTGACCACGGTTTACATGGTGCATTACGAGTATCCCCTGTTTCGCGACAAGCCGGCGGTGATCGAGGGAGTAAAGCACGATTCGCCAGCCGCGCAGGCGGGATTGCAGCGCGGCGACCGCATCGTAAACGTCGATGGGATCGTGAATCCCACGTGGGAACAGCTCCAGCCGCGTGTGTGGCTGAGTCCGAACCAGCCGCTGACCGTTACGGTTCAGCGCGGGGATCAGACGTTTCAGAAGACTATCGTGCCGCAGGCGGTGACTTCGTCTGAGGTTGGTTCGGCAGGATGGTTTCCAGAAGAGCCGGTCATTGTCGATCAGATTGAGGTTGGCACGCCCGCCGCGCAAGCTGGCATGAAAGACGGCGACCGGATTGTATCGATGGATGGCCAGCCGATGAACTCGATCGAGGCCATGATCGACCAGCTTCAGCAAACGAAGGAAAAACCGGTCGATCTTACCGTGATTCGCGACGGACAGACTTTGAATTTTCGCATGAGTCCGGTTCTCTCGAAGACCGAAGATCCGAAAGAGAAGCGATACCGGCTGGGATTCGTGAACAAGAGCGAAATGAAAGTGACCACGCTGCCCTTCGGGCAGGCATTAAGCCTTTCGCTTGAGCAGAACAAGAAATACTCGCTGCTGATTCTGGAACTGGCGAAGAAAATCGTGCAGCGAAAAGTTTCTCTTCGAGCCGTTTCCGGGCCAATCGGCATCGCGCAGGACGCGGGTTACGCCGCGCAGCAAAAGGGTTGGACTCCGCTGATGGAGCTGGCTGCCGGCATCAGCCTGAACCTCGGCATCTTTAACCTGCTGCCGATCCCGATTCTCGATGGCGGTGTAATTCTCTTCCTCTTCATCGAAGGCCTGATGCGGCGCGACGTCAGCCTGCGGATCAAAGAACGCGTATATCAGGCGGCGTTCGTTTTCCTGGTACTCTTCGCCGTTATGGTCATTTACAACGACTTGATGAAGACGCTGCCGGGATTAATGGATCGCCTGCCGTAAATAGCGATGAATGTAGGGACAGCCGCCCTCGGCTGTCCGGCGGCCCGGGTTTATCGGGCCGCGGTTGTCTATATGACTATTTGCCATTCTGATTTCAGCACCTCGTAACGGACTTCCGGTAATCGCAGCAACGCCGCTACCACCACCTTGTGATCCGCTGGTTGGCGGAATCAATAACGCCTCCGCGCGCCAGCCCCACTTCCGCGGAAGTGTAAAGAATGCCCTCGGATCCATGTGTAAAGAATGTTACGGAACTGGACACGGGCGCCGTTCTCCCTAGATATATTGTGTACAATCCGGCGTGAGTGAAATCTAGGGAGGCATATGGCTAGCTTTGCACTGGCGACTTTCTTGGAACCGCAAATCAGCTTTCCGTCGGGCTTCAGCACGACTTTTCTGATGCTGCTGAGGTGGATTCATTTCCTGGCCGGAATTACGTGGATTGGGCTGCTCTATTTCTTCAACCTGGTGAACGTACCGCTGATGAAGGAGCTTGACGCAACAACGAAGGGAAAAGTGATGCCCGCGCTGATGACGCGAGCGCTATGGTGGTTCCGCATGTCGGCGGCGCTGACGGTGCTGGCGGGATATATGTATTGGGAAAACATTGTGACCGCTGACGTCCACAATGCGCAGGCGCTGGGATTGACCGCTTCGCACGGAGCCGTGGTGGGAAGCTTCTTCTTGATTTGGACAATCGTGTGGGGAGTGCTTTACGCGTGCCTGATTCCCGGCAAGGGGATATTCGATACGGGCGCGTTCATCGGGGTAGCATATGCAGTGGTTGTAGCCGCGGCTGCGTGGGTCTTTTTGAGCTGGAACAGCCACGGATGGGAGAGCAATCGGCTGCTGGCAATTGGCATCGGCGGCGGAATTGGCTGGGTGATGCTGCTGAACGTGTGGGGAATAATATGGCGAATTCAGAAGCGCATGATCCAGTGGACGCGAGATAATGCGGCAAACGGAACTCCGATGCCGGATAAAGCGAAAGGCATGGCTCGGCAAGCATTTCTGGCCAGCCGCGCGAATGCCTATTTGTCAGTGGTGATGCTGTTCTTCATGGGCGCGTCGAGCCATTATCCGATGTTTGGGAAGTGAGGTGAGGCTTTCGCCTCCTGGGATTGGATCTTCCCTCAGCGGCTAGCCGGCACCATGCACTTATCGCGGCGGTAAACCCGCTGCGCCACCCAAAAGCAAAGGAAGATCGACTCTTTCCGCAACCTGTCAGGAACATAGTCTCTGCCGAGACCGATTTCCCGGACACCAAGGCGATTCTCAGGGAGTAGACTTTCAGCATATTTTCTGGAGGTCTCGCCATGAGGAAGAGCATCTCTTGGCCACTTGCCTTATCGCTGGGTCTGTTGCCTGGCTCTGGAGCCTGCCAAAATTCCGCTCAGGTGCCAGACCAGACGCGCGGTCAGATTGAGCCCCCGGGGCGCATCGAACTAGCCAAACATCAACTGCAACTGGATCCCCCGCCCTCGCCTCAGGCGCGGAAACTCGATGCGGCGAAACTGCGTCAGCAGACCGACGAACTCGCCGGTTTGGCGCAGTCGGTTTCCGCCGATATTGCCCAAGTCAGTCAGGGAAAGCTTCCGAAGGATTTGGGCGACAAGCTCAAGCGAATCGAGAAGCTCTCGAAGCAATTGCGCAGCGAACTGACGCCTTAATGGCCCCAAACAAAACCGCCAGCCTCGAAAGGCTGGCGGCAAAAGGGAATCGCCTCTGATCGATCAGAAATCGATTCGTAATCCGAACTCAGCTTGGCGAGGAGCGCCGGCCGAGAAAACGCCAGAGCCCAGGCCGTTACGAAGGACGTTGCGATCCAATTGATCGCTGGGACCGTTGGGCGATCCAGGACCGGCAGTCAGCGCGCCCAAAGGAGTGGTGAGCCCGCCTGCGGCGCCGAAATTGGAGAAGTTAAACACGTTGAAAAACGAGAAGCTGGGAGTAATAGTAAATGCCTCACGTAGCTTGATGGGCCAAGCGAAGACGCTATCGACATCCCTGTACCAAGGGTTGCCGGCAGGGTTCGAGTTTGTAGTCAACGGCGTGCCGCCGTTGATGGTTGCGCCGAGAGAGGTTAACTCGGCTTGGGTAAAGAGGCCCGCGCTCACCAGGGCTTGTCCGGCTGGCGTCAGTTGCCCAACGTAGGTGGCGTTGAAGTTGTTGATGACAGTGTTCAGGTTTTTGCTCGAAACCTGCCGCATATACGTTCCCGGCTTTCCAATTCCGGTGCCAGCGGAGTTGATCAGATCGCCTAGCGTACCATCGCCGGTGAGGTCCGATGTAAAGATTCCGCCCGCCTGAGTTTGCGAACTGGTGTCGAGCGATAAATTTGAAGACGTAGGAGACAGGAAGCTCGCGATCACACTGATACGAGGTCCGCGGTGAGCTACGTCGAACGTGGTGCCGAACTTGAACTGGTGCGTCCGATCCAGTGACGTCGGTCCGAAGAACTTAGTTGGGTTCCTGGCATCAAAGGCGATAGCGCTGAAGTTCTGGTCGTTGCCGCCATTGCCCTCGAAGCGCGATAACGTGTAAGCAACCTGTATGTTCATTCCGGTAAGGCCCCGAAGAGGATTGTGGACCTGATACTTGAATTCGCTCTGCATGGCGTTATAGACGGAGCGTCCGATCGGTTCTTCCACGTCTCCCACACCCACATTGGGATTAATACCGCCGAAGGCAGCGCCGCTATCCGGCGTGATCCCAAAAGCGGGAGCGCCCTCTCCATCCAAGTAGGCTTGGCCAGAGTCCAAACCGTTCCCGGCAAAGCTGCTGATCGTAGCGCCGGCGGCGATAGCGCAGTCGATGGCCGCCGAGTTCGTGCCGCTGCAACCAAACTCTGAAGTCGTCGCACCGATTGCGTTCAGCGCTGCATTCATCTCGAGGTAACGCGAGTCGCCTACGTGATTAATGTCGACAGTCAGCGGAAAACGCAGACTGACGTTGCGAATGTAGTCGACCGACAGCACGCCGCCTCGGACTAGTTCCCGTTGCAGGCCAATATTCATCTGGTAAGAGCGCGGGGTACGGTAGTTGGGAGCGTAAGCAGCATAGTCACTCACCGCCGTGTCAAGTGAGAGGGTATTTCCAACGTAGCTCCCGTTGGCGGCGGGGCCAGCCGCCGCTACCGCCTGCTGATAAGCTGTTTGCAGGTCGCCAATCGCGCCAGCCACGGTACTTGTTCCTGCTGCTGCGCCGAGGGGTTGGAAGCACAACTGGGTGGCGACGTCGGCCCCATCAATCGCATTCAACAGGGTACCGTTAGGAAGGGTAATTCCCTCGCTGCCAGCCGCTGCCCCCGGGTTGCAAGCCAGAACCGAAGCCCCGAAGAACAATCCGGTTGCAAGTTTACCGGGCCGGTCAAACAGGACGTTGTTGAAAATGGAGTTTTCGTAATAGATGCCTGCGCCGCCACGGATTACCATCTTCCCGTTGCTCATCGGATCCCACGCAAAACCGACCTGAGGACCGAAATTCGTATTCGGCTGGCGGATGCGATTGCCCAAGTTCGGTATATCGTCGGTCCCGGAGAACAGACCCCCAGCCGTGAAATTGCCAAACTGATCTAGCAAGTTTCCACTGCAGGTGATAAGGGTTGTGGCCGAACACGGAATCGGCGCCAGATCACTGTCGGTTCGTCCCGTATCACGCCCGTACTTCAAGCCGTAAGTTAAAGTGAAGTTCGGCTTGATCTTCCATGAGTCTCCAACATACGCCTGGAAGCGAGTGTCTCCCTGCCCACCGGCGGGAGCGTTAAATTGCGGTTTCTCCGTGAAGTAGCCCTGGCCATTGCCGAACACGGCCTCGATGAACGGATAAGCACCGGGGTCGGTGGGACACGAAGCGAAAGTAGGATCGGTACACTGGAAGCCGGCGCCGCTTGAGGGAAGTCCGAGAACCTGCCCGTTGACGGCGGTCAAAGTTTCTGGACCGAGTGCGATGAAACTAGCAAATCCGCCACCCAGAATGCGGTTCACACCCACGCCGAAGCGAACGATGTGTTTGCCCCATACCTTGCTGGCGTCATACTTAACTTGTTTGTCAGTCTGATAGGTCTGCTGCGGAGCCAGAAAGTTTGGGCCCGTGGTGAGACCGTTATCGGCAAAGATCATCTCGATGCTCGGGAAGGGATTCGTCGGACTCGCAGTGGAGGTTGTGTCCCCGCCGATCAGGTTGTGAAACTTTAGATAACCAAAGCGAAAGCTATGCGACCAGTTGCCCTTGTTCCAATCCAAGCCAACGGCGTTGGATGGCGTATTGTCGCGGTTGGCGTAGGCGGAATAATCGCCGGCGAAAGCGTTGCTGCCGGAGAAATTCGAATCGTAGGCGAACTTATAGAAAATGTGGATATTCTTGGTAGCCTGAAAATCCAGCTTTCCTTCGCTGGACTCGCTGTGAAAGGGAGCCGCAAATCCCCCCGACAAGGCATTGAACGGGGCGGCGACCGCCACCGGATCGACGCTCGCTTGCAAAGTGCGCTCACTGTCAACAAAAAAGAAAAGCTTGTCTTTGATGATTGCACCGCCGAAGCGGCCGCCATATTGGCTTCGCTGAAATGGCAGGCTCTGTCCGCTGGGGAAATTTGCGAAGCCGGCCGCCTGATCCCGGAAAGCTCCGAACGCCTCACCATGAAAGCTGTTCGTCCCGGAACGAGTAGCCAGATTGATGGCGCCAGAGGAGGTGAGTTCCGTGGAAAGGTCGAGCGAGGAGCGGCTGATATTGAATTCCTGAATCGCGCTCATCGGAATGTTCTGGGTAGTGGTGCCGACGGTCTCGTCGCTGACGTCGAGGCCATCGACCTCGATGCGGGGGGTGCGGCCGAAGACGCCGTTGATAGATACCGAAGTGTAGCCGGCTTTCGTGGGATCGAACGAAGTCCCGTCCTGCATTTGGACGCCTGGCTCGAACTGGGCGAGATCGAGGAAGTTGCGGCCATTGACGGGAAGGTTGTCGATCTGGTCGCCGGATAACACGCCCTGCACCGTTGCCTGCTCTGTGTTTACAGTGACTGCGGCACCCTGCACCTCAACCACGGTGGATCCAGCGCCGAGTTCGAGCTTGACGCTGCCGGAGGCGGTAACGGCCACCTGAACGACGACCGAGCGCTCGGTCGTCTTGAAGCCTGCGGCTTCCACCCGTACCACGTAATCTCCCGGGATCAGACCACCTGAGTTATACGTGCCCGCCGAAGAACTGGTGGTGTTTGAAACCTGGCCCGTAGCCTTATTCGTGATGGTGATCTTAGCGGCTGAAACAACCGCGCCAGAGGGGTCCGTGACCGTGCCTTGAATACTGCCTTGTGCGACCGTGGTCTGGGCATATGCCACGGAGGAAAAGAGCAGAGCGGACAGAGTGACTACGGCTAGCAGGACAAACCGCGAAGTGGGCCGGGAGAAGTTAAACATTGTTACCTTCCTTTTCGGAACTGTTCTTGATAAAGCTTTGCGTCAAAGTTACGGTCTTTGGTCTTACAAACTCACACTGATCTTAAATACCTGCGACCTGACTATAGGTTTCGCGGGGTGAGCGTCAACAATTCGTAGCAGGGGCCAGTGGGTTCTTTTTTTAGGTGCTCGAAACGACAGCCCAAAACTCTCGGACCCAGAACTGTAAGTTTTTGTATAAGCAAGTGGCACACCAAAGTTTACCTGTCTGGAGATGTTTTGTTTTCAGCTATTTGAGCCGCGAGTCTAGGCATAACTCTTTGAAATCAGGATAATTATCCCTTTCGAATATATGGTTTCACGTAGGATGCTCCCATCTATAGGTTGAGGCTGGCAAGCTAAATAAAGAAAAAAGGGAGCCCGAATTCGGCTCCCCTTTAAGGTTAAAGCGCAAGGTCCGGTTAGAACGTGAACTTCACCCCCAAGCGGATTTTGCGCGACTGCTGCCAAATATTCGCCTGTCCATAGTCCGAGCCCAGAACAAAACCGTTCGACGCGACTGCGCCCGCATTAGTTCCAGCTAGTCCGCTTTGGATGTTATATCCGGTTTCGGCTGCCTGGTAGAAAGCAGCTCCGTTGCCGGCAATCGGTACTCCATTCGGTACTATAGCTGAGAAATTGCCGGGCCAGTACGAGTTCGCGGTTTCCCAAAACGAAACCGGGTTTCGCTGGTTCAGCAGGTTGGTAAGAGTCGCCTGGAAACTAAGAACCTGGCGATCATTGTTTTTGTTCACCTTGAGCGAATGACCAAAGTTGAAGTCAGTCTGCGTGAACCATGGAGTGCGACGCGTATAAGGGCTACCGATGGTTATAGCGCCCGTTGTTGGATCCTGGGCTACGTTCGCCCACTTGCCGTAACCAAAGACGTGCACATCTTCGAACGGCGACGTGTACCCAGCGTAGGGACCGCCAACCTCGAACGAGGTGCTGAGGGGGCTGCCTTGATAGGCAACCTGGAATAGGCCAAAGGTGGTCGTCATCCCCTTCCAAGGCAGGGTGTAGTAAGCATCGCCCTTGAAGGCATTTGGACGATCAGTCGGCAGCGGCCCCGCATTCGACTGGCCCTTGTAATTGAAATAGTAGAACGGCTCGTCGAATGAACGGGTCGTATTCGGTGAGGCACGACCGGTTGAACCACCGTCAATCTGGTCGGTGGTGGTCAGGCCGGAGTAGTTACCCCAGAGACGGCTATATGTGTAGCTGAACATGCCCGCCCAACCGTTGCTTGTTGTTTTGGTCAAACGCAGCTCCACGCCATCATAGTCCCGAATCGCCGTTGGGTTATTGGGACAACCTGTACATGTTCCGAAGGCTCCGTTGGCGTTGAATACCTCGTCGGGGTTGCCAAACGCCGGGCCGAGGCTGTTCAAGAAGCTCGCATAACCGTTAAGCGTCTTATTAACGCCTTGGCCGGGGTTTACGATCGTATAGATCTCGCTCCAGGTCGGATCCCAAAGAGAAGCATCCTCGATCACGTGGTCGAGACGTTTCCGGTCATAACGGGCTTCAAACGCCAAATCTCTTGAGATCTGATAATCGCCGCCGGCAACGAACTCATGCTGCCGGTAGGGCTTTACGCCTGGCGCAACCGGCTCCCAAGGACGAAGGTTGTAGTTTTCGATTAACTGAGTCCCGGTTCCCGCATCGGTAAGCGAGGTCGGGGTCGCACCACCGGCAAAATTAGCTCTGAGTCGTTGGAGTGCCGTTAGGGCAGGCTCGGTCATTCACGAAGGTGGTGGTAATGTCGGAGGTCGAGTACCCCCCGCTCGAGTCCGGTCCGAGCGGGTAGACGCACGTCTCGAAGGCCTGCGCGCCAAAGGAAGTCTGCGCCAGCAGAAGTTTCATGACGTCGTTGACGACGCCGTAGCTGCCGAAAATCTTCATTTTGCCATCGCGGGATCCCCATGCCGCGCCCAAGCGGGGCTCGATCTTGTCGCTCCACGAGAAGTCAATCGCAGACGGCGGCTTCAGCCCGGATGGGATCACCCCGGGAGGAACTGGCAGCGACTCCTTCTCAACACGGATGCCAAGGTTCAACGTCAAACCGTGGCCGATGGTCCAAGCATCTTGAGCAAACAGAGCGTGGTTATTGTCGATGGCGGGCTGAGTCAGAACCGTTGCGAAGTCGACAATCGTTGCATAGCCGTACTGGCCAGTGCAATTCCCGCTCCATTCCGCCTCCAGAGCCACGCAGTTGTTGATACCAGTCGTAGTGAAGGGGTTGTATGCGCTGCCGGGATAAAGAGTGGTATTGGGCACGTTCCCGTTTTGCGAAATCACGTTCGTCATGCGGTTATATTGGTAGCCGAACTTGAAATTGTGCGTGCCTGCCCAACCGCTCTTGAAGAAGGCAAAGTCCTGATCAAACTGGTAGTGCTTGCTGGCGTCAAACGCCGTGTAGGTCGAATCGTAAGACGAGATGCTGGCGGTACCTTCACCCTGCTGAAGGTTCGTAGGCAGAGGTTGCCCGTTAAAGCCATTGACGCCAGTCCCGTTCGCTCCAAAGATAACATCCACGCCTTGGGTTGGGTAACCAAAGTCGTGATAGTTCTGGAAGAAGTAACCGAAACGCGTGGTCGAAATGATTTTCGGCGTGATCGTGATATCTCCGCCAAAATTGGCTGTCATGTTCGGGGCATCGTATCCGATACCGTGTATCGGCGCCGGGGAGAGGATGGCCGTGTTAATAAGGGTTCCGGCCGTGGAGGGAATCGGATCTCCGCCCGCGGTGATTCCGCCTGCATCAGTATTCGCGCTCGGCAACGCGCCGGTCAAACGCGTATTCTGGGTCAGCCACGAACCGAAGACGCGAATTTTCTGGGTCAGAGTAGCGTCCAAACGGGCAGTGGCAAAATACTGCTCCTGGTCCTGGTTAAAGAACTCGCTGCCAATGGAAGGGTCGCCGCAGCCGAAACCTGGGAAGCTCGGGTTGTTACATATCGACGGGTTGTAGTTCACGTAACGAGCGGTAGATTGGTAATAGGGCGCAAAGCCAAGAAAGAACCACAGACGGTCTTTCACGACTGGTCCGCCGAATTCAAAGCCGGGCTGTGCGATGCGGAAATGATCCTGTTTAGCTTGATACAGCTGGACATTGTTATCAAAACCAGTATTGAACGTGTTGTAGGGATCGTAACGGAGGACTGAATTCGGCGACCCATCCATCGCGTTAGACTCATAGGTGCTGAAGATCGAACCGTGATAGGCATTGCTGCCCTTCTTCATAATCACGTTGATGACGCCGCCGAGAGCGCCACCATGTTCCGCCTCGATCCCCGAAGTCTTGACCTGAACCTCCTGAATGAACTCGAAAGGCACGTTTGCGTTCGAGTAGCCCATCGAGATATTTTCCGTATCCTGACCTTCGACAAGATAGGTGCTCTCGGAATCAGCCGAGCCGCCGATCATGTATCCGTTGAAGCTGCCATTGTTCGTGCTTCCCGGAGGTGCGCCACCGGTTCCACCACCCATCTGGCCTCCGCCTCCGCTCAGGGGTTCGTTGCGAGCCATGGGTGCATACTGAATGACAGATTGAAAACTGTAGCCGTGAGGGTCGTTATTCAGCGTTTCTGCCGTCAGATTCGTCTGATTCGTATTGGTGGTGACGTCAATCACCGGGGCTGCGCCTGTTACTTCGACCACGGTACCAGCCGCGCCAACCGCGAGAGTCAAGTCAAGAGTCGGAAGGTGGCCGACTTCGATGCGGACGCCGTCGCGTTTCAATTCGGAAAAACCGGAGGCCTTCACGGTAACCGAGTAGACGCCGGGCGGCAGGTTCGCGAAGCGATAATAACCGCCATTATCAGTGTCTAGGCTCTTGTCGCCTTCGAGCGCGGGGCTTGTCAATACAACGTGCGCCTTTGAGACGACTGCGCCACTAGGGTCTTTTACGGCTCCCTGCAATCCGCCGGTGGTTTCCTGCGCGAAAAGGTTGGCGGCCAAGAGAAGGACAGAAAGCAGGCAAACGAAATACATCCCAAACCTTGTTGAAACGCGACTCATATGTGTTGTCTCCGATGGGTGAAACGAATTCTCAACCACTGTGCTCCGATAACCCCGTCCAGCTAAGACTTGATCCTGGGAGTCTAACTGCCGGAGTATTCTTCAAAACCGGCCGGACTACTAAAACGTTCGAGCACTGCGAAAAACCGCAGAAACCGTGGTATTGCAACTGATACACCAAAGGCCTGACACACAATAATCAATGTTTTCAACGGATTATGCGGACACGACGCCGTGCTCTCTCGCAATCGGAAGATTACAGTCCTGGTTCCTATGATTTTATGTATGGAATTTGGGTTTGAATGCCTTGCACGGCCACCGCATCGGAGGTTTCAGCGCGTACAGTTTCGGCTAATCTCTGTGAGGGCCTGTTCCCGGCCCTCACGGGCTAAGTTGCAAGTCTGCCTGCTACAATTTCTGTTCCATGACCTCTATTACTACGAAGGCGGAAGGGATAAAGCGGAGTGCACGAGGTGTGCCCACTACGACAGAGATGGCTCATGTCGATTCCGTACCTATGCTCGATTTGCGCCGCCAGTATGACCGTGTGGGGGAGGAAGTTTTGGCGGCGGTGGAGCGGGTGTGCGCTTCGCAGCATTACATTTTGGGCGCTGAAGTGGAAGGGTTCGAGCGGGAGATTTCGGAGTTCTGCGGAGTACGCGACGCGGTCGGATGCGCCTCTGGCACGGACGCTTTGGGGCTGGCGCTGGTGGCTGCGGGGGTGCAGGCGGGCGATCAGGTTCTAACTACGCCGTTCAGTTTTTTCGCGTCAGCGAGCGCTGTGGTGCGGGCGGGGGCCCGGCCAGTTTTTTGCGATATCGATCCGCAGACCTTCAATGTCGACGCGGCGCAAGTGGAAACATTCCTGCGAAGCGGAAAGCGGGATAAACTTCGCGCCCTGCTGCCAGTGCATCTTTACGGGCAGTGCGCCGATATGGATTGGTTGCAACGGCTGGCTGACGAATTTCATCTGCCGCTGATCGAAGACGCTGCGCAGGCGATTGGCGCGCGTTGGGGCGGCGAGCCGGCCAAAGAGCGCCGCGCGGGTTCGATGGGAGTGGCGGCCGCATTCAGTTTTTATCCCACGAAAAATTTGAGCGCCTATGGCGACGCCGGGTTGGTGACGACGAACAATGCGGAGATGGCCGTGCACATGCGGCGGCTGCGCAATCACGGAAGCCCGCAGCGCTATGTTCATGTGGAGTTCGGGTGGAATTGCCGGCTGGACGCAATACAGGCCGCAATTTTGCGGGTGAAGTTGAAATATGTAGACGGATGGAACGAGGAGCGGCGGCAGCGGGCGGCCACCTACGACGGGCTATTTGCCGCTGCCGGGCTGACTTCGAATGGTGAGGCCGATTCTTCGCCGATTCGGCTTCCGAAGACTTCCGATAAGGCTCATCATGTTTTCCATCAGTATGTCGTTCGCGCCTACCGGCGCGACGAACTGCGGGAGTTTCTGTCGGCGCGCAAGATTGGGACGGAGATTTATTATCCGATCCCGCTGCACTTGCAACCTTGTTTTGTTTATCTGGGACACCGCGCAGGGGATTTTCCCGAGGCGGAGCGCGCGGCGAAAGAAGTGCTGGCATTGCCGATGTTTCCGGAACTTACCGAGGATGAGCAGCGCTTCGTTGTGACCAGCATTGCGGATTTTTACTGCTAGGTGATTGCGACGCGGAAGCCAGCACCGGCAATTTAGCCAATTGACGGAGAACCCCTTCGAGCTTCGCTCGACGGACAGCCGGAGACGGCTGTTCCTGCATTCGACCAAGTAACTTTCCGCCCGAGCTACGCATCTTTAGAACTGTGGATCATGGAGATAATGTCAGTGCAAAAACTATCGGCTGCTGCAATAACGAGCGGGATGGCGATCCTTATTTTGGTTTCGACCAACGCCGTCGAGGCGCAAGCCCCGGCGGCGGATAACGGCCGCAAACCGGTGGTGGTGGAGCTGTTTACCTCGGAGGGTTGTTCGTCGTGTCCGCCGGCGGATGTGTTGTTGCAGAAGTTGGAAGCGCAGCAACCGGTGGCGGGAGCGGAAATCATCGCGCTCGAAGAGCATGTGGATTATTGGAATCATGACGGGTGGGTCGACCCCTTCTCCTCAGCGCAATGGACGCAGCGTCAGCAAAACTACACGGCTCTGTTGAAGCTGGACGCATACACTCCCGAGTTGGTGGTGGACGGGCGCAGCCAGTTCCTGGGGAGCAATCCGCAGGAGGCGGTGACGGAAATCGAGAAGGCGGCGCAAGAGGCTAAGACACAAGTTTCAATTACGACGGGAAAGTCCGAGTCGAAGAACTCGACGCGGTGCAGCGTTTCGGTCGGTAAGCTGGCGGGAAATGCATTGGGCGATACCGCGGAAGTGTGGCTGGCGGTGACTGAGGATGGGCTGCACTCGTCGGTCGGCGCGGGAGAGAACACGGGACGCGAGTTGCAGCATGTTGCCACGCTGCGTTCGCTGCAAAAGATTGGGATTGCAGACGCTGGCGCGGCCGCGACATCTTATACCGGAGAGCCTGTCGTGAAGATCAACTCGCACTGGAATCCGGATAAGCTGCGTGTGATCGTTTTTGTGCAGCTGAAAAAGAGTAAGCAAATTTTGGGAGCGGCTGCGACCGGGATCAAGGGATGATGCGGCGTATTTTTCAACGGGGTAAACAGACTGACAATAGATTGAGCCGAAGGGGATCGAAATAGTTTGCGGAAGGCTTATTTGCGGTGCAATGCCTAAAGGCGCGATTGAAAACTTGGCGCTTGCCGTATGCCTGAAAGCACAGCCTGATACGAATCGAGGATACGAATCGAGAGTTTTTCAGGCCGCAGTCCCAACCAGAAGAGAAGCGACGCATCGCGGCGCTAAAGCCGGTGCGACACCGAAAAACTATTCTCAAATAGCGCTAGTGATGTCGGCGTTTAGTCGTCGGATTTGGCGATTGCTTTTGCTCGCCGGGCGCGAGAACGCGGCGGACAATTGGGGTATCGAGTTTGTATTTGCGTTCGCTGATCTTGCCATTGTCGTCTTTCACGTGAAGGATAAAGACTGGCATCGTGCCTTCTTTATCGAAGTTCTCTTTCGTCACGGTGACGGGCAGCACACCGTTAAGCCCGTGCTCCCGATAGGCGGTTTCGTAGCGGCGCTTGCGCACGTTCCAGGTGAAGACGCGAATCTGGTCGTAATCGTAGGGCGAACCATCGTGAGGTTCGGTAATGGCGCAGAGATACTGCGGAACATTTTTATCGGGGCCATCTTTGGCCCGATCTTCGACCTGGTCCAACACGAAGAAGGCGACGAAGCGCTGGCCTTCGGCATATTGCGCGATATCGAGAGGGACATCGATATCCACCATGCGCGCCAAGACCCACCCCACGCGGTTTTGCGCGTCACGCACCAGCCACCAATCTTCAAGCGGCGGGCCCGAGGGAAGCTCGCCGGCAGATCTCTTAGCGGCTGACTTGGCGGTTGGCGCGGGCGAGGCTGATTTCTCGGCGACGCCGCGTTTCAGGAGAGAGACTTTGCGCCCGACAAGAGTTGATAGAGATGTTCGGTGTCGCGGCCGGGCGTGAGGTGCAGATTAGAATCGTTGCGGATGACGCCGGGGGCCTGCACTGGATCGTTCACATTTTCCTGGGTTAGTTTCTCGATGCCCTCGTAAGTTTTCTGATCCACGAGGTAGCGCTGTTCGATCCAGCCCTCGATGCCTGCGGCGGTGCGAATTCGCGAGAAACGCTTCTCGCGTTCCAGGACCTCGACGCGTTCGCCGTTCTTCACGGTGCCGACGTGGTTATACATGGTCGCCACTTGATCGCGCAGGCTGGCCTGGGGAGCGGAGACGTAATTGACTTCCAGAGTGCGGTGACTTCCGCGATTGCACGCGCAAGCTGCAAACAAGAAGACGCCGAGGGAAAAAAGGAATAATAAGTGCCGGCGAAGATGCAGGGCAGATGACGGCTTCACGATGGACACGGAGTTCACGTCAGAGCGGTTGAGTTTTCCATCTTCACTATAGCGCGTTGTCGCGGCGGTTCGGAGACACGAAAGGTTTACGGCGAATGCACCTGGGGCGAGTCGATCTCTTGGCGCATGTAGAAGTTGTTGAGAAGCGGTCGAGCTTCGCTCGACGGAACAGCCGAGGACGGCTGTCGTTAATATGTAACTTCGCCTGTCCCACATCTAGCCTTGCATTACAAAGAGAACCGGCATCGTTTACCATAACGAAAGCGCCCGGAACGCTGCGCTATGGGAATACCCGAAGCTGAACACAACTCATGATTAAGATAAAGATCGAGAAACTCCTGCACAGCCGATTGATTTGCTCGTTGGTTCTGATATGCGCTTGCGCGGCTTTTGCCGCAGCCGCGGACGAATCGTTGAATCCGGCGCTGCGTCCGCCGAAAGGGGCGCAGGTGGCGATTGTGGTGTTTGAAGACTTGCAGTGCCCGCAATGCCGGCGGGTGGCTCCGATTCTCGAGCAGGCATCGAAGACCTATAAAATTCCTCTGGTGCGGCACGACTTCCCTTTGCCGATGCACAACTGGTCCTACGAAGCGGCGGTAATGGCGCGGTATTTCGACTCGATTTCAAAGCCGCTGGGCAACGACTTCCGGGATTATATTTTTTCCAATCAACTGGAGATCAATCCGCAGAACCTGCGCAGCTATGCCGAGAAGTTTGCGGCCGAGCATAAAGCAGATTTCCCATTCGTGGTCGATCCGCAGGGAAAGTTTGCCGCCGAGGTGAATGCCGACCGCGATATCGGCAAGGCGATCAAACTCGATCACACGCCGACGGTATATATTGTCAGCAATAGGAATCCGAGCAAGCCGTATATCGAGATGAAGGATGCGAATCAGCTTTACGCGCTGATCGATGCCATGACGAATCAGTAGGGCAGCAGTTTCGGGCTTCCGGCTTTTAGTTTCTGGTTTCCAGTTTCCAGTTCTTAGCTTTGGTCTAGCCTGCAATCACCAGCAGTCTCGCCAAGAGTAGAAGGGACAACGCGATGGCTGCGAGACTATTGGCGCGAACTGCTCGGTAGCTGGCCGCCCACGGAAATAGCAGCACATCGAAGAGCGGCCGGAACTTTTCCGGCCAGAATAATCCGGCTACTCCGAATGCCAGGCAGAACTGGACCACAAGGCAAAGTTCCACAACATTCATAAATAGAATTCCAGAATGAGAGTGCATTTCTATTGAAACGCATTTCTTGGTTTTTTGGGGAGATTACAAAAGTACCGCGGAGTGCGCCCCGCGAGCAACAGAAAAAAGGGAGATGGCAGACCATGCGCTTTAGCACAAAGGTTCACCGGGTAATTCCCTTTTAGGCCGGTTTGTGCGGAGAGCGCTTTTTCTTTTTTGGCGACGCTGTTTCTTGCAGTCCTAAGCTGCCATGCCGCGCGCAGGGCACCGGTGAGCACGTCTTCGGTAGCGGAGGCCAGGCGGATGTGGGTCATTCCCATGCGGCCCCAGCCTCCGGGAATGGGGAGAAAAACTTCGGGCAATTCGCGGACGAAATTGGCTTGCTGATCGAGCGTGAGTTTCAGGTTGCCGTAGCCTTGATGTTGCGAAGCGAGTGTGGCGAAGATTTTTCCGCCGAGGCGGAAGTCGGCGGCGCCCATGTGCGAGCCTTCTTCGGCGCCTGCGAAGCTGAGAGCGATGCGTCGGAAGTCGGCGGGAGTCATAAATCGTTCCGAAGGATAAGACATTCGCGGGAAGTCTCCGCGCATTCCGGAAGTAATAAACAATCCGGCGCTAAAGCGCGACAATCTTCTTGGAAGCCTATCGGCGCGACTGAAGTCGCACCCTTTCAAATCTTGCGACGCGCCTCAGTCTCCGAAGCTGATGCCGATGGCACGGGCGGCGCTCACCACTTCACCTCTGGGGTCGACCGATTTTAAATGGCCGATGGCATGGGCGACGTCAACTGAAATAATCGAATCGCCGTGCAGCGCGACCATCATGCCGAAACCGCCGGCGGCGATCAAGTCGACTGCGGCTACGCCGAAGCGGGTTGCCAGGATGCGGTCGAAAGGCGAGGGCGTGCCTCCGCGCTGAATGTGGCCGAGCACGCTGATGCGCACATCCTTGCCCGAGCCGCGGGCAATGGAATTGCCGATCAGATTGCCGACGGTGCTGGCGCGGCGGTTGTCTTTAAACTCCTGTGGAAGCTTCACGCCTTCGGCCACTACCACGATGGTGAAGTGTTTGCCGACTTTTTCGCGCTCGGCAATGTGTTTGCAAACATGCTCGACAGTGAAGGGAATTTCCGGGATGAGAATGACGTGAGCGCCGCCGGCGATGCCGGCCTCAAGCGCGATCCAGCCGCAATCGCGGCCCATGACTTCCACCACCATCACGCGATGATGGGAAGCTGCCGTGGTATGAATTTTGTCAATGGCGTCGGTAACGGTGTGCAACGCGGTATCGAAGCCGAAGGTAACTTGGGTTGCCGACAGATCGTTGTCGATGGTTTTAGGAACGCCGACGATCTTCATTCCCTTCTGAAAAAGTTCGTAGCCGATCTTCTGCGACCCATCGCCGCCAATGGTGATCACGGCGTCGATGCCAAGTTTGGCGGCGTTGGCGATAATCTGGTCGGAAATGTCGCGGGAAACTTCTTTGCCATCTTCGATGGTGCGGTAGTGAAACGGATCGCCGCGGTTGGTGGTACCAAGAATAGTGCCGCCACGGGGCAAGATGCCGCTGACTTCCTTGAGCGTGAGTTCGAAGGCTTTTTCCGGCCAGATGAGGCCGTCGAAGCCATCGGGGATGCCCATGACTTTCCAGCCATACTTAATGATGGCGGCTTTGGTGGCGGCGCGAATGACCGCGTTAAGGCCGGGGGCGTCGCCGCCTCCGGTGCCGATACCGATACAGCGAATGTCTGACATAGGGATCAAGATCGTCTTCGGTCCGTTCGCTCCGCTCAGAGCAGGCTAAGGACGGTCGTTAGTCGTTAGTCGTTCGTCGTTAGCCTTCAGCCTTCAGATTTCGGACTTCGGACTTCGGACTTCGGACTTCCGACTTCGGACTTCGGTCTTCGGTCTTCGGTCAAAGGCAATAGCTTCCCGCCGAGATTAAAACGAACTCTTACGATAATACTGAGACTGGAAAAGTTGGCAACTTACCAGTGGGCGTGGATCGGTTATCGGCAGACTTCACCGCGATGGCGGACGCGCAGCACCAGAATTCGCATGGCCGACCGAATCTCGCAGAAAGTTCGGTGGTCGCCAATTCTACAGCGCCACCGAGTGCCGAGCGGTCCGGTCAATCTTGCCCATCGTCCGGGGGCTTGGTTCTTCGCGAGGCGGCTATCGATGAACTCCAAATTCGCTGTGGCGACAGGCCGGTCTGCCTTTGGTAGCGGACTGGCTGCGCCACCACGCATTTCGTGAAGAAAAATGAGCGACTACTTCCGCGCTTGCACGCTATTCCATTTCAAAGCCCAGATAGGTGAGGCCGTCGCTGCGTTCCACTTGCAGGACAACCGGATCGCCGGTCTTGAGGGCGAGGACCGCGGCGCGAAGGCCATCCATGGAAGATATGGAAGTTGTGTTGAGCGAGTGGATAAGGTCGCCGGTCTGTAGCCCGGTGTCGGGCGTGATAAGGTCGGCGGCGCGGCCCAGCACGATCACCCCTGAGGAAATGCGCAATGTCCCGAGCTGGTTGCGCAGTTCGGGGGTGAGATCGGTGGCGAGAATGCCGATGCGGGGGATTAGACTTTTCTCCGGATCGGCGGCGTCGAAGAGTTGGTCCATTTGGTCGCGATGCTCGATGGCGGGAACGTAAAGCGTTTTTCGCTCATCGCGGCGCAGGATTTCGAGCTTGAGGACTTGATCGAGTCGGTGAAGGTAGAGCGCCGACGAAAGGCCGGGCAGAGTTTCGATGCGGCGGTCGTCGGCGGTGAGCACGATATCTTGAACTTTCAATCCGGCCGCGGCCGCCGGTCCATCGGGTTTAACGTCGGCCACGATGACGCCCCAGCGCTGCGAAAGATGAAGTCCATCCGCCAGCGTTGGAGTAATTTCCTGAGCGACAGCGCCGATCTCGAC
This sequence comes from uncultured Acidobacteriota bacterium, assembly GCA_963755225.1. Classification (GTDB taxonomy): domain Bacteria; phylum Acidobacteriota; class Terriglobia; order Terriglobales; family Acidobacteriaceae; genus Sulfotelmatobacter. The sequence continues at coordinate 398,550 of CAVWJE010000004.1, forward strand.
GCGGTGAACGTGGCCGTATTTGCGCAGGCTGCGGTAAACGAATTCGACGATGCGCGCGGGGATGGCGAAACCGAGGCCCTCGCTGCCGCCGCCTTCGGAAAGGATAAAAGTATTGATGCCGACGACCGATCCGTTCATATCGACAAGCGGTCCGCCGCTGTTGCCGGGGTTGATGGGAGCGTCGGTTTGAATGTAAGTCAAGGGCTTATCGGGATCGGGCTGGCGCGCCACCGCGCTGACCACGCCCATGGTGACGGAATTCTGCAAGCCCTCCGGACTGCCAATGGCGAAGACAAGCTGGCCGACGCGGGGACGTTGCTGGCTGAGCAGCGGAAGAGTAGGAAGTTCTTTTTCATCGATCTTGAGCAAAGCCAGATCGGTTTCTTTATGAACGCCGATGAGCCGCGCCTCCAGGATGTGGCGTTTACCTATGGGAACGGCGCGGCCGGAATCGCCGGAAAGGGGGAGTGCGACGCGAATGCGCTGCGCGCCTTCGACGA